>CAYRUQ010000045.1:0-1670 GCA_964427595.1 uncultured Clostridiaceae bacterium | reverse complement strand
AGATAAATCAACTCCCATTTGACTAGTTGTTAGCATGTGAGCATAAAAGGTTAGGGTTAAAGAAAATAATACTAAGCGATAATCCTATCAGCTAGTTCAGGATAATCGATGAACGGATTTCTATTTCCTTGATATTGATAGATGCGATCGTTTCTCTGCAGTTCAAATTCGTCGACTTCATCTAATTCGTTCCATTCAAGGAGGGTAGAGAGATTTCCCATCTCAGTCGATCCTGAAGGAGTGTCAGCTAGGCTTAAATCTGGATAGTTGGCTAAGTACATATAGAAGATGATTCTAGCGACATCACCTCTGTAGTCATAACCTTCATCATCACTAAGATTAGGATAATAAGAATCAGTACCAGTAGTTTTGTCGAAATATTTATTGTTTCTTGAAGAATTGACTGAAGGAGTTGTTACTCTGAGATTATGAAGATCAGTCATATGGTCAATCGTAGTATTACTAGGTCTTGATGAAGAACCAGTTACCATTCTTACACAAGGCCAGACATGCTCTCTATTCCAGGAGGCTCCCTCATCCCATTTTTCCTCTATGAGAGCACCATCATAAAGACTATTTAAATAGAGAGGATCATCTATATCTTGGTCGGTATAAAGGAGGATATATCTAGCGTCGCCATAACTCCAACCAGTGTAATCGGATATCAAATCATGAAGTGCGATTCTTAAATCATCATCGTCTTCTTCAAAATCAATGGTGGAATAGTAGTCAGCAATAGTTGTGTCTTCATAAATAGTTTCGGGAACATCACCATCCCCGGGTTCACGAGGTTCAGTTATTTCTTCCTCTTCCCCTTCTAAATCAAGAGTGTTGCTAAATTCGATACCAGAATCGGTTGGCACTAAAGCTGTAAAGGTCAAATAATCAAAGTACATAGCTTTGCTAGCATTAGATTGAATCGATATCGAAAGGCTAGAAGTTGTCTCTTCAATATCGTCTTTACCATAAACAGTCGGATCAGGAACAAAGTCATCAGAATCAGTGTAGTTATCAAGTGTGAATGTATAGGTGGCAGATCCATTAGAAGCAGTATCTAATTTTACTGAATAAGCGGTGATGATGATTTCACTACTGAAGGTGGTACTTAATACCCATGGTGTTGTTTGAGGATTGTTTGCCGAACCGATTTGAACGCCTTCATTATTACTACTTTCTGTCCTATTTCCGATATATGTGGCTGAAGAGAAAGTAAAAGTGACACCGTTAACATTTAAAGTTCCACCGCTTTGTGAGAAATCACCACTTTGGAATTGATATCCAAAAACTTGAACTTCATATTGGACATCATCAATCACTTCTTCAGCAGAACTTGAACTGGTTGAAGATTCGGACGATGAGCTAGAAGAATCAGACGAAGATGTTGAGGAATCCGGGCTAGAAGAAGTTGAAGAATCAAGTGATGAGCTTGAACTAGAACTACTAGATGATGAACTAGAAGAAGATGAAGAATTAGAAGAACTGGAGGAGTCGCTCACTGAAGAGTCGACTGAACTTAGTTCACCACTAGAAGATATAGAAGAAACATCGTTACAACTAACTAAAATAGGAAGCAAAAGTAGACACAATAATTTGCGAATTCTTTTCATAAGCCCTCCATAACTTATAGAATAGCAGATTAAAAGTGTCTTGACGAAATTAAATCTAAAACC
>CAYRUQ010000044.1:0-1862 GCA_964427595.1 uncultured Clostridiaceae bacterium | reverse complement strand
CACATTAATTAGGAGTTTGATAAGAAATTTGCAGGTTTAATAACTAAAGTTATTAAAAATACTTGCAAATTTTTTTATTCGCCTTTATTATGTATGGTGTTAAGGAGCTATATGTTTATGAGGTATTTCTTGAAGAAGTCTTATCCGTCTAAAAGAGGGTTATATCTACAAATCTACAGGACTAATTATGTACCTGGTAAAGGAAACATGAACAAGTCTTACAAGGCTTTAGGTTATGCCTCTGACTTGATTGATTCTGGTATTGCTGATCCCATTAAATATGCGAAATCTTTAGTCGATGAACTCAATGAAAAAACTGATTCTAAAATCGTCAAACAAATAGGTGATGTGTCCACTTGTAAATATCTAGGTCACTTCCTTTTGAAAGCTATGTTAGACGCTTTAGACATCGATGGACACTTAAATATATTCACCAGTCAAAAGAAATTCACTTTTAAGATGTCTGATTTCGTAAGAGCGATGATTTATGCGCAAGTGATACATCCTAGTTCTAAATTAAAAGCTTTTGAAAATGTACTACCTTCTATCTATGGAATAGAACAATTCTCTTATTCACAGATTTTAGACGCTACTGAATATATCGGTGAGGATTATGAAAAATACATTGAGCTCTTTAACCACAAGATAGCTAAACTTTGGGAAAGAAGGACGGAAGTCAATTTCTTTGATTGTACGAACTATTATTTTGAAATCGATTTAGAAGACGATGTTAGAAAGAAGGGTGTATCAAAAGAAAACAGGCATTCTCCTATCATTTCACAAGCTCTTCTTTTAGATGCCGAGCAGATTCCGATAGGTATGAAGATGTATCCTGGAAATCAAAGTGAGAAACCTGAACTGAGAAAGATGATTGAAGATACGAAGTCTAGATTTGATATTCATGGTAGAGTCATACAAGTAGCAGACAAGGGATTAAATTGTCCAAAAAACATCTATGCAGCTGTTAAAGAAGCTAATGATGGATATATATTTTCCAAATCGATTCATGGAAACAATCTCTCTCAAGTTGAAAAGGAATGGCTGTTATTAGATAACGAATATAACATTTGGCATACAGTACATGATGAGCGTGGAAAAGTTCTATACAAGTACAAAGAGATAATCGATACTTTCGATTATTCTTTTGTCGATGACAATAAACAGAAAGTCTCTTTCAAAGTCAAAGAGAAAAGAATAGTAACTTATACTCCTGCACTGGCTAAAAAGCAGAGAGTCGAGATTGAAAAAGAGATCGATAAAGCTAAATATGAAACCATCAAATCACATTATCGAAAAGAGCTCGGAGACAAAGTTAAGTATATTGATTTTGAAGCATGTACTAATGAAGGTGAAGAAGCGAAGATAACCGCTAAGTTAAATCAAGACAAGATTGAAGAAGATTTAAGATTAGCTGGTTATAACATGCTAATCACTTCAGAAATCAATATGAAGGCTGAAGAGATCTATAAGGTCTATCATCATTTATGGAGGATAGAAGAATCTTTCAAAGTCATGAAAAGTTATCTGGAAGCTAGACCAGTTTTCCTTCATAAAGAAGAATCGATTTATGGTCATTTCACGATTGTTTATTTAGCCTTAGTAGTGCTTAGATTACTAGAACTCAAAGTGTTTAAAGATAAGGTACCAATCCCTCAACTGATCGAGTTTATTCGCAGTTATAAAATCACTGATACAGGCGAAGGAAAATATATCAATAACGCCATCAAATCAAAGATATTTTTAACTATTAAAGAGACGCTTGGATTATCAAAATTAGGCAACCTTCTTTTAAGTCAACGTGATGTCGATTTATTGCTCAAAACAGAAATTTAACACCACATTTTAGGGGTTGCGTCGAAAAA
>CAYRUQ010000043.1:0-1871 GCA_964427595.1 uncultured Clostridiaceae bacterium | reverse complement strand
TATCCTAAACTTTTCAGGTTTTATACTACCATGATAAAAGTGAAGTGAAAAAGAGACCAAAACATCGATATTTAGGCCTTAGATTTGTCATCTAAGGTCTTTTTTATTCTATTGTATGATAGTATAATACTATCAGAGAGGAGAGGCGGTATGATTTATTCTGAATTTGAGGTTCAAATCCCTAAGTTCACGAGGCTTAAACAACAAAATGAAAACACTTATGTTTACTATCTGCTCGGCAGAAAAGGTGATAAGAAAGGTAATGAGAAAGATATAGCTATCTGTATTGGTAGATTATCTAGAGAAGGTTTCTTACATCCTAATGAAAACTATTTCTCTTTGTTTGGTCAATGTGATAAACCTTTGACTACTATGACTCTTACTAAAAAAGATGATCAATCAAAAATCGGAGCGGTTTTAGCTCTAAGAAGCATCGCTCAAGATAATGGTTTATATGATTGTTTGAAACTAGCTTTTGATGGTTATGCAGATCTTATCCTTTCTCTTTCTTGTTATTATTCGATAGCTAGAGATTCAGCTGCTCAACTTTATTCTGATTTCATGTTCGACCATTGGATAGATGATTCAGATATAGCTTCTGAATCCACTATTTCAAGGTTATTTAATGAAAGGATCACGGAAGATAGAATAGATGCTTTTCGATCTTCTTTCTTAAGACATAGATTTTTACTAGGACAACAAAGAGGAAGAAAGAAAAGGAAGACTATCTTAGTTGATATTGATTCCACCAATATCAATTGTGCAGGTAAAGATTTAGAGTTAGCTGAGAGAGGTCATCCTAAAGATGATGAAGAGTTACCCCAAGTCAATTATGCTTACTTCTATGAAAGAAATTCAGGTATACCGGTCTTTTATGATGCTTTTTATGGTTCGATAACTGATTTGACTCACTGTCTTACAGGAATCAAACAATTCTTTGCTAATCTCAATATGAAAGCTAAAGATGTTTATTATCGTTTCATATTAGATAGAGGCTATTTTTCAAAACCGAATATCACAGCGATCAATGATAGTGGAATAGAGTTTGCCATCATGGGTAAAAGAAACTCTATGTTTAAAGAACACATTCAAAGAATGGACAAAGAAGTAAGAAGTTCTTCTTCAATGATATCTCTTGGTAAGTATGGTATCTGCTTCAAAGATAAAGCTTTTTCAAATGAAGATGCTACTGATTACTATATTTATCTCTTTTATGATGCTAGTGCTGATATTAAAGAGAGAGCATGCATCGAAAATAAAATAATGCAAGCTAAGAAAGCTTTAGAAGGAAAGAAAACAGATAGGACTTTAGGATTACAAAGGACATACGGAAACATCTTTGACATCCAAGTCACATCTAACAAAACAATCAAATCAATCACTTTAAAGAAAGACAAGATAGATGAAGCTTTTTCAACATGCGGTTATTTTTGGATCATCTCCAATGTTGAAACTACACCAGAAGAGATGCTTAAAGCCTATAGAGAAAGAGATGAGATAGAAAAGAGTTTTAGAGCAGTAAAAACTGAAAACGATATGGATAAGACATATGCTCAAACAGATCAAGCGTTAAAAGCTAAAGTCTTTATGGGATACTTGACAGCCATCCTTCGTTCAGAACTGGTTCATAGAACAAGAGAGTATGTCAGTCGTCATACAAATATGAGCACACAAAAGATACTGTTAGCTTTAGATAAAATCATCATTCGAAAAACACCAGCTGGTTATCTTCAGAAATATGCTTTGACATCTCAACAACAAGAGATAATGAATGCGATCGGTATGAATAAAAAGGCGATTGATGCTCTCATCAGAACAATCAATATCGCCTATAAAAGTTAAATGGTAGTATAAGTGCTGAAAAGTTTAGG
>CAYRUQ010000042.1:0-1916 GCA_964427595.1 uncultured Clostridiaceae bacterium | reverse complement strand
TTTTGTCAAATTCTTTACAATTTAATGTAGCCAATTGTAGATACTTAATGTATAATGGTTGGTATGAAACTTGAAATTATAGGAAAGGGTGAACAAACCCATTATTACTTATCGAAATCTGTCCGTGATGGTAAGAGGGTCTCGACTATCAGAATTAGATCTTTAGGCTCTTATAAGAAACTTAAAGAAGAACATGATGATCCTCTCGCTTATTGTCGTGAACAGGTAAGACTCGCTAACTTAGAAGCTAAAAGCCAGATTTTTTCGTTTGATGAGAACATCAACTTCACTGAAAAAATTGAAGCTCGTGAGAGCAATATCTCTTCATCCACTTACAAGAACATCGGTTTTAAGTACTTAGAGAAGATTTTAGACGACTTGAATTTGAAGAAATTTGTTGATAAACACTGTGAGAATTTGAAGATTAAATACTCACTTACTGATCTCATTAAACTTCTTACTTTTTCGAGAATATTAGCTCCTAAATCTAAGCTTTCTACTTATGACGAAAGCGATACTTATCTCAAGAAGTTTGATTTATCTTTAGCTGATGTTTATAGAGGGTTAGATGTCATTGAAAAACTCAGTGACAAATTACAAGCTCACCTCTATAAAGAATCTGAAAAACTTCATAAGAGAAAGAAAGGAATCCTTTATTACGACTGCACTAATTATTACTTTGAGACTGAGGAAGAAGACGAAGATATTCTTGAAGATGAAGATTACCTTCAATATGGACTGAGAAAATACGGACTCTCTAAAGAACATCGACCTAATCCGTTAGTTCAGATGGGTCTTTTTATCGATTCTGATGGTTTACCTGTCTCTTTTGTTATCAATCCTGGAAACACTAATGAACAGAAAACTCCTATCCCTTTACAGAAAAAGATGCTTGAGGACTATAAGCTCTCTAAATATATTTATTGCTCTTATGCTGGTTTAGGAAGCGAAGAGAACAAACAGTTCAATTCTTTTAATGGCAGAGCTTATATAGTCACTCAATCATTGAAGAAACTGAAAGAAGAGAAAAGAAAACTCATTTTGACTGACCTCAACTGGACTTATGCTAATAAAGAAAAAGCCTCTCTTACAGCTATTAAAGAGATTTGTGATAAATGCTTAAGAGGTGAAAAACTCTCTGCATCTGAATCAGAGATGCTCAAAAGAGATCTGATTTTTAAAGAGTTTCCTTACAAGAAGAAAGAGAGACTAGTGATCACTTTCTCTGCTAAAACATATATGTATCAAAGAAGGCTCTTTTTAAAACAATTAAACAGAGCCGAAGAGATGGTTTCAAAGCAAAACAAATTCACTCATTCTAATACTGATGTCAGACGTCTCATCACTCAGGAAAGTGCTACTAAAGAAGGAGAAGTCGCTGAATTTAATACGTTGACTCTAAATACCAAACGGATAGATAAAGAATGCCTTTATCATGGTTTTTATGCGATGACAACAAGCCTTGAAGATGACCCGATGACTTTACTTAAAATCAATAAAGCTAGGTGGAAGATAGAAGCTTGTTTCCGTGTTATGAAAACATCATTTAAAGCTCGTCCGATCTATCTTCAAAAAGAGAATAGAATCAAAGCACATTTCATGATCTGTTTTTTATCTCTGTTAGTCTTCGCTCTTTTAAAAGCAAAGATAAACGGAGAAGAAAAGAAGATAACAGATCGAGATATCATACTAACTTTGAAGAATATGAATATCGACATTCATAAGAAAGGCTTTGGAAAAGCTTTATATACAGGTTCAAAAACATTGGACGCCTTAGAGGAAGCTTATGGACTAGAACTGAATAGAAAGTATTATCAGGACACTAAAATACGCTGGCTAATGAAATAATTTGGCTACATCAAAAAGACAAAAAACGCTGATTTCATGGGCATTTTAGCCATTAACTGTCAAAGATG
>CAYRUQ010000041.1:0-2426 GCA_964427595.1 uncultured Clostridiaceae bacterium | reverse complement strand
GAGTATCTTCTTGGGTATCAAGGAGATACTTTTTATGAGAAGAACTATTGATGAATGGAAAATGCTGTTTAAACAGCAAGAAGAGTCTGGGTTATCTATCCCTCAATTTTGCTTAAGCAAAGGTATTGAGAGAACTGATTTTTATCGTGCTTTTTATAGGATTGCTGATAAAAACATAAGTGAAGCTATCGTCATCAAACCAGATGTTAAAGAGACAAGGAGAGAGGTTATTTATTACCTTGAAGAAAAGAAGGTTGTGTTTTCTTTTACAAATATAGAAGAACTAAAAGATATTCTAGAGGTTATAAAACATGCTTAAAAGAGAAGAGAAACCAGACTTTGTCTTAATCACTGGATATACGGACTTTAGATGTGGAATCAACTCTTTATGTATGAATCTTGTAGAGAAATATAAATTAGATCCCTTTGCTAATGCCGTTTATCTTTTCATGTGCAGAAGTAAAGATAAAATCAAGCTTCTTTATTGGGGCGGAAGTGGATTTTGGTTCATCACTTATAGACTTGAAGAAGGCAAGTTTCGTTGGCTTAAAGGACAAGATTTTAAAAAGATCACTTATCAGCAATTAGAATGGCTATTAAATGGTCTTGATATAGAACAGAAAACATACATAAAAGAGTATCAGAAAAAAGATGTTATTTAAGGTGCAAATTTAATAAGAAAAAACGGATCAAAAAGTCGAAAAAAGCTTTATTCTATCGGTGTTTTTGATATAATATCAAGTGTGAAAAACGGAATTGATTTAGAAGCTCTAAAGACCGAAAACAACGAATTATACAGATATATCATCTCTCTTCAGAAAAAAGAAGACGCTTTGAAGAAGGCTTTGGAAGCTAAAGACCAAATCATCAAGAGAAAAGATAGGGTTTTTGAAGAGATGTTGACTAGGCTTTCCGCCACTATCAAAAGACTTGAAGCTAGAATACAAGCAAATCAAAAAGATGAAGATATCGAATCTCTTAAAACCCAGCTTTCATACTACAAGGAACTATATGTTTCTAAAGTGAAAGAAATGTTTTGTCGTTCTTCTGAACAGAGTGATTCTAAAGTGGAAGTTTTGGATGACATAGAACTCACTCAACATGTCGGAGAGATAGAAGAGAAAGTCGCTGATATCTTAGATAAACCAGAAGAAAAAAAGAAAGTTCAAAAGAGAAGAAACTTGGTTAATGTAGAGAACACAAATCTTCCAGTCATCGAAGAACATCTCACTATTGATGCCCCTGATTTAAAAGAGATAGGAGTAGATATCGTCAATAGGATTTGTGTTGTTCCTGCTAAATACTTCATAAAGAAATACTTCATTCATAAATACAAGAACAAAAAGACAGGGGAAATAATCAAAGCTGGTGAAGAAAGAGGAGCTTTAGGTAAGTCGATGATTGATGAAGCAGTGCTCTCTGAAATCATCAATGAAAAGGTTTTAAATAGCTCTCCTCTTTATAGACAAGAAAACAAGTTTGAATTGTTAGGAATCGATTTCTCAAGACAATGCATGTCTAATCTGATCTTTAAAACTTATCCAGCATTAAAACCACTACTAGATGAGATAAACTCTTATATCAAATCAGCAGACATCAACAGATCAGATGAGACTGGTTTAAATGTTATTGAGATGAGAAAAGACAAACCGACATCTAGCAAGTTCAATTCTTATATCTGGCTGTTATCAACTGGTAATGGTTATGAAAAAGCTTACTCTTATAATCTAGGCCCAGGAAGAAATAAAGAAGTCATTCTCAATTATTTCGGAGATGAGAGAAAACGATATTTGATAAGTGATGGTTATAACGCCTATAAAGGCATCAATAACATCACCAATGTCTATTGTCTCGCTCATATGCGGAGAAACTTCTTCAAACTTATCAATTCAAATAGTACAAAAGACTCCAAAGCAGTTAAGATAGTTTCTCTGTTTGATTCTATTTACCATGAAGAAAAACTGATCAAAGAAAAGAACCTTTCTTATGAAGAAATTAAAGAAGAGAGAATCAAACACGAACTACCAATCGTTGAAGTTCTCACTTCTTATATAACTTCACTGAAAGAAACAGTCAGCAAACAATCAAGTATTTATAAAGCTATCAATTACTATTTAGAGCATATAGAAGGCTTCATGAAAGTCTTTGAAGATGGAAGATTAGAACTAGATAACAACGCTTCCGAAAGAGGAATCAAAGACTTGGTGATAGGAAGAAAGAACTGGTTGTTTGCTAATACGAGTAAAGGTGCAGAAGTCACTCTTCTTTACTACTCTCTTATCAAGACGGCTAAAGAGAACAACCTAAATACTTATGATTACATCACCAAACTACTAAGAGAACTTCCCTATAAATATGACCCCTCCTTCGACTACAAAAAGTATCTGCCTTGGAACTTAAAAAGTGAGGTCTGAGTGCCCCACTTT
>CAYRUQ010000040.1:0-2581 GCA_964427595.1 uncultured Clostridiaceae bacterium | reverse complement strand
GTAAGCGTCAATTGGTGAATTTGAAGGGCTGAACCTCCTGTGATAGCGTCATGACACAGGAGGTTTTTATTTGATGATTTCAAAAGAAGATGTGATTTTAAACCAGGCAAATGATGAAGAATCTGAAAAGGAAGGGAAGAAGTTCAGCAAAGTCTTTTTTCATTTTCCAATGTTTTTAAAAGAACAAAAGAAGAGAAAACAGGAGGAAGAGATGAAAGACTTTAGTTTTGTTGAACTGCATGTCGATGATAGTCATGAAGAAGAACATGAAGAGATAATTTCTTTCACTATTAAGAAGACTACTTTCAGTATGACTATCAGTGATTTAAGGAAGGTGTTAGACATATGATTGACTTATCAAAGATAGATGGAATTTATCTTTGCTTAGGTAAGACTGACATGAGAAGAGGGATAGATAGTCTCACTATGATCGCCAGTTGTTATATGCCTGTAGAAAAGATGAAACATAAATTATTTATCTTCTGTGGAAGAGACAAGAGAACACTAAAGATATTAGAAGCTGATTATGATGGCTTTTGGTTGTATCAAAAGAAATTAACTAATGGGACTTTTGCTTGGCCGAAGGCGAAAGATGGTCAAGCAGTTATCGATAAAAGACAATTAGCATGGTTATTAGAAGGCCTTAGTGTGATTCAACCCAAGGCACACAAGAATGTTAATTTTAAATAAAGCAAAGTTAATTTTAAATTAATAAAGTGCCTAGTTATAAAATGGCGAATATTTCGATAAATATCGTAATTTTTACTACTTTTAAGATGCTAGTTTTGATATAATATTGGTATGCAAAATACTCTTGTTATTACAAAGGAAGAATTAGAAAGATTAAAGTCTTTTGAAGAAAAATGCGCTGCTCTTGAAAAAGAGAACAAAGTTCTTTCAGAATGCGTTAAGAAATTTAACAAGATTGATGAGACAAACAGATCTTCCTTCCAAGAGATGAAAGACGAAATAACAGAGTTAAAAAGCAAAGTCAAAAAGTCTGATGGGCGAATCGAACAGTTGAAACTTGAACTATCAGCTAAAGAAGCTTTTATAGATAAACTCAAAGAGATTATTCTTGAAAGAAAACTGATGGAAGCTAGTGCTCTTGAGGCTCTTTATGGACAATCTTCAGAGAAGACGAAAACTCTTGTTGAAAGAGAAATTTTACATAGTGAAAAGGTTCATATTCCTAGGCCGAGTAAACCCACTCAAAAAAGAGGAAGAAAATCTGGAATACAAAACTTTGATGATAAAGGTTTTGAGACTGAAAAAGTCGTTTATGAAACAGCACCTGAGAAACTGATCTGTTCAGATTGTGGATGTTCTTCTTTTGAACAGAGTGGTTCGACTAAAATTCTCAAAATCTCAGTTAAAAGGTCATACATAAAAAGAGAAATCAACATTCTCAACTATAAGTGCAATAACTGTGGTCATGTCATTATGGGTGAGAATCTCGAAGCTGATTGTTTCGGTAATATGGCCTGTACTCCTGAGTTGGCTGGTGAGTTAGTTTTATGTAGTGCTGGTCTTTATCTTCCTTATGAGAGAATCTCAACCTTCTTTTCATATGCGGATGCTGATTTATCAAAGGAGCTTATATCAAGATATTGTGCTAAAACAGCGGAGCTTTTAACACCTGTTTATGACCATCTTAAATATGAGCTCAATCAAGAGAAAATAATCCATGTCGATGAGACCACTTATGATTGTCTTAAATCTGAGAACAAAACGAATTTCATTTGGGTCGGTTCTTCTTCACCAAGAGGAAATCATAAGATTTCTTACTTTGTTTATTCAGATAGCAGAGCTAAAGATAACGTTAAAAAGATTATTGATGATGATTATCGAGGATGCGTTTGTTCAGATGGATACTCAGCTTATGAAGACCTTCAAAAACATCAGCTGTGTTGGTCTCATGCTAGAAGAAAAATCATCGAATATTTAAAGAGCCTTCATTCCGTTGATAAAGAGAACAAAGAAAAACCACAAGATTATCAACAAATGGAGGAGTTAGAAGAGATAATTGAAAATATCTTTTGTATCGAAAACGAGATAGCTACTCTCTCTTCTAAAGATAGATTTAAAGAAAGACAAAAGAGAGTAAAACCTCTAGTTGAAGAATACTTCACTAAAGCAAAACAATACTACAACCCAAATAAAAACGATAAAAAGAACCAAGCTATCGCCTATTCACTAAATTCAGAAGAGTGTTTCAAAACATTCTTAACTGATGGAGATATCGATATCACCAACAATCTAGCGGAGAGAACAGCAAGAAAAGCCGTGATGAAGAGAGTCTCATCGTTCTTTTCAGTATCGAAAAAAGGAGCTTCCACCACTTGTGTTCTCTTATCGTTAGTCAGAACAGCAGTGGATAATGGATTAGCTCCTGATCGATATATAACTTACTTGCTAAAAAATCAGTCAAAACTGAAGGCAAACTTAGCCGACTATATGCCATGGTCAACTAAACTTCCCAAAGATCTTCGATACTCAAAGGCTGAGAAAGATAAAGCATCATCGAAAATAGAAGAAGTAGTCAACGAAATAAACTCAAAATAAATACATTTCTGTGTTT
>CAYRUQ010000039.1:0-2705 GCA_964427595.1 uncultured Clostridiaceae bacterium | reverse complement strand
AGCGATGATCTCTTCATTTGAAATAGTTGGAGATTCACTGGTGGAAGAAAAGGAGTCTTTGGATTCTTCTAAGAAGATTTCCATTCTCTCTTGTTGTTTATTAGTCGCCATCATCGCTAAGTTGAATTGCTTAGAGACATCAGCAAACTGTTTATCATCAGTGAGCTTGACCATATCTTTGGATAAAGAAGACATGCCGTTTAAGAACTCAGAAGTGGTCAAAAGCATATCCTTTAAAGAGACCATAATCTCAAAATTGAGCTTCATCTCTCTGATCTTCTTTTCTTGAGCAAGAGTGCTCTTTAAAGCTGAACAAGCTAGATTGAATTCATTTTCTAAACCATGCTTTTTAGCTTCCTTAGCTTTCTCGATATAGATGTTCTTTTGATTTTCAAGCTTGGTGAGCTGCTTGTTCATATCATTGATTGTTTTTCTGAGAACGAGTTTCTTCTCCAACTCTTTTTCGTCTTTTGATTTAAAGATTGACATCGGCTTGTTCCTCGCTTTTTACTCCGTTATCTATCGAATCGCCTTCTTCGAAGATAGCAAGCAAGCTATCATCATTAGAACTGATTCCATAAATCTTCTCATCAGGGCTATAGCTCTCTTGTACTTCGTTGAAGATATCATCAGCACTGGTCATGATCTCTTCAGATTTGACCTTGGTGTGAAGAGCAGAATTCAAAAACTTAGCCAAATTCTTTTGATCAGCTAACAATTCTTGTAAAGAGACATCAGAAGATGCTTGAATAAATTCTTTATCGTCGAGAGCATCTTTCAATTTCTTCAAAAGTTGTAGATTATATAAAAGATATAAAGAACGTTGAACTAAATTCTTTCTTTCAACTTTAAGAGCTTCGATTTTCTTCGCATAAAGGAGTCTGATATCATTGTTTTTCTCTTTCTTTCCTCTTTCAAAGAGAACATCAGCTTCTTTAGCTTTGTCGATGATCTGTTGTTCTAAATTGCTCTCACGATTCTCAAGCTCGACGATAGCATCGACAACCTCATCACGCTTGAGTTTCTTATAGCGATTCTTTTTAAAAGGCCACACGATCAAACCACCTTATTGGTATTGATGGGTGCCTTGTGGATACTCTTTCTAATGACTAAAAGAACATTCAACTTGTTGATGTCTTCAAAGACTCTGTCATATTCTTGTTTCTTGATAGCTTTGTTGATACCAAGATAAATATCATCGAGAGTATTGAGAATCTTCTTATCGGAATCTTTGCTATCAGCGGTAGGATTAAGATACTTAACTGTCTCTTGTATTCCCTTTAGTGCAGTAGTCAATTCTTCATTATTGTCTTTTAAAATAGTGAGGCATTTTTCAATAGCTAAATACATATCAGCGATGCGTTGCTTAGACTCGACTTCTTTACCGTAAGAAGAGTTTTTATTTCTAAAAAATGGCATAATTACCTCCTATCTAATCTTTTGACCACAGCTAGGGCAGAAGATAGCATCCTTAGAAACTTGTCTGTGGCACTTAGGACAAATGTTATCGGGAACTAGTCTAGTTCCATCTTCGGGACAGAAAGCGATATTAGGGCCATAAACCTTATGACAAGTAGGGCAGACTAATTTAGGAGCTGGTGCTACTTGTGGAGCAGGCGCAGCTTGAGCGGCCGGAACTCTCGGCCAACCTAAAATCTTTAAAACCTCATAATACTTATCAATATCCTGACTCTCTAAACGGCGGAGAAGTTGTTCTCTTTCAAACTCCTTATCTGAGAGTCTTTCAAGTTCGGCAGCCAGCTCTTTGGCGTCAGCTTTCTCTTCTATCTTTGATTGAAGCTCTTTTCTCTTTTCTTCAAGAAGAGCAATCTCTTCTTCAGTAGGCGAGATCTGACTGATTGTGAAAGAGACAGCTTCTAAACCATAATCCTTAAAGAGATTATCGACAGCAGGTAAGAGCTCTTGAGCAAGACTATTCTTGTAGATAGTAATTTCTTCAAATGGGATATGTTTGTCCCTTAATGTTTGATAAACGATAGGTTCAATTTGAGATAAGAGTCTTTGGAGGATTCTTTCTTGTAAATCAGCGATGGAAAAATTTCTATCTGAAGCGACTAAATCTTTATAGAAGAGACGAGGATTACCAACCTTCATTTCAAGCTCACCATAAGCGCCGATGTGAACAAGTACATCAGTGAATTCATCTCTGAAAGCAAAACGAGTAGGAGTACCCCATTTAACTTTCAAACGAGCAGTCTTAGAGATGAAAACAAGATCAACAGAAGCAGCACCTACTTTCCTCTTAAAGAATATTCCCTTCTTATAGTCAAAAATCGGATAACGTCCGCCTTGTAAATCATCCATCAAGACACCATCTTTAACATAAATAACAACATGAGTTTCAGGGACGATAATCTCAGCGTCAGGATTTAAGACATCCGCTGTGAATCTCCAAAACAGAGCATCATTATCTCCCTCGAATTTGATGTAGCGAAGATCCTTTGCAGTTTTTCTATCCAAAGATTCGCCATTGTTCAACTCAAATCGGCCTTTCTTTGCCATATTAATACCCCTCTATCTGGTAATCCTTTAAGTTCACACAAATCATTAATTAACAAACACTTTTTCTCCCTGATTGTTTTTTAATTAGTTGTAAGTATGTAAGTTAAAGGTTAGCGCTAAAGAAAGATTACCAAAATCGCCCCCCCCATTTCAATTTAAAATTGCGAGTTAAAACTTCATTT
>CAYRUQ010000038.1:0-4487 GCA_964427595.1 uncultured Clostridiaceae bacterium | reverse complement strand
AAAAGACAAAAAACGCTGATTTCATGGGCATTTTAGCCATTAACTGTCAAAGATGGGAATATACCACTGAGGTATTGAACATTCAAGAATTTTTAAGCAAGTAACTTCCAGTTTATGAAGAAGTTTTAAGAAGACTTCTCGCTTTTTCTAAAATCTCAGTTGCCACCTTAGGTGGAACGATATGAGAGAGTTCTTCAACTGTTAAAGAAGAGAGTGATTCTAGTGTTGGGAATAGTTCAAGAAGCTTTTCTTTTCTCTTCTTTCCAACCCCAGGAATATCATCATAGATAGATTTGAAAGTAGACTTACTCCTCTCACTTCTATGAAAGGTAATCGCATAACGATGAACTTCATCTTGCATCCTCATCAAAAGGAAGAAAAGAGGTGAACTTCTCTCAAGAGGAATTTCTTCACCAGTATCAGCATTTATCAAAGTATCAGTCTCGTGCTTATCGTTTTTAGCAAGGCCAGCGATTGATATATCAAGTCCAAATTGAGCTTTCACCCTTAAAGCTACTTCACATTGATTAAACCCACCATCAACGATGATCAAATCAGGAAGTTTTTGATTCTCTTCTTTAAGTCGTTTAAATCGCCTAGTCAAAACTTCCTCCATCGATGCCAAGTCATCTTTAGTGTTCTCTTGCTTGATTTTGTATTTTCGATAAAGCTGAGGGGCTTTCTGTCCGTTGATGAACTTGACCATCGCAGAAACGCAATCAAAACCCTGAATATGAGAATTATCATAAAGTTCAATATCAAGCGGAGTCTTCTTTAAAGAAAGCTTATCTTGTAGTTCTTCAAGAAGCTTTAAAACATCATCATCCAGCCTAGCTGTCTGGAAGTGTTGGTCAAGCATTTGTTTTGCGTTAAGAAGAGCCATAGCGAGAAGATCTTTTTTCTTACCACGAGAAGGTGAATAAACGTTACAACCCAGAGAATCTTCAAGTAGTTTAACATCAGCACCAGAAGGAACAATCAGTTCTTTGGGAAGCTCATGCTTAGCATAAAATTGCATGATAATATTTTGAAGAATATCATCAAGTTCATCTTCATTTTCAACTACATACTGGTTTTTTCCTAGTAAAACACCTTTTCTATAAAGCAAAAAGACGACACAGATATAACCTTCCCTTATTGAATAACCGATGACATCCCTAGAGATATGGTCTTCAAAGATGATTTTCTGTTTAGAAGTGATTGATTCAATAGTATCTAAAGCTTGTTTACACTCGGCTGCTCTTTCAAATTCAAGGTGTTCAGAGTGAGCTTTCATCTGTGCTTTTAACTTAGCGACCATTTCGTTGGTATTACCATTTAGAAAGCTTTTAATCTCTTCTACCATACTCTCATATTCATAAGCATCAACATCTCTGATACACGGAGCAAGACATTGTCCCATGTGATAATAAAGACATGGTTTATCTGGAATATGACGACACTTTCTTAAAGGATAAATCTTGTTTAAAAGATCGATCATCCGATAGGCGGCACTCGAATTAGGAAAAGGACCAAAATAGTGATAGCCTTTCTCTTTATCATTCCTAGCTATCTTCAAATAAGGATCATCCTTCTTCTTTAAAGCAATATATGGATAGCTCTTATCATCCATCAACAAAATGTTGTATTTAGGGTAGTACTTATGAATGAGAGAGATTTCCAAAAGGAGAGCTTCTTTCTCATTGTTAGTTTCGATGATATCAAAATCAGTGATCTCCATCACCATCCTCATGACTTTACCTTGTTGAGGGCGGGTGAAATACTGTTTGACTCTTTTTAAAAGAGACTTGGCCTTACCAACATAAATGATCGTTCCATCTTTATTCTTCATCTGATAAGAACCGGGTTTATCAGGAAGAAGAGCGATTTTTTCTTTTAATATCGGATTATCTTGATAACTCATCTTAAATGGACGATAGTGGCTCCAAGTCCACCTTCATTCTCACCACCTAAACGATAATCTTTGATGAACTTAGGATGATTCTTCAAATAATCCCACAAAGCGTTTTTCAAAGCGAAAGTACCTGCTCCGTGAATGATTCTCAAAGATTTTGCTCCTCTTGCAATCGCATTGTCGATGAAAACTTCAACTTCTCTCATCGCTTCTTCAACATGAAGTCCGATGATATTTAATTCGATACCTCGATTAGCAGCTAGAATGACTCTATCAAAAGTCAAAGTGCTCTCTTTAATCTTTCCTTCTTTCTTTAGTTCAGCAACTGTCTTGACTGCTCTTTTTAAACCGACTTTAGAACGAGTGAACTTCAAGCCATCTAAATCGAGCCTGACTTCATTCTTTTTGATTTCTAAAACTACTCCTCTTCTTCCTTCTTCATCAATGACAGTATCACCGACTTCGATATTAAGTATTTCACATTTCTTTTCTACTGAATTACTTTGAGAGGATGAAGCTATCCTTTTAAGTTTTCCTTTAGCTTCGGCGACTTCATTAAATTTAAGATTTCCCTTGGTTTGAGAATTCCAAACTTGGTTGATCTCATCTAATTTTTGATCGACGATTCTTTCTACTTGTGCTTGAGCTTTTTTATGTATCGCTTCTTTCTCTTTAGCTAAAGCATCAATCGCTGATTCTCTTTTAGCGATAGCTTTTTCTAATCTTTCTCTTTGAAGTTCAAGTTCTTTTGCTCTCTGTTCGTTTTGAGCTTGTTGCTTAGCGAGCTTTTCTAAAAGAGCCTCAACATCGATAGAACTCTGTTCTTTTTGATATGCTTTCGCATCATTTAAAATCGTCTGATTAAGTCCTAAATTAGTCGCTAAAAGAAGACCATACGATTTTCCTGTAGTATGAAGAAGAAGTCGATAAGTCGGCTTCATATTTTCGATGTCATACTCCATAGCACCGGAGAGGACATCCTCTTTAGATGCAGCATACATTTTCAAACCATCATAATGTGATGTTATGATAGTAAAACAATTTAGTTTTAGGAAATAATTTAATACGCCTACACTTAAAGCTTCACCATCTTTCGGAGAAGTTCCTTCGCCTATTTCATCAATGATTACCAGTGAATTTGAAGTAGCTTTCTCAGTCGTTTCTTTAAGCGATAAAAGATGAGAAGAGAAAGTAGAAAGATTGTCAGCGACTGATTGGTTATCACCCCCTAAAAAGAATAGTTCATCGATAAAAGGTAGCTTAGCTTCCCCTTTAGTGGGAACAAATAAACCAAGCCTATCCATCAGGTAAGATAAAGCTAATGCTTTTATCAAAACTGACTTTCCACCAGCATTAGGGCCTGAAATCAAAAGGACAGCGGGTTCTTTTCCTCCTAATTCAACCGAATTCGTGACTACATTAGAACTCTTTAATAAGGGATGAAACAAAGATTTCAGCACTATTGTATCTTTTGATTCTTCAGCGATAGTTCCTTGATAAGATTGGCCGAATCTAACAGCACCTAAATATCGATCAAACCTTAAATAGATCTCATAATCTTTTCTTAAAAATTTAAGCTGTTTTCGGCATTTATCAGAAAGATCAGCTAGGATTTTAAGTATCTCAGCACTTTCTTCTTCCTCTAATGTCTTGAGCTTGTTACGAAGGTCAATCACCTCATAAGGAACCATGTAGACAGTCTCTTTAGTAGCTGAATAAGCGACAATAGTACCTTTTACATGCTTCTGAGAACTCGCTTTTACAGGCAGTGCTTCTTCTCCACCTTTGATTGTGATTAGATTCTCAGATAAATATGCGCTGTATTTTGATTTAGCTAGTGACATTTGAGTTGATAATGAAGAGATAATCTCTCTTTTTTGATCTCTGATTTCTCTTAACTTTACGCTTGCTTTTGAAGAGATAGAGAAATCATCTTCAATATCAGTTTCTATCTCTCTTTTAAGGTTGAAAAGAGGGTTAAGTTCAAAGACATCATCGTTAAGGTGGTAGAGTTCTTTTTCATTGGAAAAAAGATCAGCTAAATAAATTGATGAATTTAGTAAACCCCTAATTGTAAGGAGTTCTTCTGGATAGATAACACTTCCTTTTTCTAGTGTTACAAAAACATCATCCAAAATCGGAAGTGAAGGCAAGTTTACTTCACGTCCAGATTGAAGATACTTAAAGAATTCATGAAGGTATTCATGGTCATTTAACCAGTCATTTTTATCATGTGAGAAAAAAGATAGCGAAAAGGAAGCTTTCATCCCATCGCTTACTAAATAGTCTTTGTAAAGAGAAATTAACTCATTGATTTCTGATTCGATGACGTTATTCATACCTCCTAAATTTTACAACACTCTTTTCCTTATGTTGATTTCTAGTCCTCTAAAACCGAATTTTCTTTTCTTTGAAACCATGGCAAGCAATGTTAGAACAGAAAATAATTCATGACAAAAACTATTAAATTTTTCTTTTTTACAATTTTGAGACGCCTGTATCTCAATGCGCATGCGTGTGCATAAATATATGAATAAATGTAAGCGTCAAAAATAAAGCGTTCTGTTTTAGTTAAGAGATATTGAGTATCTTC
>CAYRUQ010000037.1:0-4624 GCA_964427595.1 uncultured Clostridiaceae bacterium | reverse complement strand
TAAAAAATCTATGATTTTATAATGAAAAGCGATTTTGTTGGTCAAAGCCAACTAAATCTTTATTTCTATTTCAAAGGAGGCCCGATAAATGGGTAAAACAAATTCTATCTGGCGGGGATTGACTGTCGCTTTTACCGCTTTTCTGTCAATCGCTGTCGTGGCTGCTGTTGTCATGGAGCAAAACAGCGGTGAGATAGATGGTTTCTTCAACACTCACTCCTCTGTAGTTATCTCTAATGATGATGGAACTCTCTATACTGCTTACACTCCTGACTCCGAGTACCTCAACGAAGACGGTACTGGAAACAGCCAAGCTTTAGTTGATGCACACGTCGATCTTAACGGAAGGCTCTCGTCGGAAGGCTCAGTTCTGTTAAAGAATGAAGGAAACTCACTTCCTTTAGCTGAAGGAAGCAAGATCACACTCCTCGGTATCAGAAGCCATGTCATCTTAGCTGGTTCTGGTATGGGTGTTCAGGCTAAGGCTAACCAAGTCGTTCAGTTAGAAGAAGCGTTAGCTGAGAAGTATGAGATCAACTCCACTATGTCTGATGTTTATGAGACTCTCAATCAGAGCATCGGTCTTTCTAACAACGATAGTGCGAGCACTTCTTTTGATCCTAAAGAACCTTCTATTGAAGACATCGCTAGCGTCAATGCAGATTATCAATCTAGTTTCTCTGATTATTCTGATGCCGCAATCGTAGTCGTCGGTCGTCCCAACTCTGAAATGAGGGATTATGCACCCGGTGAAGATGGTGTCGTCGAAGGAACTGGAGCCTCTACCGCTATGGAGCTCACCACCAATGAGAAAGATATCATCGAATTAGCTACTGAGAAGTTTGATAAAGTCATCGTCCTTCTCAACTGCAACTCAGCTATGGAGATTGATGATCTCAAGCAAAACGAGAAGATCGATGCGATTCTTTGGATCGGACATCCTGGTTGCTATGGTGTTTATGGAATCACTGATATCTTGACTGGTGAGAGCAATCCCTCCGGTGGACTTTATGATTTATATGCAGTTGATTCACTCTCTGCTCCGGCGATGGAGAACATGGGTGATTTCTCATATTCTAACGATTCTTCTGATTTCACCAGAGTCCCTACTAACGGATCTAACAACAAATATTTGATTGAAGCTGAAGGTATCTATGTCGGTTATAGATATTATGAGACTAGATATGAAGATGTCGTCTTAGGAAGAGGTAATGCTGATTCCTCAGTCGGTGCTGGCCGTTTTGATACCGAGGGTGGTTGGAACTATGAGAAAGAAGTCTCTTATGGTTTCGGTTATGGTCTCTCTTACACCACTTTCGAGATGACTTTAGAACAGAGTTCTATCGATATGGATATCGAGTCTCACAGCATGGAGACTGAGATCACCGTCACTGTCAAGAACACCGGTGATGTTGCTGGTAAGACCCCTGTTCAAATCTATGGTCAAGCTCCTTATGTCAGCGGTGGAGTTGAGAAAGCTTCTATTCAGCTTCTCGCTTATGATAAGACTGATATCATCCAACCTGGTGAGACTGAAACTATCACGATCAGCGTCGATATGCAAAATCTCGCCAGTTGGGATTCCTCAGCTATGGATGGTGAAGGTTCTTACATCCTTGATGAAGGTGATTATTACTTCGCTGTCGGTAATGGTGCCCATGATGCTTTAAACAATGTCTTAGCTAGCAAGGGTAAGACCACTGCTGATGGTATGGACTATGATGGTGATGCTTCTTTAGCCCTCAAGTGGACTTATAACTACACTGGTAGTGGTACTGTCGATGCGAACACCTTCAATGTTTCTAAAGCTGGTACCAAGGTTTCTAACGCTCTTGAAACTGCTGATTGGAACTATTGGAAGAATGAGGTCACTTATCTCTCTCGTGATGCTTGGGACACCACTTGGCCTGAGTCTTATACAGATATGGAAGCTAGTGTTGAGATGCTCACTCGCATCAACGGCAACACTTATGAGCTTTCTACTGACGATGATACTTCCGATATCACTTTCAATGCTGAGGGTGATATGACCTTCGCTGAACTTAACGGCGCTGATTATGATGATGCTCGTTGGGATGAGCTTCTTGATCAATTAGATTTAGAAGAAGCCTTAGACTTCATCCTTCACGGCAATCGTGAATACTTAGCTATGGATTCGATCGGTTTCCTCGAAGGCCGTTATACAGAAAATGGTCCTAATGGTATCGGCGGCCGTGGTTTCACTTCCTTAAGCTACAACAACTTCGGTGAGAATCCGCCTGATTGGTACATCGATGAGGAAGATGAGAACGCTGACTTCGCTATGAATATCTTCCCCTCCGCCCCTGTCGTCGCTTCCACTTTCAATCCTGATTTAGCCTATGAACAAGGTGAGCTCATCGGTAATGATGCTCTCTTCGTCGGTCTTCCTATCCTCTGGGGCCCTGGTATGAACACCCATCGTTCCCCTTATAACGGAAGAAATGGTGAATACTATTCTGAAGATCCTATCTTGACTGGTGTTTGCGGTATGGAGTTTGCTATCGGTGCTTTTGATAAGGGTCTCATCGCTGCTCCTAAACACTACGCCTTCAACGACCAAGAACAAAACCGTACTGGTATCGCTCCTTATATGACTGAACAGAGAGCTAGAGAAGTCGAATTACGTGCTTTCCAAATCGCTTTTGAAGCTGATAAATATGATAAAGAACGTGGTGAAGATGTCGGTATGTTAGGTGTCATGACTTCCTTCAGTAAGATTGGTCCTGATGAAGTCACTACCAGCAGAGGTATGATCACTGACATCCTCTATGGTGAGTGGGGCTTTAATGGTTATGTCGTCTCTGATATGAATGATGACGCTGACTTGCTCACTGATTGTCTCTATGGTGGTCTCACTAGCTTTGATGCAACTTACACTCTCGATAGCTTATCAAACTATGGAATCAATCGGGATGAAATCGTCGCTGCTTATCAGAATGATGCTACTATCTTACAAGCTGTTAAAGATGCCGTTCACCACGACCTTTATGTCCTTACTCAAAGTAACTACATGAACATGGTCAACACTTCCTCCACCACTAGACAAGTCATGACTAGTTGGAGAATCGGATACACAGTCGCTATCGTCTTATTCGCCGTCTTAACTTTGACTGCTGGTGCTTTATACGGCTTAGCACTGAGAAAAACTAAGGAGGAGAAGTGATCATGTTAAACTTCATCAAAAAACAAGGTATCGCTGTCTATATTTCTGCCTTTGCTGCTTTATTAGCTTTGATCGCTATGATCTTCGCTTTAGTCAGTTCTTCAGTCGTCGGCTATACCATCTCCGGTATCGCCTGGGTCGTCGTCTTAACTATCTTGACTATCCTTCTTGTCGCTTCTCTTCCTATCTTAACTGCTAAAGTCAAGATTCCCGGTTTTCCTTATATCGGCCTTCTTCTCTCTGTCGTCTTAACTATCGCTTGCTTTGGTATCATCATCTCTGCTAGAGCTTACTTAGTCGGTACTCTCTGGGTCACTAATCTTGACTCCACTAATTCCTTGGCTGTTCAAGCTATGAATACTGCTACAGTCGCTTTCGTTCTTTATCTTCTCTCTGCTGTTCTTCTTGTCGTCGCTAGCTTCTTCAAAGCTGACAGAACTGTCAAGGTTGAACAAACTGAAGAAAACTGATTAATAAAACAAGAGCTGTCTTAAGCTTTAGGGCTTGACAGCTCTTTTTATATGCTTAAAGTTGGAAGCTTGTATGTAAAAGAACAACTATGAGTAAATAATTTCCATGGTATTGATTTAACTTGCTTAGGGGGGGGTAAAATCTCTTTTAGAAGTAGTGATTAAAACTCAATTTATCATGATTGTTTTAATTTTCTAGAACACACAAAGGAGATATAAGAATGAGCAGAGACCCCGTTTTAAAAGAAAAGAGTAATACTCCTACTAATAAGTCAAACAAGAATAATGTTCAAGATATAGAAACTAGTGAAAATGTTGTTGATAGTTTAAAGTGGGTTAAGCAAGATCTTCCAAAGTTAGAAATCAACTTTGTTCTAGATAGTGATGATGAAGTCATTAAAGTGTTAGATGAAGCAGCTAAACACAATGAAAAGATATTTAAAGATAAGAAAAGAACTGAAGGACATTTTGCTAGTTGTTTACTTATCGGAGATTCCGGCTATGGAAAACAAGAAAAAACTGAATTATGGGCTTCTACTAGAGGTTATAAACTGAGAGTTTTAGATGTTGCTAAAACTCATGTTAAAAGAACTAGATCAATTAAGTATTGGAACAAATTTACTCATGAAATTTCCAAGAACTCTACTTACGATGTGTTTTATTTAAAAGGACTAAATGAATTATCAAAAGAAGATCAACTCGCCTTTTTAAGTTTGATTGAGAGACACGAAAATCCAAGTTTCAAGAAGGAAAATGAGCCTATCTATTTATCTAGTGTTTTACTGGTGATTGCTGAAATAACTCCAAATATACATTTTGAGGATCTCGAAGCAAAAGTAGATAAGTTTAATGGTCTGGTTTCTGATGTTTATACTAAGTTTTCCTCTATATTGGATGTCAGTAAAAACTATAAAGTGAAGAAATTCATCTCTTATTACTCGAAGTATACACAAATCAAAATAGATGAATA
>CAYRUQ010000036.1:0-5594 GCA_964427595.1 uncultured Clostridiaceae bacterium | reverse complement strand
AAATCAATTTTAATGACAAGTCATAACAACACTTAGCATAACCGATACTTTTTAATCATATAGTCGTCCTTTCCAGTTTGTTAAGACATTATATCATAAAATGCAAACATTCTATTTGAAACAAAAAAGAGCAGTACATTACGAAAGTACCGCTCTTTATAAATTCTAAAATAGAAGTTCTAATTAAATTTTACTCTAAAACTCACTTCTTATGAGGAGCAGCTCTTCTAGGAGCAGATTCCTTGTTCTTGAAGAATAAGACTAAGGAGTTTTGTCCGAGGTGGACGCCGATGATAGGAGAGATGTTGAGAATGATGAACTCAGCATTGGGATTGAGTTCTTTGATCTTATCTCTGAGAGTGAGAGCTAATTCTTCATTAGCGCTGTGAGAAATATAAATAGGTTCTTTAGAGTTAAAGTCAGCTTCGTTGGCATAAAGATCAGTGAATCCTTGAACAGCCTTACGAAGACCTTTCTTCATCTCTAACATCTCAAGAGTTCCATCAGTGGTGAGATAAATCAAAGGTTTGATACCTAAGAGATTTCCGACGACAGCAGTAGCGGTGTTGATACGACCACCATTCTTTAAGTGGATGAGATCATCAACGAAAGCAAAGCCGTTGGAATCAAAGCGGATATCTAAGAGATTCTCTAAATTCTCTTCAAGAGATAAACCTCTTTCTTTATTCTCGACTGCTTTTCTGACGAGATAAGTCATACCACAGGTGGCACTTCTAGTATCATAGGGTTCAAACTTAACATTAGGATATTTCTCTTTGAGATCTTCCTTAGCAATCAAAGCCGATTGATATGTGGAAGATAAACCGGTTGATAAGCAAAGATATAAGACAGACTCACCATTTTCTAAGATGGGAGAGAAAAGCTCTTCATATTTAGAAGGAGAGATTTGTGTCGTCTTAGGAAGCTGATGTTTAAGCATCTTATAGAATTCATTGAAATCACAATTGGTGCCATCATAAGTGATTGTCTTTCCGTCGACGACATATTCCATGCTCACTAAACCGACATTATGAGCCTTGAAATAATCAATATCGACATCGCAAGACACATCTACAAAAATACGGTAATCGCTCATAATAACCTCTCTTTCAAGCTTTCTTACATTTGTAAGACACGCATATTCTAGCATATAATCATAAAGGAAAAGATATTTTTTAAATTAGAACGAAATTGGCAAACAAAAACACGATTGGCTTGCTCAAGTATAGCAAGGATAAAAAGGAAGAGATGCAGCAAAGGCTGGAAGCCAGTATGCAGAAGCTGCTTTTTCAACTTCCTTATAATCAAATAACGATCTCTCGTCTTTGTGCGGATGCAAATGTCAGCCGTATGGCTTACTATGCTCACTTCACTAACAAAGACCAGATTTTACAACGACTAGTTTTGAAGATGAACAAACAGCTGATTGAAACAGTCGGCAGTCCTTTTGATATCATCCCTGATTTACAATGGTATAAGAACTTGTTCACCTACTTAAATGAGAAAAAAGACTTCATTAAACATCTCTTTGAAGCCGGCTTCCATGAGAAGTATCTTGATATCCTCAACAACAATATCTTGAATCGTGATAACCTCACCCCAGCTGATAAAATGAAAAGACTTGTTTGGAGTGGAGGCATCATCAATCTCGTCAAAAACTGGGCTAATGCACCAGCGATTTCTATCGATTTAGTTGCTACCTCTTGTTATCGTTGTTTAGAACAAGTCTTCAAAGCTGAGGTTGAATAAACATGAAAGATCACTTGATAACCGCTCTTGCCAATAATGAAATCAGAGCCTTTGCCGTCAACACCACTAATTTAGTGGAAGAAGCTAGAAAAACTCACAATTACTATCCTATCCCAACCGCTGCATTAGGAAGAGTGCTGACAGCTGGTTTGATGATGGGAGATATGCTTAAAAATGATGATGACCTTCTCACTATCATCATCGAAGGAGATGGTCCTTTAAAACAGATCGTAGTCAGCGCTGATAAAAATGGTATTGTCAAAGGCTATGCGGCTGTTCCTGATGTCGACCTTCCTCCTAAAGAAAATGGACACCTCAATGTCTCTGGAGCTATTGGGCTTGGAACTTTAACTGTCATCAAAGACTACAAATTAAAGACTCCTTATTCTTCAACGATCGATTTAGTCACTTCAGAGATCGCTGAAGATCTCACTTATTATTTCTTCCAATCTGAACAGACTCCTAGTGCGATCGGATTAGGTGTTCTTTTTGATAAGGAAAGTGCCAGTATCAAAGCAGCTGGTGGCTTCATCGTTCAACTTATGCCTTTCACATCCGAAGAGAACATCGCTCGTTTAGAGAAGAATCTAGCAAGCATCACTTCTGTCACTGATATCTTGAAAGAGAATCCTGATCCTGTTCATCTTCTTGAGAAAGTCTTAGATGGTTTTGATGTCGTTTATAACGAGAAGAAGGATGTCTTCTTCCGTTGTGATTGTTCTCACGAAAATGCATTAAACGCATTAAAAACTCTTTCTACTAAAGATTTAGAAGAGATGATTAAAGAAGGTAAGGATGCAGAAATCACCTGTGATTTCTGCGGTAAAGTTTATAAATATCCAGTCTCTAAACTAGAGAAATTACTAAAAAAAGAAGATTAGTCTCTATAAATAGTCATTAATCAAGAGTAGTATCTTTGTTATTTTGTATGCGTTTAACTTGCTTAATTTAGTCGGTTTTTAAGACTTTTTTGCTGTTTTTATATAGATTTGAATAAAATGGTTAAATATTTGTTTTCGGAGGTTTTATGAAAAAGAAACTTAGCTTATTGATTCTTCCTCTTCTTCTGTTAGTTGCTTCTTGTGATTACTCTACTTCTTCTTCAATTGATTCTTCTCTTACTACCTCCTCGATTTCAGAGAGTTCTGATACTTCGAGTTCTATCTCTTCTTCAAGCGCAGAGGCATCAACTTCTTCAACCCCTGTTTATGATTCAAGTGAGATCATCGACACTCTCTTAGAGGCAAGCGAAGGCAATTACACACTCAGTAGCACTTCAGAATATGGATACACTTACCAGACTATCTTCACTGAAAACTATTACTACACCACTTATTCTTATCCTTACCAAGGTGTGATTTTATTAGATAATATCGATTCTACTAGCGATGATTCAAAAGTCTGTTATAACTTTGAAATCAATGGTGATGAAGTCTTATTAGGAACACAAGTCACTTCTTCTAATCAGTATGTCACTGATATCAACAGCAACTACAATAGCCTTTCTCTTATCAGTGATTCCTACACAGCCGATTTACTTACTGATAATTATGATGGCACCTTCACTTTAGAGAACGATTCTTCAGATACTCTTAAAGTCACTCTCTTAGGAATCCTAGGCTATGTTTTAGGATATGACGCTTCCTTACTCGGTTATGTCTCTGGTGCTACTTTAACTAGTCTTTCTGATGGTGCTTTAGATATTCAGTTCAATCTTCTTACCGCTTATGTTGGTCAGATTGATGATGAACTTCTTCATGCGACTATCAGTGATGTAGGTTCTTCTGAAGTCACTTTGTTAGAAGAGTTCATAGTTTCAAATCCTTTCGATAATGAAACTTTAAGTTCTGATAACGCCGATGTCTTAAAAAGAACAGAAGGTAAAACCATCTCTTCGGTCGACTTAGTTGCCATCGACCCTTATACAGGTGTTGAAGAGAGAGTAGAAGTCGGAACTTTCGAGATCAACTTCGATGAAGATCATCTCTTCTCCGTGATGACTCAAAGTGGTAAGAAGTCTTATGAAAATTTCTATAGAAACAGCGGTGACTATCTTGTTGATGGAGTCGCAGAGGGAAACGGATATTCAATCAACATCAATTACAATAATGAGCTTGTCTACACTGATGCAGGTGAAGATTTCGATTCCTTAGTCGGTGATAGAGGTCTCTCTCAACTTGACGATATTCTCTCTCTTTCTTACCAAAACGCTGATGGTTCTTACACTTATCATGGAACTGATGCTGATAATTATCTTCTCTATCTCACCGGTGGTTTATCAGTCTCTTCTGTCTCTTATTTAACCTTTGAAGTCGAAAATGGACAGGTCACTTCTGTCTCGGCAAGATATGGTCAAGATACACTTTATGGAATCACCTATTACTACAGCATCAACTTAACCTTCGATGAAAAAGATGATTTTGAAGACCCAGCTGTCTTCACTCAAGAAGCTAATGAAGGTGATAAAGAGGCTTTGACTGAGGCTTTTGAACATTTCAATTCACAAACCACTTATAGCTATAAGTACTATGACCTTGAAGATAAAGAATCTTCACCCACCAATTATGATTACACTCAAGTTTATGTCAGCGAAGATATCTCTTTAACTATCTCTTATTATTCAGGCTACACCGTCTATAAAGGGACTGTCGATAATGGCGATGGTACTTTAGAAGATTTTGAACTCACTTATGCTAATGGAACTTACACAGCTACAACTTCTTCAGATAAATACACTGGTTCTTTAGAGGATGCAAATGAGATCACCATCAATCCTTTAGTCTTAGAAAGCAGTGATGAAAACACCTATACTCCTCGTCCTTATGTCACCAATTTAGCTGAAGGTATCATTGATGATGTTAGAGCTCTGTATATGGATGACTACACCTTCACTCTTTCTTTAGATGATGATAATCATTTAGCTTCTTATTCTTATTATTACAACTTATATGGTTATTATTACGGAACTAGAGTCTATGAATTTTCCTTTGGTGATGATGGTGAGATTCCTAGCTCCATCAAAACAGCGATTGAAAATAGAAGTGACTGGGTGGTTCCGACCACTTGGGAGTGTGCAGGTAGTGTCTACAATCCTTTACAAACACTCTTTGGTGATTTTGCTGATCAGATTCCTTTCATCTATTATTCAGGAGTGACTGATGATAATCATCTCACCGGTTATTTAATGCAAGGTGGATATCAAGGTTATAACAGCTTTGTCTACGCCTATGGTTACACTGATTACACACCTGAGATTCAAGAGTTTGTTGATGCTTATGTCGAATACTTAGAAAATTACTATAGCGAAACATATGTTAAGACTGAAGACTATTACATCAATTACGCCACCTACGATGTCGCTTATGTCAACGAAGAAAATGATATCGTCATCGTTCCTAACTACACGACTTATGGTGAATACGGAATCTACTTCTTCTATCTTGATGCTTAATCTTTAATCTTAAAAGAGCTGTTACAACCTTGTAGCGGCTCTTTTTTGTTATGAAAATCTCTTGTTTATCAACACAATAAAAGGGCTATCGCTTGCCACAGGTTTTGCAATAGCCCTATTGATTTTAGATGGCGGAGCAGCAGAGATTTGAACTCTGGCTGGGGAGGTCCCCACTTCCGGTTTTCAAGACCGGTCCCTTCAACCGCTTGGGTACTGCTCCAAATGCTTAAAAAAGCAAAAACAATTATATTGTTCAAATCTTTTTTTATCAACATTTTGATTCCTAGAATGAAAAAAAGCCCGGGGTTTTATCCCCGGGACAATTGTTTACGTGGGCGCTATAGGACTCGAACCTATGACCTTCTGTACGTCAAACAGATGCTCTCCCAGCTGA
>CAYRUQ010000035.1:0-6581 GCA_964427595.1 uncultured Clostridiaceae bacterium | reverse complement strand
AATTTCTTACTGGAGCAGACGACGGGAATCGAACCCGCATGATCAGCTTGGAAGGCTGAAGTTCTACCACTGAACTACGTCTGCAGCGGTAAACAATTATAGGGCACTCGAAGAGGAAAAACAAGACTTATTTATAAATGAAAAGCTTACGAGTGATGTAGTTGTAGACCATGACGACTAGTGTTCTGATGACAAAGTCTATCGGATAAGAGAAGAATGTGATACCAACTACCAAGAAGAGATAATCATAAAGCAGATACTGGATACCGATACCGATAAATAAACCGACGACAGCTAATGCTAAAAAGAGAATGATACCTTTAGCGGTTTTACTGGTATTGCTTTTTGAAGCTTTATAAACCATGAAGGTAGACATCAGATAGTTGATGATGACACCAATGATAAAACCACAAGCAGTAGCGACGATAGTGACATACATAGCCGTGTTATCAGCAAGGGCGATAAACTGAACTATATAAGAGACTGCAAAATCAAAAACAGCAGCAACTAGACCGACAATCGCAAAGCGGAATATCTCCCAAATTATTGAATTTGAATAAGTTTTTTCTTCTAAATAAAGCTTATAAATCAAGTAAAAATAGATTCCGCAGACGAATAATGAGAGCACAATTGACATCTCTTGTGATAATCCGAAAGCAAAGAGAAGCAAGGATAAAACAACAGATGCTAAAAGACCAAATAGAGAAAGAATAGCAAGAAGAAAGAAGTTTTTTCCTCTCTTTCCAGCGAGAGCTTTATTTCCAGATGGTGTGAATATAGCTGTTAGTATATAAAGAAGGATGCACTCAACTAATGAAGCAATAATAGAAAGGATAGCTAGAGATTTAGAAAACTCTAGAGTCATGTTAGCTGAGTAAGTGAAAGAGAAGATATCGTTATCTTCAAAATCAACTAGACCTAAAGAGAAAATTCCTAATCCTAAAAAGGCTAAAAGAGCCGATATAGCAATGACATAGAAAGCTTCACCAGTCACTTGAGCGATCTTATGATCTCGCAACCAATTTGTTAGTTTAAGTTTCATGTCAATAGTTTAGTCCTAGCGGCCTTTATCTTCAATTATCAGTTTCACTGTTGTATAATTGTGAGGCCGTGGAGCGATACCCAAGCGGTTGAAGGGACCGGTTTCGAAAACCGGAAGTGGGGACCTCCCCAGCCAGGGTTCAAATCCCTGTCGCTCCGTATTGAGATTCTTCCCCGCAATAAAGCGGGTTTTTTGTTGGCAAAATTGAAATATAAAGTCCTATCTTTACTTTTCTACTCTAAGAGGGGTATACTTTTTTTCGTTATTACAGCGGGACTGCATCGCAGTTGAGAAGGTTAAAACCTGACGCTTCGAACCTGTTGGTCAAGACCAGTGTAGGGAGTAATCAATCTCTTTAAGTACTATAGTGCCTTGACCTTTGGTCATGGCTTTTTTACTTAAAGGAGAAAGATGATGGAAGAACAAGTCACAATCACATCAAGAAGCAGAAGCAAAAAAGAGATAGCTAGAATTTCTATTTCAGCAATCTGTTTAGCTTTAGCGGTTATCATCAACATTATCTGTAGAAGCATTCCTGGACTTTCTTTTCCAAATGGTGGTTCTGTTTCTTTGGTTTATGTTCCCTTATGTGTCGGTGCACTTTTTTGTGGGCCTGTCTGGGGACTTGGTATCGGATGTATCTATGGTCTTTTAGATCTTCTGATTGATGGAGGGTTTGCCATCAACTGGATATCGATTCTCTGCGATTATGTGTTCTCTTATGCTGGTGTTCTATTTGCTGGATTATTCGCTCAGCAATTTCTAAAGAAAAAGTTTTACACCATTCCAGTCTCTCTTCTCTGCATCGGTATCTTTAGACTTTTTGCTACTTTTATCTCCGGTTGTACAATCTGGTCGCAAGCTTCAATTGAAGCCGGTACATTAGTTGTTGATTTCTCAGCTGGTGCTATCGCTTATTCACTCAGCTACAATGCTGGTTATATTCTTCCTGGAGTTGCTTTATCTTTAGGTATCATAGTCTTATTAACTAAGTCTTTATTCAGACTCACTTCATTTCCTTTCATCAAAGTTTTGAAGAAGGATTCTGATGAAGAAGAAAGTAAGGAGAGAATCTCCACTATTGATCTGATTCCTGTTTATTTTATCGCCTTGTTTCTCCTTGCAATTTTCTCATCTATCCCTCAACTTCAAGTTTATTTCTTAGGGTATATCAGTTTGATAGCTGGTGGGGTTCTTCTTGGTTATTCAATCTATAAAGGATATCAAGCTTATAAGGGTGATGTTGGTTTTGAAGAGGGTGATTATCTCAGTTTCTTTAAGAAAGAGAAGTATTTTTATCTCACTTCTTGTATCTGTTTTTTAGTGGTGATCGGTATTTCGATATTAGCCATTTGTTCTTATTACACTTACGGGCAAGCCTACTATCTGTAAAAGAAAGCTGAAAGCGGTTAAAAAACAGTGATATTTTCGGTATAATTCTTTGTTACTATCTATATCAATAGGAGCTGTTTTATGGATCAAGCGATTATAAGTATTGCCGAAATGTATGATGGTTATGGAACCGCCTTATTCATCTTGATCACCACTGTCATCGCTGGAATATTAGCAGGCATCATCGGCTTTGAAAGAGAGATCAGAGGACAATCAGCTGGTTTAAGAACCCATGTTCTTTTAGCAGTCGGTTCATCTTTGTTGATGTCTATTTCAGTTTATGCGATTCAATATGTCAGCGGTGGAAGTATCTCTTTTGATGGTGCGAGAATCGCAGCTGGTGTCGTCTCTGGCATCGGTTTTCTCTGTGCTGGTTGTATCATCCGAACCGGTTCTTCTATCAGAGGTCTAACCACATCAGCTACTTTATGGATCTGTGGTGGTATCGGCTTAGCTGTCGGATGTGGATTCGTCTTAGAAGCTATCATCGTCACTGGTGTCGTTTTAATCTTCCTTCTCGGTCTTGTTTATCTTGAAAGAATAATCGATAAGAAATGTCCTTTTGTGACTATCACCGCTGACGAAGATGTTCCTATTCTCTCCATCATCCATAAGAAAGCTGATGAATTTAATCTTGTCATCAAAAGCATCGATTCTGAGGTCAATACTGATGAGAACGATGATAGCAAGAAAACTGTTATTTTAAATGTCAGATTCGCCTATAACTCTTCCGGACTCGCTATATATGAAATGGTGGAAGCTCTCTCTTTAACTGAGAAGGTTTATCAAGTTACTAGCGCCAATATTAGAAAGTCTATATATAAGAAAAAAGACGAAGATAAGGAGAGTTGAGAAGTCATTTTCAAAGACAAAGGAGTCAACTCATGATATCTACTAAGCGTACTTCAGGTATTCTTTTACCGATTTTCTCTCTTCCGACTAAATATGGAATCGGCAGTCTTGGAAAAGAGGCTTACCAATTCTTGGATTTTCTTCATGAAGCAAACTGTCATATCTGGCAGATGCTTCCTTTGACGGTGACTAGTTATGGTGATTCACCATATCAATCACCATCAAACAATGGACTCAATTATTATCTCATTGATTTAGATACTTTGATTGAGAAGAAACTTTTGACTCAAGAAGAGTGTGATAGTTTTGATTTTGAATCTGATCCAAGAAGAATCTCATACGAGCTTCTTTTTAAGAATAGAATTCCGCTATTAAGAAAAGCTTTTGATAGGTTTGATAAGAATTCAAAAGCTTTCGTCAAGTTTGAAAAGGAAGGGACTTATAGAGACTTCGCCTTCTTCATGACTCTCAAGGTGTTAAATGACTTCAAACCATGGTATCAGTGGAACAAACACTATTCTCACTACTCTAAGAAATTAGAAGAGAATATCATCACTCAACATCACGACCTATATCTCTTCTTCATTTGGACTCAGTATGAGTTTTTAAATCAGTATTCTAAGTTGAGAGCTTATGCTAAAAAGCTCAAAGTCAAAATCATGGGCGATATGCCTTTATATCTCGCTTATGATTCAGTGGAAGCTTATAAGTATCCGAAATTATTCTTGTTTGATGAGAAACATCAACCGACAGTAGTGGCTGGTTGTCCTCCAGACGCTTTCTCTGATGATGGTCAGCTTTGGGGTAATCCTATCTATGATTGGAAGAGACTTGAGAAAGATAAATACTCTTTCTTCAACAAAAGAATCTCTTACTACCTGAAGTTTTTCGATATCTTAAGAATCGATCACTTCAGAGGATTCGCTGGTTATTATGCGGTTCCTTTTGGTGATGAGACTGCTAAAAATGGCAGATGGGAGAAAGGACCTGGTATCAAGTTATTTAAAGATAAACTTAATCTTCCTATCGTCGCTGAAGATCTCGGTTATCTAGATGATGATGTAAGAGAGCTTTTGAAAGAAAGCGGATATCCTGGTATGAAGGTATTAGAGTTTGCGTTTGATGGTAACGAGAACAACGATCATCTACCTTCAAACTATTCTAAGAATTGTTTTGCCTACACGGGAACACATGACAACATGCCTCTTCTTGGTCACCTTCTCACCCTTTCTGAAACTGAATATCAAACACTATTAACAGGACTTAAAAAACAATGTGAATTATTTGATGTTGATTATGATGATTCTTCTTTAAAAAACATAGTTAGAACTATCACTTCCCTTTGTTTTGCTAGTCCTGCAATCAGTGCTATCGTTCCTTATCAAGATGTTGTGCCTACTGGAAGAGAGAGTAGAATCAATCTCCCTTCTACTCTTTCAACTTCTAACTGGAGTTATCGGTTCACTGCTGATCAATTCACACAAGATAGTCTCGATTTTATAAAAGAGCTGAATAAAAGATATAATAGATAAAATCAGACTTTAAAAGAGACGATTTATTATTGATGTATTAAATTTTTGGATGTCTTTTAATTAAAGAGGACAGGAATTCTTATATACTTCTATATCATGAACCGGTTTATAAATATGGTTAGGATGTTTTTCAAAATAAGTGATTCCATAGGAGCAGGTTGAAGAGATGAAACGCTTCTTTTCTGTTGCTATTCTTATCAATTCTTCAACTAACTTTGCAGCTATTCCTTGACCTCTATATTTATTAGAAACAAAGGTTTTGGTGATTGTTAAAGTCACTTCATCATCACTATAAATGAGATAGGCGTATTCACCTTCTTCATCCTTAAAAGAAATTCTTTCTGTTTTCATATTAGATACCTCTGTTTTGAAGTTTAACAAAAAGAGAAGACTTAGGTTTTAAGAATGCTCTTTTTCTGTTTTCTTTTCTGATCTATATTCACGAGGTGTTTTACCAAACGCTCTTAAGAACATTTTTCCGAAGTGGCTTTGTTGAGTGAATCCACAAGCAAGAGAGATAGTAGAGATAGAATCATCACTTTCTTGAAGCATGATTCTACTTTGGTGAAGTCTGTAATCAATCAGGTAAGTGACTGGTGAAAGAGATGTGTATTGTTTAAATAATCTTGAACATTTGCTTAAAGAGACATTTCCGTACTCTGCGATATCATCTAGCATGATATCTTCAAAATAATGTTCCTCTATGAATGAGATCATATGTCTTAATAAAGCGACATTGCTATCATAGCTTTCTTTCTCATTCTTGGAATTTAATAAAGCGATGGTGAGATGTCTGATTATGAGAAAGACATCAGCTACTATTTCAAATTCAAAAGCGTATGGTTTTTCTTTATAAAGATTAGAGAGAGATTCAATCAGGTTGTAGATTTCTTTTGTGCTTTTGTTTTCAACATCTAGTTTGACATGAGCCATCAATGGATTATCGATGAAAGAGAGGAGAAACTTCTCGTAATAATCCTTTAACTTGGCTAATGTGGAGATTTTGATTTCAAGAGTTAAACAATGAGCAGGAGACTGATCCTTTTTAGCTAAACGATGAAGTTGCATGTTATTGATGAAACAGACATCACTTTTGACTAACTCAAAAGTAGATGCATTAGTCTGACAGATGAATTCACCATCTAAAACACAAATCAATTCAATACCTTCATGAAAGTGCGATAATTCCTTTCCTGTCTCTAGAACATCTTTTTTCTCTGATAAGACAAAGGGAAGTTCAAGCATTGGTAAATTCATATAACTAATCTTATCATATCTGCAAAAATAGTTATAAAAATTGAAACATAAATCTTATTTTTAGCTTTGAAGTAAAAATATTATATATGTTTCTGAGGCATTGGTTTTTATTGTAATGATTGACAACAATAAATACTTTCATGCAAGAAAGTACATGTCTTTTCAGTAAGTATCGTACTTTAATGTGTGTACTTGTTTTAAATTCTTCTTACTTTATCATTCAAGTAGAAATCAGCAGTCACATAGGAAGTGAATGATGAAGGATTTAGGAGTTAAACCTTATCTGTTTCCGATGCCGACTTATATGATAGCTACTTATAACGAAGACGATAGTGTCGATGTTATGATGATGGCTTGGGGGGGGGAATCTGCGCTGAAGGTATGGTCGCTTTGAATTTAGAAGCTGAGCATAAGACAGTCATCACGAAGCTAGAAAGGCTTTTACTTTATCCCTAACCTTTTATGCTAACATGCTAACGTAAATTAGTCGGTTAGAAGAAAATCTG
>CAYRUQ010000034.1:0-6751 GCA_964427595.1 uncultured Clostridiaceae bacterium | reverse complement strand
CTTTTCAATTTGTTTAAATCATTCAAACGCAAACTGAGAATTGTAGAGAGATGCATAGAAACCATTTTGTTCCATCAATTCATCATGAGTGCCTTGTTCGATGATATCGCCATTGTTCATAACGAGGATCAAATCAGCATTTCTGATGGTAGAAAGACGATGAGCGATAACAAATGAAGTACGACCTTCAGTGAGTTTATCCATAGCTTCCTGAATCTTCTCTTCGGTTCTAGTATCGACATTAGAAGTAGCTTCATCAAGGATCATCATCGGCGAGTTTTTAATCATCGCTCTAGCGATTGTGAAAAGCTGTTTTTGACCTCCAGAGATATTTGAAGAGTCGGTGATCGTGTAGTTTAACCCACCCGGTAATGTCTTGATGTAGTGAGAGATACCAGCCTCTCTACAAGCTTCTTTAATCGCTTCATCTGAGACATCAGGAGTGTTGTAAACGAGATTCTCTCTGACAGTGCCTTCAAACATCCAAGTGTCCTGAAGAACCATGCCGAAGATGTCGTGAATCTCTTTTCTATTCATATCTTTAGTAGATACACCATCAATCAAGATATCACCTTCAGAGACTTCATAGAATCTCATCAATAAGTTGACCATCGTCGTCTTACCGGCACCTGTGGGGCCGACTATAGCTACCTTCATGCCCGGTTTGACCTTAGCTGAGAAATTATGAATGATCTCTCTAGTGGAATCATAAGAGAAGTGAACATTTCTAAACTCAACTTCACCTCTGACATGTTCTTGGTGATCATCTCCTAAGAAACAAGGTTCTTTCTTTGTTTCATCACTCAGTTCATCTTGTTCTAAGAATTCAAAGACACGAGTAGCTGAGGCGGCTGCCATCTGCAGAGTGTTCATAGCCTGAGCGATTTGAGAAAGCGGTGATTGGAAGAGAGAGACATATAAGGTGAAGGCGGTGATCGTTCCGTAAGAAATCAGCTCACCATTGCTAGCATACATCAATAATCCACCTACCACATAAACAGCGGCATAAGAGAAGTAAGAGATGAAGTTGGTAAGTGGAGGCATCAATCCGCCGAAGATCTGAGCTGAGAACATCGCATCATGAAGTTTGTTATTCTTTTCATCGAAATCAGCGTTGACTTTCTTATCAGCATTGAAGCATTTGATGACTAATTGTCCGTTATAGTTTTCTTCAACTACCGAGTTGACATCGGCTAAACAGTCCTGTCTCTTCTTGAAGCGAGGAACAGCAAACTTGGTGACGATGATGACGAAGATCAGCATCAACGGAAGAGAAATCAAAGCGGTTAATGCCATCTGCCAAGAAGTGCAGAACATGGCGATCAAGACACCGACAATCAAGAAGAATGATTGAATGACCATACCGACTGATTGTTGCAAGGATTGACCGATTTGATCGATATCATTAGTCAGAGTTGATAAGACATCACCGAAGTTATGACTATCAAAGTAAGAGAGAGGAATCCTGTTGATTTTCTCAGCCATATCTTGTCTTAAAGAAGATGCGTATAACTGAGAGATCGTCACCATGATGAAGTTAGCAAAGTAAGAAGTGAGGGCGACGATGACATAGAAGACGATCAATATGACTCCGTAATAGAGAAGTCCGTGTTCACCTGTCTCAGAGACCCATCCGAGCGGAATGGAAATTCCTTGAGTAGAATTATTGGCGATCAAATTAGTGAAGTCGGACATGAAGTTAGGAGCGATGACATGGAAGACGACTGAGATGATGAGAAGAGCAGCAGCTACAACAACCGGAACTAAGAATCTCTTGCCATTAGCAGCGATCTTACGAAGCGATTTTGAGAATTGACCTTTTTCAAGTCTTACGCTTCTTCCATTACGAGGTGGTCTCATAATCCTAATTCCTCCTTGCTGAGCTGAGAAAGAGCGATGCTTCGATAAGTCTCACAGTTTCTAAGAAGCTCTTGATGAGTTCCGATACCGACCATCTTTCCTTCTTGAAGGACGACGATCTGATCGGCATCCATGATCGTTCCGATACGTTGAGCGACGATCAGCTTAGTAGAACCTTCTTCTTCATTCTTGAGATTCTCTCTGACGACTCTATCTGTCTTGAAGTCCAAAGCTGAGAAGGAATCATCAAAGACGAAGATCTCAGGATTGATAGCGACCGCTCTTGCGATACAAAGTCTCTGTCTTTGGCCACCAGAGACATTGTTTCCACCTTGAGCGATAGGAGCATCATAATGACCAGGCATCTTGCTGATGAATTCAGATGCACAGCTGACATTACATGCTCTCTCACATTCTTCATCGCTTAAAGTCTGTTCAAGTCCGAAACCGACATTAGAACGGACAGTTCCTGAGAAGAGAAGGCCTCTCTGGGGAACAAAACCGATACGCTTTCTCAATTCCTGTTGTTTGATGTCTTTGATGTTGACTCCATCAATTAAGATTTCGCCATCGGTGACATCATATAAACGAGTGACGAGATTGACGAGAGTGCTCTTTCCTGAACCGGTCGGACCGATGAAAGCGATGGTCTGACCTTTCTCTGCTCTAAAGGAGATATGTTCAAGAATATCAGCTTCGGCATCTGGATAACGGAAGGAGACATCTCTAAACTCGATAGTTCCTTCTTCGAGAAGCTCTTTAGGATTCTCAGGGTCTTTAATCGAGTATTCAGTCTCTAAGACTTCGTTGATACGCTTAGCAGAAACAGAAGCTCTCGGCCAGAAGATGAACATCATCAATAACATCATGAACGACATGATGATTTGAGTAGCAAGATTTGAGAAGGAAGCTAAAGTCGCATAATTTACAGTGGAAGATCCATTATTAATCAAGTTGGCACCAACCCAATAGATGAGAAGAACAAGGACATTCATAACGATCGTCATAATCGGTGACATCAAACCTAACATACGACCAGTGAAAAGTTGCGTCTTAGTCAATTTGACGTTAGCATCTTTAAATTTATCTTCTTGATAACCCTCAGCATTGAAGGCTCTGACGACACGGATACCTGTTAAGTTCTCTTGCGTGAGAGAGTTGATCTTATCGACTCTCTTCTGCATGACTTTGAACTTAGGTATGACTGAACCCATGATGAGCGCAAGAGAAACGACCACAAAGACGATAGCGATAGCGATAGTCAAAGGAAGTTCATAAGAAGTAGCAGAAATCTTACAGATGGCCCAGATACATGTGATAGGTGCCGAGAAGAACATTCTAAGCAACATAGTCGTACACATGCTGATTTGTTCAATATCGTTAGTTGCTCTTGTTACTAAGGAAGCAGTGGAAAAACGATTTATTTCTGCTAATGAAAAATTAGTGATTCTCTCATTTAAATCTTTTCTGATATCGGTAGATAAGTTAGCGGTGATATAAGAGGCTAGTACTGCTATTAATATTTGGCAACAGGTTGATCCGGTGGCAACTAGAACAATCATGCCACCCCAATACCAAATATCAGTTGGAGAGCCGATGCCATTACTTAAATAAGTGATACTAGAAATAAGGTTTGAAATGTAATCGATCATCAACATTGAACAATAGACTTGAAGAACAGTGATGCCGATGATAAGGACAATAAGTGCCCAATCTCGTTTTCTAAATCTTGAATAAAGTTTAAACATTATTTTTCCACCTCTTCTTGGTATGCGAGTTCTTTACTGATAGTGATGATTTCCTTCAGTGTCTTTAAGAATGAGCAGAAGTTCTCATAACCGAGCTTATCGAAAATCACATCATTCAGCTTCGTCAGTTTTGCTTTTTCGGCTTTAGCGAGTTCGATTCCTTTCTCAGTAGGACGAACGATCGTTTTTCTATGATCTTTTCGATCTCGAACTCTAGTGATCATCCCTTTCTTCTCCATCTCTTTCAGGGCGTTACCGATACGACCAGTACCGACTTGAACCGCTTCTGATAAATCACCAGAATAAACACCGTCTTCGTGTTCACAAAGATAAGCGAGAATTCTCACTTGTCCTTGACCAAAAGTGATAGTTTGATCTTTGATCGGTGTGCGACAGAACTCTTGAATGATTTCTTCATAAAGAGTCGCTACCTCTTTTTTTTGATTTTCCTGTTCCATAAACAAATTCTCTCACAGGGTGAGATTTTTCCCCAAATTATTATTGTAATTTGCTTAAATGAGTTTTCAAGACTGAGATTTAAAAATGTGAAAATAAGAAGACATGACTAAACTAAAAGAGTTTTTATTTCTTAATAAAGCAAAAACTTTTAATCTAAAAATTAGAAAAACTTATCTAGTCTTAAGGTACTCATCTATCGACTTAGCTGCTTTTTTACCAGCATCCATAGCGAGGATAACAGTAGCTGAACCAGTGACTGCATCACCACCAGCAAAAACATGAGGTTTACTAGTCTCAAAATTATCATCAACTTTGATTCCACCGCTAGAATCAGTCTCTATATCAGCAGTTGTCTTTTTAATAAGCGGATTAGGACTTGTTCCTAAAGCCATGATTACAGTATCGACATTGATTAAGAATTCAGAATTTGGAATCTCAATTGGTTTTCGTCTTCCTGATTGATCAGGCTCACCAAGTTTCATCTTGATACACTTGATTGCAGAAACACTTCCATAATCAGGATTGCTTTTAAAATCACCATCTCTATTTTCAATTATCTCGACAGGATTGGTTAAGAAATTAAAGATGACACCTTCTTCTCTCGCATGTTCAACTTCCTCTTTTCTAGCCGGAAGTTCATCTTTACTTCTTCGATAAATACAATAAACTTCTGCACCTAAACGCAAAACAGAACGACAGGCATCCATAGCGACATTACCACCGCCGACAACAGCGACTTTCTTCGAGTTAAATAAAGGAGTCTCACTATCTTTTTCATAAGCTTTCATCAGGTTGACTCTAGTTAAAAACTCATTAGCTGAGAAAACTCCTTTGATATTCTCGCCTGGTATGTTCATAAAACGAGGAAGACCTGCTCCTGTTGAAATGAAGATAGCTTCAAAACCTTCTTCATCTAGTAATTCATCAATCAAAAGAGTCTTTCCGATAACAACATCCGTCTTTATCTTCACACCTAATCTCGTAAGATTCTCAATCTCATGGGCGACGATTCTTTTAGGAAGACGAAACTCTGGGATTCCATAACTTAAAACCCCACCTGGTAAATGAAGTGCTTCAAAGATAGTGACATCATGACCTTTTTTAGCTAGCTCACCTGCACAGGTTAAACCAGCCGGTCCAGATCCGATGATAGCGACTTTATGTCCAGTTTTCTTTATCTCAATAGTCTTCTCTACAGAGTGAAGAAGATGATAATCAGCGACAAATCTCTCTAATCTTCCTATGGCCACCGGTTCCTGAAAAGATTTATTTCCTAATTCATCTTTAACAGGCATCTTACCTCTGAGACACATACCTTCGCATTGACTCTCTTGAGGACAGACTCTTCCACAGATTGCCGGAAGACAAGAAGAACGACTGATGATTTCGTAGGCTTTATCAAATCTACCTTCTGAAACTTCTTTAATAAAAGAAGGAATCTCAATATTGATAGGACAACCTTTGACACACAAAGGATTCTTGCAGTTCAAACAGCGATTAGCTTCTTTGATAGCTAACTCTTCTGAATAACCTAAAGCCACTTCTTCAAAATTATGAATTCTATCTTTAGAAGATTGAACTGGCATTTGATGCTTCGTATAAAGGTTGTCTGCCATATCAATTCACCTCTTTCTTAAAAAGATTGCAAGTTTCTCCATACTTGTGTCTCTCCCATAAACGATAGGTGGTATTTCTTAGATTAAGAGAGTCAAAATCGACTTCATGAGCATCAAAATCAGGGCCGTCAATACAGGCAAATTTCATCTTTCCACCGACGGAGACACGACAGCAACCACACATACCAGTTCCATCAATCATCAGTGGATTTAAAGAACAGATTGTCTTGATATGATAGTTCCTAGTCAATTCAGCTACAGCCTTCATCATCAAAACAGGCCCGATAGCGATGACCAAATCAAAACCAGCACCTTCTTCAATCTGTCTTTTTAAAGCATCAGTGACAAATCCTTTTTCATTCCAACTTCCATCATCAGAGACTCCGATAAAAACATCGGAGCATTCCTTAAAGTCTTTTTCTAAGATGACTAAATCTTTATTTCTAAAACCTATTATCGAAGTGACTTTCACTCTTCTTTTATGAAGTTCAATAGCTTCAGGAAGTGCGATAGCAGCACCAGCTCCACCACCGATGACAGCCACATTCTTATATCCATCTAGTTCTGTCGCATTACCAAGAGGACCGACAAATGTAGAAAGATAATCGCCTTCTTCTTTTTTAGAAAGAACTAAAGTGGATGCACCTACCACTTGAAAGATGATCTCAACAGTTCCTTCATTTTCATCATAATTAGCGATTGTAAAAGGAATTCTCTCACCTTTTTCATCGGTTCTGAGAATGACAAACTGACCAGCTTTAGCCTTTTTAGCTATCAGTGGAGCTTCAATCACCATCCTGATGATGGTAGGACTGAGCACTTCTTTTCTCTTGATTAAAAACATGATTACTCCGTGTTTTCATTATACCTTGTTAACAAGAGCTCTGCTTATCGTTTACTTGATTGACTAAGGATTTTCAAAACTAAACTTAATCCGATTTGTTTTATTGACTCTTCTCAGACCCTTGATAACTGAAAAGCTAGAATATCTCTAAAGTGATGATGATATTTTGAGGAACTTACAATAATTATGTGTTTATAAGAGAAGTGGAGTAGTAAGTAGTTGTT
>CAYRUQ010000033.1:0-9596 GCA_964427595.1 uncultured Clostridiaceae bacterium | reverse complement strand
GTCTGAGTGCCCCACTTTCTCTTGATTTAAGACGCTTTATTTTTGACGCTTACGAATAAATACGTAAATAAATACGCATTTTCGTCCTTTTTTTGACACCCCCCCAGTTGACAGTGCAAATTTTCTTAATTGACAATGAAACCCCTACCAATTAGAATTGTGGTAGATGGAAGTTTTTAGCATTTCCAACGGTTATTAGTCTTTTTTTCAATGAAAGGAGAGTCTATGAAAAAAGTCTTAAAACTTGGGATGCTGCTAACTGCGATTGCTATGGTGGCTTCTTGTAGTTCCACCAGCGATAGCAGCAGTAGCGATCCACTCAGCTCTAGTACACCCACAAGTTCTACGACCAGTTCTTCAAGCTCCACAAGTAGTTCGACTTCACCGGATGAGGGTGGTGGAGGCGGTAGTGATTCAACTGGCACTATTGAAGAAACTGAAGTCGAAGTCACTGGTACAACCACTGGAGACCTCTCAGCTGATGGTCAATACTACACTGATTACATGACCTTAGCTGACGAACAGCAAGCTGCCAAGAAAGTTGCTGTCCAAATCGCTGAGGAAGGCGATGTCTTATTGAAGAATGATAATGACGCTTTACCTCTTGCAAGTTATGAAACCAACGTCACCTTATTCGGTATGCATTCGATCAACCTTATCACAGCTGGCGGTGGTTCAGGTTCCGGTACGACCGGAAATAACGGCATCACTCCTTCTACCTTAGAGAGCGCCCTTACCGATGCTGGCTTCTCAGTCAACCCTTCTACCTTATCTCTCTATGAAACATATGAAGCTATCGGTTCCATCAATAACGAGTTACCGCTCGACTACTACACCGGTTCTGTCGTCGCTTCCTACTACGCTTATAGTCATGCGGCTATCGTCACGATTTCTCGTGAAGGAACTGAAAACAAAGACTTAGAAACTAACAATGTTGAAGATCACGCTGATCCTAACGAGCATACTCTGCAATTAGATGACAATGAGAAAGCCTTGATCAAACATGTCAAAGAAAACTTTGATAAAGTCATCGTCTTGATCAACTCCTCTAACATCATGCAGATTCCTGAATTAGCTGAAGAGAAGACTGATTCTAATTACGGTGTTGATGCCATCCTTTGGATCGGTGGTGTCGGAAACAATGGTGTCGATGCAGTCGGAAGCATCTTAAACGGTAGCGTTAACCCCTCCGGTCATACATCTGATTTATGGTCAGCCGATTTCACCAAAGATCCCACCTTCACCAACTTCGGCTTTGACACTCAGAACATCGATGAAAACGGCGATCGTATGGACGCTAGCTATTACGATGAAGAAGGCAACATGACCAACTACACCCAAGTTGAATATCGTGAAGGTATCTACTTAGGTTACAAGTACTACGAAACAAGAGCAACTGATCAGGCTGATGGCGAAGAATGGTATCAAGAGAACGTTCTTTATCCCTTCGGTTATGGTCTCTCCTATACCACCTTTGATTGGGAATGGGATGGTGTCGAAGATAACTTAGTTATCGACAAAGCTAACCAAACCGTCACCGTCAAAGTCAAAGTCACCAACACTGGTGATGTCGCTGGTAAAGATGTCGTCCAAGTCTATTTCTCTGCTCCTTATACTTCTGGTGAAATTGAGAAAGCTAGCACTAACTTAGTCAACTTCGCCAAGACTAACATCTTAGAGCCCGGTGAAAGTGAAACTGTCACTGTTCAATTCGTCGCTCAAGATATGGCTTCCTTCGACTGGGATGACAGCAATAACAATGGCTTCAAGGGATATGAACTTGAAGCTGGTAACTACACCATCTCTGCTAACAGAGATAGTCACACTCCTGTCTTAACTACAACTAGAGTCATCGAAGATGATATTCTCTGCCAGACTGATTATCAGACTGGCGCTGAGATTTCTCCTATCTTTGTCGATGAATTCGATAGCACTAATGAATCCTTATTAGAGAATTCCATCTCTAGAGCTGATGGCCTTGATCAACCTGAGCCTGCTAGCCTTGAAGATAGAACTTTAGATGATGAGACTTTAGCTGAGTATGATGCTCAAGATACTTATGACCACTATCAAGAAAGTGATAGCGATCCTTGGCACGTCTCTTCTACTGGTATCCCTGATAACTGGACTCAAGAAGAAACTGATAACTACAATAACGAGATCATGCTCGCTGATATGAGCGGTATCGATTATCAAGATATCAAGATCGAAGATGGTCAGGTCGTCACTGGTACCGATGAAGGCTCCAAGAAGTGGGATGAATTCATGAATCAACTCACTTATGAAGATCTCGCCAACATCGTCTCTGGTGATAACAAATCTGGTCCTGGTATCGCCGCTATGTCCACGATTGGTAAAGTCGTTGATAACTATGCCGATGGTCCTGTCCAAATCAGCGGTGGAACCCTCTTCCCCTCCGCTCCTATCTTAGCCGCCACTTTCAATGTTGAATTAGCAGAACAAAAAGGTAGATTAGTCGGTAACGAAGCTATCTTCTTAGGTCTCTCTCAATGGGCTGGCCCGGCTATGAATACTCACAGATCTCCTTTCTCCGGCCGTAACTTCGAATATTATTCCGAAGATGGTTATCACGCTGCTAGATTCGCTGAATATGAAATCAAGGGTGCTGTCAGCAAAGGTTTGATCACCTATGTCAAGCACTTCTTCTTAAACGATCAAGAATCCTACAGAGCTGATTACGGAGGTGTCTTCACTTGGGCCACCGAACAAGCAATGAGAGAGATTTATCTCAAACCATTTGAATATGCGATCAAAGCTGGTTCTATGGGTGCTATGTCATCCTTTAACAGAATCGGTAAACAAGTCACCGCTACCTCCTATGCGGTCCACCAATATCTCTTAAGAGATGAGTGGGGATCCAAAGCTGACGTCTGTACTGACGCTTGGGCAAAAGATTATGTCCCTGTCAACTTGATGGCAGTCGCTGGTTCTGACCAACTCTTAGGTCAATCCTCTAGCTATTCCAAGAACGCTCTCGATCATGGTACCTGGAACGCTAGTAAGAATGTCGTTGAAGTCGATGATGGTAATGGCGGGACGATGGAATCTCAAACCTTATATGCCGGTTTAAGAATCAGGGCTCAGAGAGCTTTGTACAACAGAGCTAATTCCACCACCGTCCAAAACGGTGTCACCTCCGATCAAGTCATCGATGTTTACCTCAATAGAGATGTTTCTAACAACGTCCAAATCACTCTTCCTACCACCAATGATATCTCTGTCACCTTAGCTGACGGCGAGAGCATGCCTGATGGTCTCTCCTTAGTTAATGGTAATGTCGTCTCTGGCACTCCTACAACTGAAGCTAGCTATGAAGTCAACGTCAATTTAACCGTTGATGGTTGGGTCACTTCTGAAGCTGTCCTTAATATCCATGTCCGCTCCGCTATGCAACTGAATGGTGAAAGCATCGATTCGACTGCTGAAACTAACGCTACGTTAACTTCTGGTGAATACACCGAGTTGACTATTGATACACCTTCATTAGCTTATGGTACGACCGTCAATAGCAGACTGATTGTCAACTGGTACACCTATGACTTCACCAACTATAACAGAGACGAAGATAAGACTGCTGCTGACCTCATCACCATCGATGAAAGCTTAGTCACCGATCCAGAGGACAGACACGAATATGGCTACAGCTATACTGGAAATCTTCCTACTGGCTTACAATGGGAGGAAGTCTACACCACCTGGCAAGGTCTCTCCAACAGAGGAAGCTACGAGGTTGTCGATCACATCCTCTTATCTGGTACACCTACTGAAACTGGTACATTCGAATTCACTGTCACCCTCTATGCTCCTACTACAATGTATTTCTCTGGCTGGTTATTCGCTTCCTTCGGTTGCAGCTTCATCGAATACACTCAGAAGATCGTCATTCAAGTCGTCTAATATCCAGACAAATTAGATGTTTTGCAGGCTGTCCTACCTTCATGGTAGGCAGTCTGCTTTGTATTTAGACAATTAGTAAAAAACACAAAAAGGGGTTAAAAAATGAAAAAAAGTTTTGGTTTTTTATTGGCTTTTATTTGCTCATTGTCTCTAGCCGGATGTTCTGAAACTGGAGATAGCTCTGTCAATCCTGACACATCAAGCGTGGTTCAAAACACTGTCTCTAGCATCTCTATGAGCACTCTTCCGACAAAGACAGAATATTATGTCAACGAAGATTTTGATCCTACTGGTGGTGTTGTAGCTGTCACTTATTCTGATAGCACGATTAGTGATGTCGATCTCTCCGATGATATGTTCACTATCACCGCTGATACCTCCACTGCTGGTACAAGCACTGTCATCGTCAGATTAGCCGATGATTCTAGTGTTCGTACCACTTTCTCAATCACTGTCATCAATGTCACTTATGATGTGACTTTCGATTATAACTATGATGGTGCTCCTGAAGCTGATGTCGTCACCGTTATTGAAGGAGAAACAGTTAGCAAACCTGAAGATCCTGTAAGAGATGGATACGAATTTGATGCTTGGTACACTGGTGCTACCACCGGTAATGAATATGATTTCTCCACTGCTGTCACTTCTGATTTAACTCTCTATGCTAGATGGGTCACTGCAGGTGCTACCACTTATACCGTCACTTTCGATTACAACTACTATGGCGGACTTGTCAGTGAAGTCACCCAAACAGTTGAAGAAAATACCACCGTCTCTAAAATCGATGACCCTACGAGAACCGGTTATGATTTCACCGGCTGGTACACTGATGAAGATGCGACAACCGAATTCAATTTTGAAACATTAATTACTGAAGATACTACCATTTATGCTGGTTGGTCCAAAGATTCTGCTTATCTTGGTGAGCATGATTATGTGTTTGAACTCGAAGATGTTGATTTCAGCGGAAAGGTCGGAAATGGACTTTCAGGAACTGCTACTGAGACTGCTATGATCTTAGTCGACAACTATGGTCTTAATGCTTCTAACGGCTACTTCGTCGGATATATGTATAGGCAAAGCTTATATCTCGATATCCGTTTCACATCCGATATTGATGTTGAAGAAGCTACTTTCACAGTCAGAATGTCTCAAGAGGTCGATGGCTATACATATAACCAAGACAATTTCCAAATCGCTTTCAACAATACTTCCCTTGATTATGAAATAACTTTTGAAGATAGTGAAGTTCCTGCGATGAATGCAGACGTCCCTTATGCACAATTTAAGGAAGTTACATTCACTATCTCAGGTATTAGAGGTGGTCGTACAAACCTTTTAAGACTTCAAACAACTAATTCTGAAGCTGTCTCTGGCACTACGATGACTTCTCATGCTCCTTTACTTGATTGTGTGACCTTCACAGTCACTGATGCCGTCTTAACTTGGGATGGCAATTATGGTTTGCCGGTTTCTGGTAATTATTGATTCTATTTTCATAAATGAGGTGAACAATGATTAAAAAATTATTTAAGAAGAAAGGCTTTCTTGCGTGGTTAATCACCTCAGGTGTGTTGATCGTTCTGCTTTTAGTCGCCAGCTTAGTTTGTAATCTCGCACTCTCTGGCCTATTAAATTTTGCGATGGGAGGCCCGACCAACATCTATGCTGAAGGCTCAGAAGCTGCTTACGAAGGTAACTACACCACTGAAGAAGATGCCTTAGCTAACGCAAACGAAGTAAATTTAGAGTTGAGTGAAGAAGGCATGGTCCTTCTTAAAAATGATGACAATACCCTTCCTATCTCTACACCTAACAGCCCTGAACCTAGTGATGAGAGTCCGAAGATATCCATCTTTGGTAAAAGCTCAGTCAATATCGCCATCGGCGGTTCTGGTTCTGGTGCCGCTACAGGTGAAGAAGTCGATTTAAACGATTATTTAACCGAAGCTGGTTTCACCACCAACCCGACCTTACAAGCCTTCTACAACAACGATAGTTTGAGTGGAAGTGGTAGAACCACAGATGATGGTGATCTCGATTCTGGAGACACCAAGATCCTCTCCACCGGAGAGACTCCTCAATCCTCTTACACTACTGATGTTATAAACTCCTATTCCGAATATAGTGATGCCGCTATCGTCGTCTTCACTAGAATAGGTGGAGAAGGCTTCGACCTCCCTCGTAAGATGGAAGGCGCTACCGGTTATAACAATGTCGATGATCACTTCTTACAATTAGATAAGAATGAGACTGAACTTTTAGAAGCTGTTTGCAATGGTCCCTTTGAGAAAGTCATCGTCGTCTTAAACTCCGGTTCACCGATGGAGTTAGCTTTCTTAGAAGATCCTGATTACTACGCTTATCAAGAAAAAATCGGTGCTGCTATTTGGATGGGTTATCCTGGTAACTCTGGAACCACTGCTTTAGGTGAAATCTTAAACGGAACTGTTAACCCCTCTGGTCGTACTGTTGATACTTTCTCTGCCGACTTCAAGAAAGATCCAACTTGGAACAATTTCGGTGATAACTTGATCACTGGTAACTATGATCAAGGAGTCCAAGGTGGTGATCAGTATATCAATAATGGTAGTCTCACTTCCTATTACTTCGTCGATTATGAAGAAGGTGTCTATGTCGGTTATCGTTATTACGAAACTAGAGGATATACCGATGGTGAGGAATGGTATGAAGATGCGGTCATTTATCCCTTCGGCTATGGTCTCTCTTACACCACTTTTGATTGGAAAGTAGATGAAAGCACCGTTCCTTCTACCCTAAATCCTGAAGAGACTTTCACTGTTGATGTTGCAGTCACCAATACCGGTGATGTCGCTGGTAAAGATGTCGTTGAAGTTTACATGGAACTTCCTTACTACACTGGCGAGATTGAGAAGCCTTATGAAGTCTTGATCGGTTATGCAAAGACTGAACTCTTAGAACCTGGTGAAAGCTCAACAGTCAGTGTCGAAATCGATCCTTACTATGCTGCTTCTTATGACTATAAAGATGCGAATAACAATGGTTTCTGTGGTTATGAGTTAGATAGTGGAACCTATACACTCCGCTTTAATAGAAACGCTCATGAAAATGTCGAAGAACATGATTTAACTTTAGCTACAAACTATCAGTACGCTACTGATCCTGTCACTGGAAATGAAGTAGTCAACCTCTACACAGACCAAGAAGATGAAGCCTTCAACTCCGATACTCAACTCTCAACTGTTCTCTCTAGAACTGATTGGGAAGGAACTTGGCCTGATTCACCTTCTGATGAGGAGAAAAATGCCTCGGATGAGTTGATTGCTCAATTTGCTGATACTTCAACCAATAATCCTACCGATTACTCCACTGAAGAGTATCCGATGACTAATGCAAACAACAATATGACCTTAAGAGATCTCCTCTATGATGAGGATGGAAACTTCGTCGGTTCTGTCGATTATGATGATGAGAGATGGGATGATCTCTTAGACCAGATGGACTTCAGTGAAGCTCTCAATATGTTCAACTTTGCTGCTTATGCGGTCAACGCTGTTGATAGTGTCGGACTCCCTTATATCAACTGCTCTGATGGTCCTGTCGGCTGGACATCATTCGTCAACGCTAGCATGTTTGGTGATACATGTTCCTATGCTTGTGGTGTCATCGTCGCTTCCACTTGGAATGCTGAATTAGTTCAACGCTTTGGTGATGCTGTCGGTCAAGAAGGTTTAGTCGGTAAAGATGGCATGCCTTACACTGGCTGGTATGCTCCGGCTATGAACATCCATCGTTCTCCTTTCGGTGGTCGTAACTTCGAATACTATTCTGAAGATCCCTTATTAAGTGGAAAGACTGCAGCTGCTGAAATCAAAGGCTTAAATGAGACTGGTGTCATCCCGTTCATCAAGCACTTCGCTTTAAATGAACAAGAGACACATAGATCAGTCACTGGTGATGCTTCTTGGGTCACCGAGCAAGCGATGAGAGAGATCTACTTACGTCCGTTTGAAATCGCCGTCAAAGAAGCTAACACGATGGGCGTCATGACCTCCTTTAACAGAATCGGTACCAGATGGACTGGCGGAGACTATCGTCTCGTCACTACCATCTTAAGAGATGAATGGGGATTTAGAGGCGCTGTCATCTGTGACTTCAACACCATCCCTCAATATATGAATGCTAAGCAGATGATTTATGCCGGTGGTGATTTAAACCTCGCTACTTTAGCCTCTTCTTCATGGAATGGTTCTGAATCTTCAACCAGCGATGTACTCGTCTTAAGGAATGCGCTGAAGAATGTCTGTTACGCCTTTGCTAACTCTAATGCGATGAAAGGTGAAGTCATCGGTACGACTTTAGCACCTTGGCAATCCCTCATCCTCTATGTCGATATCGGTGTTGGTGCAGCTATCATCGTCTCTGGTGCCATCATCACCACTCTCTATCTTTTAAGAATGAAGAAGCAAGCTGAAGAGCCAGAAACTCAAAACTAGCTTTCATTTTTTAACTCCTTTTGAAAGAAGCAGGCTCGACCGGCCTGCTTCTTTTCAATTACTTGTGGTATCATTTAACAAAAGAGGAACACGATTATTGATCTACGCAAAAATCAAAACTGACCAAGCAAAAGCTGAAGAGATTAAAGACTTCTATAACGCTGAAGAAATCACTGATCCTAAACGACCATACGAGTACTTTCTCGTAAGAAAAGATGGTGTGGAAATACACGCTTATAAGAACCGAAAAGAAGTTTATACAATCCTCTTTTCTGGTGATGAAAAAGCGATAGATGAAGCGAAGTTTTTCTCTGAAAATGTGACGATTAATGAAGTATCAAATAACAATGAAGAAAAGAACAAATCCTATACTGAATGCTGGGATGACCTCTCCTCACAAATCGGATCTGATGAAGTAGGAGTCGGCGATTTCTTCGGACCACTTATCGTCACTGCTTGTTATATAGAATCTACTGATATCCCATTTCTAGAGAAACTGAAAGTCAACGATTCTAAGAAGATCAGTGATGAACATATCTTAGAGATCGGCCCTTCTCTTAAAAGAAAAATCAAAAATCATGTCGTTTTGATTTCACCTGAAAAGCTCTCTTCTCTTTCACAACATAACTGGTCTACTCATAAGATAATGGCACATCTTCATAACTTCGCTCAGCGTTGTTTAATCGATAAATATCATTTAAGCGATGACTTAATCGTCTACATCGATCAATTTGAAACAGAAGAAAACTACAAAAGGGCACTTGGTGATGAGATCATCTCTAATCCACTCTACTTTAGAACAAGCGGTGAAACTTATTATCCATCCGTAGCAGCAAGCTCTGTCATCGCTCGATACTCCTTTTTAAAAGAGTGGATGAAGATGGAAGAAAGACTTGGTCAGAACATCCCTAAAGGTGCTTCTTCTTTAGTCGATACTACTTACAACATCTTAAAGAAGAAATTTCCACAGACTACCCTTGATAAATACGTTAAAAAATACTTTAGAAATTACCGAGATTAACCAGTTTAATCAATTTCTATACCTTTATTTGTTGACACTTCAACATTTCGAAAGAGCTTACTTCACTAAAGTCCTTTTCTTTGTGCCGAATAAGACAAACAACCCCGTATTTTTGGTATATTCTCATCTTTGACAGTTAATGGCTAAAATGCCCATGAAATCAGCGTTTTTTGTCTTTT
>CAYRUQ010000032.1:0-9642 GCA_964427595.1 uncultured Clostridiaceae bacterium | reverse complement strand
CGGACGGCGACAATACCTTATCGGGAAGATAGCTGCAGCCGCCTTTTTTTGTGGTTTGAAATCTGATTTTATTTTCTTATCATTTAAAATTGACCAGTTGTTCTTATTTAATTCGTGTCGATAAAGTTTGCATTCTTCAATTTTATTTAAATAAAGCAATTTTACTCAAAACATATAAGATACAACTATAGTTGACAATAAAATATCTCTCTAACTGATCTTTTCTTCATCAAAAAGGAGAGATTTTTTATTTGAGATTCCTTTGATTTCATTTTGAAGCACTTACTTTTAGGAGATGGTAGTCTCCTAGATTTTATGAAAGTTGTTTTAACTTTTCTGTTTTGTTAAAATATTCCGGTATCTGAAGAGGTACTTTCTATGAATATCGGTGAATCAACGAATCTCGGAAAAATTGATATTTCAATAAAAGCAGTCGCTGATATAGTCGGTAATACCGCTACTAAGGTTTATGGTGTTTTAGGACTTATCAATAAGAAGAATTTTCGTAATCCTTTAAAAGGTATTCTTTCTGCTGAGAATTATTCAGATGGTGTGGCTGTTCACAAATTGAAGAATGGTTACGAAGTCTCGCTTTATCTTTATGTTTCTAAAGAAGTCAAGATCAGCGAGGTCGCCTCGGAAGTACAAAAACAAGTCTCTTATTATTTGAATAAAACGTTCGGTATCAATGTCCCTGTCATCAACGTTTATATTCTTGCGATTAAATGATTAATTGAGGTTTTACTATGGTTAAAATCGATGGTGTTATTCTCAAACAGATGTTGATCTCTGGATCTAATAACCTTTATAACTCTTATCCTGAGATCGACTCGTTAAATGTCTTCCCTGTCCCTGATGGTGATACGGGAACTAATATGAATCTGACGATGTCTTCTGGTGTTAAAGAGGTCTTCTCTAAGAACACCAACTCCGTCTCTCAAGTCGCTAAAGACTTCGCTCGTGGTCTTTTGATGGGTGCTAGAGGAAACTCTGGTGTCATCCTTTCTCAAATCTTCCGTGGTTTTGCTGAAGGACTTGAGAATAAGGATGAAGTCGATGCTATCGGATTAGCTAATGCTTTCGTCAATGGCAGAACTGTCGCTTATAAAGCGGTCATGAGACCGGTTGAAGGTACTATTCTCACCGTCATCAGAGAAGCTTCCACCGTTTTATATGACAAAGTTGAGAAGGATATGCCTATCGATGAATGTCTTGATATCCTTCTTGAAGAAGCAAAGAAATCATTAGAGAGAACTCCTGATCTTCTTCCTGTTTTAAAGGAAGTCGGTGTCGTCGATAGTGGTGGTGCTGGTTTATGTAAAGTCTTAGAAGGCTTCGCTAAAGCTCTTCATAATCAGATTGTCGAGAAGGACATGGCTTCTGTCACTGAGACTGGTGGTCCTTATGTCAGCAACAAGCCTACTTCTAATGTTGAACACGGCAATGTTCAAGCTAAGTTCAAACACGAGGAATTCGGTTACTGCACTCAGTTCTTGATGCAGCTTCCTGATCCCAAGAAGATGCCTTCTGATAAGAAAGTTTATAACGAGAAGAAGTTTAAAGCAGTCTTAGAGGCTCATGGTAACTCGATCGTCTGTGTCTCTGATCAAGACTTGGTCAAAGTTCATATCCACACCCTTCGTCCTGGTAATATCCTCACTTATGCTCAGCAATTTGGTGAGTTTAAGATGATTAAGATCGACAACATGTCTGAACAACATGAAGAGTTGATGATGGATGATAATGCGACAAGTGAAGAAGGAAAGATCGAAGTCACTACCGCTGCTCCTAAGGTCAGCAAACCTCAAAGCGAATATGCTCTCATCACCGTCGCTGTCGGTAAAGGTATCGAAGATCTCTTCTCCTCTCTTTATGATGAAGTTTATATCATCAGCGGTGGTCAGACGATGAACCCTTCAACTGCTGATTTCGTCGAGACGATCAAGAAGACTAACGCTCATCACATCTTCGTCTTCCCTAATAACTCCAACATCGTGATGGCTGCTAATCAAGCTGCTGATCTTCTCAAAGATGACTATGATATCAAAGTCATCCCGACTAAGACCATTCCTGAAGGCCTAGTCGCCTGCATGGTCTTCAATGCTGGTGCTTCTTTTGAAGAGAATGAATCCAACATGGTCGATAACATCGCCGTCGTCAAATCTGGTGAGATCACTTATGCGATCAAAGACACTACTATCGATGGTGTCACTGTTGAAAAAGATCACTTCATGGGTATCACCGGAAAGAAGATCGTCTGCTGTCATAAACACAAGATCAACACTCTGACTGATATGCTTTCTCATATGGTCGATGAAGATTCTTCGATGATCAACATCATCTGCGGAGAGGATGTCACTGAAGAAGAGAGAGAACAGGTTGAAGAAGTCATCAATGAAAAGTATGGTGATGATTGTGACATCACTATCGAAGATGGTAAACAACCGGTCTACTCCTTCTTTGTCGCTGTCGAATGATTTCTCGGGGTTAAATAACCCCGTTTTTTAAAAAGATGAACAGGCAAGAGTTTTTAAAAGCCTTCAACACTGATTCGCTAGTCGATATCTTAAAAAACTTTCCAACTAGGTACGAGGATTTAAATCCGACTCCTTTTACTTTGGAACCGCTCGATTCTCAAAGATATATTTACAAGGGTAAACCTTTCAATGTTAAAGAGGCGAGAAATGCGAATATCATAAGATTCGATTTAAAAACCTCCAATCAAGTTGCTTCTTGTATGGTATTCAATCAGTCTTACTATATTCAGAAGTTAAGAAGTGGGGAAGATGTCCTTTGTGTTTTATATTATTCTGAAAGTAGACATGTTTATGTCGTAAATGCGATTTACTCGCTTGACTCCTTTTATGTCTGCTCTGGAATCAAACCTGTTTACTCGCTTCCTAAATCAGTCAGCACTTCTTATTTCACTTCTTTTTTAAAAAAAGAACTAGCTTCTCCGACTTCTAATCGGTTTGATATCACTTCTCCTCTTCCTTCTAAGTACATCAAAAAGTACAAACTCGCTGATGAATATACAGCTTTAAGACATGTTCATTTTCCGATGGATAAAAACGAGCTTGAGAAAGGCTTAAGAGTCTTCAAGTATGAGGAAGCTCTCTCTTACTGTACTGATGCTTTACTGATTAGAAAACAAGCTGATGAGACGAAGAAACAAGCCTTTAGAATCGACCATCAGATGTTAAGAGACTTCATCCATACTTTAAGTTATCCACTGACTGATGATCAAAAGTATGCAGTCAAAGACATCCTCTCTGATATGGAGAGCGAGAGAGTGATGTTTAGGATGTTACAAGGTGATGTTGGAACTGGAAAGACGATCGTCTCCTTTATCGCTTGTTATATCAACACTCTAAGAGGAAGACAAAGCGCCTTTTTAGCTCCTACTTATGAGCTAGCTAAACAACATTATGAGAACGCTAAGAAAGTCTTCGCTTCTTATCAGATAAAAATCGCTTTTCTCTCTGGTTCTTCAACAATCAAAGAGAAGAGAGAGATATTAAATGGGCTTGTCTCAGGAGATATTGATATTCTCATTTCTACTCATGCTGCTTTAAGTGAGAAAGTCAGTTTCTTCTCTTTAGGACTTGTCATCATCGATGAACAACAGCTATTTGGTGTTGAACAAAGAGAAGAACTTTTAAAGAAAGGAGATGGAGCGGACATGCTGATGATGTCAGCTACTCCTATCCCGAGAACCCTCTCCCAGATTATCAACGCTGATATGGAGGTCTCTCAGCTTCTTTCTTTCCCAAGTGGTAGAAGAAATGTCACCACTAAAGTCATCAGGTCGACTGATCCTGCTCTTTTTAAATCAGTAAATAGGGCTCTTGAGATCAACAGACAAGTCTTCGTCGTCGCTCCTAAGATCGAGGAAGGAAATAGAAAAGCAGCTAGTGTCAATGAGATATATCAAGAATATGTCTCTAGATTCGGTAGTGATAATTGTCAGCTTCTTCACGGAAGGATGAAAAAAGAGGATCGAGATATCATTTATCAAAACTTCTTAAGCGGTAAGAAACCGATATTGATATCAACGACTGTCATTGAAGTCGGTATCGATGTCTCTAGAGCTTGTCTTTTGATCGTTTATGATGCTAATTACTTCGGCTTATCGACCCTTCACCAACTAAGAGGTAGAATCGGTCGCTCAGGAGAAGGGGCTTTATCTCTACTCATCTATGATGGAAGTGATAAGAAGAGTAAAGAGAAGCTTGAGTTTTTAGCTTTGCATTCAGACGGATTAAAAGTCGCTGAGTTTGATTTAAAACAGAGAGGAAGTGGCTCTTATGGTGGTGAAAACCAATCTGGAAGAAGTGAACTGAGAGTCTGTAACTTTGTTGAAGATCAAAAAATGTTTGCTATCGCTAAAGAAGATGCTAAGGAGATTATTCAGAATCAAGATGAGCCTGAAAACAAGAGATTCCTTGAGTATCTCAAAGCTAGAAAAAAGACACTTGTAGTGTAGTTAGTGTTTAGATAAATCTGGGCTTAGTTTATAGAAAAAGACGAAGGTGAAGGCAGTATTCAGTCTCTTTCTAGATAGGCCTCTTCTATTTAATAAAGTCTATATTTTTGCTATTATATTGTCGTTCGAAAAGAGGTTTTTTCTATGGCAAAAATAGCGATTGATATGATGGGCTCTGATCTCGGTTGTGAAGAGCTTGCTAAAGGAGTCAAAGATTATCTTCAAAGTAATAGTGAAGATGAGATACTCGCTTTTGGTGATGAAGAGAAACTGAAGCCTCTTTTTGAAGGAGTCAAGCAAGTTAAGATCATCAACGCCAGCGATGTCATTCCGATGGAAATCAAACCGCTCGACTTTTTAAGAAGAAAAGAATCCTCTCTTTATAAAGCGATTCAAGCTGTCAAAGAAAAAGAAGCTGATTGTGTGGTCTCAGCTGGTTCCACTGGTGGTATCGTCATCGGTTCTACTTTCCTTTTGAGAAATATCGATGGTGTTTCTAGAGCTGGTATCTGTGCGCCTTTCCCGACTTATGTGAAAGATAAAGCATGTGTCATCCTTGATATCGGTGCTAATAATACCAACACTCCTGAAGACCTTTACTCTTTTGCTAAGATGGGTCGCCTTTATGCACAAGAGATCTTAAACAACAAAGATCCTAAGACCTTCATCCTCTCTAACGGAACTGAAGAAGGAAAAGGAACTGATGAAGTTGTTGAAGCTTATAAGTTACTAAAAGAGAGAAACTTCCCTAACTTCCAAGGAAACTGTGAAGCTAGAAATGTTTTAGATGGTAAACATGATGTCATCGTCACTAGTGGATTTGTCGGAAATGTCCTTCTTAAATCGACAGAAGGTGTCGCTTCTATGATGAATCAGATGATCAAAGACGCTTTCAAGCATTCAACTAAGACGAAGATCGGATATCTCTTTGCTAAATCCGGATTCAAAGGTCTTAAAGAGACGATGGATTATCGCAAGTATGGAGGTTCTATCTTACTCGGTATCAACGGAGTCGTTGTCAAAGCTCACGGAAACTCTAATGCTTATGCTTTCTATAATGCTATCAGAGTAGCTAAAAACATGGTGAAAGCTGATATCATCACGAAGATCGCTGAGGAGTTTAAAAGTGAGTGATAACGAAGCTTTAGAATCCTTGCTTGCTCGTTTCTCAATCAAGAGTGATAACCTCTCTCTTTATCAACAAGCTTTCACTCATGCATCTTATTCAAACGAACACGCTGATTCACCCGATTATGATAGGTTAGAGTTTTTAGGAGATGATGTCGTTGATTTGATCATCACTGAATCTCTCTCAAAAGCATTTCCGGAGGCTTCCTCAGGAAAGCTTTCTAAAATGCGCTCGGCTTTAGTCAATGGTGATATCCTCTCTCACTTCACTGAAGATATTCTTCACTCTGATGTCTTAGTTAGATATTCGGTTGGAGAGAAGGATAATGTTCGTTTTCATAAGCACATCCACGAGGATGTCTTTGAATCCTTTATCGGGGCTGTTTATCTTGATCAAGGATTTTTAAAAGCACGTGAGATAGTTTTATATGTCTATGGTGATATGATTAAAAACGCTTGGCAATATGCTGAGCATCTTGATAGCAAAGGAAGGCTTCAAGAATTGATGTTGACTAACATCAATTATGTGGTCGTCTCTCAAAAGAACATCAATACTCCGGATTGCCATTTCATCGTTCACGCTAAGATCAATGATCAGATACTCGGTATCGGTGAAGGACATACGATCAAAGAAGCTGAGCTTAACGCTGCTGAAGACGCCTTGAAAAAAAGGGTGAATTAACATGGGACTTATCGCATTTCTAAAGAAAAAATTTGGCAAACATCCAAAGGAAGAAATAAAAGAAGAACAGTCTGAACAGACTTCTTTAGGTGAACCTGAAGAATCTAGTTCTGCTCCTACTATTGAGGAAGTTAAGACTGAAGAATCAGTTTTAAATGAACCTGAAACAGAAGTAACTACTGGAGTTGAAGAAGAACCTGAAACTGTTGATGTTCAAGAAGAAGTAAAACAACCAACTTCTGAGCCTGTAAATGAAGCTGTTTCTGTTCAAACTGAAGTAGAGAAGCCTGAGTCTAACAAGCCAGAAGTCAAACAAGCTGAAGAACCCATCAAAAAACAGGTTGAAGAAGTTAAAACAGAAGAAAAAGAAGAGAAGAAAGAAGAAGAGATAGTCAACAAGTATGTGGCTGGTTTAGATAAGTCAAGAATCGGATTCACTGAGAGACTTAATAAACTTGCTTCTTCTCATAAAGAGATCAATCAAGAGTATTTTGATTCTCTTGAAGAGATCCTTTTTGAAGCTGATGTCGGATACGATGTCATCATGGATTTGATTAAAGAAGTCGTCAGACAATCCAAAGCTGATGGTATCACTGATCCAGAAGCTCTCAACGACCTTCTTATCGATAAGATGTTCTTAAGCTATGCTAATGAAGGTAAAAGCTTTTCTACTGATTTATCTTTCGTCTCTGATGGTCCTACTATCTGTTTGATGTGTGGTGTCAATGGGTCAGGAAAAACAACTACAATCGCTAAATTAGCTTACAAATATAAAAACAGAGGAAAGAAAGTTCTTTTAGTCGCCGGTGATACTTTCAGAGCTGGTGCTGTTGAACAGCTTGAGATCTGGGCTAATAGAATCGGAGTTGATATTCTCTCTCGTCCTAATGCCGATCCTGCTTCTTTATGCTATGACTCTTTAAAGAAAGCTATTGAAGATAAATATGACTTAGTCTTCATTGATACTGCTGGTCGACTTCAAAACAAGAAAGCATTGATGGATGAACTCTCTAAGATGGTCCGAGTCATCAAGAAGGTGATACCGGATGCTCCTCATGAAGCTTTGTTAGTCATCGATGCTAACACCGGTCAAAATGGTATCGATCAAGCTTCTGTTTTCATGGAGAGTGCTCCTCTTACTGGTATCGTCGTCACCAAGATGGATGGAACTAGTAAAGGTGGTATCATCCTAGCTATCAGAAGAAGACTTGGTGTCCCTGTCCGTTTCATCGGTTTAGGTGAGAAGATGGACGACTTAGAAGAGTTTGATTTAGAGAAGTATCTCTATGGTCTTTTAGTCGGAAGGGAGGAATGATATGGGTTATGTGTTCATCTACTTCATCATCTGTCTCTTCTTAAATATGTTGATCTCCACCATCATCGCTCTTCTTATTCCTTCCTACTATTTAGCTCAGATCGTCACCTCAGTGGTGATCGCTTTCTTATATTCTTTACTAATCACACCTGAGCGCAGATGGTTTTATAAAAGTCAGAGATTCTGGATGGTCTTCTTCGGTCTATCCATCATCTTCTTATTATTAGACTGGGTGACCTTCGCCCTCATGTGATATGAAAGACAAAGATAAGACTAAAAGAGCCGATCTTTTAATCATCTATGGTGATCTATTAAGCGAGACGATCAAAAGAAGGATGGAAGCCTTCTATCTTGATGATCTCTCTTATAGTGAAATCGCCCTCAATGAAAATGTGTCTAGAACAGCTATCTATGATTCGATTCATGAAGGTGATCTTCAGTTAGATACTTATGAAGAGAAACTAGCTTTAAATCAGAAGCTTACAAAGCTAAGAAGCTTGATTAAAGCTTTCGAAGAAGAGAAGGATGAAGAGAAGAGAAAGAAACTCCTCAGCGAGATGAAAGGAGAGATTGAATATGGCATTTGAAGCACTCGGTGACCGTCTATCTAGCATCGTTAAAAAGATCAGAGGACAAGCGACCTTAACTGAAAAGAACATGGACGACATGCTTCATGAGGTCAGAAAAGCCCTCTTAGAAGCTGATGTCAATTATGATGTCGTCAACAACTTCATCGCAGAAGTCAAAGAAGAAGCTATCGGTCAAAAAGTCTTGACCAAAGTCTCTCCCGGTAACATGGTCGTCAAGATCGTCCACGATAAGATGGAGGAACTTTTAGGTTCCGGTGATAACGATATCTGCTTCCGTTTAGATGGTAAACCCACCGTCATCATGATGGTCGGTCTTCAAGGTACTGGTAAGACGACTTCGGCAGCTAAGTTAGCTCAGCTTTTTGAAACCAAAAACAGAAAGAAAGTTCTCTTAGGTGCTCTTGATATCTATCGTCCTGCCGCTATCGATCAGCTTTATAACCTCGGTAAGAAGTGTTCTCCTGAAGTTGACACTTATATGGATAGAAGCGGAACCACTCCTCCTGAGATCGCTAAAGCTGCTTATCAAAAAGCTTGCGATGAGAAATATAACATCTTGATCTTAGATACTGCTGGTCGACTGGAAATCGATGATAAGTTGATGAAGGAACTTCAAGATATCCAGAACACAATCAGAGTTGATGAGACTCTTTTGACAGTTGACTCGATGGTCGGTCAAAATGCCACCAATGTTGCTTTGACTTTCGCTGATAGAATCAAACTCACCGGTCTCATCATGACCAAGTTAGATGGTGATTCAAGAGGCGGTGCTGCTTTATCTATCAAGAAGATGACTGGTCTTCCGATCAAGTATGCTGGTGTCGGTGAGAAGATGAACGACCTGGAAAACTTCTATCCTGATAGAATGGCTTCCAGAATCTTAGGCATGGGAGACATCGTCACTCTTGTCGAAGATATACAAGCTAAGGTCGATGAAAAACAGGCTGAGAAGACTTCTAGAAGAATGATGGCTGGTCAGTTTGATATGACTGATATGCTCTCTATCATGAAACAGATGAACAAGATCGGTCCTCTTGGCAAGATTATGAGAATGATTCCTGGTGTCCCTAACTTATCTGAAGATCAAATCAATCAAGCTCAAATCGCTTTGAAGAGAACCGAAGTCATCATCAACTCGATGACCAGAGAAGAGAGAAAGAATCCTAATATCATCAAATCTAATCGTAAGCTCAGAATCGCTAAAGGTTCTGGTACTAACCCTTCGGAAGTCTCTAAACTTATCGACTCTTTTAACAACATGAAGAAACAGATGGCTAGTATGAAGAACAATCCGATGATGATGAGAGCGATGAGTAAGCTTAAGTAATTCTGCTGTATTTTATTTGTCAAAAATCCCATGTTATGGGAAAATTCAGTTTTAACTATCAAACCTGTTTTTCGACGCAACCCCTAAAATGTGGTGTTAAATTTCTGTTTTGAG
>CAYRUQ010000031.1:0-10424 GCA_964427595.1 uncultured Clostridiaceae bacterium | reverse complement strand
CATATACCGGTGGTAAGAAATATAAAATCACGTTTAAAGGGTTGACTGATGAAGAAGAAGATACTGTTATGTATGTTGATGCTGGCTATCATCTCTCTTTAAAAGATGCTCCATTTGTTAGTGATGGCACTAATGTCTATGAGTGGATTGAAAACGATAATGTCACTAACCTAGCTACTTTTGATGGTGACATAAAAGACGGTATGGTTTTTAGTGCGAAAAGTATTGGTTCGAATGAAGAAACACTAGAGACAAATTATGATCCTAGTATTTCTCTTACTGCTTCAAATTCCATGGAGACCAGTTTAGCAATGACTGAAGATGACTATATTGATTTTAATGCGCCATCTTATACCGGTACAAGCAGTTCTAGAGTATGGATACCTACTGGGTCTAGAGAAACATCTAATATTGGATATAATTTACAAACAAACTTTCAAAACAACTCTGAGTACGGACAAATCGGAACGCATTTTACTTATAGCGATAATTTAAGCTCTGAAAATTCAATAGTAAACACTCTTAATGGAAGTTTTTGTTATTACAGCAGTACATATAGTCGATATATTTACTATTCCGATGATACAAAAAACTATAACGGAGACTTAACTATTGCTTTAGCTGATACTGAAGGTAAAACAACTGATTATAAGCCGTTTGAAGGATATAGTAAGATAGGCGGTAGCGATGAGTTGGTATCTGCTTATAATGAACCTACCACTTTATTTGGACAAACAATATGGGGCAGCTCTAGTTATGCTAGGTATAATACTAATACAACTACAATAACTGAAATTACAAGTGCCACTTTGGAAGATTACAATCAATTTGCTGCTACCAATTACATTTGCAAGAAATTCACTTTACAAAGAGATGTTATCTTTAATGGGGTTGACTTCACTTTAGGTGCACATAATGGATTTTATGGTTCAAATATTAATTGGGCTCAAAACAATTACAATAATTTTATTGTAGGAGCATATACAGAGATTGATTTGAATGGTCATGATTTGATTTTGACTAATGGTTCGACATTAACTGCTTATGGCTCCATTACTGATTCAAGTGGCGATAAAGGAACTATTGTGGTTGAAAACGGCTCCGCTCTTAAAGGTCTTTTAACTCTTGAAGACTGTGCTCATGAAACTGATGTCTTTATTTACTACTTTAATTTAAGTCTCTTTAGAATGTTTAGAATGCCTTATCTTGATTGCAATATTGATATTAAGTATGGTGGGAATCTTAAAGGAATTTGTATGAAAGATAGTGGTGGAAGATCTTATCAAGGATTTACAACAGAAATATCTTTAATTGGTACTGATAATGAATCTCTTATAACAATGACAGGTGATCAAGGTCATATAGTTAGATCTGTTTCATATGATGAAGATATAGTTAATGACAATTCAACTTCCTACATCATTAGAAACAACCTTTACAACCAAAGAATCAAATATAGTGTGTACGATTGTGACATAGACTTTAATTATTTTGTTATGGATTTATCAAGTTACTCTATTGAAATCAGTTCAGCGGATTCACAATTTATCGTTCCTTCTTATTTTGAAATATATCTCTATAACTCGACTGTTAACTTAGATGCAGAATTAGTCTTTTTACCAGGTAGTTATTTATATGTTGATGAGGATAGTACAATTAACTTTTGTTTTACATCTTTCAGTTCTCAAAGAGGAGCCACCAGCATTAATACCGTGAATTTATATCGATCTGGAGGTTTGATTTTTGCTCAATATTTTTGGTCAATGTATAATGCAGGTTTGGCATCATTACGCCGTTCTTCGACAACATTATATAGTGGAAATGATTCTGTTTCTCCAAACATTTATAATGTTTATGGTTCACATGTTTTTTGGCAATATATGAGTGAAAACAGACCTGCACGCTGTGATTTGTATGGCACTTTTACTTTTACAAGTATCAGTAGCACTGATTATCCAGGCTATGTTCTGTCAGGAACTATCAACGATTATAGAAACAATGAATCTCTAGATTTATATAATGATGATTCAGTTTACAAGAATCAAACTCAACCCGGAATTATTCCATGTTTAGCTCATGCTAGTAGAAGTATTGGTGGAGGTTATAACGCAAGTTATACACTAAATGGTACTGGTAACTTTATGGTCATGAATTATATAAATGCGCCTATTATTTCACAGGGAGTGATTGTTAGTGATAATTCAAATATAGATGGTGGAACTTATGATGCTAGAACTGGATTAGTTACTAACGGAACTAATACCTATGCTTTGATAATGAACAGCGGATTCTTAAATAGTTGGTATCAGGACGACCAATTACAATTATCTGGCACATATCAAGAAGTTACTTATAATTCAACAACGCATTCAATATCTTCTAATAGCACAACATACATTTATTACCAAGGTATATATCTTGAGGCTAGTGATGGAGCTAACAGCACATATGCTTATGGTGTAAATCTCGATTGGATGATTGGTGGAAACTCTGGCAGAGGTGCAACAATAGATAGCACAGACTCTTGTACAATGACATATAATAGTAGTAACAAGTGGCAATTAACTACAGTTGCCTAATATTAATTACATATCACAATACAACTAACACAAGCATTCTAAGCATAGAAAATTAAATTTGTTTTGAATTAGGCGAGACATTTCTTTTGAATGAAAAGAAAAATTTAATAAGTTCGATTATAAAATTTTAAATTTTAATTATTCAAAACAAACCAGATTTCCAGTCTGATTTTCCTTCAATAATACTTGCAATTTAACTGAAAATTTTATATCATTTTCTTTGCTCTATATGGCTGTGTAGCTCAGTTGGCTAGAGCAGCCGGTTCATACCCGGTATGTCAAGAGTTCGAATCTCCTCACAGCCACCATAGATGGATCAATAGCTCAATTGGTTAGAGTACACGGCCCATAACCGTGGCGTTACAGGTTCAAGTCCTGTTTGATCCAATTGAAATTAATTGCCCGGCTAGACGGGCATTTTTTTGAAAAAATGAGAAATGAAAAAATCATCATTCTCTACGAAGATAGAGATATCATCGTCTGCTTTAAACCAGCTAAGTTATTAACTATCAGAACTTCTGATAAGAAGACATATTTCAATAACGCCTATCATTTTCTTAAAGAAAGACAACTAGCTAAGAAAGAGAATCTCTTCATCGTTCATAGACTCGACTTTGATACTTCTGGCCTGCTGATTTTTGCCAAGAATTACACAGTAAAAGAAAGACTTCAAAGCATCTTTGAACAACGAAGAGTAGAGAGATGTTATGAAGCTGTAGTTAGAGAAGACTTACCTTTAAATAAAAAGTATCAAGTAAGACAGTATCTCACTCAAAATAAAAGTCACCAAGTCTATGTCACTAAAGACAAAGTCAATGGTAAAGAAGCTATCACTTTATTAGAAAGTAAAAATCACATCAAAGAAGGAAGTGTTTTAGATATCAGAATTTTAACTGGCCGCAAAAACCAAATCAGATTAGCTATTAGAGAGCTTGGTTTAACTTTGATTGGCGATGAAAGATACTCAAGAGATAAAGCGGATAGGATGTATCTTAACGCCTATCGTTTAGCTTTTCCTAAAGAAGCAAAACTGAAGAAACCAGAATTTGAAATCAAACCGCTGTGGTTAAAGAAGGATTAGAAGATATCCTCTTCATCTTTGATATATTCAACCTTAGCGTTTTTGACACAGTCGATAACCATCTTTTGATAGTCAAAAGACGCCTCAATCTCAGCCACTTTTTTAGAATCAGGATGAGTGACCGGGTCTTTAAGAGTGAAGATAGTACAACAATCTTCATAAGGTCTGATTGAGATATCAAAAGTGCCGATTTTCTTAGCGATGTCGATGATCTCAGTCTTGTCATAAGTGGCAAGAGGTCTGATGAAAGGAAGAGAGGAGACTTCCTCTATCACTTTCATCGAGTATAAAGTCTGACTAGCGACCTGTCCGATTGATTCGCCACCAGAGACGACAAGGCAGTTGTGATCATAAGCTAGCTTCTCTGATATACGAAGCATCATTCTTCTCATGATTGTGACACAATAACTAGGACCTGCTTTTTCATAAATCGTCTTTTCCAGTTCAGTAAATGGGATGATATAAAGCTTGATCTCAGGTTGATAAACAGTCAGTACTGAAAGAAGATCTCTTATCTTTCCGATGACTCTCTCCGAAGTGTAAGGAGGAGCGGCAAAGTGAACACATTCTAACTTGACTCCTCTTTTCATCATCAAGTAGGCAGCGACTGGAGAGTCTATACCACCGGAGATTAAAAGCATTGATTTACCAGCAATACCGACCGGATAACCGCCGATTCCAAGTTCTTTTTTCGCATAGATATAGGCGCATTCTTCTCTGATCATGATGTTGATCTTGATCTCTGGAGAATGAACATCAACCTTACTAGTTTCAACTGCTTTTAAGATATATCCGCCAATCTTTCTATTGATCTCATCAGAGTGGAGAGGATAAGACTTATCGATCCTTTTAGTCACGACTTTAAAAGTCGTCTTAGAAGCTTCTTTATAGACTCTTAAAGCTTCATCAAAAAGAGAATCTAAATCTTTATTCACGCTTCTTGCTAAAGCAAAGGAAGAAAGGCCAGGAACTAAAGAGAGTCTCTCTTTGACTCTCTCATAGTTTTCATCATGAAGCATGATATAGATGTGATCTTTTTTAACTTCATAAGTTAAAGTTTCAAACTCTCTTAAAGCGTGTTTGATGTTTTTTCCTAAAAGGCGGATGAAATCCATGATGTTCTTTCCTTTAGTGGAAAGTTCACCAAAAAACACGATGATCATATCAGTCGCCATCTTCAATAATCTCCTTGAGAATTTCCTTTAAACAAGAAATGAAATCACTAGCTTCCTCTAATGTCTCTTCTCCATTAAAAGAAAGACGGATGCTGTTGGAAACGATATGAGAATCAAAACCAGCATGTTTCAAGACTTCTGATTCACTAGAAGTCCTGCTTGAGCAGGCGCTAGTAGTTGAGACATAGATACCTTGATTTGATAAAGCTTCAGCTATCACAGACCCTTTGTGTTTCTTAAAGGCAAAGTTGAGGATGAAAGGAGTCGCACTCATAGGAGAGGTGATCACGATATCATCGATCTTACTCATCTCTTTTCTTAAGTAAGAATTGATTCTGATAGCTTGTTTTCTTCTCTCTACTCTCGTCTTTAAAGATATTTTTAAAGCTGTAGCTAATGAGCAATCTAAGGCTAATGCGGAGGTTCCTGATCTAAGACCTGATTCTTGACCACCACCAAGGATTTGGGGTTTAAGTAAAACATTATTCTTTTTAACTAGAATTCCAGAGCCTTTTAAACCACCGATTTTATGACCCGAAAAAGTGAGAAGGTCATAGTCAGTAAAGTTGATATCTTCTTTTCCAATAGCTTGCGTAGCATCGATGTGGAAATAAGCTTTCGAGTGAGATCTGATGATTTTTGCTATCTCATTGATAGGAAAGATATAACCAGTCTCATTATTGACAGCCATGATAGAGACCAAAGAGACATCATCAGAAATAGACTTTTCTAATTGATTTAAATCGAGATTACCTTCTTTGTCGTAATCAAGATAGATAGCTTTAAATCCTTCTTCTTCAAGCTCTTTAAAAACCGCTATGACAGAAGGATGTTCAGCTTTGGTGGTTATGATCGTCTTCTTTCTTTTCTGTTCTCTTAAAGCGACTCCTTTGATAGCGAGATTATTTCCTTCCGTCGCTCCCGAGGTGAAGAAGACTTCTTTAGCTGAGACATTAAGTGATTTAGCGATCTGTTTTCTCGCCTTCTTTAAAAGGTCATTAGAAATATAACCGAGCTTATGAGAGGAAGCGGAGTTGGCAAAATAATCAAGTGATATCGTTTCAAAAGTCTTAATTACTTCTAAATAAGGTTTAGTGGTGGATGAATTATCAAAATAGATATCGAACATAATCAGTTTTCAGTTAAACCGAGAGTTTTACTTATCTCGTTAGCGATAAACTCTGCCCCTTTAAAATCACCACGATAGAACTTATCTTCAGCGCTATCAAGTGATTTCTCGGTCTGTTGGAAATCTCGATAAGAGTTAGCTTTGACGATAGCTTTTTCAGCTTCATCAGCTCGCTTTCGACTACTTGAGACATCAGCGAAGAGCTGATCAGCTTCTGTTTTCACATTCTCATAAAGAGAGAAACACTTTGTGACATCCACCGGAAGTTTAAAAAGCAGAGTATCAATATCTTTAAGTTCTTGATAGAGATTATCAAACCGAGGTTTGATATTGTTTTCAAACTCGGTGACTTTGATAGAGCGTACTTCATACTCAGCGTATTTCAAACTATAGAAATAAGAGCGGATAGAAGCATAGATACCTTGACTGGTTTGTTTAAGAGAATCAAGGTATTCAGTATAGTCATTGATCGTTGATTTGACTTTATTAATTTCAAACTTCAAGTCATTGATCTTCTTAGTGACGGCTGAATAAGGTTGTTTCACTGTGTTGTTGAGATAACTATCAAGCTCTCTTTTAAGATGACCGATAGTTTCGATATCACCTTGTAAAGAACTTATCTCATTCACATATTTCTTATCGAGAACGAATGCTTGTTGATATTGAGGCAATTCGTTTAGATGTCTAGTGTAGTGTTTTTCAAGCTCATAAGTAGATTCAGTGATAGAGGACTTTAAAGAAGAGAACTCAACTTTAGCCTGTTTCTCTTTTTCAAACTCAGCGAAGATATCACTTATCTTGCTTTGGAAGAAATCGAGTTCTTCTTTGACACCAGTGGTATCCATCAACTTGAGTTTGTTTTGAATTTCTAAGTTTGTGGAAGTGATCGTCTCTATTTCTGAAGGAACATGAAGATGATCAAGGATGAAATCCTGTTTTAATAGTTCTTGATAATCAGCGTTTAACTTCTCAAGCTTTTGTGGAATGACTTTATAAGAGCGAGTGACTAAAGATGGTAAGTCTTGCATGATATCAGTGATGGCATTTAATAATGAAGTGACTTGTGGAAGAAGAGCTTTAGCTTCTTGGTATTTAGCAAGGTTGGTCAGCTCATCAAACTTAAAGAAAGTGTCCTCGGTGTTTTTAAAGATCACTTCAAAACTTTGATGAAGAGGTTTGAGCTCGTCTTTATGAGCCTCATAGAAGTTCTTGATGTTTCTGTATTTTTCTCTTGGAGAAAGAGAAGTCTCTCTGGTGTCATTATCATCACGAAGAAGAGTGCTCAGTTGATCATTGAAGTTAGTGATTGTTTGTCTATAGGAATTTAAAGGTTCGACTATCTTTTGAATATTCTCTCTAGCTTGCTTTAGATTCTTTTCTTTGAGAAGAGTATCAATGACAGCTAAAGCGTTTGAAATATCCTTATCACGAGTAGATAGAATCTTTTCAAACTCTTTTTTCTTCTCATCAAAAAGATTCTTGTATTCAGGTGAATTCTCACCTAAAACATTCAAACGATTGACCATGACTTTGCAATCGCTCATTAAAATCGAATGATAATCGTCATAAATCTTCTTCAGTGATTCAACTTGTTTAAAGATTCTCTTTTTTAGATAGAGAATCAAAAGAACGATTAAGGCGATTACTAATATCGCAATTAAAATAGAAAGCAGTGTGATGCCGACAGTGCTCATTAGAGGAATAAACATCAGCATATTCTCCTATTACTTGGTGGTCGTTCTCTTGTTATATTTAGCTCTAAATTTATAGGTTTTATCTTTCAAAGGAGAATTGACATCCATCAATTTAGTCAGCATTCTGACAGCGATGGAACCGACTTTGAACATATCGATAGAGAAGGAAGAGATCTGCGGTCTTAAGATGTATGAATACTTGGATCCGATTTCAGCTAAGACCTGAACATCCTCGGGGATGGATAATCCGTTTTCTTTAGCCGCATTGACAACAGCAGCAGCTAAAGAATCTCTAGGTGCGATGAAATAACCGGATTTATGAGTTTGGAAGAAAGTCTTCATTCCTTCATAGACGATGTTATAAGAGTCATTGAAGGTGAGAAGTTCAATATGCTTGTTATTTTCAGCAGCGAAATCAAGAAGCCCATCTCTGATCTCATCAACCATCTTTCCTTCGTTGACGATATCTAAGAGATAGATGTCATCATTTCTTGATGCGAGTTGTTCTTTGACGACATCCATGACCGGATCTTTATACTCGAGATTGATAGAACCTAAAGCGTCGCCTTCCATATCATGTCCGACGACGATGAGAGGAATGTGATAATTCTGGATGGATCTGATTTCATCAGTTCCAAGTTCATCATCAAAAATGACAGCGCCATCGACATGTGATTTGATAAGTGACTCGATGACTTGAGCAGCATCCTCTTTAGTTCTCTTGGTGATGAAAATAGTGGAGATATATCCGTAAACTTTAGCCACCTCAATCATGCCATCAAGCATGCTGGAAACGTAGGAATAACCAGTTGACGGAATCATGATACCGATGTTAGTCGAGTGTGATTTAGCTAAACCTTGTGCTAAAGCGGAAGGTTTATATCCGAGTCTTGATATAGCTTCTTCGACCGCTTTTTTAGTTTTTTCGCCGACATTCGGATAGTTGTTTATAACCCTTGAAACAGTCGCTAGTGAAACACCAGCTACCTTAGCCACTTCATAAATAGTGACGCGGTCTTTGTACATACCTTTCTTGTTATCCATCTTATCATCCCCCTGAAACTGCTAATATTTGCAGACAAGAAGATTATATCTTCTTAAGGCTATATCACACAAGAAAAATAAAGCGCTTACTGAAAATATTTTCACAATATTTTTCATAATTCTGACGTCAGTATCACAATTCAAGTGAACAAACCTCTTATAAAAATAAAAGTTGTAAAACAAGTTAAACTGGAAACTTAAAAATAAATAAGCCGTTCTTCTCACAAACATAATATGTCCAAATTTAACTTTAATTTATGTCTTTTAAAAGCAAATAGAGTTTAAATTTTCACAAATTTATGAAAATGAATATTTGATGATTTTCAAACTAAAAAGCTCTCAGTTTTTAAGCCGAGAGCTTTTTAAAATCAGTTTATTTTAGAAGCTAATTAGAGCTTGAAATCATACCAAACAGCTTCGGGAGCAAAGGAGTTTGTATGACCACAAACAGGGCAGACAGGAAGGGGATTAGCACCGACATGGATATGACCACAAACTTGGCATTTCCAAACGACTAAAGTTCCTTCTTTGATGACGGCAGTTTTGGTGTTGAGATTCTCTAACATCTGCTTATATCTAGCTTCGTGTCTCTCTTCGATCTTGCCGACCATTCTAAATTTAGCAGCGATTTCAGGGAAACCTTCTTCCTCAGCGACTTTAGCAAACTCAGGATACATATCAGTCCACTCATAGTTTTCACCAGCAGCGGCATCCTTGATGTTCTCGTCAGTGGAAGGAAGCTTTCCACCATGAAGATACTTGAACCAAAGTTCAGCATGTTCATTCTCGTTTTGAGCTGTTTCATTAAACAGCTCAGCGAATTCATAATAGCCTTCTTTTTTAGCGACAGATGCGTAATAACGATACTTAGTGTGAGCTTGGCTTTCACCAGCAAAAGCGGCCTTTAAATTAGCTTCTGTCTTTGTCCCTTTTAAATCTTTCATCGATTTATGACCTCCGCCAATAGTATAGAATTTTTCACTTTTTTATTAAAGCGATATGACCGCAAGAAATGCCCATTTTCGAGGTTATATTTTTGGCTCGCAGTTTATGAAATGGACATAATTGATTTTTGACTTTTAAATGAAGTTTTAACTCGCAATTTTAAATTGAAATGGGGGGGGCGATTTTGGTAAGTATTACACCACTTTAGGAACAATTGATGAAAACGGAAATCTTACAGTCAACAATTATGTTCCTATCGCTTTAGTAAATGATGAGGTTTCTTATTATCGATATGATAATTCTGATGATCCTCAAATAATAAAAGAATCGGTCATCTCCGCATATATTCTTACAGCTTCAAGAGAATTAAATACAGAAAAAGGGTCTACAAGAGTTACTCATATCTGGCAAAGGAAAAATTTCTAATATCACTGAAACTGAAGAAGAAGTAGAAGATATGACTGAGGAAGACGAAGATATTGATATTGAAGATGATGTGATATTTAACGAAGAAGATGTTGAAACTGAGGAAGAAGAAATCAGTTTTGAGGACATCAAAAATATTTATACATTCAGGGGCACATCATATTCTGCATACGGCACTTATTACAAATATATCGTCGAGAAGAATGATGGACAGTGGTTATATTTCTATTGCTCTGGTCTTACAAGCGGATTTTTAGGTCTCTACTCTACCTTTACCCTCGCCTCGGAATCAATTGCCCCGGTAAGTGAGATTGGTTACTTTAGTTCAGACTACTTTGTCTATAAAGGAAA
>CAYRUQ010000030.1:0-11218 GCA_964427595.1 uncultured Clostridiaceae bacterium | reverse complement strand
TACTTTAAGGATTACTCTTCCTCGTCGACGGTTTTCTTTCTACGTTTGACAAGTCCGTAGATAACTAAGCCGCTGACCCCGATGAGAGCTAAATAGATGACGACGTTAAGGCAGACTAACCAATAGACCCAAGCAGGAGTGATGTTGACGACTCTACTGCTTGAAGAGAGGCCGTTCATAGATGAAGATCTAGAGACAGCGTAGAGGATAGTCTTAGCGGATTCTTGTAAAGCTTTGACGATAGTGGGGTTAGATTCCCAACCGTCTTCTAAGACGTTAGCATTGCAACCTAAGAAGTTATTTTGAGCCAATAACCAGAGGTTGTTACCAGCCAAGATACCTTCAGAGATGGACATATATTCAGCAGCTGCAAAGTCAGTGATGACAACACCTTCAAAGCCCCATTCTTCTCTTAAGATGTTGGTTAAGATGTTGTAGTTTCCACCGATCCAATCGGTACCGACATGAGAGTAAGAACTCATCAAACCTAAACCATTGGCTTTGGTGATGGATAATTCGAAACCTCTCAAATAGATTTCTCTACCAGCTTGTTCGTTTGTCCAGACTTGAACACCATGACGAGCGGTATCCTGATCGTTGAAAGCAAAGTGTTTGGAGAAGCAGATTAAACCTTTAGATTGAGCACCAGCAACTTCTTCAGCAAGCATGATACCAGTCAAATAAGAATCTTCACTGAAGTACTCGAAGTTTCTACCACTATAAGGAGTTCTGTGGATGTTAGCACCAGGTGCATACCAACCTTGGACTCCAGAATGTAAACCATCTTCGCCGACTAATTCACCGACTCTGTTGATGAGTTCTTTATTGAAGGTGGCGGCCATGATAGGTTCACAAGGATAAGCTTGAGGTTGACCAGAAACGGTTCCAGTGAAAGTGGTGGAAAGACCTTGAGGTCCGTCTTTATGAACGGTACCAGGAGCAGAGATAGATTCGACAGCATAGGTGTGGAAATCACCATCAGAAACTAATTGATAAAGTTCATCTAAAGACATCTGACTGACTAAGTCATCCCAAGCAGGGCTATCATAATCGGTTTCCATGAACATCTGTAAGGTTAAACCGTTGTTTTGATCATAAGCAGGCATCTCATCTTCTTCGTTAGCTTCAATGGTGGTAGCAGGGATGAGATCTTCTTTCATCTGATCAGTTAAGGAAGCAGGAGCAACAGTAGTAGGCATCGTTCCGCTCCAGTTGTTTCTGCTGACATAAGTGGTCTCTTGACCATAGTAAGAAAGATCAGCAAAATCGAGTTGATTGGTGATCTCATTACCAGTGACAGCAGATGTAGCATATTCATCACTTTCATCGACATCAAGAGCGATGACATAACTGCTTTGACCGGCATAATCCATACCATCACCGGTACCATAACCTTTAGCGGTTAAGATGTTGTTTAAAGCATCGTGAGCACCATTACCGAGTGATAAGTAGTAAATGCCTTCTTCAAGGATGTAGGTTCCTTCACCATTTTCATCGTAGGTTCTGAAATTTTCTTTCTCAACTTCGATAGTGACAGTCTGTGTTTCACCTGCAGCAAGAGTAGCCGTTTTCTCGAAAGCGACTAACTCAACAGAAGCTTTTTCAACTCCATAGGTCTTATCGTACTCGGTATAAGGTTTCTGTAAGTAGACTTGAACAGCTTCTTTACCGGCGACATCACCTGTGTTGGTGACATCAACTGAGATGATGTAGGAATCATCTTCGTTAGTATAAGAGATGTTGCTGTAGGAGAAGTCGGTATAGGAAAGACCATATCCGAAAGGATAGATGACTGTATCTTCATAGTCATAATCACCAACATTAGCGGTGGACATGACTTTATCTTCGTATCTAGTCTCGTAATATCTATAACCGACATAGATACCTTCTTGATAGACGAGATAAGCACCCATCCAATCGCCATAAGCTGAATACTCACTTGTGAGTTCTTCACCACCATTAGAGTAGTAGTTGAGACCCATGTTCATAGCGGCGGGAGAAGACATATTGTCATAAACCCATGTATCAGGGAGTTTACCGGAAGGATTGACTTCTCCAGTGAAAGTCTCAGCGATAGCACCGATACCGCTTTGTCCAGGTGTGCCGACCCATAAGATAGACTTGATGTTCTCGTAGTCTTCTAAGTCACCGAGCTCTAAAGCGTTAGAGGTGTTGACTAAGACGATGACTGTATCAAAGTTGGTATTGACGAGCTCGAGCATGTCTTTCTCTTCAGCGGATAAAGCGAGATAATTTCCATCCTCACCATCAGTGACATTACCATCTTCAGTAGAATGAATCAAATCAGCACCTTCACCACCACTTCTAGACAAGACTACAACAGCAGCGTCGTTATACTCGCTGAAGGATGAAATGACTGCTGCTGTGTAGTTTTCAACCGGAACTTCATTGATTAAGAAGGTATTAGGATAAGTGTCTTGAGAACCAGTGGTTCTTGAATAACCTTCATCTTCATAGAATTGCCATAAGGTTTCGTTGACTTCATATCCGACATCTTCGAAAGCGTCTTTGATGGTATCGACTGTGGAGACATTGATCTGACCAGATCCGGTTCCTCCATAAACGAAATCGACAGAGGATGCGGAGAAGATGGAGATTTTCTTATTATCTCCTAAAGGCATGACATCATCTTCGTTTTTAAGAAGAACTAAGCCTTCTGCTTCTACTTGCTTAGCGACAGCTGAGCTAGCTTCATAAAGGTCTTCATCACTGGTGAATTCAGTTTTGAAATACTCAGTGTCTTCATTTTCATCCCCATCATCAACAACTTCATACATTTTTTGGTTAAAGAAGTTTGAGATGACTGAGTAAGAAACTGAAGCATAGTAGTCACCAATACCGACACCGACACCTAAAGCGAGTGCGAAGACGAACCATGCGGACGACAAAGCGACTCTCGTCTTTGTGATCTCAGAGTTTTTGGCCATGTATATGTAACCCCTTTCTTTTTTCCGTTTTAATACTTTGAAAAGGGGTTTCAAAGAGTTTTTTATTGTTCTCAAACAGTTACTAAAAAGTGGCTTAAACACCCCCCCCATGCTGTCAATTTTTGAAGAAAGCAACTTTTTCAAAAAATTACACATGTTTCATGAAATGAGGTTATCAACAAGAAGAAGCAATATAATAAGAACTAGTGAGGAAAGCACATGAATAACAAAACTTTATACAGTCAAGATTTAGAGATTTCTACGATCATTGATAATGAGAAAAAAAGACAACAAGAAAGCACTGAGCTGATCGCTAGTGAGAACTTTGTTTCTAAAGCCGTATTAGAAGCTCAAGGAAGTGTGCTGACTAATAAGTATGCTGAAGGTTATCCCGCTCATCGTTATTATGGCGGTTGTGAGAATGTCGATGATGCTGAAAATCTAGCTAGAGATAGACTCAAGAAGCTTTTCAATGTTAAGTATGCTAATGTTCAACCTTATTCAGGATCAGTTGCCAATATGGGTGCTATTAGATCTCTTGTTGAACATGGTGATACCATCTTAGGAATGAGCGTTGATGCCGGCGGTCATCTCACTCATGGTTATTCACTCTCTTTCTCAGGCAGAGATTATGATGCTCATGGTTATGAAGTAGACAGAGATACCTATCTACTTGATTATGAAAAAGTAAGACAGCAGGCTTTGGCTTTAAAACCGAAACTCATCATCTGTGGAGCTAGCGCTTATTCAAGAGAGATCGATTTTAAGAAATTCCGTGAAATCGCAGATGAATGTGGATCTTATCTGATGGCTGATATCGCTCATATAGCTGGATTAGTCGCAACCGGTTATCACAATTCACCGATCGAATATTGTGATGTCGTCACCTCCACCACTCATAAGACTTTAAGAGGCCCAAGAGGCGGAATCATCATGACTAATAATGAAGAGTTAGCCAAGATAATCGATAAAAATGTCTTCCCTGGACTTCAAGGTGGTCCTCTTGAACATGTCATCGCTGCTAAAGCGGTCGCTTTTAAAGAAGCTATGACTGATGAATATAAGGCTTATATCAAACAAGTCATCTTAAACGCTAAAGCGATGGCTAAAGAATTCGTCGATATGGGTTATATGGTTTTAACTGGTGGAACTGATAATCACCTCTTATTAATAAATGTTTTAGAGAGTAAGAACATCACCGGTATCGCAGCTCAAAAATTATTAGAAAGCATCAATATCACCGCTAATAGAAACTCACTTCCTTATGACACTCAGAAACCTTACATCTCTTCTGGAATCAGATTCGGTACTCCGGCTATGACCACCAGAGGTTATAAAGAAGCAGAATTTATCAAGATAGCTCACTTCATCGATGATGCTTTCAAACACAGAGATGATCTTGCTTATCTTGATTCATTAAAGAAAGAGGTGATCAATCTCAATTCCAAATTTCCTCTCCCTTATTAATTAAACGAATGAAAATACTGATTACTGATTATTGCTACAAAAGATATCTTCTCATCTATAAAGCTAAACCTGATAACCATAATTTTGATTACAAACTCATGTCCAAAGATGAGTTCTTCTCCTCTTTCTTTTTTGAATATAAAAAGGATAAGAAGTTACCTAATAATCCCATTCCTTTGATCTTAAAGGGAAAGAAATACGATTATTCAGCTGCTTCTAAACTTAAAAGAATTCTCCAAGTCGGTTACTATCAAGATGAAGAGAGTGATTCTGAAAGATTAAAAGCAGTTAAAAAAGAACTTCAATCTTTCAAGTCACAACTAGAGTCTCAAAAAGCTATAGTCAAAGATGACTTGTTTTCTTATGAAATTAAAAATAGTGAAATCTATCTTTTTGAATCCGACGATGACTTTGAACTAAAAGAGGCTTTAAAAAGAAATAAAATCAGATTTAAAGAACTGCACTTCTCTAATTTAGAAGAACCAAAAAAAGAGCCTAAAGGGCCTAGGTCTTTGATTTTCTCTGATAAGACTGAGCAGTTTTTATATATCTTTGCTGATATAAGAAAACAGATAATCAAAGAAAAAAAAGATCCTTCTACTATCGCTGTTCTCTTACAAAGTGAAGCTGATTTCTATTATTGTGATCTCTTTTCTGATCTCTTCGATATCAAGATAGAAAAGACGATATCAACGCCTCTTTCTAACATCCCGTCAGTTAAGAAGTATTTGAATAACGCTTTTGAAACTAAAAAGATAACAATTGATGAGAATGAGCAAGATGAAGATTTAACTACTCTTTACTCTTTGATTAAAGATTTTGGTTTGGTCGAATTATCTAAAGAAAACTTCGACTTTGCTTTCATCACTCTTCAAGAGATAGTCTCTTCTCATATCAAAAAAGAAAAAGAAAACAACAATGGAGTGAAGATACTTACTGATATTCTCTTTGATCCTAATCTTCTCTTCTATATGACTGATTACAACAGTGATGTCTTCTATAAGATCTTTGATGATAATAGCATCTATCCTGATGATATATTAAAAGAGCTGAAGGTCAACCCTAGTTATATCCGCTCAAAATTAGATAGAAGAAAGAAGCTGAACTTTCTCCTTCATAATTCAATCGCCTTTGTCTCAAGAGTAAAGCTTCATTTATCAGATAAGATTTATGACTCGCCTTTCGTCACTGATAAAGAATGTGAAACTTGGCCAAAAGCAGAGAAGGCATCTGATAATATCGATGGTCTTTATACTAAGAAAGCTGCCTCCTTTTTAACTTCTATTCGTTTAGATGAGTTGAAAGCTAGCCCTAATCAGATGCTAGGTTACCGAGATTATAATCACTCTGCTTCTCCAGTTTCTTTATTTAATCCACAGAAAGAATTTAAAGTTACTGAACTTGAAGCTTATAATTCATGTCCTTTTAAGTATCTGTTAGAAAATAAGCTTGGACTCAATAATTTTGACCCAAAAAGCGATGATTTTGCAGCCCGTTTCGGATCGTTTGTCCATAAGATAATGGAAAATATTTTTGAGAGTGATTTTGATTATGATACTGAGTTTGAAAATGTTAAAGCTGAATGTTTAGATAAGAAAACACCTCGTTCTTTAAAAGAAGAAGTGTTTCTTGAAGTTATCAAACCTAAAATGAAAGTATTCATTGATCATCTCCATGAACAAGTTAAACCTGATGATATTGAAAAAATAGAAAAAGAATTTGATTTAACTCTTTCTCTTTCTTCTTCAAGTGGAAAAGAATACAAACTCAAGGGTAGAGCAGATAGAATCGTCGTTACTAAATCTGATTCATTCAAATATTACACAATCATTGATTATAAAACTGGTCATCCTGATACTTTCGAATACAAGTATGTTTGTGAAGGTGGTGCTCTTCAGCTTCCTTTATATAAGCTAGCTTACGATGAAATGGAAGCCAAAGAATTCGACTATAAGTTTGGTGGGGTTGGTATTCAACACCCTTATTCCAAAAAAGCATTAAAAGCTGATATTAAGGCGGAAGATAAACAAATTGAAAGCTTTACAAAACTTTGCGGTCTTCTTAATGAAACAGAAAACTATCAAAACAATTTTGGTAATAAAAAATATTTAAAAGCCGATTTCCCATTCAAAAATGTCAACTCAGTTGCTAAAAAATCAAATTACACAGTTTCTGATTTGTTTGATGATGCAAAACAAGCAGCGATTAAAACGATGAATAGTATTAATGAGCAAAAATTTGATATCGCACCAAAACAGTTTAAAAATAACTCTGAACCAGCTTGTATGTATTGTAACTACAAAGATGTGTGCTATCACAAGAGAAGCGACTTTGATTCTGCTTATAAACGAATCGATGCTATCTTCAGTGAAAGTAATGAGGAAGCGGAGGAATAGACATGCCATTTAATAGTGAACAACAAAAAGCTATCGATGCTTCTAAAACAACTAATGTCGTCATCTCTGCCGGAGCTGGTTCAGGTAAAACAAGCACTCTTTCTCAGAAAGTTTATAAACTCATCGCTGAAGATAAGATTGATACTTCAAGAATTCTTGTCTTAACCTTCACTAACAAAGCTGCTCATGAGATGAAAGAGAGAATCATAGCTAAGTTTAAGGAAAATAAGTCTGCTGATCCTGAGCTTGAAGATAAGATTCTTTCCTCTCATATCCAAACTTTTGATTCAGCTTTCTTATATCTAGTTAAAAAATACAATACTGTACTGAATCTTCCTAAAAATGTCTCAATCAGTGATGACACCATCCTTGAAGAGAAAAGAAACGAACTTATTTTAAAATGCTTAGAAAATAGTTATCAAAATGAACCTAAAAGAATGGAGACCATTCTTTCTATCACCGATTATTTTGATGATAGACAACTGACAGACATCATCAAGGGTGCAGAGATAAACTACTCACTCCTTTCCTTTAAAAAGAAACAAGAATTTATAAACGATTATGAAAATAAATTTCTCTCTGATGAATTTTTTGAAGAAAACTACAAAGAGTATGTGAAAGGTTGCAAAGAGGAACTGAAGATTCTCTTTGATGCGCTTTATATTGCGATTACTTATCCTTTAAAAAGAGAAGAAACAAATCTTGATCCTTCTAAAATTCTGTTAAGTGCTGTTAATGAAAGCAATTATGAAGAAAATAGTAAAGACTATGAAACCGCCTCTTTAGATGAATTTAAAAGTGAACCAGCTAAGAAAAGTAAAGCATCTAAAGTACAAGTCAAACCAAAGTTTTGGCTTTCTATCTTAGCAAAAATCATCAACGGGGATGATGAAAGGTTCTTTCAACTTTGCCAAGAGAATTTCGATAAGATTAGTCATGTAAAAGATAGTAAAGATGGTGAAGAATTTAAAAAATACACCAAGGAAATTAAGGATAAAATTAAAAACATCGTTGCTTTAGGTTCTTTTGAAGAGCAGAAAGAAACTGTCTTAAAGACTAAAGCGGTTGTTCTATATGTTGTGGAAGTCATCAAGAAAGTTGAGAAGGAACTCTTTGAATTTAAGAAACTAAATAATATCTTCACTTTCTCTGATATCACTAATTTTGTTTTAACTCTAATTACAGACGAAAAATACAAAGATATCAAAGATGAAATCATCCATCAATTTGATTACTTGTTAGTTGACGAATATCAAGATACTAACGATGATCAAGAGCTTTTCTTAGATGCTTTTAAAGATACGGCTACTATCTTCACTGTAGGCGATGCTAAGCAGTCTATTTATGCTTTCAGATCTGCTAATTTAGAGCTTTTCTTAAATAGAAGAGAACTCTATCGAAAGATAAATGACGCTAATCACCAAGTCATTGAAATGCAAAATAACTACCGTTCTGTTGAACAGATGATCGATGATATCAATCTCATCTTTGAAAACTACATGAGCAAGGCTCATGGTGGTCTTATTTATGATGATAAAGAGAAACTCGTCTACGATAAAAAAGCTGATCTTTATAAGAAGGCTAGAGAAAACAGAGCGGGTGAGTATGGTGTGACTATCCTTAGACCCACTAAAAAGAAAATAAACGCCAAAACCAATCAACAAGTTGAAGACGAAGCTTTGATGATTATCGAAGATATCAAAAATAAGATAGATAACCACTATCAAGTCTTTGACAAGAACTTCAATTTAAGAGATTGCACTTATAAAGATTTCGCTATTTTGATCAGGAAGACAGGATCGTTTAATACTTTCAAAGATTTATTGCTTAAACACAAGATACCATTCAATATTCAAGAAAAAGGGTCGTTATTAGATAAAGATCCTATCTATTTAATTCAGTCTCTTTTAAATTTCTATGTTGCTTTAAAAAAGAAAGATACTAAAAGTATCAATCTTCCTCATACTTTCCTATCTATCGCAAGAAGCTACATTCGTTTTGGCTCTGATAACGAATACAAAAACGATACTGAAATTATCCGTGTGGTTAAAGATAATAAAATCAAAGAGTCTAACATCTACAAAGAGATGAAACAGTTCGTCAGTGAAACGAAAGATGAAAAGGCTAGTACTGTTTTCTTAGCTTTGCTTAAGCGTTTTAAAGTTATCGAAAAACTTCCTCATGCTGGCGATAGTTCTAATTTGATGTCTAAAATCGAATCCTTCTATCAGATTTTGTTATCTCAAGAATCCTTAGGACAAGGAATCGAAGACTTTGCAGAGCTTTTCCATTCGTTTAATAAATTCAAAGTTGATGTTAACGATAACACCATCTATGAGCTTGAAAATGCGGTGACAATCGAAACGATCCACGCTTCTAAAGGTCTAGAATATCCAATCGTTTACATGCCGATAACCAAAAACAATTTAGGTGGTAGTAATAATAAATTACCTTATTCTTTTTCAAAGAATTATGGTCTTTTGATTCAAAATAGGAATTTATATTGCAATAGAAGCACTTATTTGGATGATCTTTTTAAAAACAAAGAAGGCGATATTGATGAGAATATCAACGAACACGTTCGTCTTTTCTATGTCGCCTTAACTAGAGCAAAAGAGAGTCTTTATATAGTCGGAAGTGAGTTTAGACCCGCTCATGAACACGCTAAAGAATCTCTTTTTGATATGCTGAAAAAAACTCCTTACCAAGAAGAAATCAATGAAGAATACTTAAATAAGTATCGTAAAGCTATAGATGACTTAATCATGAAAGTCTATGAGACTGCTCGTGGTAATTATAGAAATGCTATCAAGACTAAGAACGAGGCTATTAGAACACTACCTCCTGAAACCCAAAAGAAAAAAGTCTATGTGAAGGTCGCTGATATTTCCGTTCTTCCCACCATAAAAGAAGAATTTGATAAAGCGATTAGTCTTATTGGAATAGAAATAGCCAGTCATTTATATAAACGATTAAATGATGATGATAAGTGCAAACTCTATGCTAGATGGAAATTTAACAATTATAGCATCAGAAACAAAACTGATTTTAAGAACTCTTATCCAAATTTAGATGAAAATTTTGAAGTCATCAAAAATGAACTTGAAGGACTGATATCTGCTAAAGATCCTGGCAAATTTAATTGGAATGAAAATAGTGTTTTCTTACTAGTAGAAATGGCTGAAATATTAGATGGTATTTTAGGTGATTTTCAATATGCCAATTTTGATAACTTTAGACAACGTTTTGCTCCTATTCCAAAAGACATTGAAGTTCAAGAAATGACAGTCTCAGAAGAAAAAATCCCCTCTTTTAATATCGATGATTCTGAAATTACATACAAACCAACTAAAGAGAGAAAGAGAGCGTCTAAAGCTGTTGTCAGTGAAGATGCTACTGATGAAGTCTTAAAACTCGGTACTAAATACCATAAGATCTTAGAACTGATTGATTTGAAGAATCCTGATTATTCATTCATTGAAAACACAAAGGAAAAAGAAGTGATTAGAAAAGTTTTAGATTTACATTTATTTGAGAATCTAGATGATGTAACTATCTACAAAGAATACGAGTACTTTGATGAAGAGAATCAAGCACAAGGTTCTATCGATCTTCTCTTAGTTAGCCCTAATTACATAAAAATCGTCGATTACAAGCTTAAAGAAACGACTGACCCCGCCTATATAGAACAGCTTAGAACCTATAAAAGAAATGTTGAAAGACTCTTTAAAAGAAAGGACATCACCTGTCATCTATTATCTTTAATGCAACAAAAGTTGATTGATATAGATGTCTAGTGAATTTTCTTTCTTTTCATAAAACTGGGTGCCTTCTCTTTTGTATTGCAATAAAGCTAACATAGTAAAAAACACTCTTATTAGGTTTAACCAATCGCAACATGATTGAATCGATACTTTTTTAAGGTCTTATTTAACTTTAAGAAATACTGAAATAAAAAGTTGTTCCATTACTATAAGTTGCTTTATATAAACAACCATCACTATTCCTAGTGACCAAAGTCAAGCTTGGGAGCATTCCGTTGTTATAAAGGTTCAATCTAGAAGAATTGGATTTATAGATTGAATAAGTAGTTCTTGCATAACCATCAGTAGAGACTACTAATCCAGTGCTGGCAAAATGATTTAGGTAAGAAGTATTAAGCTTATAATTTTTGAATTTATCGGGTGGTATTAGTAGAAAAGCTAGAGTCAATAACAGTGATTTCTCCACTGCTATCCGCTGTGTATAGATAACTACTATTATTACTTTCTTCTAAAGGAATATATGAAATAGCACTATACGCTGAACTTATCGAATTGCCAGAACTGGATATTGCATAATAATTGCTATCATTTCCTTTATAGACAAAGTAGTCTGAACTAAAGTAACCAATCTCACTTACCGGGG
>CAYRUQ010000029.1:0-11329 GCA_964427595.1 uncultured Clostridiaceae bacterium | reverse complement strand
TATTATAGACGGCTAAAAGAAATCAATCAGTTTGAGACAACTGATATCAAACTATAGAATAATAAGTTGTGGGATGGTTATTTAAATAACTCATTATCATTAACTGGAGCCATTAATATGACTACTCTGCTCTTGAAATTGTTCGTAAAAGACTATCAGAAGACTGAAGATCCTGTCGTTAAGAAACGCTATGGTTTTTTAGGATCCTGTTTTGGTTTAATCACTAATTTCATCCTGTTTATAGCTAAGATAACAATCGGTCTTATTTTGAATATGTTTTCAATCTTAGCCGACTCAGTTAATAATCTCTCTGATTTTGGAAATAATGCTATCTCTATTTTCGGATTTAAAGTCTCTGCTAAGAAAGCTGATGATGATCATCCTTTCGGTCATCAAAGGATGGAATACATCATCTCTCTCATCATCTCTTTTATCATCATAGCATTAGGTTTGATGATGCTTTATCAAGGAATAGTTGATTTAGTTGCGTTTATCAACTCGATGATTGAGACTTCTTCTCCTTTGACTGCTGAGATTTCCTATGTTGAATATATCGTCACTTTATCGATTCTTTTTATGGCCGTCTTTTTAAAAGTCTGCCAAGCTCTTCTGTATCATAGCTTAGGGAAAAGGATAAACTCTCTTCCTTTGAAGGCTTTAAGCAAAGACTCTTTAAATGATGTGATAGGAACTAGCCTTGTCATTGTAGGCGTCTTGATAACTTGGTTCACATCCTATTCTGTCGATTGTTTCTTCACTATCATAGTGGCTTTACTAGTCATTGTTTCTGGAATAGGAATCTTAAGACAATCTGCAGATATCTTAATAGGAAAGAAAGCAGATAAAAAGATGATAGAAGCACTAACAAATCTCATTAATTCTCATAAAGGTGTTTTAGGAATGCACGATTTGACGATGCATTATTATGGTCTTAATATCTTCGCTGTCATCCATGTGGAAGTCGATGCTAAAGAGAATGTGTTAATCTCTCATTCTCTTTGTGATGAAATAGAAAGAGAAGCACAAGAAAAAATAGGTATCAATCTCACTATACACATGGATCCGATACTTCTTGATGACCCTGATACTAATAGATATAGAGAACTTGTTCATGTGGCTTTAAAGGAGCTTCCCTTTAAAGTCACTTTCCATGATTTTAGAATCGTCTCGGGTGAGAATCATGTCAATTTGATTTTTGATGTCGTTATACCTACTGATAATGATTCTGAAAAAGGGAGAAAAGAAGTCACACAAACAATCTTAAAACATACCGATAACAAGTATGGTAAGAAGGTTTATTTAGCTATCAAATTTGATGATTCTTCGACTGATTTTCTTTATGGGATGAAAGTCGAAGAAGAATCTCTTTAGAAAGATTTAAATCAGAGTTCAACCGGAATAGGCTGTTTAGTTAAAGAGCTAGATCCGTATTGTGCCAAGTATGCATCAACATCAAAACGTTGGATATACATATTAGTTCCAAAAGATGAGGTGAAATTGATATAGAAGACGATTTGTCTAGTGGCTGAATCCATGTAGAGAGGGACATCTAGTTTGAGAGCTTCAGCTATTGATTCGGGTGCTTCTTCCCATCCATAGTCTTCTAAGAATTCATACATATCATCAGAACGATCGACGACATTGAAATCATCATCATATTCATACATTTCAAGATCGATGAACATGGTTTCCGAATAGGGATAGAAAGAGAGATAGTAATAATCAAACCAGCCCGGATCAGGGATGGTAGCTTCAAACCCGCTGATGTCACTGGTCTGCATAGCGATATAAGAATCAAGTAAATCGCCAGGCCACTCAGTTAAGTAGTCATCATCAAAGAGAGAGACAGTGATAATCGTACATTCTAAATTAGAACTATAACCGACCTCGACGATATATTCATGTAAAGGATCATAATAACCAGAGGCACCAGGATAGACGAATCTCTCAAATTCGTTTTCAAGTAAGAGATTTATATAAGCTTCAGTATCACTATATTCATAGCAATATAGATAGAAGGATTTACCACTAGAATAAAGATTGAATTGATATAAGCTAGCTTCAACAGCAGGTAAGGGGGTGTGATTCTCATTACCGGTCATCGTAGTCAGCGTCTCATCGATTGTTTCACTAGGCCAATCAACTAAATATCTATTAGTTGTGAACCATAAAGAAGTGGTATCAGAACTCTCATCATAGTCGTATAAATAGACACCGAGAGATGTATCAGGAGAATAAAGATAAGAATACCCGTTACCATCATCAAAGTCAGGGATGTCAGTCCAACCAGCATCAATCAAATCGTTCTTATAATCAGTGAAATCACCAGTAGCGGTGAGAATGATGAAATAACGATAAACTGAGTAATTGTATCCGTAAGTTAAAGAATAATAAGTTTTCTCATCCAAAGTAGAGTTAGGAGCTGGAATCTCAACAGCGAGACTGAAGAGTGATTGCACATAATAAGCTAATTCATCAGCAGGCCATTCAGTTAAAGGAACAGTATCTTGGAAGAAGACGGCCTGCAAAGTGCCGAGCTCTCCTTCTTCAGTGATGATTGAAGAATCAGAGACGAGAGATACTTGTTGTTGAATGCCCCAGAAATCAGGATAAGACGCATATAATATGCTGACTCCAGCTGAAATTTGACCTGTATAGTAACTAGTTTGATCTTCATAATCAGTAGCTACTTGAGCTGCAATATAAGCGTCTCTTATTTCAATATCGGCATCTTCAACCTCTAAAACTAAAGCGGGGTTTCCATTATAATCAGTAGCTTGTCTAAAAGAATAAGAAAGACCATATTCTTTAAAATCAAAGAAAGGAACTGGATGACCGATGATCTCAGTCATCAATTCGATTTCTTCATCAGTCCAGTTCTTATCTTCTTCCTCTTCAACTGAACTACTACTGCTCTCCTCACTTGCTGAGGAAATAAAGCTAGAGCTTTCAACAGATGTTTGACTGCTAGAATCAGTACTAGTACTAGTTGTTGAGCTTGTATCAATGTCACATGAAACTAAGCCAAATAAAGCTATTAATGATAGCAACACGAATTTATTTTTACGCATAATCATTTTTTCTCCTACAAAAAAGAATAACTTTTTTACTTAATATTTCCAAATAATCTGTAAAAGTTGTTGACTTATATTCGAGTTTAAAAAGAAAAAGCGGTTCCAAATCTGCGAGAAAAAGAAAACCATGAATCCTTGGTTTATAGTCCGGTTAAGAGTTAGGAAAATATTGTTGTTTATAGTGTTTAAAGTGTTGTTTCATTTGATAGTGAAATAAATAGATACAGGCAGGCTTTTCGTGAAGATAAAAAGAGAGAATGATGTGAACATAAAGCAATAAGATATATTCATGGCTAATCATACCCTAACTGAATAATCCTAGGTATTACATTAAGTGTATATTTAACAAGTGTATGAATCATATTAAAGATGTATGTTGATTATAAGAATATAATCCTAAGTCTAACAACATAAAACTCTAACCATATTCACAATGGATATTTGAAATTTCTAATTAAGTATTAATCATCTGTGTTCTCAGTATCAGGTCTGATTTTGCACTAAAACTTCGGAATATATTCGTGCTTTCTTTTTTGAAATGAGAATTATCGCCTATATAATACTTGTATTTAATATTTACTTAATTAAAGAAAAGAAAGGTTCTCTATGGAAAACAAAGAACAATTTGATGTCACTAATCTCAACGATCAGGAGATCAGAAGAAGAGAGAAACTCGCCGAATACAAAGCGTTAGGAATCGATCCTTTCGGACATAAGTTTGATGTAGATTCAACAGCTTCTAGCCTCAAAGAAGAATATAAAAACTTGAAGGAAGAAGAAGTTGATGAATCTAAAGAGGTCACGATCGCTGGTCGTATCATGCTTTTAAGAAAGATGGGAAAAGCCTCTTTCTTCACTCTCAAAGATAAGACTGGAAGAATCCAATGCTATATCCGTCAGGATGTAGTCGGAGAAGAGAACTATAAACTTTTTAAACTCGCTGATTTAGGTGATATCTGTGGTGTTAAAGGTTACATGATGAGAACCAAGACTGGAGAGATCACTCTCCGTGCTTCTTCTTATACTCACCTCGTCAAAGCTTTAAGACCTCTTCCTGATAAATTCCATGGATTAACCGATCAAGAAGAAAGATACAGAAGAAGATATGTTGACTTGATCGTCAACGAAGACTCAGAAAGATTAGCTTATTTAAGACCTAAGCTCATCAGAGGCATTCAGTCTTTCATGGATAATGAAGGTTACACCGAAGTAGAGACTTCGATGTTACAACCTATTTTAGGAGGAGCTAACGCCCGTCCTTTCATCGTTCACCATAACGCCCTTGATCAAGACTTCTATCTTCGTATCGCAACTGAACTTTCTTTAAAGAGACTTTTAGTCGGTGGTATGGAGAGAGTCTATGAGATAGGAAGAATGTTCAGAAACGAGGGTATTGATACCACTCATAATCCAGAATTCACCACGATGGAAGCTTATCAAGCTTATGGTGATTTATCTTGTATGGCTGATTTGACTGAAAGATTATTCGCCCATCTTGCTAATAACATCATCGGTAAGACTACTTACACTTGGTTAGGATATGAGATTGATCTTTCTAAACCCTTCCGTCATGCGACGATGGTCGAGCTTATCAAAGAGAAGACCGGTATTGATTTCTATCAAGTTAAAAGCGATGAAGAAGCTTTTGCTTTAGCTAAAGAACATAATGTGCAGGTTGAGAATCACTTCAAATACGGACATATCGTCAACGCTTTCTTTGAGAAGTTTGTCGAAGATTCACTGATTCAACCCACCTTCGTTTATCAACACCCCTTAGATGTCTCTCCTTTAGCTAAGAAGGATGATGATCCTAGATTCACCAAGCGTTTTGAACTTTATATCGCTTGTAAAGAGATGTGCAACGCTTTCACTGAACTCAATGATCCTCTTGATCAAAGAGCGAGATTTGAAGCTCAAGTAGAAGAGAAGAACAATGGGAACGAAGAAGCTTGTGAAGTCGATCAAGATTTCTGTGAAGCTCTTGAATATGGCATGCCCCCAGCTGGTGGTATCGGATATGGTATCGATCGTTTAGTCATGTTCTTCAGTGAATCGGATTCAATCAGAGATGTTCTTCTTTTCCCCACTTTAAAGAGAAAACAATGAAAAAAAGCCAGGAGCCTTTTCTTCTACAGAACCAAGATAATCTCATCCAGTATCTCTATCAGTTCTCAGATATCACCTTTCAAGAAAAAAACTTCAATGAATTAGATGCTCTTCTTTTTGCAGAGCTCTCTTACTTTCCACTTGAAAACTTATTTCCTAAAGGAGAAGAGTTCAAAGCGATAACTATTCAAGAGTTGACTTCTGCTTTTCTCTCTTCATTAGATGCTTTTAATCTTAAAAACACTCATGCAAAACCTGACATGGTATCGATGGTGGTCGCTTTAAAGATAGGTGGTAGTAAAAGATACAAAAATCTAATGATAGAAGCTTTTGATGAGTCTTTTTCTAAAGAAGATGAATCTCAGTTTGCAGCTTTACAACTCTCTTTAGATGAAGATACTTTCTTAGTTTCTTTTAGAGGGACTGATGCTTCTCTAACTGGATGGAAAGAGGATTTCAATCTCTGTTATCAAGATAGTGTCTTAGGACAGAGAAAGAGCTTCAGTTTTTTAAAAGATGCAGTTAAAAGAAATAAAAATAAGAAATTTTATGCAGTAGGTCATTCTAAAGGGGGCAATTTTGCTAGTTACTCACTTTCTCTTTTAGAAAAAGAAGAACAGGATAGACTGATAAACGCCTATCTTTTTGATTCACCTGGTCTTAATAGCACCATCTTTAATAGTGAAGGACATGAAAGAGTCAAAGATAAATTGCTTCACTATGTTCCAGAGAGCACATCTATCGGAGCTATGTTCAATTTTGAAAAACATACCGCCATCATCAAGTGTGTAGAGAAGAGTGATTTCGCTACTCAGCATTATTATTCAAGCTGGTTAGTTAAAGATGGTGAGTTTGTCAAAGTTGAAGATAGAAATCCATTATCTTACTGGATGGAAGCTTCTTTCTCTACGTTTCTTAAAAGCATCCCTATTGAAAACAGAAAGAAGATTGTCGATCTGATTTTTCAAGTCTTAGATAAGATGAAACTATCTTCTTTAGAATATGTGATGGATGCTCCCATCTCTTTCATCTTCAAGTTTTTAAGACAGTCAAGAAAAGAGAGCAAAGAGGATCAGAAACTCTTAAGAGAGGGACTTAAAATATTCATCTCTTCTTTTAGAAAGAATATCCACGTCTATAATAAGTATCAGAAATTAGGCAAAGAGAAGAGGAAAGTGGCGAAAGATATAGAGTTAAAAGGAGCTGAAGCATGAGCTTTTTTAATCCGAGTGATGATGAAAAAGATCTTGATATCACCGGCGATGATATCTTAATCGTCGAGAATTTAGTCAAGACATACGGCTCTTTAGTAGCTGTTGATGATATCTCTTTCACAGTGAAAAGAGGTGCTCTTTTCGCTTTTTTAGGTTTAAATGGAGCTGGTAAATCAACCACGATCAACATCATCTGTAACATCCTTCAAAAAGACTCCGGGAAGATTTATGTCTCCGGTTATGATGCCGATACTAAGATCAATCAGATAAAGAGTCATATCGGAATCGTCTTTCAAAACTCGATTTTAGATGGTGTTTTAACTCCGAGAGAGAATCTCACTATCAGAGCTGCTTTCTATGGGATCAAAGGAGCAGAGTGGAAAGAGAGATTAACAAGACTCTCTGAGATGCTGGATTTAACTTCTTTTTTAGATAGACCAGTCAGCAAGCTCTCAGGTGGTCAAAAAAGAAGAGTGGATATCGCTAGAGCGATGGTTCATAATCCTAAGCTTTTAATCTTAGATGAACCGACCACCGGACTTGATCCTCAGACTCGTATCTCAGTTTGGAATTTGATCAACCAATTAAGAGAAGACACAGGTATGACGGTCTTTTTGACGACTCATTATATGGAAGAAGCTGAGAAATCCACCGATGTCGTTGTCATGGATAAAGGAAGAATCATCGCCCAAGGTACACCGACTGAACTTAAAAACATCTATGCTGGTGATTATGTCATCGTTTATCAAAATAGTGATCAAGCTTTCGAAGAGCTTTTGACTTCTGAGAATAGAGAGTATACCTACAATAAAGACGGCTTGTTTTATAAAGTGCTAGTATCTGATGCTAAGGATGCTATTTCCTTTATCGAGTCAAATAAAGAATACTTACAAGACTTTGAAGTGAAGAAAGGTGATATGGACGATGTCTTCTTAAATATCACCGGTCTCACTAAAGAAGAGAAAAATGAGGAGAGTCAAGCATGAACACTTTAAGACGCCTTTCAAGATCAGCAAGACAAAACGGCTCGATCTTTTACGCTCTCACTAAACGTCACTTCCTAGTCTTCTTTAAAAACTGGGTGACTATCATCTTCACGATGATGGTTCCTATCATCATCTTGGCTGTTTATATTCTCTTCTTAAGACAGATGGAGATCGAACAGATAGTCACAGCTCTTGAAGATATAGAGGGTGTTACCGAAGATGCTTCCTTCATGCGTGCTGTCTTTGCGATTGTCGACTCATGGATGATATCTGGTGTTTTAGCCGTTTCTTGTATCACAGTATCACTAAATAGTTGCTACATCTTAGTAAGAGATAAAGAAAGTGGTGTTAATAGAGACTTCATTTCTTCTCCGATTCCTCAATGGACGATCATGTCTTCTTATTTCTTCTTCAATATGATTGTCTCATTCTTGATAAATGTGCTTGTTTTCTTTATCTGTCTCATCTATTTAGTCATCTATGGAGCCATGATGATATCAGTTCTAGATTTCTTCTCTATCATCGGTGTCCTTCTTCTTTCTACTTTGAATTCTTCGTTATTTACCTTCTTCATCTGTTCTTTTATCTCTAAAGACTCAATTTTATCTTCGATCATCGCCATCTTCTCAGCAGCAATCGGTTTCTTGATCGGTGCTTATTTACCACCTGATATGTTACCTGATGCTGTCAATAGACTCACCACCTTCTTCCCAGGCACTTATTCAGCTGCGCTACTTAGAAACTACTTCATGACTACACCGATTGCAAAACTATCAGCTTTGCCGATTGTCGAGGCAAATGCCGAGCTTGCCAATGTCGTTGAGTCTTTACAAGAAAGTTTCAGTTTCAATCTCGATTTCTTTGATTATGAAGTAACACCTGGTCTCATGGTTGTAGTCATCTTAGTCTTCTCAGCTATCTTCTTAGTATTGAATTTAATATTCACTAATAAAAACTTCTTCAAGCTTCCAAAGAAGAAAAAAGAAAAACAAAATAAGGAGGGTTTATGACATTTGATGAAAAGTTGGTGCTCAAGATTCTAAACACCTGCTTATCTACTGGTGGCGATTTAGCAGAGCTTTATTATCAAGACAACAATACTCACGCCTACACTAGACGTTATAAAAAAGTTCATGCTGTCACTTCTTCTAAGATTTGTGGTGTCGGACTTCGCATTCTTAAAGATAAGAAGTATGTTTACGGATACACATCTGATCTCTCTGATAATTCTCTTTTAAAGCTCGCTAAATCCTTAGCGGAAGGCTTTGAAGGAAAACAAGAAATCAAAGCTCTTCCTTTAAAAGAGAAGAAACACGGAAATCTCAATCCTATCAAGATTTCTCATGATAGTTGGGATACCGAAAAGAAGATCGCTTATTTAAAGAAGGGAGAGGATGCCGCTTTTGCTAAATCAGAGCAGGTTCAAAATGTCACCACTTCTCTCTTTGAACAAGATGAACATGTGGAGATCTATAACTCCAAAGGTCTTTATGTCGAGGATGAGAGAGTCAGAACAAGACTGATGATCTCTGTCATCGCTAGTGATGGAAGTAATCTTCAAGGTGCTTATGATAGTCGAGGTCTTTCTTGTGGCCTTGAATTGTTAGAGAATACTGATTTTGAAGCTTTAGCAGTTAAAACGACTGAGACAGCTATCGCTTTACTGACGGCTGAAGATGCTCCTTCTGGAGAGTGGCCAGTCGTCCTTGGTAATGGTGTGTGTGGTGTCTTATTCCATGAGGCTTGTGGACATCCTTTAGAAGGATCAAATATTTATCTCAAAACTTCACCTTTCACTGGAAAAATTAAACAGGCGATTGCGACAGATGTCGTCTCTGCTCATGATAACGGAACTATCCCTAATGGTTGGGGAACTGAGAATGTTGACGATGAAGGTTATGAACCAACCGACAACATTCTTATAAAAGATGGTATCTTAGAGAATTACATGGTTGATGAGTTTACTTCAAGAAGCATCGAAAACACTCATCCTACTGGTTCTTGTAGAAGAGAGAACTATCGTTACCCTCCTACAACTAGAATGACTAACACTTATATCTGCAATGGAGCTTCGACTCCTGAAGAGATCATCGCTTCAGTCAAAGATGGTATCTACTGCAGGGATTTCTCAGGTGGTCAAGTTGACCCCACCACTGATCAATTCGTCTTCACTTCTACCACCGCTTATAGAATCAAAGATGGCAAGATTCAAAACATATTAAAACCGATCTCTTTGATGGGTTATGGATATGAGATTCTCAAGAGGATCACGATGGTCGCTAATGATGGTGCAAGAGCCCCTGGAACCTGTGGTGCTAGCTCTGGAAGCTGTGAGGTAGAAGTCGGTCAACCCACCCTTCTTGTCTCAAGCATATTAGTCGGTGGGACTGGAGGTGAATGAGATGAAATTTTCATTAGATCAATATTTTGAAGAAGGTAAGAAGAAAGGATTTGATGTTTATCAAATCACTCTTTCTTACCAGAGTGAAGAGACGGTCAATGTCGTCAATCAAGATGTTGAAAGTCAAACTATAGGTAGGACTACTTCTATCGGTGGAAGAGCTCTTCTGGATGGTAAAGTCGGTGTTTTCTCCACTGATAATATCACTGATAATACTCCCGTCTTGATGAGTGAGAGAATCTATGAATCAGCTAAGTACGGAAAAGAAGAAGAGAAAGAAAATTTCTATGATGGAGATGCTAAATATAAGAAAGCAGCTACTGTCTTAAAGGAATACATACCTGCTTCTTTAAAGAAGTTAAGAGACTTAGCTTTAGAACTTTCATTCTTTGCTAAATCTCTTGATAAGAGAATTGAAAAAGTACTTGTCAATCTCACTCAACAAGAGAGTGAATCAAGAAAAGTTAATAATCTCGGACTTGATTGTAAGAGCAAGATGAAGTGTTATACCGGCGTTGTTTATCTGTTTACGATTGATGAGAAAGGTGAACACTTATCAGGAGCTCAATTCTTCTCTTCATTCAAGGATTTAAATGAACTGAGAGAAAAAGGAATCAACGCTTCTTATAAAGCACTAAGAGAAGCTACTGATTTCTTCGGCATCGGTCCTTGTAAGAGTAAAGAGTATAAGGTTGTCTTATCTTCTAATTCCGTCTCAGCTCTCCTTGGTGATTTCGTCTCTCACATATCAGCTAAAAGAGTGATGCAACATACCTCTTTATTTGAAAATAAATTAAATACTAAAATCGCTAGTTCAGCTTTCACTTTAAAACACACTCCTCATGTCACTTCCGTCTCAGCTTCTCCTTATGATGCTGAAGGTGTTCCTTCAACTGACTTCACTTTGATTGATAAAGGAGTTTTAAAGACTTATCTTCACTCTCTTGAAACAGCAAGACATTTCAATGAGAAGCCTAATGGCTGTGGAAGTGGAAACGGAAACGCTGATGCGATTGTTTTAAGTGTTAAACCTGGCGACTACTCTCAAGAAGAGTTGTTCCACAAAGTTAAAAACGGTCTTTATATCACTGATATCAGCGGTTTGAATTCTGGGCTTGATGGAGTGAGTCTTAACTTCTCTCTCCCTTGCAAAGGTTATCTGATCAAAGATGGTGAATTAGATAAGCCAGTTAATACGATCATTATGGCTGGTAATCTTGTTGATCTCTTTAATAACATCTCTTATGTCGGTAGTGATGTAGATACTCTCTTCCAAGGTAGTATCATCACTCCTTCCATCGCTTTTAACAAACTCAATATATCCGGTAAGTAAAATAAGAAATGCATCTATTCTTTTCTTTTTTGATGAGATAGTTTTTAAGTATCTAGTTAAAGAAAACTATCTATTTGAAATAGAAAGGATAGATGATTTTTATGTGGAATATTGTAAATGGCAAGAGTGTGTTCTAATGTGTACGCCTCAAGCTAGAATTATATAAGCAGAGCTGAAAGACACAGTTTTAGCAACAAACATGGATGTGAAATTGT
>CAYRUQ010000028.1:0-12747 GCA_964427595.1 uncultured Clostridiaceae bacterium | reverse complement strand
AATATGGTCGGGACAATGAGATTTGAACTCATGGCCCCTTGCGCCCAAGGCAAGTGCGCTACCAAGCTGCGCTATGTCCCGAAACTGAAATATTTTAGAAGAAAAGGCCCTGGTATTCAAGATGCCAGGGCCTGACTTTTTACTTGACTATAAGCTTGATTTCCTTCTCTTCTAGGTCAGTTTTTATCGTGACAGTAGCTATAGTTTCAGCTTCTATTTGTTTAGATCTGACATAGAAGGAGATCATACCTCCGGTTAAAGGAAGGAGAGTAGGACCGATCACTTCAATAGGGCCGGTGGTAGAGATAGAGATAGCTCTCTTTGCGTAAGTAGCGACTTGATTGTAGTTATCAATCAGTTTGACATCGATCTTGACGACATCATAGCTATCAGCGTTGATGATAGTATCAGAAGAGACATCGTATTCGTAGTGATAAACAGAAGGTGAACCTAAGATCTGAGTAGCGACTAATTGTTTATTCTTGTATCCTTCAATCTTATACTCGCTAGCTTTCTCACCCCAGACTAACATGTACTTGAAGAAGATATCGACGATCTTTTTAACGGAGAGTTTTCCGGTAATCATGTTCTTTAAGACGACCGGGATATAAGGGACGACTTTTCTCTTCTTGATAGTGAAGCCTTCTGCACCGGCTAAGGATAAGACTTTACCGACTTTCAAAGCGTCTTTCTTACTGAGCCCTTCTTGAACGAGAAGTTCACCGATCAAGTTATCAAGGACGATAGGAGGATGTGTGACATGAGGGAATCTCTTCTTATCAGGATTGAAAGTACCGATCAAAGAGTCACCTCTATAGAATTTGACATAGTCGACATTGGTGAATAAGACTATGTTTTTGATCAATGCCTGATCAGTATCACCAGGGATAAGTTCATGAGCGACTTGCATCACCACTTTATCATCTCTTTGTGATTGATAAGCGTAAGCGGCGATCTTAGGATTTCTGTAAATATCGAAGACACCGTGATAACAAACTTGATCACCAGAACCGAAATCGGAATGGGTGTTGTAATCAAATGCACACCAGCCGATCAGGGCTGCGATATCTTCATACTTATAGAAATCTTCCATGACTAACATGTGGTTATAAGCATGTTGAAGTCTCTTAGCTTGGTTATCATCAGCTTTGGTGGGGAACATATGTCCGTTATGCTCAGAGACGATATAGGGTTTCTTTCCTTTTCTAGCTGACTTGACTGATTTAGGGTTATCTAAACCATGATCAGGCCATCTATGAGAGAAGTCATTGAAGGAGTAGACATCTTCAAGAGGATTAGAAGTTTTGAAGTTTCTGACACCGGTTGTCTGTCTGACTTTATCTTTCTCTTTGACGATCTTTAAAGCTTCTTTATAGAGTTCATCATCATCTTGACCTTCATCGATTCTGATTCCATAAAGGACTAATGAAGGATGGTTGTATTCTTTATCGACCATCGACGAGATGAAGTGAAGGAAGTTATCTCTCCAAGGTTTGTCTTTACCAGTGTATTGCCATCCGGGAATCTCATCTTGAACTAAAAGACCGAGTTCATCACAAGCATTTAAGAAGTCTTCCGATTGGGGATAGTGAGAAGTTCTCACATAGTTTGATCCGTATTCTTTGATGACTTTCGCATCTAAGACTTGAGCAGATTTCGGCATCGCCGGTCCGACATAAGGATAAGTCTGATGTCTATTTAAACCTAAGAGTTTGATCTTCTTTCCGTTGAGATAGAATCCATCTCTCTTGAATTTAGCATCTCTAAAACCGATTCTCGTCTGATAGTAGTCTTCTCCGCTTTCAGTCTTTAAGACGGCTTTAAGAGTGTAGAGATGAGGATCAACATCCGACCATAAATGGACGTCTTCGATGTCAATTTCCGTCTCTTCAAATTCTTTGACTAAAGTATCTCCGTCATAAAGAGAGTAGGTGATCGTATAGTTATCATCACCGATGACTTCAGCTTTGATAGAAAGATGACCTTTCATGTCAGCGTGGACTTTAAGGTTTTCGATATAAGTCGTCGGATGGGAGACTAAGTAAACAGGTCTATAGATGCCAGAAAAGGTGAGATAATCGATCGCTTTACCAAAGGGAGGGATCTCTTTGTTCTCGCTTGAATCAACTATAGCGAGGATCACATTTTCTCCTTCTTTAGCTAAAGAGGTGATCTCAAAGCTAGCTTTGACATAAGCGGAGACTTTCGTCCCTAAGTCGACGCCGTTGAAGAAGAGGTGAATGGTAGCCATAGCGGCATCAAAATCGAGGAATAAGCGTTCGTTTTCTTTCTTATTTATCGTGATTTTTTTAGTGTAAGTAGAGATGAACTGATAGCTTTTTTCGGAGAAGCAGTTGACCGGTTCAACCTTAGCGGCATGAGGAATGTCAATTCTTTCTCCTTTTTCATAAGCTTTAGAAAAATCAAGTTCTTCTTCCGGCAAAAATCTCCAATCAAAGCTGATTGTCTGTCTCATAATTTCCTCCTAATCATTTCTTTGCCTTTTGCTCTTTTTTGAACTTCTTATATGCTTTAGTCGCTTGTTTAAAGCGAGAATAGCCCTTGATAAATTGACCGTTGAACATATCGACTAAGCCTAAAAGCTGTTCCCAGTCAAATAAGCCGTTAGTCATTCTTGATAAGGTCTTGATCGTCTGGTTATAAACACCTTGCACTAAAGAGTTAGCGGTCTGTCTAGCTCCGCAGAAATTGAGGAAGTTGATAGCATAGCGGATAGCTTTGCCGACGAAACGACCGAATCTTCCAGGTGCATCAACTAAATCTCTGAATGTGGTGTTAGTGGTGATGATGATTCTACCTTTTGCATTTCTATTAAAGGTCGCAGTAGGAATAGGACGGCCAAGAAGTGTCTCAAACTCACTATCAGGTACATTAGTGATATCGGCGTTTTGATAGTGACTTAAATCCTTTCCTTCATAAGGATTGATATCAGTGGTTGCTTCAATCTCGATTGAGCCTTCTAAGTGATAAGTGAGAGCATCACTTCCGATCAAGACTTTGTACTTGCCACCTTCGATTTCAAACTTCTTAGTAGCGACGTTGTAATAACGGAAAGTTCTGTAATCGAAGGGGATAGTGACTTGTTTAGTCTCTCCTGATTCAAGCTCGACTTTATCAAAGCCTTTGAGCTCGACTTTAGCACGGAAGATCTTGCTTTCAGGAAGAGAGATGTAAAGCTGAGGAACAGCTTTACCAGCTCTCTCACCGACATTCGTGATCTTGAAGGTGACACCGGTGTGATTGACTATTAGATCTAAATACTTGAAGGTGGTGTAAGAAAGACCATAACCGAAGGGATAAGCGACTTCTTTTTCAGCGGTGGTGTAATAGCGATAACCGACGAAGATGCTCTCTCTATATTCAGCAGTAGCTTCTTTTCCAGGGAAGTAGTTAGCGGAAGGGACATCTTCATAACGAAGTGGCCAGGTCTCTGATAAGTGTCCAGAAGGATTGAGTTTACCCGTCAAGATCTCAACGACAGCTTTCTGTCCGGATTGACCGCAAAGACCGGTATAGAGAATAGCTTTGGAATACTTGTTGATGATTCTGGTATCAACAGAACATCCGCAAGCTAAGATAGTGACGATATTAGGATTGACAGTACTGAGCTCTTTGATTAAACGGAGTTGATTGTTAGGAAGAGAGAAGGTGGTTCTATCAAGACCTTCAACTTCTGAATATTCATCAAGTCCTAAAGAGAGAAGGACGACTTCGGCTTTGGAAGCTAACTTCTTGGCTTTTCTTAAAAGCTTAGCTGAGCTTCCTCCATAGCGTTTAAAGCCTTGTTCATAAGCGACGACTTCAATCTCTTTCTCTTCTTTTAAAGCATCGAGGAGAGAGACGAGTTTATAGATGTTGACTTTAGAGGAACCAGCACCTTGGAAACGTGGAGTCTCAGCGAAGTCACCGATGACAGCGACACGAGTCTTCGGTCTTAAAGGTAAGATGTCTTCATCATTCTTAAGAAGGACGAAACTCTCTCTAGCAGCATTTAAGGAGACTTCATCACCGGCTTCTTGGTCGATAGCAGTGATCTCTTTAGCTGTCTCAGGGACGATTCTATCAACGAGTGTGAGAAGATAATCGACTGATTGATCAAGATAAGCTTCATCAACTTTCTTTTCGTTGATAGCTTTTATGATTTCACGATTAGTGATCTCAGCAGTGGAGGGCATCTCAAGAGAGGAGTAGCACTTGAGTGCTTCTACTCTATCGTTATTTCCTCCCCAGTCAGTGATGACACAACCTTCATAATTCCATTCATCTCTTAGGATGTCGACTAAGATCTCTTTATGTTCATTAGCAAAATAGCCGTTGATCATGTTATAGGCGCTCATCACACCATAAGGATTATGTTCAGTGATGGCGATTTCGAAGTTAGTCATGTAAATCTCTCTCACTGCTCTTTCATCAGCGATAGAGTCGTTTTGCATTCTTCTTAATTCCTGGTTGTTCATGACGAAGTGTTTGACACAAGCGCCGACTCCATTTAATTGGAGACCATCGACATAACCACCAGCGATATTACCGGCTAAGAAGGGATCTTCAGAGAAATACTCGAAAGAACGTCCACAAAGAGGATTTCTCTTGATGTTCATACCAGGTGCTAAGACCATGTTGACATTTAAAGCCTTAGCTTCTCTTGCTAATGCAGCACCGATAGATTCAGCTGTCTTACGACTGAAGGAACTAGCGATGTTGACAGGAGCAGGGAAGCAAGTAGCTTTGACAGATTCATTAAGGCCCAACTGATCAGAAGCTCCTAATTGTTTTCTGATGCCTGAAGGACCATCAGAGAGAAAAGCTGAGCGGAGATTTAATCTTTCAATATCTTTTGTCTCCCAGACCGTCTTACCTGACATGAGGCTAGCTTTTTCTTCGAGCGTCATCTGCTTGATCAATTCTTCGTGTTTCATTTGTTACCCTTTCTTTAATGAATGCACCCTTAAAAATGTAATTTTTAATTGCTAGCTTTAATTATATCTAATATTATGCGAAAGCGCTTTTAATTTTTTGAGTTTTTATGAATGAAAATCGATTTTTCAATCTATTAAGTCGAGATTGTTAAACAAGAGATTAAGTAACTGGAAAGACTTTCTTTATTCACAGAAGAAATCTATCGCTTCTTAAATTAGTTATCCTCCACAACAAAAACAGAGTGTGAATCATTCACACTCTATCCTTGTTTTAGAAGTTGTTATTAACAATTTTAAGTTTGATACTTAAGGTTTAATCAGTTAAACGGAACGATCATGTGAGAAATAGCATAAAGAGCTTTTGCACTGAATACACCTAAGAAACCGGGTAAGAAAAGGAGGCTAGCGCTAGGATCGATATAGCGGAAGTAATGATACTGTTTCTTATCGATGGATTTCAGATATTTCTTGAATTCCTTAAAATCAGCTTTAGCTTCTTTTCCTTTAGCTTGTCTCATATGAATCAGAGCTTCCGCTAAGATGATTCGATACTGATGGACTAAAAGACGGAAGAGTTTTCTGTCTTTCCTATAATCTCTGAGTTTATATTTCGGAAAAGTGATCTTGGCGATTTTGACATAGTCTTTATATCTAGAGATAGCGACTTGTTTTTGGACGGATTGATCCGGTCTTCCGATGTAGTAGTCATATAAAGGAAGATTGAGATATTTGACCTTTTTGATATGAGCAAGAGGCATGTAAATCAAATAGTTATCATCATAGAAAGTCTTCTTTGGAATCTCTAAATTGAGAGACTTTAAAAGCTCGGTTTTATGTGCGCAAGAGTGGATAGTTAAATACTTATGGAGATTGAGAGGTTTCATCTTGCTGAAACTAGTGACTTTGTTTTCGGGGAAGTTGCTCTTATAAGAGATGACTTCAGTTTCTTCTCCTTTGACACAATAAACATAATCAGTGATGTATAAATCAACATCATCCTGATCGTTTCTTAAGGCTTCTAAGAATTTCTGATATGCATCTTCATTAACCCAATCATCAGAATCGACGACTTTAAAGTACTTTCCGGTCGCAAGAGCAAGTGAGTTTTGAACACCGCCACCATGTCCTTGGTTTTCTTGATGAATGACTTTGATGATAGATGGATATTGTTCTAAATAATCATCAGCGATCTTTCCGGTTCCATCTTTAGAACCATCATCGACGATGATAATCTCAACATCATCTCCGCCTTTAAGAAGGGATTCGATGCATTTTGACATATACTTCTCTGAATTGTAACAACAGACAGCAAAAGAAATCAGTTTCATAATTGTTATCCCGTGAATTAAATATATTGTAAATGAAAATCAAACTTATGGTCAAAATATCTATCAAAATGAAAAAACCGGCTTTGGAGCCGGGGATGATTTTCATGGTACGCTCGAAGAGATTCGAACTCTTGACCCTCTGATTCGTAGTCAGATACTCTATCCAGCTGAGCTACGAGCGCATATATAAGGTTCCAGTGGGATTCGAACCCGCGGTTAAGGATTTGCAGTCCTCTGCCTTACCAACTTGGCTATGGAACCAGTGCAGAAAACTATATCATTTTCTACTAATTTAGTAAAGTCAAAAAGAGCTTTCTTCTTAAAAATTAGAACCAGCAAAGCCCCAGTTAGGAGTAGAGAAGTAAGCGACATAGATTCTTTCAGGTTTGATGTTTAAGTACCGGTGAATGATACCAGTTATCCTGTTTGTTAAATTGTCACAGTCACTGCTAGAAGGATTACCATAAATCTTGACTTCAACATAGCAAGCACTTTCGTCATTGCCTTGGAAATAAAGGAAGGAATCATCCTCGATATTGACCATCAACCATCTCTCACTTTTTCCTTGTATTAAAGTGATAGCTTGCCCAAGTTCAGTTTTGACTTTCTCTTTAACAGAGTTCTCGATTCTATTATTGGTCTTAACATTGATAAATGGCATATAGTTTTCCCCTTGGTATAATTATATCGATTTGGAGGGTGTTTTATGCTTTCATTAGTGAAATTCTCTCTCGAAGATAAGAAAAAAGCCTATCAGTTTTTCAAAAACTGCACTAGTGAGAATGGTTTTGAGAACCCATATTTTGGTATGAGTAAAGAAAGCTTTTTCTCTTTTGCTTGTAAAGAGAGAATCGATTTTGAAAACGGGATCACTAATGAACATTATGTACCTGATACTTGGTACTTTCTCCATGAAGAAGATGAGATCATCGGCTTATATAAACTGAGACATCATCTCAACTCATTCTTAGAACAAGGCCCTGGTCATGTCGGCTACTACATCATCAAAGAGAAAAGAAGACAGGGTTATGGAAAAAAGGGACTCCTTCTTCTGATAGAAGAGATTAAGAAATCACCATTCTTCCATGAAGAAGAAATATATTTTTCCGCTTTTTCAAATAACATCGCTTCTATCAAGATGATTTTATCTTGTGGTGGTTATATCCATCATATCTCGGCTGATTTTCACTATCTAAGAATCCCTCTTAAATCAAGAGAGTTTAAAGCTCCGATCGTCGATCATGATTATTCAACACCAGCCAAAATCAATCCTTATGAGAAAGTTGCTGTTCCTTCTAAATTAGTCATATCTTTCTTCGGAGATGCTATTGAGACACTTAAGAAAGAAAATAAGATTTTCCATTTATGTACGATCTCTGGAGAGACAACTTGTCCTGTCTACAAGTTTGTCGACTCTGATGTCATCTTGATAAGAGGTGTAGTCGGGTCTATCACTTCTGGTTTTGTCGAAGATCTCGTTTATAGTGGAGTTAAAGATATCGTCTTTGTCGGCGGAGCTGGTGCTTTAGATGGTAGTGAACAAGGTGAAGTGATGGTGGTGAGAAATGCTTATCGAGACGAAGGTTTCTCCTATCATTATCTACCTCCCTCAATGGCTGTCACTACCGACTATCGACTTCAACATTTAGCTTATCAATTCTTAAAATCTAAGAATGTTCCTTGTTGTATCGGTGATACTTGGACGACAGAAGGTTTTTATAGAGAGACACTAGCATCGATAAAGAAGTATCAGTCTTATGGCTGTAAAAGAGTTGAGATGGAACAGGCTGGTCTTGTCGCTTTATCAATTTTTAGAAAATTCAATTATATCGGTCTACTCTATTCTGGTGATGATGTTTCAAAAGAAGTCTGGCAAGAAAGAAAGTGGAAGACTAGAACTGATTTAAGACTGCAACTCACTCTGTTAGCTCTTGAACTTGTTAAATTGATTTGAAATGGATGAACAAATAAAAGCTGAAATAGTATTAAAAGCAATCAAAGAAAGAAAATGGTTAGAGATTTCTTATAACAACAAAGAGAAAGTCTCCAGATTTTGGATTGGTATCAAACGAATCTATCCAGATAGAAAGATGATTGTTGACATCTACAACACAGGTAAAACTGATGTATTATCAGATTGCACAATTTTTTATGACAGAATTCAGGATGCTTATATAGTTGAAAACACTTTTTCAGAGACTGATCCTAAGCTGATTAAACTGATAGAAAGTTCGAATAATAAATTTGATTTTCTCAATCATAAAACGGATATAAATAACCTGCTTAGCTATATTAAACAATGCGTAAATCATGATAATGATCCTTCAATCAATGCCTTTCAAATGACCGAAGGAATCGATGCAGAAGTTTTATTAAATAAGAAAAGCATCTCACTAAATGAAACTCAGCAAAATCAAATTATGGGTTTGATTTTAGAGTATCATAAAGGTGCAAAAAGCGGCAAATCATCTTTTGATTTAGGTTTATCTTCTATCGCTATTGAAAGACAAGATAAGATTTATATCATCGCTTACTATCCTTTGAGATACTCTCTTAAAAGCGGAAAGCTTTCTATCTGTGATAGTTTGGTCTTAAATCCTTTCTTCACTAATGAAGGGACTCATATATCTCTTCAAGATTATGTCGATATGGATTTAAGGGAGTTTGAAGCTTTAGTTAAAAAAGATAGTAATCAGGCCTGTGAGATTCTTAATGCCAACAAGAAACGGGGAGATAACATCTCAACTAGACCTAATATCTTTGTTCAACAGTTCGATATCACCGCTAAGGTAAATAGACAGCTCATTGTGATTTTAGAAGATTATTTAAATGGTCGTCTAAAACCACCGATGAAAGCATTCTTGGGTTCTTTATCTTTAAATGAATTTAATAATAACATCATCAAAAAAGAACCTCCTTTATGCTTTGTCAATGGTTCTTTGAATATCGATCAAGCACGAGTCACTAGAGCTGCATTAATTAACCCAGTCACATATGTACAAGGCCCACCAGGCACAGGTAAGACTTCTACTATCGTCAACATCATCTTCTCAGCTTTTTTATCTAACACTACAGTTCTTGTCTCATCTAGTAATAACATTCCAATCAATGGAATCGCAGATAAACTCTTTTTCAGAATTGATGATCAGAAACTAGGACTCCCTTTCTTGCGCTTAGGCAATTTTGAGGAAGATAAGAAAGCAATTCTTAAGATTAAGCAAATCTACAAAGAACTATCATCTCAATCAAACTCAACTCCTAGTGAAACAATCAGCGAAGAAGAAGTCTTCTCAATAAACCAAGAATTATCAAAAAGACTCAAATCAGAGGAGCAAAAAAGAAAGCTTGAAGAAAAGGTCAATACTGCTAGAGAAGTTTTCAATAGAGATGATATCAAACTTAAAAAGAGTTTAAAGAAAATAAACCATTGCATCACAATGTTAGATGAAATAAGTTCTGAAACTGAGCCTTTAACAGATAAGGAAGTTAAAGAACTTGTCACTCCAATTTCAGAATCTGTGGTGATGCAAAGATATCTAAAACAGCTTTGTGATAAACATCTGCGTCTATTACTTACTAAAGAGTATCGTGAACTGATATCAATTTTCTTTAAAAATGATTTGGAAACACAATGTAAAGAGTTTAGATCATACATTTCTGATAATAAGAAACTGCAATTATTACTAAAGGTTTTTCCTATCATATTAACTACTAACATCTCATGTAGCAATTTAGGAAGCGGAAAGCCTATGTTCAACCTTACCATCATGGATGAAAGCAGTCAGTGTTCGATAGGACCTTCGCTTCTTCCTATCGCTAGAGGCGAGAGATTATTATTAGTTGGCGACCCTAATCAGTTGAGACCGATCATTCTTCTTAGCCATGCGGCTGAGCAAGAATATCGAAACACTTTTGATGTTTCTACTACTTATAATTACATCCAAAATTCAATTTTTGATGTGATGACTGCTAATGATTGTGTCTCACCTAGATTGATGCTTAGATATCACTATCGATGTGGAAGGAAAATCATTGATTATTCCAATAAGAGATACTATGAATCAATGTTGAAAACGGAGTTCTCTAACAAGGAAGGTTCATTAGTATTTTTAGACTGCAAGAACACTAATGTAGAGGCTAGAAATAGCGCTTATGAAGAAGCTGATGCGGTAGTTGAATATGCGAAAAAACATCAAGATGATGATTTGATGATAGTGACTCCTTTTGTCAATCAATCCTCTCTAATAAATCAGATGCTTCAAGAAAAAGGCGTTGATACCTCTAGGATTAAATGTGGAACTATTCACTCGCTTCAAGGTAGTGAAAAGGCAAATATCGTTTTCTCTTTAGGACTCAGTTATAAAACTGCACAAAGGACTTATGAATGGTTAAAGAATAATAGAGAGCTTATCAATGTCGGTGTGACTAGAGCTAAAGATAAACTTATCATCGCAGGTGATTCAGATATTATCAATGCTCTATCTGATAAGACGGACGACTTATATTACTTAGTGAATTATGTAAAAAACAACGGCACTAAAGTCGATGTTCCACCTGCTAAGAAAGTTGAGATTGGTCTTTCAAATGGCTCTAAGGCTGAAGATGAATTTTATAAGACGATGAGTCAGTTTTGTTCAGTTCATCGAAAGTTTGTCATCAAACGAAATGTCTTAGTTTCTGAGTTATTTAAAGATGATCCTGTTTTATCTTCTTCTAGGCAGGAATTTGATGCTGTTTTATATGAGAAGGTTTTCCTTTTTGCTCCTAAACCTAAAATCGTCTTTGAGATTGATGGTGGAGAACATATCTTTGATGAAAAGAGAATCAAAGCTGATGATAAGAAACTTCAAATCTGCAATAACAAAGGAATCAAACTCATTCGAATACCTAATGAGTATGTCATGCGTTATACAGAGATAATCGAAGTTATGAAAAGCGCATTCCCTAAAAGCTAAATTTATATACTTTCTTAGCGGTAGTAATCACTCGACACGTAAATCGCAAAAAGTGTGTGTATACACAAAAATTACGATTTATCTTTCTTAAAATATGTTATACTGGAATCGCAAAAAGTGTGTTTTTACACAATTTTAGCGAGGAGAGTATATGATTCAGAGACCCTATTATTTAGAGAAACTGATACAGAGTAGAGATAACGGATTCCCTAAGATTATCACTGGTATTCGTAGATGTGGGAAGTCATTTCTCTTAGAAAAGATTTATGTTGAATATCTCATTTCGACTGGAGTTAAAAAAGAAGACATCATCATATTAGAGATGGATTCAGCCAAGAATTATAGATATTGTGATCCACTATATCTCCTTGATCATGTTTTAAAGTTAACTCAAAGCAAAGAGCATTGCTATGTGATTATCGATGAGATTCAAAATGTCCTTCCTATCATCAATCCTATTTTTACAGATGGTAAACACATTCCAGCTAAATCAGGTGATCAATCAGCTATTACCTTTGTTCATACCGTTTTAGAGTTATCGAGACAATCTAATATCGACCTTTATATAACCGGTAGTAATTCCAAGATGCTCTCTAGTGATGTGCAGACTGAATTTAGAGATAAGGGAACAATGATCAATGTTCGACCTTTATCTTTTGAAGAATATTATGGCTATGTTAAAGAAGATTCTTCTAAAAGTATCAGCGATTATTTAATTTATGGAGGTATGCCTCTGGCAGTCACTAAGAGACAAAATGAGAAACGAACCTATTTAAAGGAACTTTTTGAAACCACCTATCTGAAAGACATAATCGAGAGATATCATTTTAAAAAGACAGAAGCTCTTGAAGAACTCTCCATTCTTCTAGCCACTTGTGTTGGTCAATTTTTAAATACAACAACACTTTCTGAACTTTTTAAAAAGAAAACAAAAAATAAAATCGATGATGAGACTGTCAATGATTATATCAACGCCTTTAAAGATTCTTTTTTATTACAAGAAGCCCCTCGTTATGACATCAAAGGAAAGAAGACGATCGGTTCATTAAAGAAGTATTACTATATCGATAATGGTTTAAGAAATGCTAGGTGTGATTTCATCTTTGAAGATGAAGGTCAATTGTTAGAAAACGTCATCTATAACGAACTTATATATAACTCGTTTAATGTCAGTGTTGGAATCTATGATAAGTTTGAGAAAAATGAACTAGGAAAGACGATAAGAAAGACTATGGAGATCGATTTCTTTGCTGAAAAAGGAAGTAAAAAATATTACATTCAAGCTTGCAATGATATTTCCGATATCAAGACTAAAGAAAGAGAGATTAAGCCTTATATCGCTTTAAACGATAACATTCTGAAGATTTTGGTTGTCAATAAACCGATTGATGAGTTTAGAGATAATAATGGAATCATCATCATTGGTCTCAAAGATTTCTTGCTTCGTTTCATAAAGCATTGATCAAGTAAACAAAAAGGGGCTGTAACAAAACCTAGGACTTAAATCCATAGGCTAGTTACGGTCTC
>CAYRUQ010000027.1:0-13686 GCA_964427595.1 uncultured Clostridiaceae bacterium | reverse complement strand
AGCTGTTTCCCGTTCAGTTTTCAAAGAGCGTCTAATCAGGCTTTCCTCAGAAAGCACAACTAGAAGTGTATCACCTTAGCAATTCTCAAGTCAACAAAAATTTTTTGTTTTTTTTAGTCTTTTTTCAGAGAGCCTTTTTCTTCGAATTTTTCGATCAAAGAAACACGTCTTTGATGGTTATCTCCTAAAGGAGAGGAAGATAAAAAGATATCGACTCTCTTGATGATATCGGCTGTGGAAGTGAACAGAGCACCAAAGGCGATCATATCAGCGTGGTTATGCTCGACGATGAGATGAGCGACCTCATCGTTATAACCGATACCACATCTAATGCCTTTGACTTTATTGGCACACATACAGACGCCTTCACCAGAATTGCAAATCAAAACACCTTTATCAGCTTCCTTAGAAGCCACTTTGCTAGCGGCTTCCAAAGCAAAATAAGGATAATCACATGAATCAGAAGAGAAAGTACCGCAGTCGATAACTTCGATACCCTTCTCTTCTAAGTGTTTCTTCAGTTCTTCTTTAGCGGCAAAGCCACCATGATCAGCACCTAATGCGATTTTCATATCTCACCCTCATATACTTTTTTGACTTCTTCAAAACTCAGGTTTCCCTGTCTTATTAAAGAGATTTTATCGTCAGCTAAAGAGACGATAGTAGTAGCCAGTTTATACTTGCACTCTCCTTTAACTAGACAAGTGACCAGTTCTTCATTCTCAAAAGTTTTCTTGACGTCTTCAAAATCAGTCAAAGATTCTTCACTAGCTAGATTAGCGCTAGTGACCTGAAGAGGATAAGGTAGAGATGATAAAAAAGATAAGAGATTATCTTCTTGCGGAATTCTTAAACCAGCCACTTCTGTCCCCAAATGAACTTGAAAAGGAACGTTCTTCTTGACTTTCAAAAGAATAGTCAGAGGCCCTGGAAGAAAGGTGTCGATCACCCTTCTTTCCTTCTCATTTATATAGAAGTATTCATCAAGTGGAAAAGAGGAAGAACACATCAAGGAGACCGGTTTGTTAACTGCTCTTTTTTTGACCGATGCTAGTCTTAAGAAGGCATCCGGGTCATCCCATCTGATACCTAATCCATAGACAGTCTCAGTTGGAAAAGAGACGATCTCTCCTTTGTCGATTGCACTTCTCAGTTCTAAAGAGGAGAAAGAGACGATCTTCATGTATATATTTATTTATAAATGTTACTTATTCTTACGATGAGGGTTGAGAATGTTAACGAATGTTTCCTCACGAGGATTCTGTTTGTTCCAGTAAGTGTAATAATCCTGGTAAACATATCCGTAGTGGGCGCAAAGATTCTTGACGATGACCTTGTGTTCAGACTCATAAGTCTTCTTGATAGCTCCAAATCTGATCGTGTCGATATCGGCATCAGCAGGAAGATCAAGCTTAGCAGGATCAGCGATCAACTCATCGCAATAAGCGATAGCAGCCTCTTCTTCACGAGCACGTCTTTCAGCATTGGTCTCTTTAGCTTTCTTCTCGACCGGTTTAGCTTTTCTTCTAGGAAGGCCTTCAAGTCCATACTTAGACTTCCATAAGCCGATAGCGCCAGCGACTCTCGTTCTTCCTAAAATCCTCAAAGATAAGCCGTTGTCGGTGAAGACCTGATAAGGATCTTCACCGGCTTTAACAGCATCCATTACTTTATCGACAAATTCATCGGTGAAGACGATCTTAGAGGGAGTGCATTTCAAGACGTTGGGATTCTTGTTGAATTCACGCATAGCGTGTTTAGTGAATTGTTTAGTAGCCATATATTAAATCTCCTTATTTCCTTGATCATCTTCATCTGAGTCTTCATCTGTTGAAGTCTCATCCGTCTCTGTTAAGAGAGGTGTCTCAGTATTATTCTCTTCTGTTTCTTCAGGTTGTTTCTCTCTATCAGAAGGTAAGATCTCTTTGACGACACCCGGTCTTTCTTGAGTCTTAGCAGGTTGATTCATATTCTTGAGTCTTAAAACTGAGCTTTCATCAGTTTTAATCAAGAGGACAGGTGTTCCTGCATAAGTCTCTAAATGTTCAGCAAAGGACTCAATAGTGATATTGATATGGGAAGTTTGTGCTCTATCTATTAATAAGATAGCGATTCTAGAAGGATCTTGAGCACCTCTGATACAAGCTTTCTTAAACTCATCATCATCAATCTTATGAGCGTTGGTGGAGAAGACGATGACGAGCCTTGAGGGATTGCTAGTTAATAGTTTATCAACTGCGATATAGAACTCATCATATCCTGGATATAAGACGATGTTATTAGGATTCTTGATATCAGTTCCATTAACAGCAGTCATCTTGTGTTCATCAACCGGAGGTAATTCACGGTTTTTCAGCAAGTAATCGATCTGATCAGCGGTGATCGTCTCATGTTCAATCAATGTTTCTGCGATGAGTTTAACATCATCTTCATGTTCAGTCAGTAAGGCATTGGCTTTCTCGTGACATTCATCGATGATAGAACGGACAGCTTTATCGATTTCAAGAGCGGTCTGGGTGGAGTAGTTAGCTTGGGTGGAAGTGTAATCTCTACCTAAGAAGACTGAACCACCCGGTTTCTCATACATGACCGGTCCTAAATCAGACATACCATATTGAGTGACCATCGCTCTAGCTAAGTTGGTAGCTACTTCAATATCGTTACTAGCCCCAGTTGAGACATCTCCGAAGAAGATCTCCTCTGAGGTTCTACCACCTAAATAACCGGTGATTCTCGCTAACATCTGATTCTTTGTTAATAAGAATCTATCCTTCTCAGGTGTCATCAAAACATGACCGCCAGTTCTTCCTCTAGGGATGATCGTGATCTTTTGAACTTTATCAGAATAAGGAAGGAAGATACCGATGACAGCATGACCAGCCTCATGATAAGCGACTTGTTTCTTCTCTTCGGATTCGAGATGTGATTTCTTAGCCGGGCCAGAGATAGCTCTATCGATAGCTTCGTCGATATCTGCGGTAGTGATAGCAGTTCTATTAGCTCTGACTGCTAAGATAGCAGCATCATTCATGATGTTGGCTAAATCAGCACCGGAGAACCCGACAGTGCGAGAAGCGATGACATCAAAGTCGATTGCCGGATCGAGTTTCTTGTTTCTAGAGTGAACTCTAAGAATTGCTGCTCTTCCTTGTTTGTCAGGAAGATCGACAGTGATCGTTCTATCAAAACGACCAGGTCTAGTTAAGGCAGGATCAAGGACGTCAGATCTGTTAGTAGCAGCCATGACGATGATGCCATTGTTATCAGAGAAACCGTCCATCTCAACTAAGAGTTGGTTTAAAGTCTGCTCTCTCTCATCGTTTCCGCCACCTAAACCAGCACCTCTTTGACGACCGACAGCGTCGATTTCATCGATGAAGATGAGACAGGGTGCACTAGCTTTAGCAGTCTTGAATAAAGAACGGACACGAGAAGCACCGACGCCGACATACATCTCAACGAAGTCAGAACCAGAGATGGAGAAGAAAGGAACGGAGGCTTCGCCAGCGACCGCTTTAGCAAGAAGAGTCTTACCAGTACCAGGCGGGCCGACAAGAAGGACACCATGCGGCAACTTAGCACCTAATCTAGTGTATTTATCAGTCGAGTGGAAGTAATCGACCATCTCGACCAGTTCAGCTTTAGCTTCATCACAGCCGGCTACATCAGCGAATCTAACTTTCGAAGTGGTCTCTTTTCTGGCGACATTGCCAGCAAAGCCAGCCATCGAACCAGAACCGCTACCGATTGATTTACTCATCCTGTTGAAGAAGAAGAAAATCAATGCGATGACGAGTATCGCTAATATTAACGGGAATAACCAACTAGATAGACTTGAACTACTTTCGATTCCATATTGATAACCAGTGTAATAAAGAGAAACTGTTCCATCACTATTTGGGATAGTGACATTATTAATAAGAGGTATCACATAAGCTTGATAAATGTCGTAATCAATCTGAGCTTGATAGGCATATGAAACAGTTGTTCCAGTAGAAGAGGTGTAGATAAAAGTGCCTGTTAGATAAATGAGTCTGCTATCAGTATTACTGAGGATACCAGTGACAGTGATATTACTAGTCTCAGGAGTGAGCATGAAGTAGGCTAACTCACCCAAGTAATCGCTCATGATGATACCGTCAGGATTAGTATCTGCATCATAGATTGAGTAAGTGTTATCGCCAGTGACAGTTGAGAAGTCAGGTGTTCCTGTTTGTGTCATCTCAGGATCGCCATCATGATCGGTATCGATTCTATAAACGACATCATCGTTGTAGTAATAAAGAGTTGTGGTTGAAGATCTAAACACAAAAAAGTAAAGCATCAAAACGATGATGACGATGAAGGCGAGAGCTAAAATCACCACCGAAAGATATCCACGATTATTTGTGTTTCCAGAGTTTTTGTTTTTATTGTTTGGCTGATTGTCATTCGAGTTGTCGTTTTCAGAAAAATTCATCTGATAACTCTTCTCGTTTTCCTCATTATCAGCTAAATGCAGAATGTCATTAGAAAGATTCATCGGTTCCTCCATATTCACATTTGCGACTACCTTATAATCATAATTAAAGATATCTGTCTTTTCAAGAAATAAACTATTTAATATTTTAAACGCTAATTTTGCGTATTTTACGCATAAAATGCGCATTTTTCTCAAAAGTTTTTTTGAGATTTTTTATCAAGTTTCTCAAGTGTAAAGTCGCTTGAATATGCAGTATATATAAGCATTTTCTAAAAAGAAATAAAAGTGATATGCTCTTCAATCTATCTCAACTTGAAAGTGTTTTCTCTTCTCAAGTTAAAACAAAAGCCTATAATTGAGAGCATGAACAGCTTTATGGATTACGAGACAAAACTAGGTCAGTTAGTCAGCATGTTCCAACTGATTGAACACGACTTAAAAACTATCTTAAGACTCACTGATCAAAGTCTTAAAAAAGAAGAGATCAACAAGATGACATTAGGAACAGTCATTCTCAACATCAAAGAGAAGAACCCAGAACTCTTCTCTTCTAGTGATCTCCTCCTTCTTAAAGCCTTAACTGAGAAGAGAAACTACTATTGTCATAGATGTGTTCTCTCTTTCATCTATGAAGAAGACTTTGAAAATAGCAGGCAATTCAAAAACTCATATAAACAACTATTAGCCGATTACGATGTCATTCAAAAACTTCAGAATCAAACTGAAAGCATCCGCATCTCACTCATCTCTAACAGCTGAGAAAGAAGAGAATTCGTCTTTATACCAATCGATCGTTTTATCTAACTCAGATTTGAAGTCGCTGATTGGTTTAAAACCGAGCTCTTTTTTTATCTTCTCTGAAGAAAGCACATATCTTCTATCATGTCCAGGTCTATCTTTCACAAACTCAATAATTGATTCATCTTTATCTAGTCTTTTTAAGATGTATCTTACTAAATCAATGTTAGACCATTCATTAGAAGCGGAGATGTTATATATATCACCCGCTTTTCCTTTCTCAAGTATAGTTTCTATAGCTAAACAATGATCTAAGACATATAACCAGTCTCTGATGTTTCTTCCGTCTCCATAAATAGGGATTCTCTCATCGTTCAAAGCTTTCTTGATGATATGTGGAATAAGTTTCTCTTCGTTTTGATTAGGCCCGAAATTATTAGAGCAACGAGAGATGGTGATATTTAACCCATAAGTTCTAAAATAAGAAAGAGAAATTAGATCACCAGCTGCTTTTGATGAACTATAAGGACTAGAAGGAAGTAAAACATGCTCTTCATCAAAATACTCACCTTCATAATCAATAGGAACGTCCCCGTAAACTTCATCCGTTGACACTTGATGAAATAAAGAGACCTTATTTTTAACAGAAGCATCTAGTAAATTGACTAGTCCTATGACATTGGTATCAAAAAACAAAGAAGGATTGACAAGGGAAGTGTCAACATGAGTCTCAGCCGCAAAATTGACGACGATATCAAATTTATTTTCTGAAAATAAAGTAAAAACTTTATCTCTATCTCTTATATCTCCTTTGATAAAGTTAAAATTAGCATTTTTGAAACATTCACTTAAATTGCTGATATCACCAGCATAAGTCAAAGCATCATAGCAAACAAAGACATCCTCTGGATGTCGATGGATCATCATTTTGAGGAAATTACTACCTATGAAGCCGGCGCCACCAGTGATCAAATATCTCTTCATCTTGACTTAATTTTAGCATGTCGATAACACTTCCAAGACACCAATTTCTCTTTGACTTTTTCAAAGAAAGGTCTTTTGGAAACGGAGATATTATCTTTCCATCTGCGATAGTGAAGAAGGATATCATCATTTAAAAACAATATACATTTGTTTCTTTTAGCAGCAAAACCGATACATTTGTCCCAAGCCAAATCAACACCAGTTGATATCTCTACTACCTCCTTGCCAAAAGAAGTCTTAAACGACATACAAGCACCAAAGAATGTAGACTTAATAAACATATGAAGAAGTTTGTTTTGTTGTCTAAATGATTTGAAGAAGTTGTCGGAAGTGATATTTCCGTCTTCATCAATCACTTTGGCATTGTGATAAACACAATTTATCTTCTCATTTTTTCTATAGGCTTCTTTGATTGTCTCGACTCTCAAAGGTAAAGATTCATCATCAGAGTCAGCGATGATGATGATATCTTTACTAGCTTGATTGATAAGAAAACGCATGTGCTCATCAATTCCATTTCTCTTGTGATGAAGAATCTTGATAATCGGATACTTGCTTGCAAGCTGTTTTGCAATCTCAAGAGTTGAATCTGTTGATTCATCATCAGAGATGAGAATCTCATCTTCTGAGTTGAGTTGACAAGCTATAGATTCAACCGCTTTTCTTAATGTGTTCTCTCTGTTATAAACAGCAACCAGTACTGATACAGTCATATATTGAATACCTATTCTCCGGAAAGACATTATATTCTACTTTTACTTATTAATAGGTAAGTAAGAATCTTTATCTACTCTTTGTTAAGCTTGTCAGCCTTCAGAGGGTTATAATGGTGACATGAAAGTTTCAGCGATCATACCGATACATAACGCAACTAGATATTTAAAAAATCTCTTCAAACAATTAGAAGAACAAACTTTCACTGATTTTGAAGCATTATTTATAAACAATGGTTCAACCGATCGACCAGAAAGTTTCTTTGACTCAAATACAGATCCTAGATTCAAACTTTTAACCTGTGGTGGAAAAGGAGTCAGCATAGCTAGAAACTACGGAATAGAGCAGTGTAAAGGTGATTATATCGCCTTTATCGACGCTGATGATGAGATATCCCCTGATTATTTCGAAAAGCTTTTAAACTCAATCCTTTCTCATGATTCTGATATCTCAATCTCCGGTTTTCTTCATGTGACTAAAACTGAAAAAGAAGAAATCTACTATGATCTTGATGAATACTACTTTGATCACGATGAGATAGTTAAAAAAGTATTAGTTTCTTTTATTCTTCCTAATAGAGGCAACGATTTAGCTACTGCTGTCTGGGGAAAGTTAATAAGAAGAAGTTGTATCAAAGAAGATGTTCGTTTCCCAGAAGAAATCAGAATCGGTGAAGACCATTTGTTTTTAATGAGATTATTTAAGTACATCAATTCTCTTTCTTATATAAATGAGCCTTTGTATCACTACATAGGACATGCTTCATCAGCATTAAACACACCCATCAAAGATGAAACTGATAAAGAACTCTTCTTAAAACTTTATAAAGAAGATATCGCTTCTATCGGTTTAACTGAAGAAGAAGTTAATTTTGAACTATTCACTTATACTTATTACTTCTTATTGATTAAAAGAGATGTCATCAGAAATGACTATAAAGAATTTAAGATAGATAGAAAGAAATTCCTAAACTATAAAATAAACAAAGAAAATAGTCGATTATTAACTAAAAACAGAAAGATATTACGATTATTATTAAAAATCTCAGCTTACCTTTCTTATTTGGTGATGAGATATTTCACCAAAAAATATAACAAGACCTTACTTCCTTAATTTGAAAGAAATACCATCAACCAAAGACAAGCTCTTTAAGTTTTTCTTTCTTTTCAGTAGGTAAAACATCGATAAATTTATAAATAGTCTTATTGTTTTTAGATTGAATGAACGCCAGCATCAACACGATATAAGCAGGATTGAAATCAAGAGCGAGGAAGTTCTCACTGATTGATGCAATCATTAAAAGAGTGAAACTTAAACATAACTTAGTGAAGAAACTAGTTGAATAAATTCTTTTTGCCTTGTAGAAGAGGTAATAAATACCTCCAAAAGAAAGAATATATACAGGAAGTCCTACTCTATAAAGCAGATATAAGAACAAGTTGTCCAAATACCAAGTGCTATCAAAAGTATAGAAGCGACCTGAGATATAAGCAATAGAGTTGTTTTTGATATAAAGCATGAAATAATATGGTCTTCCGCTTAATAATCTATTAAAGAAAGCATTATCAAATATTGTTCCTAACATAAAAGAGAATATCGTGAATACTATAAATAATGTTGGTATAAGAAGATAAAGTTTCTTTGTTCTTGCTAGCAGCGCTACAGGTATAAAAGCAGCTAGAAGAAGAATCATTGAAATTAGGAATGTACGAGAGATTGTCCAACAATATAAAAGCAAAGTAAGTATGGTTAAAAGGGTATACCATAAAATCTTATGTTTATTGATAACTAAAACAAAACCGGAGACCAATAACAAAAACAATATCGGCCCAGTATTGGGATAATCAAAACCGAGCGAGTGGCGAAGTACGCCGGTACTGCTTATGGTGTTAGCCTCAACTTTAAAATCAAAGACAAAATGACAGAAGATATTAAACAAAAGAAGAACTAGACCAACTATTAAGAATAAAGACATCGCTCTTTTAAATGGTAAATAAGAGATGATGATAGCTACACAAACTGAATAAGCGATACCCATATCACCGATGATCAGAGTACATACAGATATAACTAATAAAATGACTCTGTTAGTAAAGGCTCTATCAGACTTGATCTTAAATAAAACAGTAAGACCAGTTAACACTAACAGAACCATCATGAAATAAGTGTTTCTGTTATCAACAAAAGAAAACCATGGTTCTACAAACTTAAAAGCACCAGCGATGATGAGAGTAAACCAAGCTAAGATATCGGATGCTTGTATTCTCTTTCTTTCAAAAATTAAATCGGTAGCATTCATCGATGAGAAACCTTTCTCTTCAGGAAATTAAAGATCTTCTTAAACCAATTTTGTCTTTCAAAGAACAGATACTTCTGTTCTCTGATTTCAAAATCATTCTTCTCGCAATAAACATCAAAAAGAAGTTCAGAAAGATAACCGAAAACTCTCTCTTCACCATTTTTATAAGAAGAGATATCAATCTCTTTTTCAACTCTGTGTAAGATATCAAACATCCAGTCTAATAAAGGAGTGATGACTCTCTTTTTAGCGATGAACATGTTGAAATAATGACCGGTTCTCTTCTTCAAGTGTTTTTCAAGAGATTCTGTATATTCAGGATAATAAGTCTTGATGATCTCTATCATCTTATCAAGAGGTTCTTTCTTGTGAGCGTGGATATAGTGAGAATAGTTAGTCTCTATCAAATAATGTCTCTTCTTAGGAAGGATGATCGTGTTTTTATTTAATAAACGTTCTATCCTCTTTTGATCTATAAGGTTGTCATAAGTCTTTCTAAAACAAAAAGAAGACTTCATGAAAAGACGTCTATAATGAACAAGACCTAAGATATCACACTTGAGATTCTTATAAGCCCAGTAAAGTGCGGTCAGTTCACAATAGTATGGATTCTTTAAAGAGATGTTATTTTTAGTATCATCTCGAGTCTCAAAAAAATGTTCCTCTCTTAAAGCAGCGCCAGCTTCTATAGGCACATAGATAGGATCTTGTGGTACTTTTACTTTCTTGTGGCTAACAAAGGCGATTTTAATATCCATACTAAATCAGTTATGTCCTTTCAATAATCTCTTTATCTTCTTTCTGAATAAGAATCTTCTTCTATAGGTTTTGATGAAGTCTTCATCATAGTCATAGATGTTGATGGCAGATACCGAAGTCTCATACATAGGATTAGCTTTGAAGGCTTCTTGTAGTTCTATCGAAGTAAGCTTACTTCTATTGAGATTACTCTCATTAAATAAGCTTTCTCCTTTGGATGTGTTAAGTATAACAAGTGACTTTCCGTCACCTAGTGGCTTAGATAAGACATTCTCAATACCCCAGAAATCACCGATTGTGATATCGCTCTCTCTGTTTCTTCCTTTGAAGTTACAACACCTACAGCTATCTCTGATTATTTTATTAGAGACATACAGAAGCATAAATTCAGAGTTGTTCTTTAATTTGCCATTTATCTTCAAAGAAGAACTATCATTCCAATTCTTCTCTTTATGTCTGAATTGTATATCAACATTCTTGTCGTTATATAATCTTTCAATCTCTTTTTTAGAACCGACACCATGACAGATCAAATCAACTATAAACAGGTTTTCATACTCTCTTTTAAGAACTCTCTTTAAAGCGACACACTGGCAAGGAAGACCGGTGAATAACACCTTCTTTCCTTCATCAAAAAGATTTTTTATCTTTAGATAAGAGTCATTGATTTCACTTTCTATATATTTAGAGCCACACATCTTTTTGATGACTTCAATATCATTAGAGATGATGTGCTCCGCTATCATTTTTTCTTTATTAAAGACACAGCCACAGACATAACCGCCTTGTTTGATAAAGCTACTAGCTAATTCAAAAAAGACACCGCCTGAAGAAGAGTGAGATAAGACATCTTTATCATTTGAATAAGCTAAATAACCATCTTGTCTCTCACTTTCTTTAATAGAAACATTATGAAGAGGGCAGACTTGAGAGCAGATTCCACAATCAATACAAAGTTTATCGTCGATAAAAGGATATAAAAATCCATCTTTCTTCCAGTCCATAGAGATAGCTTTCTTAGAGCAAGATGAATAACAGGCATAGCAACCTGAGCAAGCTGAAGAAGAAAGAGAAAGTCTTCTTTCTCTTTCTTTCTTTATAGAAAGAGTCTTTCTTCTTTCTTGATAAGAAGCTAAGAACGAAGAGAAATAAGAATCTACTTTCTCTCTAGTTTCTTCAATCTTCTTATCGCACTGTTTGAAGAACTCTTCAGAATCAAAAAGCTTTCTTTTCTCTTCAAAGAAAAAGTCATGATAATCAAGAGAAAGATTATCAAAGAGAGTCTCTATACGAGAGAACATAGAAGCCTCGCTTTTATCATCTCTCTTATAGATTGAAAGAGGCTTATGATAAATGAAAGAAAAGACACAACCATGGAAAGAATTGGTGATGACTTCATTTGCATGAGAGATAGCATATAAAAACTCACCAGGTCCATAATTAGAAGGTTCAATAACAGCTAAACCTTTCTTTTTTGCGTATTTATAAATGCTATTTATCTTTCTTAAATCTCTTCTTCCTAAAGAGTAAAGGAAGAGATAAGGACTATCTATAAATTCAGAAGGTCTTTTCTCATACTTCTGATAGAAAGAAGAATCAAAGAGAAGTGTAGGATCAATAAGAACCTCACACTTTCTATCTGTCATCTTCTCAATCAATAAACTTCCTTCTTTCTCTCTACAAGAAAGAGCGTCAAAACTAGATAAATATCTCTTTAAATTCTTTTTGTAAGTAGAAGAGACACCCTTGATAGCGATAGAAGGTGAAAAACAAACCTTCGCATTCTCTTCTTTTACAAAAGAAAGCATCAGATTCTTAGGATCATCACCAAAATAATCAGGATTAAAGACTTGATCTGAACCTGTTATAAAGACATCAAATAAATCATTTAAGAAAGATAAGTCAGAATGAGAATCATAATTGTACTTAAAGAAATCGATGTTCTGATCAAACTCTTCAAAAGAAGAAGTATTAACTTCTGTCTTATGACGAAATAAAACTCTTGAAGGATGAGAAAGATAAGAGAACAAAGAAGGAAGCTGTTTATTTTTAAAATCAAACTGAAGCTTGGAAAGAGTTTTTACTTCATCAAATCCTCTTCTTTTTAAATACTCTTGAACAGCGAGGTTTTGAAGTCTGTTTCCAAAGTTGGTATCAGTGATAGTTAAAATCAAAGCTCTCACTGTTTCTTCCTCCTTAAAACATGTCCGACTTTGTGAAGGAAGAGTTTTGAATACTTAAGAACTAACTCTTCTCTTAAAAGAAGGATTGAAACGCCATAAACGACTACACCGATTAAAACACTCAAGACTAACATCCAAACGTTAGAAAGAGTGACTAGTTTGATAAAAACAACGATAGCAACTGTCATGAAGAAAGTAGAAAGGAACGCTTTACTAAAGTAAGAAGTGAAGATCTTATACCAATCTAAATCTTTTCTTGATACGAAAATGAATAATACAACCTGTATTATTTCAGCTGCCATATAAGCGATACCAGCTCCTACGCCTTTGATAGTCGGTATCAAGATAAGACATAAAATCAAATCAACTATAGCTGATATCAAGTTGATCCAATTAGCACGTCCTCTCTTATTAGTAGGTATGAAATAAGAAGCCAATAGTAACCAGGCTAGTGGAATAGTCAGCACATTTAAAGAAAGCACATAAATGATCTCAATAGCACCTTCATATCCAGAACCATAAAAAACAGGGACGAAATAAGGAGCTATCAAAATGATTCCCGCAAAGCAAGGCAAAGCTAAAACAAAGATGAGATGAATGACTTCATAAATCTTATTTTTGATGCCTTTCATCCCTTCTTTCTTATAGATATTAGCGATTCTAGAAGTGACAACTGAATTTAATGCACCTAGAGCGGTTGTGATAAAAGTTATCGTTTTTGTCGCTTGTTCATAGTTGGCGTTTTCAGTATCTCCACCACCAAATAAACCGATGAAAGTCTTATTTAAATTCATATAAACAGAAGAGACTAATGTCGGTATAAAGAAAATGAGACCTTGTTTAAATGCTGACATGATATCAAGGTCTTTTCTGTTTATTTTAACTAGATGCTTCCTACAAGGATGAATGATAAGTAAGGAAGAAAGAAGCGTGCTTCCAGCTAGGATAGATGTATATAAAATCAATGAAGTATATGAGTTATCTCTAACTAAAACAAAGATCAAGATAGTAGAAACCACTTTGACGATGATGTCTTTAATAGCGATAGATACATACTCTTCTTCTCCCATCAGCATGAAAGAAGCATCAAAGAGAGTACCTAATAAATAGATTCCTAAAGTTAAATAAAGGAGATGTGATGATGCTAAATCAGATAAAGAGAAGACAAGAGGTAAATAAACAGCGACTGAAAGAAGAGTCAGTATCGCTTTAGCAATCATGATTTCATAAAACTTATTACTTCTTTGAATAGGGTCTTCTCTGACTTGAGAAATCGCTAGATTTCCATAGTCAGTGAAACCGAAGGCAGCGAAGATGGTAAAGAAGTAAACGATTGAGTAAGCATATGAATAAGCACCGATATTACTGCTTCCCAAGATACGAGATACATAAGGAGAAGTTATGAATGGAACGATGATCTTGACTATCTGATAAATAGCTGAGAAGACAGCGTTAGTCTTGAATGAATGCTTCTTTAATGATTTTGATTTATGCATACAGACAATAACATATGAAAAAGGACAAATAATTTCAATTGTAAAACGCTT
>CAYRUQ010000026.1:0-14455 GCA_964427595.1 uncultured Clostridiaceae bacterium | reverse complement strand
TCAAATTCAAATGATTCTTCTTTTCTTTCAAGACATTGATTTATTGACGCTTACAATAGTAAAATAAAAACGAATCCTTTATGCCATTCTTATTCTTCATTCTAAATTTAATATCGGCACTTATCGTTTATTTAACAAAATTGTGATCGTAGGGGTTCTTTGATAAAAATAGTTTATTTTATTTTTATCGTTTAGACTATGCTCTATCTTAGAACTCAAAAATGATTATTTGGAAATAATAGGGGGCAGTACGAAATGAAAACAATAGAAAAAATGAAGTTTAAAACTAAAGATAACGCACTAGAAAATTTGAAAAAAATTTTTGAGCTATTTCCAAATTGTAAAACTGAATATAAAGAGAATGGTCAAACAAAATATAAACTTAATTTAGAAATGTTTCAGCAAATGCTCTCGAATGAAGTTGTGAAAGGGGGGGGAGGAATGAACGCTATGAGTTTACATGGGCTGGAAAAAGAGAGTCTATTGTAAAAGCAAACCAGCCTACCACCAAAACATTACGCCCTTGTCCCGAAGAAAGTAAAGATAAGGATACCACCGAAAATTTATATATCGAAGGCGATAACCTCGAAGTCCTCAAACTGCTGCAAGAAAGTTACCTTAACAGGGTGAAATTTATATATATAGATCCGCCATATAACACGGGCAACGATTTTATATATGACGATAATTTTACGCACCCACAAAAAGAAGAAAACGAGCAGATGGGTATGTACGACAAGGACAAAAATCGTCTGTTTAAGAACACTGATTCAAACGGCAGATTTCATTCAAACTGGTGTAGTATGATTTATCCTCGACTTATGCTTGCGAGGAATTTACTTACCGATGATGGAGTTATATTTATTTCTATTGATGATAACGAGCAAGCAAATCTTAAAAAAATTTGTGATGAAATTTTTGGTGCTGATAATTTTCTTTCAGAGTTTCCACGTGTAACAAAAAAAGGCGGTAAATCAACCGATACTTATGCAAAGAATCATGATTATGTTTTGGTTTATTCAAAAAATATCAATGAAGTTAGTATAGCCGGTGTAGTGCACCAAGATGAAGGATTTAAATTTAAGGATGAATTTTATAATGAAAGAGGTCCCTATAAATTGAATCAAACTTTAGATTATAATACCCTACAATACAATAAAACAATGGACTATCCAATCGAGATTGGTGGGGTAACTTATGTTCCTGGCGGAAATATTGAACGTCATAATCGAAGGCATGCTGGTGAACATGGAAAGCATGATTGGGTATGGAGATGGTCAAAGAAACTTTTTGATTTTGGATATGAAAATGGCTGGATAGAAATTAGTAAAACCGGAAGAATATATACGAAAACCTATTTAAATGCAACTATCGAAAAAAATTCGAATGGTAGCTATGAAATCCAATATTTAGAAAGGACTAAACCTATAACAACATTGGATTTTACAGAAAATGAATTTTCAAATGATAATTCAAACAAGGAAATAACTTCACTTATGGGGGCGACATTATTTGATTATGTAAAGCCTACTTCATTAATTAAAAAATTATTGCAGTCTGTAAGTAATAATAAAGATTCCATAATCCTCGATTTTTTTAGTGGTTCGTCTACCACCGCCCACGCTGTTATGCAACTAAACGCCGAGGATGGAGGCAATCGTAAATTTATTATGGTGCAACTCCCTGAACGTTGTGACGAGCAGAGTGAAGCATATAAAGCAGGCTATAAAAACATCTGTGAAATAGGGAAAGAGCGTATCCGCAGAGTAGGTGAAAAAATAAAAACCGAAAATGGCTCAAAGGTACAAAATCTTGATGTCGGTTTCCGTGTTTTGAAACTCGACGATAGTAATATGAAAGATGTATATTTTGTTGCTGACGACTACGAACAAGGCAAACTTTTTGATATGGTTTCTAATATCAAGGAGGACCGAACTGATCTTGATTTATTATTCGGTTGTCTCATTGATTGGGGGTTGCCACTTTCTATGCCATATACTTCCGAAAAGATAGATGGCTGCACCATACATACCTATAACAATGGCGATCTGATTGCTTGCTTTGATCAAAATATGCCTGAAAGTGTTATAAGGGAAATTGCAAAGCGTAAACCGCACCGTGTCGTTTTTCGGGACAGCGGTTTTGCTGACAGCCCATCCAAAATTAATGTGTTCGAGATATTCAAACATTATATGCCTGAGGACGCTGACGATATTTCCAAGCGCATCAAGGTTATATAAGGGTGGGCGTTATGTTAAAATTTCAATTCAAGCACCTAGACTTCCAAGAGGCTGCGGCAAAAGCTGTTGTAGATGTGTTCACAGGGCAACCCTATCATACGTCGACTTATCGCATGGACAGAGGTGTAGATTATCAACAGACCATAACTGACGACGAAGACTTTACGGGCTGGCGCAACGAGCCGCTTGAACTTACAGACAAATTAATTTTGGAAAACCTACAAAAGGTACAGCACACCAATCAGCTCAAACCTTCTACACAGTTATACGGGAAATATAATCTCACTATAGAAATGGAAACTGGTGTTGGAAAGACGTACACATATATCAAGACCATGTACGAACTGAACAAGCACTATGGTTGGAGCAAGTTTATTGTAGTAGTACCGAGTATTGCTATTCGTGAAGGTGTGTATAAGTCTTTTCAAGTAACTCAGAATCATTTTGCCGAGGAATACAAGAAGAAGATAAAATTTTTTATATATAACTCTTCACAACTGACGGATATTGACCACTTTGCCTCTGATAATTCTATTAATGTAATGATTATAAATTCGCAGGCGTTCAATGCTAAAGGCAAGGACTCACGACGCATTTTTATGGTGTTAGACGAGTTTCATTCACGCCGACCCATTGATATTATTGCCGAGACGAACCCTATTCTTATTATTGATGAGCCTCAGTCAGTTGAAGGCAAGATGACGAAAGAGCAACTAAAAAAATTCAACCCGCTGATTACTTTACGCTATTCTGCTACGCACAAGGCAGATAGTATTTACAACATGGTTTATCGTTTAGATGCCATGGATGCATATAACAAAAAGTTGGTTAAAAAGATAGAAGTCAAGGGCATTGAAGAAAAGGGTGCCATAGCAACTGATGGGTATGTCTATTTGAAAGCCATAAATGTCTCCAAGGAAAAAGATCCTACTGCGACCATAGAGTTCGACTGTAAGCGCAAGAACAATATCGTCAAAAAAACGATGGAGGCAAGTATAGGTTTTAGTATCTACAATCACTCAGAAAACTTAGACGAATATAAAAACCATTTTGTTGTAAAGTTTATCGATGGTCGTGATAACTCGGTGGAACTTGAGAACGGCATTAAAATTTGTGTAGGAGAAGTTATCGGCAAGGTCAGTGAAGATGATTTGCGTCGCATTCAGATTCATGAAACAATTCTTTCTCATATTGAAAGGGAGAAACAGCTACTTCATGAGGGAATAAAGGTATTAAGTTTGTTCTTTATCGACAAAGTAGAAAAGTACAAGCGGTACGACGAAGATGGTAATCCTCACAACGGCATATATGCCGATATGTTTGAAGAAGAGTACAACAAGATTGTGGACGATGAGAAGCGTAAATCTAATGATAAGGCTTATATGCAATATCTTAACCAAATCTCTGCCCATGAAACTCATGCAGGATATTTTTCTATTGATAAGAAGGGAAAAATGACAGATAGCAAAGTAAGCGACAAAAACGAGAAAACTTCCGACGATATAAACGCTTATGACCTTATCATGAGGGATAAGGAAACGCTCCTCGATTGTAATCCGCAGAATTCGCCAGTACGCTTTATCTTTTCACACTCGGCACTTCGCGAAGGATGGGATAACCCTAATGTATTCCAAATTTGTACATTAAAGCAAAGCAGTAGTGAAGTGCGTAAGCGACAGGAAGTTGGGCGTGGTCTACGCCTTTGCGTAAATCAGACTGGAGAACGTATGGATGCCAGTATGTTGGGCGACGAAGTACATAATATAAATGTGCTTACGGTCATAGCCAGCGAAAGTTATGAAAGATTTGCCGAAGGCTTACAGAAAGAAATGGCGGATTCTGTTGTAAGTCGACCTAAAAAAGTAGACGCAAGTCTTTTTGATGGGCAAAAAATTGTAGATAATGATGGTAACAATTCTAAAACAATCAATAGTGTTATGGCTAGCTGTATTGTTGCTATTCTTTCAGCCAATAAATACATAGATGATGATGGGAACTTAACAGAAACCTATTACAATAGTAGAGAAAAAATCACTTTTAACAAATATTCTGAATATAGCAATTCTATTCAGGATATTTTAGATGGTGTATATAATTGGGATAGATTAAAGCCTAATAATTCTAGAGAAAATAATGTTATATTGCATGTTAAAAACGATAAATTGCAAATGGACGAATTTATAAAATTATGGGAACAAATTAGTCCAAAATCCAGTTATTTTGTAAGTTTTGATACACATGAACTTATAGAAAAATCAATTAAGTCCTTGGATAATAAGTTAGAAGTGACAAAAATTCGTGTTAGGATTCAAAGTGGTTCTTTAGAAAAAATTGAATCTCGAGAAAAGTTGATTGAGGGAACAGCTTTTACTAAAGGCGAGTTTAATGAGAAGGAAATTTACGTCAAAACGAGTGTTAAATATGATCTTTTAGGAAAGTTAGTATATTCAACTGGGTTAAGACGCCAAGACATCGCAGAAATTTTAAATGGCATTAAGCCAGAAACATTTAAAAAGTTTTCAGAAAATCCCGAAGAGTTTATTATTAGGGCATCTAATCTTATTAATGACGAAAAAGCAACTGTTATTGTTCAGCACATCAAATATGAAAAGTTGCCTGAACTGTATAGTACAGATATATTTGCAAAACCAGAAATCAAAGGAAAGTTAAATAGTAATGCTATGAAGGTAAATAAACACTTATATGACTATTTAATTTATGATTCTGATAATGAACGTAAATTTGCGTCTAATTTAGACAATGATTCAAAAGTTGCTTTATATGTAAAGTTGCCAAAGGGCTTCTATATTTCAACTCCTATTGGCCGTTATACTCCTGATTGGGCTATAGCTTTTTATGAAGGACAAGTTAAACACATATATTTTGTGGCTGAAACGAAAGGGTCGATGAGTTCTTTGCAATTGCGTGAAATTGAAAACTCAAAGATAGAATGTGCAAAAAAGCATTTTGAAGCGATCAGTGGGAACAATGTTTTTTATGATGTCGTTGATAATTATGATGAACTTTTGAACAAAGTACTGAAATGAGACTAACACTAAACTAATAGATATATAAAAGCCTTTATAAAGAAAAAAACTGTCATCAGCTTGCATGTTGTGACAGCTTATTTGATACTTTACTTGGTGACCCTGACGGGATTCGAACCCGTGAATGCAGCCTTGAGAGGGCTGAGACTTAAGCCACTTGTCGACAGGGCCAAAACAGCTTTAATAATATAGAGTAAAGAACTAAAGTTAGCAAGTATTTCTTTTATTTAATTATTAGTTATGTTATAGTTCTTCAAGGCATTTTTTATGCCAATAAACATAGATGCGGATCTTGCTGACAAGTCCTTTATGCCGCACCCTTCTTTAGATAAGGTTACTATGCTTAGCATACTGGGTTGGCATCTCGAAACATCTAGAAGCTTAACAAAAGGAGGCTCAAAATGAGCGAAGAAGAGAAGACTCAAGTCGTCACTGAGACCACTACACCTGCTAACACAGATGTCATGGCCTCCACCATCCACTCTGCTACTGACCCTGTTGTCAGTTCTAAGACCTTGCTTGATGCAGGTTGTCATTTCGGACATCGTGTTTCTCACTGGAATCCGAAGATGAGACCTTTCATCTATGGCAAGAGAAACAACCTTCACATCATCGATTTAAACAAGTCTGCAAACCAGATGCAGAAAGCCTATCAAGCTCTCAAGAAGATCGTTGAAGGCGCCAATGGTACCAAGGGAAAAGTCCTTTTCGTCGGTACTAAAGCTTATGCCCAAAAGGCTATCCGTGAAGAAGCTATCCGTTCTGGATCCTTCTATGTCACTCACAGATGGTTAGGTGGTACTTTAACCAACTTCAGAACCATCCGTAAGAGAGTTGATTTATTAAACGAATTAGAGGCCAAAATCGCCTCTGATGAGTTTGCCTCTCTCCCTAAGAAGACTCAGGCTGAGAAGCTCAAGTTGAGAGATAAACTCAACATGAACTTAGAAGGTTTAAAAGCTATCCGTCAGCTTCCTAACGCCTTAGTCGTCGTCGATCCTAAAGTTGAACACAACGCCATCGCCGAAGCTAGAATTCTTCATATTCCTGTCTTCGCCCTTGGTGATACTAACACCAATCCTGATGAGATCGATTATCTCATCCCCGCTAATGATGATAGTGAGAGCTCCATCCGCATCATCGTCGGTCTTTTAGCCGACGCTGTTGTCGAAGGAAAGAATGGTGAACCTCTTTATGCTTATAAAGATGCTGCCACTGCTACCAGCACGATGGCTGAGATGTTAAAGAGTGTCGATCCTAACGAGCAGATTAAATCTATCCGTACCAAGCTCAGAGATGATGCTATCGCTATGAGAAAGAGCGGTAAGGGTTCTTCTAGAACTTTAAGAAGAAAGACAGTTAGAAAATTCACTCGTAAACCTGCTAACACTAACAATGCTAATGCCGAAGAAAATAAAGAGGTTACTACAGCTACTGCTACTGAAGCAGCGCCTGCTGAGAAGCCCGCTACTGAGGAGAAAAACTGATGAGCGATTTAATGGATCTTGTCAAAGAGTTACGTGATCGTACTGGCGCTGGCTTGATGGATTGCCGTAAGGCTCTTCTCGCCAACGAAGAAGATTTAGAGAAAGCTCTCGTTTGGCTTAGAGAGAAAGGTATCGCTAAGCAAGAGAAGAAAGCTGCTAGAACCGCAGCCGAGGGTGTCGCTTGGTTGAAGGCTGAAGGAAACAAAGCTGTTCTTATCGAGATCAACTGTGAGACTGACTTCGTCGCTAACTCTGATCCTTTCCGTGCTTTAGTGAGCAAAGTCACTGATCTTGTTTTCAATAACGAACCCGCTACTAAAGAAGAAGCTTTAGCTTTGATCGATCCTGAGACCAACAAGTCTTTAAACGATCTCTTTGTTGATGCCGGTATCAAACTCGGTGAGAAGTTAGACTTCCGTCGTTTCGCTGTCGTCCACAAAGAAGATGACGAATTCTTCGGCCCTTATATCCACATGAAGGGTAAGGTCGCTGTCGTTGTCGTCGTCAAGGGTGGCGATGCTGATTTAGCTAATGGTCTCGCCTTGAATGTCTGCAATGATAACCCCACTTATTTAAGTGAAGCTGATATCCCTGCTGAAGTTTTAGAAAGAGAACGTGCTATCGAGAAAGAAGCTGCTTTGAATGATCCTTCCTTCTCTAAGAAACCCGCTAACATCCAAGAGAAGATCATCGAAGGTCGTGTTCAAAAGAACCTCAGCTCTAATGTTCTCACTGATCAGGTTTATATCCTTGATCAGGATAAGAAAGTCGGTGATGTTTTGAAATCTGGTCATGCTTCTATCGTCTCCTTCGTCCGCTATGGTGTCGGTGAAGGAATCGAGAAGAGAAAAGACGATTTTGCTGCCGAAGTCGCTAGCCAATTAAAGTGATTTTATAAGGCACCCCTGTTTGAATGGGGTGCCTTCTTTCTAAGTGGGAGGGAAGTATGACTTACAAAAGAATACTGCTCAAGATATCCGGAGAGGCTTTAGAGGATAAAGAGAATCATCACTCTTATAATCCGAAGTTTTTAAGCACAATCTCCTCTGTCGTCAAAGAAATCTCAGATATGGGAGTAGAAGTCGCTTTGGTTGTCGGTGGCGGAAATGTCTGGAGAGGAGACTTAGCTCCTTCTATCGGTATTGATAAGACTACCGGCGATTATATGGGCATGCTTGCCACGATCATGAACTCGATGGCTTTACAGGCTTCTTTTGAGAATAACGGCCTGACCACTAGAATCATGTCCGCCCTTCCTTTTGATAATTGCTGTGAACCTTTCATCTTGAGAAAGGCGATCAGACATCTTGAGAAGAAGAGAGTCATCATCCTAGCTTCCGGAGTCGGAGATCCTTTCTTCACCACTGATACAGCCGCTGCTTTAAGAGCTAAAGAGCTCAAAGCTGACGCTATATTGATGGGCAAGAACGGAGTGGAAGGCGTCTATGATGATGATCCTAAGAAGAATAAGAAAGCCAAGCTTTTAAAAGAGATTACCTATCATGACATTTTGACTCATAATCTCAAGGTTATGGATCAAACGGCGGTCGGACTTCTCTCTGATTCTGATATTCAAATTAGAGTCTTCAACATGTCTAATCCTTATAATGCGATCAGGATCTTAAAAGGCGAAGATATCGGTAGTATAGTCAAAAAAGCTTAAGTAACTAAAATAAGTAGTTATTGTAAAATATAGTTACTTTTATCTAATGATACGGAGGTTGTCTTATGGATTATAAGCAAGAATGCACGGAGAAGATGGATAAGACCATCAGTGCTTTAAAGGACTCTTTAGCCACCATCAGAGCTGGTAGAGTCTCTCCTTCTCTTCTCGATAAAGTCTATGTCACTTGCTATGGAGAGAGCATGCCTTTAAAACATGTCGCTACCATCTCAGCTACTAGCCCTACTGATCTCTCAATCAAACCCTTTGATCCTTCCACTCAAAGAGATATCATCTCTGGCATCAACAAGGCTGATTTAGGTTGTAATCCGGTCGTCAATGCTGGTGCTATTATGTTGAAATTCCCAGCTCCTAGTGAAGATCGTCGTAAAGACTTAACCAAACAATGCCGTAAGTATGCGGAGGATGGAAAAGTCGCTTTGAGAAACATCCGTAAGGATTTCAACAATAAGATCAAGAAGGATGAGACTCTTTCTGAAGATGCTCAACACTCCGCTTTAGATGATGTCCAGAAAGTGACTGATGCTCATGTCGCTTTAGTTGACACTATCTTAGCTGAGAAAATTAAGGATATCGAAACTATCTGATCAATGACTTCTAAGTCTTTTCAAGAAGAATCACCTCTTTTACACCTCGCTTTCATCATGGATGGTAATGGACGCTGGGCTAAGAAGAGATTTTTACCTCGTTCAGCTGGACATAAAGCAGGTGTTAAAAGAATCAAAGAGATCATCGATTCCTGTTTTTTTGATTATGGGATCAAAGCTGTCTCTCTTTTTTGTTTTTCTACTGAGAACTGGAACAGACCTGAAGATGAGATAGATACTCTCTTTCACTTGTTAGAAGAGTTCTTTAAAGAGAACATCGAAGAGTTTAAAAGAAAGAAGACTAGAATCTTTGTCTCCGGTGATCTAACTGACTCTAGGATCCCTTCTTATATCCTAGAGACCATCAATAAAGCTACTAGTGAGACAGCGATGTTTTCTGATCACTACTTCAATGTCTTATTCAACTATGGTGGAAGAAGAGAGATCATCAACGCTACTAAGGAGATAGCCAAAGAAGTCAAAGAAGGAACTCTCTCTTTAGAAGAGATAGATGAGAAGACTTTCTCTAAACATCTTTATTTTCCTTTACTTCCTGGTATCGATCTTCTTATCAGAACAAGTGGTGAGAAGCGTTTATCAAACTGTCTTCTTTATGAAGCTTGTTATGCGGAGTTTGTCTTCACTTCTTGCAACTGGCCTGATTTCGATTTAAAAGAATTAGCTTCTTGTCTTAAAGAATATCAAGCAAGAAACCGACGTTTTGGAGCAATCAAATAATGATAAATAAACTGACTTCCTCCTCTAAGTCAGCGATGACTACGAGGATATTAACCGGACTTCTCCTCATCGTTGTTCTCGTTCCCTGTCTGGTTTTAGGTGGTTGGTTTTTCTTTGTTTTATTCGCTTTATTCGCTGTTATCGGTGTTCATGAGATATTGAACGCACCAGGCATCAATCGTTACCACTGGAGTGTCAAGCTAGTCGTCTATGTCTTTGTCTTATCTTTCATCTTCTGGGTGTTCATCAAAAACTGGATGCTATATGACATCACTCCTTTTAGTAGTTCAGCCTTTTATTTAAATGACATTTTTGTTTCTATAACAGGAATCGTTATATATGGTTTCTTGTTGATGATGTTTGCTGTTTTCTCAGCCAAATTCACCTTCTCAGATGCCACTTATTTATTTACAGTCGGGGTTTTATATAGTTTAGGGTTTCTCTCGATGTACTTCCTTAGATACTTTCCTAACTCCCCTGGCATCTGCACTAATTATCCTGACTTCGGTTCTTTGACTGTCAATCCTAGTTGGTCTAGTGTGGAGATCAGACTCGATCAGTTCTTCACTTCTTATTATGAGAGTCACGGACTCACTCAAGCTTATAACTCCTCTTTGATATTCTTCTTTGTTTTGATCGGTACTTGGGGAGCTGATGTGGGCGCTTATTTCTTCGGCACTTTCTTTGGTAAACACAGGATGAATCCTCGTATCTCTCCTAATAAGACTTGGGAAGGTTTTTTAGGAGGTGCATTAGTCTCTATCGGTCTCTCTTTAGGATTTGCAGCTATCTGTGAATATTGTTTTGATTCTCCTTTAGTACCTGGTCTTATTCAGTTCCAGATGTCAGAAGTCTTACAAGAGCTCGGACTTCTTGGCGGATCTTCATGGGTGTTTTTGGTATTGATCGCTTTCCTTATGCCGATAATCGGTAATGTGGGTGGTTTTACTTTCTCACTCATCAAGAGGCAATTTGGAGTCAAGGACTTCGGAAGACTCTTCCCTGGACATGGTGGAGTCATCGATCGTTTTGATTCGATCATGACCAATTCGATCATGTGCATGCTTCTTCTTCTTTTCACCTCTCACGCTTGGAACTTCTTACTATGAGGGAGAGGATTATCGTTTTAGGAGCGACTGGTTCAATCGGAAAGCAGTGTCTTGATATCCTCAAGTTTGACTTCCATTATGAATTAGTCGGTGTCTCTTTAAATTCTCAATATCAGAACTTAGAACCTTATCTTTTTTATTTTGATTCTTTAAAGTATGTCGCTATCAAAGATGAGAAAGCCGCTTTCGAATTTAAAAAACTTCATCCTTCTTACACTGTTTTAAGCGGTGAGAATTCTTCGGTTGAACTTGTTAAAGTCGCTGATGCTTCTGTTTTTAATTCGATATCTGGAAACGATGGTCTTCTTCCTTCCTTAACTAGTATCAAACTGAATAAAGATCTCTTTTTATCTAATAAAGAGTCACTTGTCATCGGGTCAAGTTTGATTTTAGATGCCTTAAAAGATTCAAAGAGTAAGATCTATCCTGTTGACAGTGAACATGCTTCTTTAGCGAAGCTTTTGTATGAAGTCTCTTCTCTTCCTAAAGAAGATATCCTCTCTTTAACTATCACTGCTAGTGGTGGTTCTTTAAGAGATAAGAAAGAAAGTGAACTGGAGTTAGTCAAACCTAGTGAGGTTTTAAATCATCCTACCTGGGCGATGGGAAGTAAGATCACGATTGACTCAGCTACGATGGTCAATAAAGGTTATGAAGTGATTGAAGCTAGCGTTCTTTTCTCTTTTCCTTTAGAGAAGATAGAAGCTATCATCTGTCGAGAATCATTAGTGCATGCTTTATTAACTTATAAGAAAGATGATCAAGTCTTTTCTTTATATGAATATGCACCTTGTGATATGAAGGTCTCGATCGCTTATGCTTTATCTAAAGGAAGGCTAGGTATGCATAAGTTAAGTAGTGAAGATGAGAAGAATGTTAAGAAGCTTCACTTTGAGAAAATCAAGAATACGCTTTATCCTTGTTTTTCTTTAACTATAGAGATGTTTAAAAAATATGGAAACGCCGGCATGATTTTATATAATGCTGTAGACACGTGCGCTATCGATAGTTTTCTAAAGGGTGAGATCAAGTTTGTTGATATTCACAAAGCCCTCAGATATGTCTTTGATCATTTTGAAGGTGAAAGGAATCTTTCTGTCGATAATATCGCATCAGTCATTTCCTCTTCAGAGAGATATGCCTCTGATCTGATTTCACACTTACAGGAGATATAACATGCAGATATTCATCAATATCGTGGTCTTTATCGCTGCTCTTTTGATCGTCATCTGTCTTCATGAGTTAGGACATTTTTTAGTTGCTAAAGCTAGCAACGTTTATTGTTATGAATTCTCAATCGGTTTTGGACCAGCTATTTTCAAACACAAATTCAAACATAAAGTCAAAAAGAAAAAGAATAAAGATGGTGAAGAAGTCCTCTTTGCCGCTTTGACTGATAATCTTAATTCTGATGGAAATAAAAAAGTCGAGAAAGTAGAAGGAGAGACACAGTTTGCCATCCGTTGTCTTCCTCTTGGCGGTTATGTCTCGATGGCTGGTGAAGATGGCGAAGATGAGGACTTTGATATCAAGGTTCCTAAAGAGAGAACTCTCTCTGGCGTCAACCACTTCAAGCAGATCTGTATCATGTTAGCTGGTATCGTGATGAACTACATCCTCTGCTTTCTTCTCTTCTTCATCTCGTTTTCCTTCTGTCCTCAGACTGTCTATTTAAATGAAGGTAGTAATCAAGTCACTGTCACTGAAAACTCAGCTATCTATGATGCTGGTGTCAGCACTGGTGATAGTATCCTTTACTTATATCAGGTCTATAACAATCTCTACGATGAGAATAATAACCTCGTCTCCTCTATGGAATGGCCAGCTGTTGAAAACAGAGTAGAGCTTGAAAACTATATGATTTTTGATAATGCGAGCAAGACTTCTGGAACCTTTGATGAGCTCACTTATAACTCGATCGCTTATGCTTCACAAAACATGCTCACGATCACTTTTGATGGTAATCCTTTTATTGGTTTAAAAGCTGGTGCTGATTCTACAAGAGAGATTTATTTAACTTATGAAGATGCAGAAACTGAGGAATTGATCGATGTCAGTTTCACTCTCACTGCAACAGCTTCAGAAAGCGATGGAGAGACCACTTATTCTTTTGATATCATCGGTATCTCTCAGATGACTAGCTCAATCACTTATGGGCCGATTCAAGGTATTAAAATGGCTGGTCAGCAATTCGGTACTTACTTTGTCGGCATTTATAACGCTTTAGGAAGTTTATTCACCGCTTCTGGATGGGAGAATGTCGGTGGTCTCATCTCTGTCTATGAGATGTCAGCTGCTGGTGTTGAATCAGGATCCTTAGGTTATGTCCTCTTCTTATGGGGTTATATTTCTTTGAATTTAGGTTGCTTCAATCTTCTTCCTATACCGGGTTTAGATGGTTGGCAAACTCTTCTCGCTTTAGGAGAGACAGTCACTAGAAAGAAAGTCAACAACAAGTTTAAAGCTATCGCTAACACAGTCGGTATGATTCTTCTTCTCGCACTCGGTGTCGGTTTGATTATCAAAGATCTGATACTTTAAATTGTTAGCGTGTCAGCATAGGTAAGGTCCAAAATATAATTTTTCTGTCAAAGATACATTAAGAGTGTGTATATGCACAAAGTTTGTGTTAAAATTCTAGAAAAATTGAAAGGGGCCTTAACATGAAATATTTAAAGCGAATTCTATTTACAGCAATCTCTTCTTTCTGTCTTGCGACCTCTCTTGTTTATGCCGGTTATGCAGTTGATAGTGATGTTATTTATAGTTCTAATTTAGAAAATGAAGGATATTCCTCCGATAAGAAATATAGGATAACTTTCACTTCTTCAACACCTGAGGGGGGGGGAGTACCTCCATTTATGTTGAAGATGGCTACAATCTCTCTTTAAAAGATGCTCCTTATGTCAGTGATGGTAGCACCTCTTATCAATGGACTTCAGGTAGCACTAATTTAGCTACCTTTGATGGTGGTGTAACTTCTAACATGACTTTTACAGCTTCTACTGTTTCTAATACTACTGCTAGCCTAGATAAAAGCGAGAGTTTGTCTCGTTCTTTAACACAGAGTGATTCAGTCCCAACTGTTACTTCCTATAGCCTTTCTGAATTGGCTTATACAGGTGATGTTTCTACGACTGTTTCACTTGTCTATCAAAGTACATTACTTAGTAGTAATTATTCTTATGAAGAATATTCAAACTTTTATCCCGATTTAGTAAGTCTTCTTATGGGTTATTGCCAAAAGTCTCAATCTGGGGCAAAAATCTATGCGGAAACTAATACTTATTGGTTCATAACATCCACTTCTTATGAATTTAATAGCGAGACAATAAGTATTAATGATAATAATTATGAATATTCTATCAATGGTGATTACACTATTGGACTAGCCAATGTTGAAGGTAATGATGCTTTAAATGAATATAAAACTTTCAATGGTACTTTAGTGATAGGCAGTGCAGCTGGTCAACCCTATTATTCTCCATATTTAGAATCATATACAAGTGCTGTCACTAATTATCCAGTTGCCAGATATACTCTTGAGAATGATGTTATTTATA
>CAYRUQ010000025.1:0-14832 GCA_964427595.1 uncultured Clostridiaceae bacterium | reverse complement strand
CTATCTTTAATAGTTAAAGCTCTAAATAGTTTGAAGTAAGAAGTAATCTTGCATTCACACAAGAGAAGTGATATATTACTTGGGCGTTTACATCGCGGGGTAGAGCAGTGGAAGCTCGTCAGGCTCATAACCTGGAGGTCGCAAGTTCAAATCTTGTCCCCGCTAGTTAAAACTCAAGGACTTGACGCTTTGCGTCAAGTTTTTTCTTTTCATGGAGGGTTACATGACTGAAAAAGACTTGCTAGCTAAATACGATGCTGGAACTAGAATCAAAGGTGGTTCTCCTGAACATGTCATCATGCATCAGATGAGTGAGAGAGTAAGAAAGCTTCTTGATAAACTTAATAACTCTTATCACAGTGATGAAGAGAACATCAAAATCATGGAAGAGATAACAGGAAGCAAACTCGATGAAAACTTCCGTGTCTTCACTCCTTTCTACACCGATTGTGGAAGAAACATCCATATCGGAAAAGGAGTCTTCATCAACGCCTGTTGTCAGTTTCAAGACCAAGGTGGTATCTACCTTGGCGATGGTGTCTTAATCGGACATGGAGTCATGCTCCTAACTCTCAATCACTGCAAACTCCCTAGTGAAAGAAGAGACATGATTCCTAAAGCTATTCATATCGGAAAGAATGTTTGGATCGGTTCTGGTAGCATAATATTACCTGGTGTCACTATCGGTGATAACGCCATCATCGGAGCTGGAAGTCTCGTCACTAAAGATGTGCCAGCTGATATGATTGCTGTCGGTTCACCTGCTAAAGTCATCAAATCTATTTACGACTGATATTGTCATTAAAAGAAAATCGGAGGCTGACCTCCGATTTTTCTATTTCAAGTGTTCTTGATACTCTCTCTCCATAGTTGGTATGACTTCTTCCATCGTGATTTCTGGATAAGTGTTAGTAGATTTAGGATTATGAATGATATATTTACCAACCAAATAAGTCTTGATACCACCCGCTTTTAAAGCACAATCACCATCTTCGTAATTGTTATTTCCAAAGAGAATGACTTCCTCTGGTTTAAGATCAAACTTCTTAAGAAGGGTGATGAAGTACATCGGGTTAGGCTTAGAAAATGAGAAATTCTCATATGTGCTGATAAAGTCAAAGTCTTCTTCTTTTAATCCGATAAATCCCATTCTGCCTATGGTCGCTATCTTAGGAAAAATCGGATTAGTTGCTAATACTACATGAGAAGCTAATTCACGTGCTTTCTTGATGATAGATACAGATAAATCATTAGAATCACAAAGGCTTTTTAAAGAGAGAAAATCAGTAGCATAGAAATCATCAAAGACAGCTATATCAGAAAGTTTTTCTTCTCCATACACAGAAGCAAAATATTTCCAGAAGACATCTTTGTTACTGAGCTTTCCATCGTTTGTATACATGGCATAAGTGCCTTTCCAAACGGTGTCAATCAACTTCTTAGGCTCATATCCTAAAGGTGCCACTCTCTTAGTCAGAAGCTTGAAATAATTCTGTGTGAACACTTGCTCATCTAAGGGAAGTAAAGTGCCATCTAAATCGAAAAAGAAAGCTTTGATCATATCCGTTCTCCTTGTACACAAAACGAATAAATTTTAAGTTTATCTTTCTTTCTAAACAAGATGAGAGCAAAGGATTCCCTTTCTTAATTAATTCTAATTCTGTCTGTAAGTGTGTAGTACAAATTCAATATATTTATAAGAAAAGCTTTTCTTTTATTCGTTCAAATTGGTTTTATTATTTAAGTTACAATTCAACCAAATCATAAGCGTTTTATATTTACTTCAGTTATCTGATTATTTAATTCATTTTGCTTCTAAAGTACTTATGCCTAGACTCGTATGACAATTTGAAAGCCAAAATATTGATTTCAATCCTTATCAATTAAAGCAACTTAGGCCATGAATTTAGCTTCGAATTTTGTCCTTTTATTGAAGACCATTTACATCGATTGAAATCGCTTTCTTTTTCTTTTATAATTGCAGAAAAGGTCTAACACAATTCAGTTTTTATTGTGTTTGAGGTCTAGTCTTAACAAGCTTAAATCAAGGAGAATGATCATGAAAAGCTATGACGAAATCAAAAAGGTTGAGTATTTAGGGCATGATTCAAAAGAGCCTTTTTCTTTTAAATACTACAATCCGGATGAGGTGATACACGGAAAGAAGATGAGAGATCATCTCAAGTTTGCTCTCTCTTACTGGCACACCATCAACTATAGTGGTACAGATATGTTTGGTGGTGATACTGAAGATAAGACATTCAATGAAAGTGATTTGATAACTAGATATAAAAAGAAAGCTGATTTTGCTTTTGAATTGATGGATAAATTATCAATCGATTATTACTGTTTCCATGATGTAGATGTCGCTCCTTTCAACTCTGATTTGAAAGAATCATTAAAGAATTTCGAAGAGATTGTCGATTATTTGAAGAAATTACAAGACAAATACGGAAAGAAGCTTTTATGGGCGACTGCTAATAACTTCGGCGATAAGACATTCATGGCTGGAGCTGCTACTTCTCCTAACGCTGATGTCTTTGCTATCAGCGCTGCCAAAGTCAAAGCTTGTATCGATGCTGATATCAAACTCGGTGGTACCGGTTATGTCTTCTGGGGTGGAAGAGAAGGTTATGATACTTTGATTAACACCGATATGGGATTAGAGCTTGATAACTTAGCTAAGTTCTTAACCATGGCTCGTGATTATGGAAGAAGCAAAGGTTATCAAGGTGATTTTTATATCGAACCTAAACCGAAAGAACCGACTAAACATCAATATGATTTCGATGCTGCTACTTGCTGTAACTTCTTAAGACAATATGACTTGTTAGGTGATTTCAAACTCAACATTGAAGCTAATCATGCTACCTTAGCCGGTCATACTTTCCAACACGAACTGAGAGTCGCTCGTATCAATGGTGCTTTTGGTAGTATCGATGCTAACCAAGGCGATCCGATGTTAGGTTGGGATACCGATCAATTCCCTACTAACATCTATGATGCCACTTTCGCTATGTATGAAGTCATCAAAGAGGGTGGTTTCACTAATGGCGGTCTCAACTTCGATTCTAAAACAAGAAGACAATCTAATACTTATGAAGATATCCTGTTAGCTTATATCGCTGGTATGGATACCTTCGCTTTAGGTTTGCGTTTAGCTTATAAGCTGATTGATGATGGAAGAATCGATGATTTCCTCAAAGAGAGATATTCTTCCTATACCAAAGGAATCGGTCTTAAGATCAGAGAGAACAAGACTTCTCTTGAGGAATTATCTGACTACGCATTGAAGTTAGGTGAGGTCAAAGTAGAAAGCGGACGCCAGGAATATCTAGAGCAGATCGTCAACAACATCTTCTTTGGTAAATGATTCTTCAAATAAGAAAATGAAATATTATCTCGGTATCGATCTTGGTACTTCTTCAATCAAACTGACACTCGCTGATGAAAAAGGAACGCTCTTAAAGAGTGCATCTGAAAACTATCCTTTATATCTTCCTAAACACAACTGGACTGAACAAGATCCAAATGAGTGGTATCAAGCTCTTTTAAAATGTCTTTCAAAATTGAATGAGACTTTCGATTTAAAGAAAGTGGTCAGTCTTTCTTTCTCTGGTCAGATGCACGGACTCGTTCTTTTAGATGAGAATGATGAAGTCATCAGAAACGCTATCCTTTGGAATGATTCTAGAACGACTAAAGAAGTCGATTATCTCAATGAGGTCATCACTAAAGAAGAGCTGATCAAACACACTTCTAATATCGCTTTATGTGGATTTACAGCTCCTAAGGTTTTATGGGTTTATCAAAATGAACCCGATAACTTCAAAAGAATCAAGAAAGTGATGCTTCCTAAGGACTATCTTGCTTATAAACTCTCTGGTGTCCACGCTTCTGATATCACTGACTTAAGTGGAACTCTCTTCTTCGATGTGAAAAGAAACGAGTATTCATCTTATATGTTAGATATTCTTCATCTCTCTTTAGATGTCCTTCCTAAAGTTTTTAAATCATATGAAGTGATAGGCACTCTTAAAGAAGAATTAGAAGATGTGACTCATCTATCTAAAGATTGTAAGATAGTCATCGGCGGTGGTGATCAAGCTATCGGTGCTATTGGCGCTAACACCTTAAAAGAAGGTGAAATCTCTATCTCTCTTGGAACAAGCGGAGTCGTCTTCGCACCGATAGATACTTATCGTTATGATAAACAAGGCCGTGTTCACTGCTTTAGACATGCGACTGGAAATTATCATTTGATGGCTTGTACTCTCTCAGCTATGGGTTCTCTAGAGTGGTTTATGAATACCTTTGAAAAAGACTTCTCTCTTTTGGATGAGATGCCCGATGAGATATCCGATATTCTCTTCCTTCCTTATCTAGTGGGAGAGAGATCACCGATAAATGATCCTAATGCTAGTGCGATATTTGCTAATTTGAAACTGAAGCACAACATCAACGATATTCTTAAAGCTGTCATCGAAGGTATCTGTTTCAGCCTCTATCATAATTACAAAGTGATGGTTGATGATGGCATCAAAGCTGATTGTGCCAGAGTCATCGGAGGTGGGACAAAATCATCGAAAGTATTGCATATCCTCGCTGATATCTTCGATATCACAATCAAGACTATCAATTCCAATGATGGTGGCGCTTTAGGAGCCATCATCTGTGCTATGGTTGGGGATGGTTTATTCTCAAGTGTTGAAGAAGCAGCCTCCAGTTTCATTCGAGATAAAGATATGTATCTTCCTGATATTAACAAACATAAGATATACGAAGAGAAGTTTAACAAGTATTTAGAACTCTATCTGAGAAACAAACAGAATTGAGATGACAAGCGTGATTTACCTCAATAAGAGATAAAAATCACGCTTTTTTAATGTTTGAAGTTAATAGAGCAGTTTCTCTTAAAGACTGAATTTTTAAATTGTTGAGCTAACTTTAAAAACAACTTAAAAATGAGAGAAGGGTACTTCCGATAACTAGCCTAATAATTACTGCTATGTTAGTCATAACTTCTTTTCAAGTTGTTTGATAGAGGGTTTGTCTCTCATTTTTTAGTGTCTTTATAATCGTGCCATGCCACAGGAAAAACGAGTTATTCTTTCCATCGATTTAAAGTCATTCTATGCTTCTGTTGAATGTATCGACAGAAACTTAGACCCCTTTAAAGTTCCTTTGATAGTAGCCGATGAATCACGAGGAAAGGGTACTATCGTTTTAGCCGCTTCTCCTTATGCCAAAAGTCAGTATCACATTCCTTCTAGATGCCGGCTTTATACCATCGATAAAGAGATACCGGGATTAGTAGTTGCTCCTCCTAGGATGAAGAGATATCTAGAGAAGAGCGCAGAGATCAATTGCATTTATCTTGATTATGTCTCCAAAGATGACCTTTACATCTATTCCATCGATGAATCATTCCTCGATGTGACTTCTTATCTTAAATACAGCCATGATACTCCTGAAAGCTATGCTAGGAAGATCATCACAGAAGTTAAAAATAAGACCGGTTTAACCGTCACTGCTGGAATCGGTGAGAACATCTTCATGGCTAAAGCTTGTATGGATCTCAAAGCTAAGAAATGCCCTGATTTCCTCGCTAGATGGACAAGCGCTGATATCCCTAATGACCTTTGGCCTATCTCCAATCTCTCTAGTATTTGGGGTATTGGAAAAAGATTAGAAATCAAACTACATGATCTCGGTTTTTATACGATCGGAGACATCGCTTGCTCAGATCCTAAGTATCTAAAACGAAAACTCGGTGTCATCGGTGAAGAGATTTATCAACACTCTTGGGGTTATGATGACGCTCTGTTATCAGAAAAATATACGCCTAAAAATCATTCGATATCCTGCGGACAAGTTCTGCTTCGAGATTATCAAGAAAAAGAGATACCTATCTTGATAAACGATATGACTATCGAACTATCAGATAGGCTGATTAAAGAAAGAAAACTAGCAAGTGAAATCTTCCTTTATCTTCAACACTCTGATGATACTGGTTGTGGTTTAAAAGTCACTTTTGATTCACCGACTGACTCCTGTTTTCGTATCTCTAAAGACTTAAGGAATATGTTTGACAGGGTCACAAAAGAAAACAAACCATATAGAAAAATCAATTTAGTCGCATGTAAGCTTTCTGATCTTAACTGCTATCAACCTTCTTTATTTGAAAATCACGAAAGAGAGAAAGGATTTAGGAATCTTGAAAAGACTTTGATTGATATCAGACAAAGATATGGCACTAACAAGGCCATTCCTTGTTCTGCTTTAACAGAAGCTTCTAATTTTCTTAATAGATCAAGACAAATAGGAGGACATCGAGCATGAGAGGTATGAAGAAGTGGCTTCCTTTTAAATCATTAAATGGTCAAGAGGAAGTATTGAACAACTATATTCAAGAAAAGAAAAAAGTCGAAAAACCAGAACTCTCTGAAGATGAAAGCCAGCTTTTAAATGCAAAGTTAAGCACTCTTCAAGATGGTGATATGCTCATCGTCACCTACTTTCAAGAAGGCCAAATCGTCGATGCTAGAACCACTTATCGCAAATATGATGAGACTACTCACCAGATGTATTTTGATCGTTTGATAGTGAAAATAGACAACATACTTGATATCGTTTTTGGCGATGGTAGAGAAGAATATTTACAGGCTTGTTAGTGCTAGTAAGCACTTTATGATCGAATTGAAAAATTGCGTAGTATAGTAATGGCAGTAAAGAACACTAATTTAGATTTCAAAATATATGTTGTTGAAATAGCTTAGTTGTTTCTAGCTGTGAAAAGTCGTTTGGAAAAGTTGTAAGTTCGACAGAAAACTCCCTTGGAAAAGTTACAATATATCTTTAAACTAGTGCTGGTAGGTTGATATGTTAAAAAGAAAAATAGAATCAAAATTAGAAGCATGGAAGAGAGACACGTCACACAAGCCTATCATTATCCGAGGATGTAGACAATGTGGGAAAACTTCTTCTGTTCTCGACTTTGCTAAAAAGAATTACGAACATTTTGTTTATCTTAACTTTTTTGAAAACCCAATTTATTCCACAATATTTGAGGGCTCACTTCAAGTAGATAAACTGGTGATGATGATCTCTGCCATTTTGGGAAATGAGGCTGTTTTTGTCCCTGGAAAAACAGTTTTGATTTTAGATGAAATACAAATCTGCCCTGACGCTAGAACAGCTTTAAAGTTCTTCCATTTAGATCATCGATATGATGTGATAGCTACCGGTTCTCTTCTTGGAATAAATGGGTATGGAAAAGAACCAAGATCAATACCTGTCGGTTATGAAACTATCCTGGATATGCATCCTCTCGATTTTGAAGAGTTTTTGTGGGCCAATGGCATAAACGACGAAATAATCTCTCTCTTAAAAGAGAATTTAGAACAAGAAAAACCGGTCTTTAGTGCTTTGCACCAACAGCTAAGGCAGCTCTTATTACAATACATAGTAGTCGGCGGTATGCCAAAGGCTGTTCAAACTTTTGTTGACACAAAACAGATGAACAAGGTTCTTCAAATTCAAAGAGACATAGTCTCTTCATACAAAGACGATATGATCAAATATGCCGATAAGAAAGATAAGTCTTGTATAAGAGAATGTTTTGAATCTATCCCTAGACAGCTTAGTAAAGAAAACAAGAAATTTCAGTATTCAATCGTTAAAAAAGGTGCAACTGCATCTAAATATCAAGGAAGCCTACAATGGATTGAAGATGCCGATATCATCACAAGATGTTACAACTTAACCACTCCTGAACTTCCTTTAGACGGAAATGCCATCAATGATGTTTTTAAGGTCTATATGAAGGATAGTGGTCTATTCGTTTCTATGCTTGAAGATGGAACCCAATTCAATATTCTTCAAGGCGATGTTTTTGGGTATAAAGGCGCAATCTTTGAAAATTTAGTCGCTGATATATTTTCAAAAATGGGGCGAAAACTTTATTACTTTCGCAAAGAATCCGGCCTTGAAATTAACTTTGTAATCAGATACAAAGGAGCTGCTACTCTCGTTGAAGTAAAATCATCGACAGGAAATGTAAAAAGCACTAAGACTATTCTCGATAATCCTAATAGATATCATGTAAACAACGCAATCAAGTTAGGCGACTACAATGTCGGACGAGTCGATAAAATTCTCACTCTTCCTACTTATATGGCTTTCTTGTTGAAAGAAGAATAAAAACAAGACAAACACAGTAATTGCAAAATTGGCAAGAAATCTATTTTCAAAAGATTGTGCCTAGATATTTTTCTGCTTGGCAATGTTGCAAATCATCCAACACCTGCTTATACAGTTTTCTTTTTGGAAAAGTGATTAAAAATACATCAAACAAAGTAAAAAGTCTTATTTTTTAAACAGAAGAAGTCCCAATTTTATGTTTTTAACTTGAATATCTTTTTTACTGCTTATAATGAAAGCAATCGCAGCTATTAGTCTCTATATATGTATATATAAATAAATATATTTATTTCTTTACTTAAAAATTGAATTTATATATACTAAACCTTGGCTCTGAAGCCATATACTTTCTTGCTAGTCCCTGATGTAGGATTAGCCGAAAGACCATAGGGAGGTATAAAGCATGAAAAATTATGAAATCATGTACATCCTCATGCCCGATCTTGATGCAGAAGGCGTCAAACAAGAAATTGATGCTCTTCACAAGATCCTCACTGACAATGGTGGCAAGATCACTGGCGTCAAAGAGTGGGGAATGAGAGATTTGGCCTATCAGATCAAGAAGCAGACTAAGGGCTATTATGTCATCACTGAGGTCTCTTGCGAAAGCAAAGCTCTCAATGAGTTCGACAGAATCACCCGTCTTGATCCCAAGGTCATTAGATTCCTTATAACTGCGACAGAATAAACAGTAAAGGAGAATCAAAATGGCTAGTCTCAATCGTGTTGTTTTAGTCGGTAGATTGACAAAGGATCCTGAGCAAAAAAAGACCCCTTCAGGTAATACTGTCGTTTCCTTCCATCTCGCAGTCGATAACAATCTCGCTGACCATTCAGCTTCTTTTATCCCTTGCACAGTTTGGAACAAAAACGCAGAATTCCTAGCTAAATACGGTCGCAAAGGTTCGCTTATTGGTGTAGATGGTCGCCTTCGTCAAAGAAGCTATACAAGTAAGCAAACTAATACCAATGTAAGCACGATAGAAGTCATCATTGACTCTATCCAGTTATTACAACAAAAGAACAACACCGAGACTAACATTTCCACTGAGGAATCAGAATCCAGCTTTGAAACAAGCTCAATATCGCATGAGGGCATAGATTCATCAGATGATGATTTGCCCTTCTAGTCTAAAAATATCAGATATCAGACAGAAAGGAAGCGTAAAATGTATCGTAGAATGAAACCCCGCAAGAAGATTTGCTATTTCTCTAAGAATCATATTGATCACATCGATTACAAAGATGTCGAGCTTCTCAAGAAATACATCTCTCCTTCTGGCAAAATCACTACTAGAAGAATCACCGGTACCTGCGCTAAGCACCAAAGAATGTTAGCTACTGCTATCAAGCGTGCTAGATACATGGCTCTTCTTCCTTACGTAGCTGATTAATTAAAATTGAACACTAAAACCCCGGAATGCATCGCCGGGGTTTTTCTCTAAACTAAAAAGGTTCTTCATATGATTAAGAAATATGATAAAGATTCAGATTATTCTTATACGACTGGCTTCTTTCCAACATTTGAATTGATCAAGTATCAAAAAGAACATCTCATCAATATCTATGTCTCTGAAGATGTTATCAATAGTGATGGATATAAGAAATTAAAGACTTTAGTATCTCCAGAAAAGATAATCATTTCCGACAAGACAGTTTCTAAACTCTCTCCTAAAGAGAATGCACATGTTATCGGTATCTTTAAGAAATATGAATCTAAGCTTTCTAAAGACTTTGATCATTTAGTCTTAGTCAACCCTTCTGAACAAGGTAATTTAGGAAATGCGATGAGAACACTTCTCGCTTTTAATCTTCATGATTTAGCGGTGATAAAACCAGCTGCTGATATCTTTAACCCTAAGACTATCCGCTCTTCAATGGGAGCTTTCTTTCATATCAGAATCGAGACTTTTTCTTCTTTTGATGAATACCTAGAAAGATATAAAAGAGAGTACTATCCGTTCATCCTTTCAAAAGCGAAAAGATTAAGTGAAGTTAAATTTAAAACACCATGTGCTTTAGTCTTTGGAAATGAAGCTACTGGTTTACCTATTCAAATCAGCAATCAAAACTCAGTCAGAATCGAGCAATCTGATGAGGTTGATTCTCTCAATCTGACTACTTCAATCGCAGTCGCTTTATATGAACTTTATAAACAAAAAGGGTTTTAAAATAGAGGTAGCTGTTCAGAAGAGTTAAGGGCGAAAACCTTAGCTCTTTTTAAATTCTTGATTCTCTCATGGAGATTATCACCCACTGGTAAATCAAGATATTGAAAAGCCTCTTTCTCCTCAAATACAAGAGGCATCCTACTATGATAAAAAGAAACGTTTTCGTCTGCTTTTACAGTTAATAACACGAATCTTTCATATTGATAAATACCAGCTAAGAAGAAAGGAGTTGAAGAAGAAAAGCTTTGTTCAACTCCTTTTTTATCAATCTCATAGTAAGTGGTAGCTGGAAGAAGACATCTTCTCTTTTTAAAAGACTCAAAGTAATACTCTTTTGAAGAGATAGTCTCAAAACGAAGATTGACTAAAAGTCCGCTTTTGATTGAAAAACCAAATTTTTTTAAAGAAGTGGTGAGTCTATTATTGTCTTTCTTGATAGTTAAAGCGAGATCTTGAGGTCTTACTTCTATATAGTGAAAATCTATCGGTTTAAATTCGTGTTTCTTCAGAAATGAAATAGCGTCTTCATTTGTGAGTTTAAAATGCCTGCACATGCTAGAGTCCTTTGATGATCAAGACAGCGAAGACATAGTAGATACAAATAGAGATGATATCAAGGATGTTAGAGATGACGGGTTGACTCATGACAGCAGGATCAAGATGAATCTTCTTGGCTAAGACAGGAAGAGAGACACCTAAGAACTTTGCGATGACGATTGAGATGAAGAAAGTTAAAGCGATGACAGCAGCCACAGAGACGAAGAGGACGTTTTGATTACCGGCATAATAAGTAGCGATGATTCCGTCATCAGCAGCTGTTAAAGAGATGAGACCAGAGTAGAGTTCTATTAGTACCCAACAGAAGGAGAAGATAGCGACACAAGCAGAAGTGACAACTGAAGCTTTAAACTCTTTGAAGACTGTCTTCCAATAATTCTTAGTTGTTATATTTCCTAAAGCGAGCTCACGGATGATGACTGTACAAGTCTGATCTGATGCGTTTCCATTAGTACCCATGACTGAAGTTAAGAAAGCTGTCAATATAGGAAGAATCGCTAACGGAGTGTTTAAATAAGATAAAACCATCGATGTGAAGGTATTTAAGACGAGAAGGAAGATGATCCATGGTGCATAACTTTTAACCAGTTTTAAAACACTATTCTTCACATAAGGAACATCACTGGGGACAACAGCAGCTGTGAGCTGGACATCCTCAGTCGTCTCTTCTTCAGCAGCATCCATGACATCATCAAAGGTGATGATACCGACTAATCGATTGTTGTTATCAGTGACTGGTAAAACGGAGATATCGTACTTTCTGAAAGCTTGAATGACGATCTCTTGGTCAGTATCGATGGTGACGCTGTTTGGCCCGACATCCATGATTGACCTGATCAAGTCATTCTCATCTGATTCTAAAAGAGTATCAAGTCTAGTCTCTCCTATCAGTTTTCTCGTGTCATCGATGACATAGATACGCCAAATAGTCTCCATATCACGGCCTTTTTCCCTGATCTTTTTAATTGTGCTTTCGACTGTCTCATCATCTTTGACTGATAGATACTCAGGAGTCATCAAAGTGCCAGCTGAATCCTCTTTGAACTTGAGATAAGTCTTGATTCTATCTCTATCTTCAAGAGAGGTGTTGACTAAGACTTTGTTGACTAAGTTAGCTGGTAAGTCATCAAGGAAATCGACGATGTTATCAGTCGACATCTCATCAAAAATCCTTTGAATATCATCGTCTGAGAAAGCTTTAAGTAGTCTCTCTTTATTCTCTTGAGAGAGAAGAGTGAAGACTTCGGCTGAGTCATCAGAAGGGATGACTTTGAAGAAGAAAAGCATGTCTTCTCCGTTTAAAAAAGAGAGGGCATCTGCGATGTTATGAGGATCAAGAGAAGATGCTTTTTCTCTTAAAGAAGTGACATCTCTATCTTTGATGAGTGCTTCTATCTCATCAGAGGTGATCTTCTCTTTGACTAAAGCGATGGAATCATCGGCTTCGATCTCTTCAAGGATCTCTTCTTTGTATTCTTCGTTTCTCATCTTTCTATCCTCATAAAAGCATCGTGAGAACTATCTCACCTGGCATGATTGAATCAATCAAAAGAAGAGCTACTGCAAAATAAACAAAGAGCGTGAGAAGATCCATGATAGAAGCAATCAATGGGCCTGACATGACAGCTGGATCTATATGAACTGCCTTAGCTAAAAGCGGAAGTAGAACACCAAAGAGTTTTGCAAAGGTGATTCCAAATAAGAAGGCGAAAGCGACGACAGCAGCGATGATCATCTCCGCATTTAATAAACTACCAGCTTTCTCGATGAAGTCTTCAGCGAAGGCTCCATCCATATTGATGAGATTAGCGTTCATCTCAAGAAGCACCCATCCAAAAGCGAAGATAGCTACTATTAGTGAAGTGAGAAAACCAGCTAGTAATTCTCTAAATGAGATTTTTAAATAATCTTTCTTAGTCAACTCATTAGTGCCTAAAGCTCTGATGACCATCGATGAAGTCTGATCACCAGCATCTCCACAAGAGTCATTCAAGGCCGGGATGAAACAAGTGAGAATAGGAAGAGTGAGGAGGGCGGTTTCAAAACGAGAGATGACGATGCCAGCGAAAGTATTGATGACAAGAAGAATCAAAAGCCAAATGACATATGAACGAGCTAGACGGAAAGTCTTAGTCTCTAGATAAGGAGTGGAAGAAGGGGAGATAGCTGCACTTTTATATAAGTCTTCCGTATTTGCTTCTTCGATGACATCCATGACATCATCAAAAGTGATGATACCTAACATCTCTCCACCACTAGAGACGACCGGAAGGACAGGTAAATCATATTTCTTACAGATAGGAATAGCTTCTTTCTTATCAGCAGTAGGAAGGATGTAGGCGAAATCGGTGCTCATCACTTCTGTGATAGAAGCATCCGTCTTTTCAAACATCATATCCTCGATTCTTTCAACACCAAGAAGCTTATTGGTCTCATCAACGATGAAGATATGTCTGATCGTCTCTAACTTGCTTCCGAATTTCTTGATCTTATCAAAGACATCTTGAACCGATGCTTTGCTATCGATGGATAGATAATCAGTCGTCATGATAGAACCGATTGTATCATCGGTGAACTTAGATAGTTTCTGAAGACTCTGTTTTCTTTTAGATGGTATCGCATTTAAAAGTTTATCTTTGATTTGAATAGAACAATCTTCTAAAAAATCAACTAAATCGTCTGTTGATACATACGATAAAACACCACTCAACTTACGAGTGGTTAATCCACTTATCAAAGCTTCTTTCTTATTTATCGTTAAATAAGGGAATATATCTCCTAAAACATGTTCATCTGATACAAATGAAAAGAATCTCAAAGCATAATCGCTATCAAGAATATTGAACGCCTCTGCTAAATCAACGCTGTTTTCAGTATCAATCAATTGAATGATCATCGACTTATCAGAAACGTTGATGATGTTTTTAATATCTTCAGCTAACAGAGCTGTTGATTCTTCTTCATTTATGATAGCTAAAGAGGTTTCTACTGAAAGATTATTTTTCTCTTTATTCTCTTCCATTAGGACACCTCCTTTTCTCAATAAGCTTAAATCAACTTATCGATGAGCTCTTTAAGTTCTTTAATGTCCTTAGCTACCATTCCTTTGTTATTTTTCTCTAACTCAGAGTTGTAATCAGAAGAACGATAATATCCAGCTGAGATGATATCGACATCGGCTTTTCTCATCTCTCTGATATCAGCTAAGGAGTCACCTATATAAACGATTTCATCAGCAGTGAGATTATGCTTTTCACATAGCTTGATGATATTTTCTGCTTTAATCACACCTTCATCACTTCCACAATAAAGATCTTCGAAAGTGCAACTGGGCCATGAGAAATAAGCTAGAGTCAGTTTAAGTGTCTCAGAACTTCTTCCAGTCAAAATAAAAATCTTGGTTGATTTAGCGTATTCTTCAATAAGAGAGAAGATACCATCTAAGTGTTTTAATTCAATCTCCCTTTGATATGAATCATAGTAAGAATAAAAGAAGGAGAGAGCTTCATTAATCTTATTTTCTGGTATCAATTTTCTTAAGATTCCCGTTTCAGTCGGACCATAAAATTTAAAGATTTCAAAATCTTTAAAATCAGGATTGCTGAATCTTCTGACGGCTTCAGCCATAGTGTGACTTTCAAGCTCACCACTATCAGTTAAAGTACCATCAAAATCAAAAATCAGGGCTTTTTTCTTCATATTCAGTATTCTAGCAAAATAAACTTATTTGAACTTAAAAAGTTTATAAAACGTTTAAAAATCTATAAATAATAAAGCTTTTGTACTTATAGAATTATTCAACCATAGAAAAAGGGCTACTGCTTTTTAGCAGCAACCCTTTAGTTTTACTTTAAGGATTACTCTTCCTCGTCGACGGTTTTCTTTCTACGTTTGACAAGTC
>CAYRUQ010000024.1:14383-17390 GCA_964427595.1 uncultured Clostridiaceae bacterium | reverse complement strand
AACAACTACTTACTACTCCACTTCTCTTATAAACACATAATTATTGTAAGTTCCTTTACTATTTTCTTCTACCACCAAATGAAGAGACATAATCACTTAGTTTTGAGAAACAACCAAATAATTCTTCTTTTAGAAAAAAACAAAATTCTGAAACAATTGAGACAAATTTAGGAACCTCAGTTTCTAGATAATTAACCTTATTTTTACTATAATTTTGATTGCCACGAAGGATATTAAATTTAGCCATGAAATACGTAGAAAGCGATAAGGTTGAACTTAAAAGTATTATCAATGATGATCTTAAAAAAGAGATTGTCGCTTTTTTAAACACGCATGGTGGAATTATTTATGTTGGCGTCAATGATGATGGCACATTGAATCCTGTTTTAGATAAAAAAGAGCAAGATATAAATCTGACTAAAATTGCAAATTGGATAAACGATAAAGCTATTTATCCTAATTGCAAAAATCTAATATCTTTCAAATATAACAATGATGGTGTGTTGGAAATCACAATCAATGAAGGTAACGAGAAACCTTATTATCTGTCAGATAAAGGTATGACCTATGCTGGTTGTTTCAAAAGAGTCGGTAGAAGTAAGTTTCATATGGATCATGATGAAATTTATCTCACTGCTGTTGAATCCAACCACATTTTGTTTGAAGAACAAGTATCAAAAAATCAAAATCTAACCTTTCTACGCTTCATGGATAGAATTGTTGCTAAGCATATTGATTTTGATGAAGACAAATTCATTACTTATGGTTTTAAAAATGATGATGGATTATATACAAATTTAGGTCTTTTATTCAGTGATCAAAATCCAATCGTCATAAAGTTTGCTGTTTATCAGGGAAAAGATCGCTTAGAATTTAAGCTTAAAAAAGAATTTGAGGGTTCGTTTGCAGTCATAATTGACTATATCGATGACTACTGCAAGCTTGCAAACGATAAAAAAATCATCAAACCAGAAAGTGGTTTTGCAAGAAAAGAAATACTCTCTTATCCTGAAAAAGCTATCAGAGAGGCTGTTCTTAATGCATTAGAACATGCTAATTATTTCTTTAGAGCCAATATAAAAATTGAGTTCTTCGAGGATAGACTTGAAATTTCCAATCCTGGAAATTTTTATGGTGGCATCACTTTGGAGCAGGCTCTTCACGGAAGACAAAGTTTTAGAAATCCGAAGTTAGTCTATGTCCTTGATAAGCTTGACTTTGTTGAAAACTATGCGACTGGTATTAAAACGATATTCACTCAATATGAACAATATGAAAAGAAACCTCATTTTGATATAACAGACAATTCCACTACGGTCATACTTCCTAATTTAAACTATGTTGAAAACAATAGTAATAATCACGAAACTACCAAAAATACCACCGATGATGCCACCAATAACGCCACCGATGATGCCACCAATCAGTATTTGAAGAATCCTACTTTCAAACTTACTAATACACAAAATCTCGTTTGTAAGTTAATGGAAAATAATAAACAAATCAGTTTAGCTGAAATTGCAAAATGCTTAGATAAAAACCTATCTACAATCAAAAGAACTGTTAAACAGCTTCAAAATAACGGCATTATTAAAAGAGTTGGTAATAATAAATCTGGTTATTGGGAAGTAATCTGAATTGCAATTTGAACATTATTATTTTAAGCAATAGAAATTAGCATCCATTTTTATAAATCAAATATAAAGTGGTTAATTAATGTTATCTTTTAGAACTTACCTGCTATCGTTTAAAACTTGCTATAGGTATGAACCATAACCATTCTATAATTCAAAATTAAAAGCTCCTAATTTAGTTCTATCCTTGTTGAAACTTAAAGCCGATTAACTTTTCTTTCGAGTTTCTTAATTAGTTGCTTTTATATCTAATTAGTTTGGTTCTTTAATTTACAAACCTAGTTTTGGTGATCGTTTTTCTTTTCTTCATTCACTTCAACAGGTTCATCATTCTCTAAAACTACAGTCCATTTATAAGTGTTTAAAACTCTAGTCGAATCAGTGCCCCTGGTTGTTGAGACGATTCGATAACCTTTTTCTAAATAAGGCACCAGTTTTGCTTGTAAATTCCCTTGAGAGGAGCGAATCGTTAGTATTTTCTGCATATCTTTCCCCTCCTTCCTAATATGGAAAGATAACTGGATAGATTTACTGACGATCATTTAGACCATTATACAGAACATTGTTGACTTCCTATTAATAAAATCGATAACTATATCTACATTGTTCTTACATGGCAAAATTAGCGTAAAAAACTAATAAGCACTTTCCTGTATTTTCTAATTCACATGAATAATATTTAATTATGAAACCAGAAATAAATCGCCTTTCCGATATAATACTAACTGATTAAGAAATCTGTTTTCGATATGATTTCATATCGAGATAGTTTAGGAGAATTAAATTACAATGAAAACAAAAACAATCATCCTTCCAGTACTTACTATCGGTTTTCTTCTCACATCTTGTAATAGTACTGAAACTTACACCCTAGAAGACTACCGGGTGGAATTATCTACTACTAATGAAGATTTTGTAGTAATGCAGCTTGCAGATACCCATTGGGGTGTGTCAACCAATATCCCTCTTTATGAAGAATATTATGAAAATCTGGTTGATATCATCAATCCAGATTTAATCATTTTAACTGGAGATAATATTTTACTAGGAAGTAAGGATACTGTTTATAGTCTCGTTTCTTTCCTTGATTCCTTAAATATTCCATATACCTTCACTTTCGGAAATCATGATCAACAAGGGCTTTATGACCACACTTGGATGTTAAAGACATTAGCTAGTGGTGAAAACACCATCTTTAAATACATGAATGATGATTTAAAAGGTGATGGAAACCAAGTGGTTTCAATAAGCATGAATGGTACTATAGCTTGGGAAGTTTATTTGATTGATACAAACCATTATCGAGAAACTGGAACCACATATGACTATGACACAATCGGAGAAGATCAAGTTGAATGGATGAAAGCAGAGAA
>CAYRUQ010000024.1:0-14283 GCA_964427595.1 uncultured Clostridiaceae bacterium | reverse complement strand
ACAAAAGGATTCTTCTTCGGGCATGATCATATTAATGATTGGGTTGGCATGTATGAGGATGTCGCCATCGGTTTTGGCGTTAAAAGTGGACGTGAACTTGAATATGCAGTAAGTGACGATGGATTTGATATCACTGGTGCAGCTTCTTATACACTACATAGTGATGGTTCCTTTACCATCGGTCATCACTATGTCGACATGGATGACTTCAGCATTTATAACTCTGCGGAGGTAACGATTGATGCGTAATTTAAAACTTACTTGGCAAAATATTTTTAAAATTGCACTAATTCCTCTCTTCATTTTATTTTCTGTTCAGTTTTTCTTAGGTGTTCTATCTTTTTGTGCTGAGCTTTTAAATCTCAATCATTTAACTACTAGCGTACCGACACTCATCACTTATCTAGTCTTACCTTTTATTTGCTTAGGTGGGTTATATAATTTGGCATTTATCAAAAATAAAGAAAAAATAAGAATAACCCTATTTACTTTTGGTTCAATTTTGGCCTTTCTTGCCTTGATCAGTCTCATTTGGCAATTTGTAAATTATGCGACGGGTACTTATTGGGCGTTTTTGATGAAAGGACTTGATGCCTTGTATCCGTTTGATGTTCTCTTAACTAACATCATGCATTTATTAATAGCCGGTCTATTCTTATATTTAGCTATCACTCAAAAATATGGTGAGTTTACTGAATTCTCCTCAAAAGCTCCATTAATTTATGATATTGTTCGCAAATTGGTTTTCTTATTTTTCACAGGTATTGCCTTATATTTCTTTGGTGGATTCTTAGTTAATATCACAAACTTCTATTTTGATGATGTTAGAAAAATAGCTATTATTTCTTCTTTCTTGCTCATCTTCGCTATGGTTGCTTATCTAATCTACGATACTTATTTCTTAAGAAGAAAAAATGATTTTTCTTACCGAAAAAAGGGTTCAATAATTACAGGTGGCATAATTCTATTCCTTAATATTTGTCTTCTAATTTCTAATCTCATAGTTAAAGATATCTATATTTTGATGATGAAACCTTTATTACCGCTTGATTTTATGGGAAGTTTAAATCTCGCTCCTTTCTTACTTTCTCTTCCTTTAATTGTTTCTTTCGCATTAAACACATTAGCCTATTTCTTTCCGACTAGAAAAGAATTAGGAAACGAAGAAGCTGAAACAATATTATCGTAAGTATCAAAGATATAGCTTTCTATTTTAAGTAAAAGATATTGAGTATCTTCTTGGATATCCAAGGAGATACTTTTTTCTAGGAAGAATTATTGATCAAAGGAGTCTGTTGCTTAAACAATGAGAAGAGTCTATTTTATTTCTCAATTAAATTAGGAAATATCTTTGTGCAATTCAAATTATCAATGTGAAAAATTTTTCTCACTTATATTTTTAATTAGTTTAAATTAACTCGTTAGTCTAGAATGATTTCAAAGGAGATAATTAGGTTTTATTATGAAAATTATTCATACTGCGGATATTCACCTTGGATCAAAGATGGATTCAAAGTTTCCAAAAGAAAAGACTGAAGAGAGAAAGAAAGAATTAAGAAACACATTTCAAAGATTAATTGAGTATGCAGAAACTAATAATATAAAAATAGTTCTTCTTTCAGGTGATGTCTTTGATAATGATAGACCAAATAAAACTGATAAAACCTTTTTCTATAGCATCATCAAAGCACATCCTTCTATCGATTTTCTTTATCTAAAAGGTAATCACGATATCGATGGAGCTGCATTCACTGATAACTATACAAATCTAAAATTATTCAGTGATAAATGGACATCTTATCATTATGAAAATGCAGTTATCTCTGGTATTGAGTTATCAAATGAAAACATAATTTCTTATTCATCTACTCTCAATTTAGATCAATCAAACTACAACATTGTCATGCTTCATGGGCCTTTAGGCGAAGGTGTAGGAATGAATATCAGCCTGAAAAATCTTAGAAATAGAAATATCGATTATCTAGCACTTGGACATATTCATAAACCTGAAGAAGGAAATCTAGATGATAGAGGAATATATGTTTATCCAGGCTGTCTAGAAGGGCGTGGCTTTGATGAATTTGGAGACCATGGTTTTGTAGTTCTTGACACTGATACCCATACTCATAAATTTATTCCGTTTGCCAAAAGAAAAATTATTGAGCATAATGTTGATGTCTCTTCTTGCAAAGATTCTTACCAGATATATGAAAAAACAATGAAAAACAATCAAATTCAAATAGAAAACATCTATAGATTAAATTTAGTGGGTGAAATTGATGATGATACCGATATCGATATTGATGCAATCACAGGTTATTTTGATGGTAAATGTTACTTCATCAATATCAAAAACAAAACGACAAGGAAGATTGATATTTCTAAGTATCTTAATGACACTTCAATCAAAGGTGAATTTATCAGAAGTGTAAATAATGATGATTCTCTTAATGATGTAGAGAAAAATAAAATCCTTGATTGTGGATTAAAAGCTTTAGAAGGAAGGGAATTCAACCTATGAAATTGATCTCATGTCATATTAGAAATTTTGGCTGTTTAAGTGAACAAGATATAACCTTTGATTCTAATATCCACAAAATTAATAATCCAAACGGACATGGTAAATCCACGTTAGCTGCTTTCTTAAAAGCGATGCTTTATGGTTTAAAAACTTATAAAGATAGTGACAAAGAAATGGGTGACAGAAAACATTACTATCCATTTAATGGTGGCGTTTATGGTGGAAGTCTAACATGTGAATCAAATGGTATAACCTATGTAATCGAAAGAACTTTCGATTTTAAATCAGCAACAAAAGATAAGGTTCAAGTATATGTAAATGGAAAACAATATAATTTAAATAATGATGAAATTGGTTTTACCATTTTTGGTATAGATAAGGAAAGTTTTGAAAGAACTATCTTAATTTCTTCAAATGACATAGAAGTTAAACCTAAAGAAGGAATAATAAACAAATTAGCTAATTTTGCTCAAGGCGCTTCTGATACAAATAGTGCAAAAAGTGCCACCGATAAAATAGATAAGAATATCAAAGAACATAGTAAAGCAATAAAAGAAAAGAACTCACAAATCAAAAGAAACAAGGATACACTTAGAAATTTAAATGATGTTGAAATAGGTTTAAAAGCAAAATACCAAACATTAGGTGACTTATCTATTAAAGAAAAAGAAATCCAAACTGAACAAGATTCGTTAGCTGATAATGAGCTTCTTTTAAAAGATTGGGAACAATATGAAAAACAATTAAAAGCGATAGATGACGATCAACAGGTAATTGACTTCCTGGATTCTAAATATTCAAAAGGCATCCCAACAACTGAGGAGGTCACTAGTTTTAAAAATGCATATCACACACTTAAAACTTCAAATTTATCAATCACTACTCTTAATAATGAACAACAAATAAGATTAAACACCTTAAAAGAAAAATATGACGGGAAAATTCCAAGCGAGGAAGAACTCAATTCCACTTCAACAAAACTGAATAAATTAGATTTTTGTGATGAAGAAATTTCTAAACTTACTAATGAAACCATCAGCGCAGAGGATAAAAAATTAATTGATAAATTTGACAAATTAGATACAACAAGTGAGACACTCAATAAAATCAACGAAACTTATGATGAATATTGTAAAACTGAGCATGAGTATTCATCTATTTCGGAGTGGAACACTCAAGTACAAACTAACTTACCATCCCTGCATAAAAATAAACCAACTTTATTTATTTGTTCTGCTATTGTCTCAGCCTTAATAATTGTTGCTGGCATTATACTAATCATCTTCTACTTAATCCCAGGAGTAATCTTAACAGTCGCTGGCTTTTTAGCCCTTATTATTATTGGTTTCATCTATCTAAGCAAAAAGACATCTCCAGTTTCAGTAACTCCTATACAAACTCCTAACCCTGAAAAGACTGAAAAGCAGAAATACCTTAATAATTTAGAAACCAAATTAAGACAATATTTTCTTCCTTATCTTGAAAACTATGATGCTGATATAAACATATGTAAGAAAAACTTAGATTCTCAGATTCAGCAATTTAAAAAAATAAAAGAAGCGGAACACAAAAAAGAAGAACAAATAAAAAAGTATGAAGAAGAAAAACAAGGTATCATCAATTTCCTTGTTAGTTTCCTTACTTCGTTTGATTTTAATGGTAAAACTTACAAAGATGACTTTAGCAAACTTAAAAGTGAGTTTGACGAACTGAAACTTCTCTCTAAATTAGAGGCCGATTATAAGACAACAAATCAAAGAGTCAGCAAAGCAAATGAAGAGATGCGGGAAACAATAAATACTTTTGCTTCTAAATATGGTTTGTATGCTAATAGCTTAGATGAAATTGAAAAAGATTTAGCTGATGATTCATACACTTATTATTCTCGTAAAAAAGATATTGAAACTAACAAACAAAAAGCTGAACAATTTAAGAAAGATAGAAATTTAACTGATAAGCCTAAAGTTATCGATACTTCTAAAAAAGAAGAGATTAGAAATAAATTCAATAATATCAAACAACAGATTTCTGATCTTAAATCGGACATTGATAATGATGAAGCTATGACTTTAGATATCGGCGATATCAAAAATCAAAACACCCTAATAAGAGAAGAGATAGATAAGCTTGATTATGAAAATAGAATTCTTGAAAAAATTAAAGAACATATCAAAAAAGCTGATGATGCGATTAAAGAGAAATACATCATTCCAATATCTAACAACTATAAAACTTATGCAAATATGGTTGAGAAGTCATTAGGAGAAGAAATAGAATTAGCACCCGACTTGAAAATAGAAATAAAAAGAGATGGAATCAATCGAGCTGAAGAACATCTAAGTAGTGGTGAAAAAAGCATCGCTGCCTTTGCACTGCGTCTAGCTTTGCTTGATAACATATACCAGCATGAAAAACCTTTCTTAATCCTTGATGATCCTTTTGTTGCTCTTGATGAAAATCATCTCTCACATATTAAAGATTTATTAACTGATATCTCTTCTAAATTCCAACTTCTCTACTTCACCTGTCATGATAGTAGAAGTTTTTAATTAAACTCTAAACTATGAAAAAAGCTAGGCGCTACAAGAGCTGACCTAGCTTTCTTAAATATCTCTCTAAGATAATCGTAGCAGCAGCCATATCGATGATTTTATCTTGGCTAGACTTGCTTTCTTTTTTATAACTCATCATCTCCCTAGCTTCTAAGGTTGAGTATTGTTCATCTTGAAGCACAATCTCAAGATTAGGAAATTCCTTTTCAAGTGTATCTTTAAAGTGTTCAGCAAAGAAAGTCATATCACTTTTATCACCGGAAGGAAGAAGAGGACGACCTAAAACGATAGTTTCTACCTTCTCTTTTTTCATGATCTTGTTAATCTCTTCAATGACATGCTCAGTATGCCACATCGGATATTGAAGATTAACTAAAGGAGTAGCCAGCATACCGCTTCTTGAAATAGCGATACCACAAGAAGCTTTACCTAAATCTAAAGCTAGAATATTCTTCTTCATTCTTTGATATTATCTAACAGAGCCTGCTTAGCTTGGTTGAAAGCAGAAGAGTCTTTACAACCACCAAAAGCGAGGTCATCTCTTCCACCACCAGAACCATTGAGAATAGGAGCGATTTCTTTAAGAAGTTTACCTGCTTTGATTGAAAGTTTCTTTCCTCTTCCAACAATGATATCTTTCTTCTCTCCGTTATCAACGACAAGGAAGAGCAAGAGATCTTCGTTTCTATCGATGAGTTTTCTAGCTAAGCCTTCTTCTTGTTGATGGTTGAGTTTAGTATTGATGACTTTAGCTAAGAAAGAATATTGACCTTCATGCTTAATTTCTTTTTCTAAATCAGCCTCAAGATGAGAGGTGCTTTCTTGTTGAAGCTTCTTGATTTCAGTATTCAAAGCTTCAATTTGAGAATTCAAAGCGATGACTTTTGCCCTTAGTCCTTTATCGGAAGTGAGTTTTAAAAGACCGGCTATCTCATTTAACTCATTTTGTTTAGTTTTCAGATAGTCGTAAGCTCTTAATCCAGTATAAGCGATGATTCTTCTAATACCAGCTGAAATAGCACTTTCAGAAACGATGACAAAGAGAGAAATCTCACCGGTTTTAGAGACATGAGTACCTCCACAAAACTCGAGTGAATAATCTCCAATTTCCACTACTCTTACTAAATCGCCATACTTTTCATTGAAAAGATGCATGGCATTTTTCTTTAAAGCTTCTTCTTTAGGAAGAACCTCTGTTTTAACTTCAATATTCTCTTCAATTTTCTCGTTTACTCTCTTTTCAACTTGTGAGAGAAGATCAGGTGAAATCTTTCCATTATAAGAGATATCAAGACGTAAAAGTTCATCGTCATAATAAGCGCCTTCTTGTCCGATATCAGTAGAAACAAGTTCCTGTAATGCTTTTTGAAGAAGGTGAGTTGCCGTGTGATTCTTTCTGATTAAATCTCTTCTGTTCCAATCAACTTTTTGAGTGAAAACATCACCAGTTTTGATCTCTCCATATAAAACTTTGACATGAAGAAGATGTTGGCCATGAGTGATTTTACCGACATAATCAACTCTCGCTTCACAACCTTCTTTAATCAAATAACCGGTATCAGCGACTTGACCACCACTTTCAGCATAAAAATTAGTCTTATCAAAAACAACATCACCTTCATCTTCAATCGAATCAACTTTCTTTCCATCGATGAATAAACCGGTGACTTTTCCTTTGATATCACCATCTTCGTAAATGAACTCAGATGGAGTATCAAATTCTAAGAAATCCTGGCTTTGAGAAGCAAAAGATTCTCTTTCACCTCTCGCTTTACGAGATTTTTCTTTAGCTTCTTCTAAACACTTTAAATAACCTTCTTCATCAACTTTCTTACCTGCTTCAGAAGCGATTTCTAAAGTCAGTTCATAAGGGAAACCATAAGTATCAGAGAGTTTGAAAACAGCGTCTCCAGGAAGCATATCCTTACACGAAACAAGATAAGAAGCTAAGACTTTCTCACCGCTTTTAAGAGTGGAAGCGAACTTCTTCTCTTCACTTAATATCATCTTCATACTTCTCTCTTCATGCTCTTTAAGATAAGGGTAGAAGTGAGCCATATTCTCAGAGACTAAAGGGACAAGCTTAGCTAAAACACCAGTAGAAAGACCGATTTGATTTGCATATCTTTCTGCTCTTCTTAAAAGTCTCTTTAAAACATAACCTCTACCATCATTGGAGAACAAAGCTCCATCCGCTAAAGCAAAAGTGATTGAGCGAATGTGATCTGCGATGACTCTATAAGCTAATTTGTGTTCTTCATCATAGGGATATTTAGCTTTCTTCTCTAAAAATTGGATGTAGGGATAGAAAAGATCAGTTTCAAAATTCGTCTCTGTCTCTTGGAAGATACAGGCGAATCTCTCAAGACCAGCACCAGTATCGATATTCTTTTGAGGAAGCTGTTTGTAATCTTTCCTATCTACACCTGACTTAGCATTGTACTGAGAGAAGACGATATTCCAAAGTTCGATATAACGATCGTTTTCTAAATCATCTTCTAAAAGCTTTAATCCTAAATGTTCAGGATCATATTTCTCACCACGATCAAAGTTGATCTCAGTATCAGGGCCACAAGGTCCTTCACCAATCTCCCAGAAATTGCTCTTGCAAGGAATTAAATGATCCTTGGATATACCAGCTTTAATCCAAGTTTCATATGTATCGATATCATCAGGATAGTAAGTGATATAAAGCTTCTCTTTTGGAATACCAAAATAAGCATTAGAAGTGAGTAATTCGACTGCCCAAGGAATGATTTCATGACGGAAATAATCTCCGATAGAGAAATTACCTAGCATCTCAAAGAAGGTGTGATGTCTAGCGGTATGACCGACATTATCGATATCATTGGTGCGGATACATTTCTGAGCGTTAGTAAGTCTTCTATATTTCGGAGTTAAAGTTCCATCAAAATATTTCTTCAATGCAGCTACTCCTGCATTGATCCAAAGCAAGGTGGGATCGTTATTAGGAATCAAAGAAGCTGAAGGTTCAATGTGATGTCCTTTCTCACTGAAGAATCTCAGCCAGGTATCTCTGATCTCATCGCTTGTCATTTTATGCATAGAAAAATCTCCTTAACAAAGCTTATTAATTATATATCTTTTTAGTTATCTTTTACATTTAGTAAGATATTTCTGGGAGGCGATTATGAAACTTCAAAACGAATATCTCACGATTGAAATACAAGAAAGAGGAGGGAGTTTAATCTCTATTTTTGATAAGAGAAGAAACAAAGAACTTCTCTATCAACCTAAAGAAGACGCTTGGCAAGGACAAGATGTCTTCATTTTTCCCTTCATCGGAAGATTGATTAAAAAGACTTATACCATTAATCGAAAAACTTACTCCTTTGAAAATCATGGACTGCTCAGATATATGGATGCTTCTCTTTCAAGTGGTGAAAACTACCTACTAGCACAATTTGTAAGTAATCAAGACACTTTAAAGAGATATCCGTTTCACTTCAAAGCTAGTTTAAAATACACGCTTGAAAACAATTTAGTTCATCTAAATTACACAATATTAAATGAATCAAATGAAGTTATGCCATTCATGTTAGGAGCTCATCCCGCTTTTGCGCTTCCAGGAGAAAGGAATGAAAACGAATTCGATATGAGTGGTAACACGATCTCTTTTGATGGTGATAAAGAAAAAGATGTCCTACTTCAAGAAAAGACTTTTTCCTATATGACTGGAAGATGGGCAAAAATTGATGCCCCTATATCTCTAACAAAAGGTTTATTTAATATGATTAATACGATAATCATAGATAGTTCTGAAACTAACGAAGTTTATTTAAATAAAAAAGATGGCTCATTATTAACAATCATAACAAACAACTGTCCTTACATAGCCATCTGGTCTGATAAGAAATGGGGAGATTATGTCTGTATCGAACCATGGTTTGGTTATCCAGATACTTTAAACTCCTCAAAAGAACTCAAGGAAAAACCAGGGATCCAACTTCTTTCTCCCCATGATAAATTCACTTACGAATATCAGATAAAAGTCGACTGATCACCGGATGAAATTGGTGTAGATACCTCTTTCTCTTTGTGGTGCCTCTTCAACTTTCTTATAAGCGTTGATAGCTTTGATCAAGTAAGCCATATTTCTTCCTAAGTCTCTCATCGTCTTAAGACCCTCTGAATCCTGAAGAGCTTCTGCTTTAGTGTTTCCGTGAATCGAATTCCAATAACTAGAAGTTGCTATCGGCATACAACTGATTGAAAAATACTTGTTCAGTTCATCAAAGGTAGCAGAGTTTCCACCTCTTCTGCAAGAGACGACAGCAGCCCCTACTTTGAATGATTTATCAAATCGTGTTGAATAGAAAAGTCTATCTAAGAACGAGATTAAAGTTCCGTTAGCAGATGCATAATAAGTCGGAGAACCGATGACTAAACCATCAGCTTCCTCAAACTTAGAAGCTATCTGATTGACGATATCATCCTTGACACATTTACCTACTTTTTTACAATAGGCACAAGCTAGACAACCAGTGACTGGCTGATTGCCGACTTGAATAAGCTCTGTTTCAATACCTTGTTTAACAAGTTCTCCTGAAATAGTATCCAAAGCTAATTTGATGACTCCATCACTATGTGGTGATCCATTTATCAACAAAACCTTCATGTTGTGCTACCTCCTTTTTCATTATAAAAAGTGAGGTCAAGATTTGTTTCGATAAAAAAGAGGACTTATCAAGTTTGTCCGCTAAAACTAATTACAAAGTATTTCTTCAGCAAGAGCGATTTCTTCTTTAGTCGGAAGAGGAGTATCCATCAACGGATAAGGTATTCCTAACTTTTGATATTTGGTTTTAGCCATATCATGATAAGGAAGCACTTCGATTTTTTTAATGTTTCTAAACTGAGATAAATACTCTTTAGTTTTAAGTAACTGTTCTTTAGAAGCAGTAAAGCCAGGGACTAAAACATGTCTCACCCATATTGGGAAATTCTTTTTATCTAAGTAATGATAAAGTTTATCAATATTATCAAACTTAACACCAGTCAGCTTCTGATGAAGAAGAACATCAGAAGTTTTGATATCTAAAAGAAATAATGTCGAGACATCAAGAAGCTTATCAAACTTCTTCAAGTATTCTTCATCGTCAATAAAAGCACCACCGGAAGTATCAATCACATAGGAAACACCAGCTTTTTTAGCCATCTCTCCTAATTCAATGATGAAATCAAGCTGAACAAGAGGTTCACCACCTGAGATAGTGATGCCACCTTCTTTTCCCCAGTAAGGCTTATAACGAATCAGTTTCTTAAAAGCTTCTTCAGTGGTGATACTAGTCCCGTCATGAAGATCCCAAGTCTCAGGGTTATGACAATACTGACATCTTAAAGGACAGCCCGAAAGAAAGAGGACGGACCTCATTCCAGGTCCGTCCACTGATCCAAAACTTTCAAATGATGAGTAGTAACCTCTCATAAATGATCGTGGAAAGTACGACTTAAGACATCAAGTTGTTGTTCTCTGGTCAAATCGATGAATTTAACAGCATAACCAGAGACACGGATAGTGAAGTTTTGATATTCTTCCTTCTCAGGATGTTCCATAGCATCAAGAAGTTTCTCTTTACCAAAGACATTGACATTGAGGTGATGAGCACCTTGAGAGAAATAACCATCCATGACATTGGTGAGGTTATCAGCCATCTCTTTCTCAGAATGTCCTAAAGCGGAAGTATTCATAGTCTGAGTGTTAGAGATACCATCGAGAGCATATTCATAAGGAAGTTTAGCGACAGAATTTAAAGAAGCTAAAAGTCCATTTTTCTCAGCTCCATAAGCGGGGTTAGCACCAGGAGAGAGAGGTTCTCCTCTCTTTCTTCCATCAGGTAAAGTACCAGTAGCTTTTCCGTAAACAACATTGGAAGTGATGGTGAGAATAGAAGTGGTAGCTTCAGAATTTCTGTAAGTGTGTTGTTTCTTGATCATAGCTAAGAAGGTCTTTAAGACATTGACAGCGATCTCATCAGCTCTATCATCATCATTACCATATCTAGGGAAGTCACCTTCGACTTCAAAATCAGTAGTGATACCATCTTCATCTCTGATAGCTTTGACCTTAGCATACTTGATGGCACTTAAAGAATCGACGACATGAGAGAAGCCAGCGATACCGGTAGCAAATGTTCTTCTTACATCAGTATCAATCAAAGCCATCTCTAAAGCTTCATAATAATATTTATCATGCATGTAGTGAATGATGTTCAAAGCATTGACATAAGTCTTCGCTAACCATTCCATCATATTTAAGAAAGCAGGTAAGACTTTCTCATAATCAAGATATTCATCAGTGATAGGTTGGAATTTAGGAGCGACTTGTTGATGAGAAATCTCATCTCTTCCACCATTGATAGCGTAAAGTAAGCACTTAGCTAAGTTAGCTCTAGCACCGAAGAATTGCATTTCTTTACCAGTCTCAGTAGCAGAGACACAGCAACAGATAGAATAATCATCTTTCCAGACAGGGCGCATAGCTTCGTCATTCTCATATTGGATGGAAGAGGTCTTGACCGAGATCATTGAAGCATAGTGTTTGAAGTTTTCAGAAAGAGAAGGGCTATATAAAACAGTGAGGTTAGGTTCAGGAGCTGGGCCCATGTTCTCTAAGGTCTTTAAGAAACGGAAATCATTCTTAGTGACCATGCTTCTTCCGTCGATACCCATACCAGCAAGAGAGACGGTCGCCCAGACAGGATCACCGCTGAAGAGCTGATTATAAGAAGGAATACGGGCGAATTTGACCATTCTAAGTTTGAGAACTAACTGATCGATCAACTCTTGAGCTTCACTCTCAGTGATCTTTCCTTCATCTAAATCTCTTTGGATATAAATATCTAAGAAAGTGGAGATTCTTCCCACAGACATGGCAGCACCATTTTGTGTCTTGATAGCCGCTAAATAACCAAAGTAGAGCCATTGAACAGCTTCTTTAGCATCAGCTGCCGGAACAGAGATATCAAAGCCATAGCTCTTAGCGAGTTCATTAAGCTGTTTTAATGCTTTGATTTGTTCAGAGATCTCTTCTCTTTGTCTGATAACTTCATCAGTCATAGCGATGCCAGCATGTTTCTCGAGATCTTTCTTCTTTTCTTCAATGAGTCTATCGATACCATAAAGAGCGACCCTTCGATAATCACCGACGATTCTTCCTCTTCCATAAGTATCAGGAAGACCAGTCAAAATCTTGTTATGACGGCAAGCTAAGATCTCTTTGGTATAGGCATCAAAGACACCATCATTATGTGTCTTATGATAGGTGGTAAAAATATCTTGAACTTTAGGATCAGCTTGATATCCATAGGTTGATAAAGCCTGAACAGCCATTTTGATACCACCATAAGGCATGAAGGCTCTCTTTAAAGGCTTATCTGTCTGAAGCCCGACGACTTTCTCAAGATCTTTATCCAAATAAGCAGGACCATAAGCGGTGATAGAAGAAACGACGCTGGTCTCCATATCTAAGACACCGCCTTTAGCTCTTTCCTCTTTCTGAAGTTTTTGTAATTCATCCCAAAGTTTAGAAGTGGCTTCGGTGGGGCCACATAAAAACTTCTCATCTCCCTCGTAAGGCGTGTAATTGTGTTGGATGAAATCACGAACATTGATTTCTTCTTTCCATAATTGTCCCTTGAATGAACGATAGTAGGTCTCATCGTTATACATATATAAATTTTCTCCTTTCAAAGACGTAAATTATTATACGGAAAATTCTTCCCTCTTCTACTTAAATGCTCAAGAATTTATTGTTAATTTTTCTCTTCCCTTTGTTTTAAACAAAGAGAGTTCAAATTGAGCTCTTTAGGATTAGGGAAAGCCATCAAAAGAGTCCCAAATTTAATCCTAATTTTCCCTAAATTAATCGAAAAAATTTAAAATTTCTTAACCCTTTATTTGAAAAACATGGTCTGATTTGCTACTAATAGTTAGGTAGGGTCAACAAGCCTTCCTTATGCAAATCTCTATTCATTATTGAAATCTAAGATATCAATATTTACTTTTAACAAGAAACGAGTTGAGTATCGCCGATTTCAATGAAAGTCGTTTACTAAATTTTATCTAAATGTAGGAGGCAATTAGGAGGAAATATCAAATGACAAAAACTGACTTAATAGCCAGCATTGCAAACCGCACAAATGTCGCAAAGAAGGATATCGAAGAAGTTCTCGCCGCTTTCCAAGTTGAGGTCACTGAACTACTTAAGAAAGGCGATAAGCTTCAATTAGTCGGCTTTGGCACTTATGAAGTTAAGGAAAGAGCAGCTAGAACAGGTCTTAACCCTCTCACTGGAGAGAAGATTGAAATCGCTGCTTGCAAAGTCCCAACTTTCAAAGCTGGCAAAGCCCTCAAAGATGCCGTTAATGAAGTCGAATAAAAAATTTTAAAAATCAAAAGGAGTAAATTCTATGTCTGACAATTCTAAAAAAAGTGGTCTTGTATCTATCTCTTCCTTCGCATGTTTCATCGCTTTAGGTGTCTCTGCTGTTTTAGCTTTCATCACCTATCTATTACCTTTAGCTGTTGAATCATTCAGCTTAGGAGAAAATGTCGTTAGCATTTTGCAGCTCATCTCTCAAATCAGCTCCCTCATCGGTTTAGGATTTGGCGCCTTAGGTTTTGCTGCTACCCACGGAAAACTCGCCAAATTTCTCACATTCTTATTCGTCTTAGTCTTCATCGTCGCCATCGTCTTATTCGCTCTTAATATCATCTAATACTAATAAGTATCATCTAAAACCCTTTGCTGTCGGCCTCTTGGTCGACAGTTTTTTATGCTAAAAAGCCTTCTTTTAAGGAAGACTTAAATCAAAAAAAGTGGCACTAGGCCACTCTTATCATCATTTCTGATAACTTTGATATCAGAAATTAAATTCAATGGTCGGAACAATGAGATTTGAACTCATGACCCCTTCCACCCCAAGGAAGTGCGCTACCAAGCTGCGCTATGTCCCGAGCACTTTGAGCAAAAGATAATATACCACTGAGGTATTGAACATTCAAGAATTTTTAAGCAAGTAACTTCCAGTTTATGAAGAAGTTTTAAGAAGACTTCTCGCGGGTCTTTGACAGAATAAATTGAATTTCAGAAGAAAATGAAGGGGTTCATATACAGAGTATATGGATCTTTTTATCCTAAACTTTTCAGGTTTTATACTACCATGATAAAAGTGAAGTGAAAAAGAG
>CAYRUQ010000023.1:0-18101 GCA_964427595.1 uncultured Clostridiaceae bacterium | reverse complement strand
ATAGTTTGATATCAGTTGTCTCAAACTGATTGATTTCTTTTAGCCGTCTATAATATAAATGTTTCTAAGTTTTTACCTACTTTCAAATTAGAAAGTCGGATTGTACCTCACTAGCAAGAGAAAGAAAACATGACTCAAGAAGAAAGACTCGATTATTTGATCAGCAGACTTTTAAAGGAAAGAGAAAACTATGACTCTATCAGTGTTCCTAAGTCGATAGAGGAAAAGAGGATTCTTTTAAGAAGTCTTTTTAATATCAGACCTCCTGTTGAAATAGATGAGGAGTTTTTAAAGATTCAAGATGAGTATCTAAAAGAAAGAAATCAAGAAAGAGGAATCGTTTCACTTAAAGATCTCCTTCAAGTAAAAGAATCCATCTATCTTTTTAAAGGAGATATCACCACTTTAAAAGTCGATGCTATCGTCAATGCTGCTAACTCAGAACTATTAGGTTGTTTTATTCCTTGTCATCACTGCATCGATAACGCTATTCATACTTATGCAGGCGTTCAACTTAGACTTGAATGTCATAGTCTTATGAGTAAACAAGGTCATCCTGAAGAGATTGGAAAAGCGAAAATCACTAAAGCCTATAACTTACCTTCTTCTTATGTCATCCATACAGTCGGCCCTTTCATCTATCAAAAAGTAACTGATGAAGATAGAGAAGCTTTAAGAAACTGCTATCTGTCTTGTTTAAACTTAGCTTTAGAACATACCTTAAAAAGCATCGCTTTCTGTTCTATCTCTACTGGTGAATTTCACTTTCCTAAAAAAGAAGCAGCTATTATAGCTGTTAAAACAGTGACTGATTTCTTAAAAGACCATCCAAACTCTATCAAAGTCATATTTGATGTCTTTACTAAAGAGGACAAGGAAATTTATGAAGAATTACTCAACTGATTTAATAAGACTGAAAGAAGAAATCAGCAAAGCAGAAGCTATCATCATAGGAGCTGGTTCTGGTCTTTCTACTGCTGCTGGTTTTACTTATGATGGTGAAAGATTCATCGCTTACTTTCAAGATTTCATCGACGCCTATCACTTCACTGATATGTACACAGCTACTTTTTATCCTTTTGAAACACATGAAGAATACTGGGCTTATTGGAGTAGACATATCTATATCAACAGATATATAGATGCTCCTATACCTGTTTATAATCAGTTACTTAACATAGTTAAAGATAAGAATTACTTTGTCATAACCACCAATGTTGATCATTGTTTTCAAAAAGCTGGTTTTGCAAAAGAACGTCTTTTCTATACTCAAGGAGATTACGGTCTCTTCCAGTGTTCAACACCTTGCCATAACAAGACTTACGATAATGAGAAGATAATTAAAAAGATGCTCGTTGAACAGAAGAACATGAAGATACCAGCAGAGCTGATTCCTTTATGTCCGATTTGCCATGCACCTATGACTACTAATTTGAGAAAAGATGATAAATTCGTCCAAGACGAAGGTTGGTATCAAGCTAAAGATCGATATCTTAACTTCTTAAAAGAAAATCTCAACAAGAGAGTCCTCTTTCTAGAACTGGGTGTTGGTTTTAATACGCCCGGTATCATCAAATATCCCTTCTGGCAAATGACAGATGAGAGTCCTAAAGCTACTTATGTATCCGTCAATTTAGGTGAAGCTTATATTCCTCAAAATATCAAAGACAAGTCAATCTCTATCAACGCTGATATCAAAGAAGTGATTGAGAAATTGTCCATTTAACACTAAGTTATTCCGAGAAAAGGTGATTTTGCACCATTTCTCGGAATAAAAATCAGTACATTTTTATTATCTCCAACCCAATTTTAATATAATGTATTCCGAGAAAAGGTGATTTTGCACCATTTCTCGGAATAGAGGACTATTATGGAAGTAAAACGTGATGTTTATTTAAACAAATTAATTCGCAAGAAGAAGAACGGGCTTATCAAAGTGGTAACCGGTATAAGAAGGTGTGGAAAGTCATACCTGTTATTTAATTTGTTTCATAACTATTTATTAGAAAATGGCGTACCGGAAGATCATATTATTGAAATAGCTTTAGACAATCGTAAAAACAAATCACTTCGCAATCCCGATGCCATATTGTCCTATATAGATGAAAGAATGAAGGACAAAGGTGACTATTACATCATTCTAGATGAGGTTCAGTATTTAGAAGAATTTGAAGATGTTTTAAATAGCTTGTTACATATTAAAAATGCTGATGTCTATGTCACTGGAAGCAATTCTAAATTTCTTTCTTCAGACATAATAACCGAGTTTAGAGGTAGAGGTGATGAGATTCATGTTTATCCACTCAGTTTTAAAGAATATATATCTGTTTATTCAGAAAATGCTGATGATGCTTGGGACGATTATATAGTTTATGGTGGACTTCCACTTGTTCTTTCAATGCAAACTCCTGAAGACAAAGCTGTATATTTAACATCGTTATTCCAAAAAGTTTATCTTTCGGACATTGTTGAAAGACATAAAATTCGTAATAAACAAGAATTAGATGAACTAGTTAATGTTCTAGCTTCCTCAACAGGCAGTTACACAAGCTTAAATAAACTTACTAAAACATTTAAGAGTGTAAATCATAAAGTGTTAAGTGATAAAACTATCAAAAATTACATAGATTATTTGATTGATTCCTTCTTAATTAGTAAAGCTGTTCGATACGATATTAAAGGAAGAAAATATATTGGAGCACCCGCTAAATATTTCTTTGAAGATATCGGATTACTTAACGCCCGTTTAGGTTTCAGACAGGTTGAAGAAAATCATTTAATGGAAAACATCATCTACAATGAATTAAGAATCAGAGGTTATCAAGTGGATGTTGGGGTTGTTGAACATTATGAAACTAATAAAACTGGTAAAAGAGAAAAACAACAACTGGAAGTAGATTTCATCGCCACCAAAGGTAGCGAAAAATACTATATTCAATCTGCTTTTGCTATGCCAACTCAGCAGAAAATTGATCAAGAACAACAAAGTTTACTTTCTATATCCGATTCTTTTAAGAAGATAATTATCGTTAATAGAAACCAAAAAGTACGCAGAGATGAAAACGGAATAATCAGCATCGGAATTCGAAACTTTTTATCTGATGAAGATAGCTTGAAGTTATAAATTTTAAGCAATCAAAACTTTTTTCTCAGTATCTTATTTTATCGGTTTTGTTAACCTAAAAGCCACTCAGCTATATCTATTATTCTTATTCCTTCTACCTGACTTTCTGGATGTTTAGTTCTAGCTATGATCAGTTTTGGATAAGCATCTCTTATTGAAAGTAAAGGGTTGACTTCACGCTTTAATATTTCCTCACGAGAAATATCATCACATACTTGTATGTAAGTTTTCATTCCTTCTTTTATAGCTACAAAATCAACTTCTTTGGTTCCTAATTGCCCTACATAAACTTCATAACCACGTCTTAAAAGTTCTATAGCAACTAGGTTTTCATAAAGATGACCATAATCAGCGTTTTTTGTTCCTATTGTCGCATAACGAAGGGAAAGGTCAACAACATAATATTTCTTGTCTGATTCAAGATATCTCTTTCCTTTTACATCATATCTATTAAAAGAATAGAAGAGAAATCCTTTGCACAAACAATCTAAATAAGACCCACAAGTCTTATCATTAGTTTTACAAGTGTTGGAAGTGAGGCTATTTGCTATCTTTCTGATTGATGTTCTACTTCCAATGTTATCCATCAGAAAATCGGTAATCATATTGAGTAATTGTTCATTTTCAATTTTAAATTTTTGAACTATGTCTTTAGTGATAGTAGTACGGACGATGCTGTTTAAGTATTTTCTCGCATCTATTTGATTCTTGTAGAGATATGAACCAGCCATACCACCTTGAACTACATAGTTATCAAATGCTGTATTGATATCGTTTTGAGGAAAGTATTGTAAGTATTCTTTAAAAGAAAAAGGAAACATATTTATCTCAAAAACACGACCGCCAAAAAGCGTGGCTAAATCACTAGAAAGCAAAAAGGCATTAGATCCTGTGAGATAAATATCAAACCTTCCTTCTTCATAAAGACTATTTATAACTGTTTCAAAGCCATCGCAAAGTTGTACTTCATCAATGAATAAAAAGTTAGTAATACCTTCGACATAATTTTCGTCGATATATTTATAAAGATTATCTCCTGTTTTGAGTGCTTCAAACTTTTTAAGATTAAGATTTATCCTGACTATATTTTTAGGGACAGAATTCTGTTCTATCCGTTCTATAAAGAGATCCATAAGCTTGGACTTTCCAGAACGACGAACACCTGTTATGACCTTTATATCAGGAGTTCCCATCACATTATCTAGTTGTTCAAGATAAGAAGTTCTTTGTATTAGCTTCATAAAACACCTCTTAATCAGTATACCTTATTTCGCAAAAATTAAAATAAGTAAAATTTGCGAAATGAAGTAGTCAATATGTTATTGTGTTTTTGTAAGAAATGCATATTTATAGGCTGTTTTTTATATAAAGTGCCTGTTTTTATATAAATTTGCATTATTTGAGTTTTTCATATTTTGGAAAAATGTGATAAATGAGCAAAAAATATCATGAATTTTGTGATTTTTAAGCCATTTTACCCATGAATTTTGTGATTCATATAGATTCATACCTCATTAATCACTTTTCGAACTCTCACTATTCAAGAAAACCATGCCGTGTTTGACTATAATATTAGGCATGGGAAAAACTACTAAAATATACACTTTGGAAGACTATGAAGATATCCTCGTAAAGATGGCTTATTCAACCATCAATTCTTTTGCGAATGTCTTAACTTCAATTGAACTGATCGAGAAAAACGAAATAATAGATTTAAAGAGTAGAAAGTTCATTAAAAAATTCATCGGATTGAGCTCTTACTTTATAACCATCTTATTGGAAAACAAATCTCCGTTAGGCTTTAATCCGCTAAATGATTCTCAAATTATCAAACTGATAGAAAAGGCACTTGATATCTTTGTCTATCCTGAAAGATACATCTCAAAAGAGAATGAAGAACATAGTTTCTTAACTATAGCCGTCTTATTAGAAAGAGTCAGATGTCTGTTAGAAGAGATAACACAAGGTATCTTAAATGGTGATTTGAACTATTACAAAAGACAAGAAAAAGACGCTGACTTGCCCTATAATCTCTATTATGAGAGTGAGATAACCAAACTCTCAGATCAAACTTTAAAAGATGAGCTTATCAGCTACTATAAAGCCGAGATCGGTCTTGTCATTCCTGAAGAACAAGATGACATGGAAAAGTACTTAGGCGTCTAAGGAGGTAGTTATATGTACGATCAAAAAAGATTACCTGAGATTGAAAATCCTGAAAAAGCCAAAGAAAAGATGAAACAAGCTCACATCTCCTTTGTTGATTGTGCGAGCAAATTCATCGCTTTAGCTTCCTTTTATAGTGACGAGAAAAACAAAGGAAGAGGTTTAGATAATTCCTTCCAACATTATTACGACAACGCTTTTAAGAAGCTCAAAGCAGCTGATGGCGATGATGTCGCTTATGAGATATCTTACTACGCTATCCTTCCTCTCTCTTTCATTGAAGATATCAAAGAGAATGTCAACCAGTATGTAGAGATTTTAAAAGGGCAAGATCCTTCTTTGACTGATTATGAGAAATCTTGTGATCTTTTAGCTATCAGAGATACATTTGTCGACATTGAAAACGACATCAATTCCTATAACAGAAGAATCGCTAAAGATAGAAATATCGACACTCACTATAACGATTCTCTCTACGATCCTAACTATCGTAATTGATCTTGATAATAAAAAGCGCCTCAGTGGCGCTTTTTGTGTGCAAGGTTAAGTTGTATCTATAAAATTTATCAATATTTACTTCTTAGAAAAGTGCTTTTTAGATTTTGTATATAATTTAGCTAGTGAAGGATAGAGTTTGAGATAAACATCATTGAAAATCTCATCGTATTTTTTAGCGTTCTCTTTGTTAGGTTCAAATTTATCTTTCACGGAACACATCTGCTTACATGCTTGTTCGGGACTTTGATAAATACCAGCGGCTAAAAATCCGCTGATAGCTCCACCAATAGTGGTTGTTTCTTTAGTCGAGGGTCGATAAACAGGGATATTGAAGATATCAGCTATGATCTGAACAAAGACATCAGATGCACTACCACCACCAGAACAGATGATATAGTCAGGAGTGACTTTCGTTTTCTTGATGATCTCATTGAGTCCTTCTTTCAAGGCGAATCCGATACCTTCTATCATCGCTCTGTAAACATGATATCCGGTGTGATAGTAGGAAAAACCGATGATAGAACCTCTACCGTTCGGCCTTTTTAAACCCGGTCCCCAATAAGGTTGAAGGATAAGACCATCACTACCAACCGGGATATCCTTGATCTTCTCACTCATGTATTCTTCAAAAGCGACACCTTTAGCTTTTGCTTTCTTTTGGATATCTTTAGCAAAAGATTGCTCAAACCATTTGCTCATCCAAAGCCCACGATAAATCTGAAGTTCCAAATCATAAGCACCGACATAAGGTGTCGGATAAGAAGGTAGAAATTTCTCAGGTTCTGAATACTTGCTATCAACGACATCGATAGTACAAGCGGTTCCCAAAGAGATAGAAGCTGCATGCTTGTTGATGACTCCGTTTCCTAATGTCTCACATGCTTTATCTGAAGCGGAAGCATAGACAGGAAGTCCAGCTGGAACACCACTTAAAGTGGAGAATTCATCAGTGATGAAACCGAGGATCTCACCAGGTTTAACAAGCGGAGGAAGAGCCTTTATAGGTATACCGAAGACATCGACTTTAGGATGAAGCTTAAAGAAATATTTTCCTTTTTTGAAATTGACCGGATAATGACCGATACAATCAGCTGAACTGACTACTAAATTACCAGTCATCACATAGTTTAAATAACAACTGATAGGGACATAATATTTCATCTTCTTCCAGTTTTCAGGTTCGTTTTCCTGTAACCAGAAAGAGACAGTTCTTTTCGAGTTATATTTGACTGTATCTTCCATACCGATCAGACGGAAGATCAATTTCTCATATCCTTTGAGATTGTACATTTTCTTCAACTCAGCTGTTCTTTGATCGAGCCAAAGAATAGCCGGTCTTATCGGTTTTTTATCTTTATCTAAAATCACCGCTGTATCTCTAAAGGAGAGTAAGACAAGACCCATGACTGAGTTGAAGTCTTCTGGATTTTGTTCTGCGAGCTCTTTAGTAGCTTTGACAAGTTGACCCAAATAATAGTCAGGAGTCTGTTCACAATAACCGAATTTAGGAGAGAAATATGGAGTATCATATTCGCATTTAGACATGGATATGATCTTCCCATCACGAGAGACGATCGATGCTCTTAAAGATTGGGTTCCCATATCAATGACTAGGAAATTTTCTTTCATGATGACCTCCGGTTGTTTGTATATTATAAGCAACTTTTTCAAATCGAATAATACATTAAAAGAGTGAGAAGAAATATATACAGCTTTATATATAAATATATAAAAAATAATATATTGCTTTCCGTTTTCCACATGCTAAAATATTCGTCGGCTAATTGTGAACTACACCCCGGTAAGGTTTATAGTTTGCTCAAAGATCATGAAAGGATATTCAAATGCAACGTCAGACAACTATTTACAAAAAGAATGACGTGGCCAAAAAATGGTACGTCGTGGATGCTGCCGATAAACCTCTTGGTCGATTAGCCTCCGAGATCGCAGTCATTTTGATGGGAAAGAACAAACCTCAGTACACCCCCAACTTTGATTGCGGAGATTACATCATCGTCGTCAACTGCTCCAAGGTCTATCTCTCAGGTAACAAGCTCACCAAGAAGAACTACTATGACAACAAATCCGAGACTTATGGTGGCCTCAGAGTCAGAAGTGCTAAGGTGATGAAGGAGAAGTATCCGACTGAGATGGTTCGTAGAGCCGTCTGGGGCATGCTCCCCAAAGGTCCTCTCGGCAGAGAGATGCTCAAGAAGCTTTATCTCTATGCTGGAAGTGAACATCTTAGAAAGGACAAAAAGCCGATTGAAGTCGAGCTCGTCAAGAAGAGGGAAAAGTAAACTATGGCAAACGCAAAAACTGACAAACTCATTTATGCCGCAACTGGCAGAAGAAAGTCCTCGGTCGCCAGAGTTTTCTTAACACCCGGCAGCGGAGAGATCATCGTCAATGGTCACAAAGCTGAAGAGTACTTCCCTAACAAGACCTTGATTCTCGATGCCACTCAACCCTTTGATGCTACTAACACCATCAGCAAGTATGATGTCAAAGCTAACATCCAAGGTGGTGGTTATTCCGGTCAAGCGGGCGCCTTAAGACTCGGTATCGCTAGATGCCTTCTTAAAGCTAATGGCGATTATCGTCCTCTCTTAAGAGCTAGAGGCTTACTTACAGTCGATAGCCGTGTAGTCGAGCGTAAGAAGTACGGATTGAAGAAAGCTAGAAAAGCTCCTCAATTCTCCAAGCGCTGATTCACAAACGAACAAGAAAGTCCCGAAAGTTCCGAATCGGGACTTTTTCTTTGCTCTTCTTTTAATGGTTAAAAGTTAAAATATAAAGGAACCTATGAGATTAGATAAGTATTTGAAAGTCTCTCGTCTTGTCAAAAGAAGAGAGGTCGCTAAAACCTTGATTGAAAAAGGATTAGTCCTTCTAAATAGTAAACCATCTAAACCGAGCTCTGAAGTCAAGGTTGATGATATCATCACGATCACATCCCCTCTTGGTAAAGTGATCAAAGCCAAGGTACTAGAGATAAGAAATATCTCGACTACCAAGGATGCTTCTTTGATGTATGAATTTTTAGATTGATGAAATCAAATAAAGATCTGATCAATACTTTCCAAGCTTTGAATTTGAATGATGGTAAATATCTCATCGCTTTTTCAGGTGGTCCTGATTCTGTTTATCTTTTAGAAGCTTTAGCTTCTTTTTATCAAGAAGATTTAAAGAATAAAGTATCTCTCTGCTATATCAACTATCATGATTCTCCTTATGTGAAACAAGAAGAAGAGATAGTTTTAAACTATGTTTTAAAACATGATTTAACTATCTATAGAAAAGACACTAAACACAGAAAAAGAGACGGAAACTTTGAAGAATGGGCTCGTAAGTATCGATATCGGTACTTTAAAAAGATAGTTAAAAATAACGGCTATATAGCTCTGATCACCGCTCACCAAAAAAACGATGATATCGAGACTTATCTTCTTCAAAAAGAAAGAGGAAATCTTCCTCTTCATTATGGTTTACAAGTAGAAACTGAACTTGCCGGATTAAAGATTCTAAGACCACTTTTAAATATTTCTAAAAACACTATTATCAGCTCTTTAAATAAAGAACATCTTCCATACTATGATGACATCACTAACAAAGATGATCATGCTAGGAGAAATACGATCAGAAAAGAACTAACCGAAGAAAATAAGAAGACTCTATTAAAAGAAAAGAACACTAAGAACAAAGAACTTATTTCTTTGTATAAAAGATTTGATACACTCAATTCTCCTTATACATTCAATTTCTATAATTCTCTTAGTGAAGATGAACAAAGACGCTTTATTTTCTATTTTCTAAGCTTTGAAAACTTTCCATCGACAAGAAGAGTTGGAATAGGAAAAGAAGTCTTTGAGTTTTTAAAAAAACAAACTAATGGTTATTTAACTCTTTCTGATAAGAAATGCTTATATAAAACCAAAGACATCTTCTTTATTCATGATGATTATTCAAAGATTTCTTATTCTTTTAAATATTCAAAATCTGGCAAATACAACAACAAATATTTCTCTGTTGATTTAAGAGACATTTCTCTATTTAAACAAGTTCAATTCCCAGTAGAGATCAGAAACGCAAAACCCACTGATGTTATCTCTACTGACTTACCAACTAAGAATGTGTTTGAGAATCTAAAAAAACAACAAGTTCCTTCTTTCTTATGGTCTGTCTATCCCGTTTTTGTTTGTAATGATCAAATCAAGTATGTTCCGTTCTATAAGAATAAAAAGAGCAAATCCGTGCCTGTGATATTAAAACTTCTCTAGTTTTTATGTGCAAATTTTATACCTCTCTTTTCTAAACTTGTGAAGTAACACGAATTTTGTATTATTTTTAATGTAACCACAGCTCTCTGTTAATGAAAGGTTTAATAGGCAGTTTCGACTAAACTTTTCGTATATATCAAACGTACATAGGATTAAAAATAATGGAATTCTTAGCTCACAAATCAGAAGATGGAAGAACCCAAACAATCAAAGAACATTTAGAAAATACTGCAGAAATATCTGCTAAATTTGGGGAATCTTTTAATGCAGAAGATGTTGCTAAATTAGTCGGTTTAACCCATGATTTGGGTAAATATTCTGAAGATTTTCAAATGAGAATAAATGGCAAGAATTTGCAAGTGGATCATTCAACTTTTGGCGGCTATGTTTGTTATGAAAACTACAAAAATATTCCTGCTGCTTTTGCTGTTATGGGACATCATGGCGGTTTGCCCGATGGTGGTGGAAAGGGTGATACATCAGATCAAGGTACTTTTTTTGGAAGATGCGCAAAGGCAAAAGAAATAGAGCAAAAAATTGATTTGCACTGGAAACAGGATTTAAATCTATCGTCTCAAAAACAGATGCCAGGTTGGATTAATAATCGAAAAGATGCGATGTTTTATACGAGAATGATTTTTTCTTGTCTTGTTGATGCTGATTATTTAGATACTGAAAAATTCATGAATGGTTCTAATATTGATTTGTTTTCGCACAAAACATTGAAGGAATTAGATGCTACTTTTAATCAATATATACAAAAATGGAACAATCCAAGATCTAAGTTAGATTGTGAGCGAGAAAAAATCTTAAACGCTTGCATAGAAACTGGTATGTCAAAAACATCTCAACACTTATTTACTTTAACTGTTCCAACAGGTGGCGGTAAAACAATTTCATCATTAGCATTTGCTCTTAAGCATGCAATTAAAAACAACTATAAAAGAATAATTTATGTAATTCCGTATACATCTATTATTGAACAAACCGCTCAAGTATTCAGAAAAATTTTGGGAGATAATATAGTATTGGAACATCACTCAAATTATCAGTTTGATTTAAAAAATGATGAAGAGCTGAATGAAAATAATTTAAAGTACATACGTGCTACAGAAAATTGGGATGCACCTATTATTGTCACTACAGCGGTTCAATTCTTTGAATCTTTATTTTCAAATAAACCTTCTAAATGTCGTAAACTCCATAATATATGTGAAAGTGTTGTTATTTTTGACGAAGCACAAATGTTACCAATTAATTATCTTTACCCGTGTGTTTGGGCAATTTCTGAACTAATTGACCACTATAATGTATCCGCACTATTATGCACTGCCACTCAACCCGCACTTGATAATATTTTTTTAAAATACACCCATCAAACAAAAGAAGAGATTTGCCCTTCAAATATTGACCTTGATGTTTTCAACAGGGTTTCTTTTCAAAACATTGGTCAATTATCTTTGAACTCTTTATCCGAAAAACTTAATGAGAAAGAGCAGGTTCTTTGTGTTGTAAATGCGAGAAAAAGTGCGCAAAAGATTTTTGAAAAATTAAGTGGTAATAATCGTTATCATCTATCAACCTTGATGTGCCCTATACATCGTAGAGAAGTATTAGATGTTATTCGAGAAAAATTACATAATGGAGAGTCGTGCAGAGTAGTTTCTACTTCTTTAATAGAAGCTGGTGTGGACATTGACTTTCCTGTAGTTTATCGAGAAGAAGCCGGATTAGACTCTGTGCTGCAAGCTGCTGGTAGATGTAATCGTGAAGGAAAAAGAAACTATAAAGATAGTTTTGTGTACATATTTAGAGGCGAAGATTTGCCTCCAAAAATATTTGAAACTCAAATATCTGTGGGACGAGATGTTTTAGAGCATTATCCAGAAAAAATTTCATCTAAAGAAGCTATTCAAAATTATTTTGAAAAATTATTCCAATTTAAAGGTGATGATATTCTTGATAAAACTGGAATAATTAGTTTGATGGAAGACGAAACATTATTATTTCCCTTTAATGAAATCACATCTAGATTTCACTTAGTTGAGAAAAACACCAAATCAATCTATGTTCCTTATAACGAAGAAGCTAAACATTTAATTGCTAAATTAAAAAATGGTTTTCTATCAAAAATAGATTATAGAAAATTGGAGCAATATACTGTGCAGGTTTACGAAGATATGTTTAAAACTTTAAATAACCAAGGGGCAATATCAATTTTAGAAGATGGTTCTGCCGAACTATTGTATATAGATAAATATTATTCAAAAGATGTCGGTTTAAATATTAATGAGAATCAAGAAGATTCTTATTTTATTTAGTAAATGTCCAAAATAGTTCTCATGTTTCGAATGACCATTTTATTTTAATCATTATTTATTAAAATTAATTTAACGAATCTCTTTATTCTATTTGCACAACAAAGGAAAGGTACTTATTAATGGGGATTTCTTTAGAAGTTTGGGGAGCATATGGATTGTTCACTAGACCTGAAATGAAAGTTGAAAGAGTTAGCTATGATGTTATAACCCCTTCGGCAGCACGTGGCTTAATTGAGGCAATTTATTGGCATCCTGGACTAGTATGGAGAATAGATAGTATCAAAGTATGTAACCCTATCCGATTCTTTAACATAAGGCGCAACGAACTAAAACATAAAATATCTGTTCAATCCGCTAGTACAGCAAAGAAAAATAATACTGATTTTTATTTAAACGCTAAAAATGATATTGCTCAACGAGCGTCCTTAGTATTAAAGAATATCCGCTATATAATTGATGCTCATTTTGATCTAACCGAAAGAGCAACATCGGAAGATAATGATGGAAAATTTGCTGATATTATTAGAAGAAGAATTGAGAAAGGACAATGTTTTCATCAACCTTATTTTGGCTGTAGAGAATTTCCTGCCAATTTTAAACCCTTTAACGGAACATATGAGTGTCCACAAGAATTAAAAGGCGAAAAAGATTTAGGATGGATGCTATATGATTTCGATTTTTCTAATGATATTCAACCCATGTTTTTTAGAGCAACACTTAAAGACGGGGTATTACAAATACCAAGATATGATAGTGACGAGGTAAAGAGATGATTCTTCAAGCTTTATATGAATATTCCGAATACTTACAAAAACAGGGAGAACTACCTCCATTTGGATGGAATATAATAAATGTCTCCTATGCTTTGATAATAAATTCAAAAGGCCAGCTTGAAAACATAATGCCGTTAGGAGACTCAGAAAAAAACAACAAGTATATTTTGCCATTTCCAGTGGTGAGAACGAGTAAACCTGTTTCTAATTTTCTATGTGATAACTCGAAATATTTGCTAGGTTTAAGTTTTGATAAAGAGAAAAAAAGTATTTCTTTAGATGATAATAATTGTTTTAGTAAATGCAGAGAATTACATAACAAACTTTTAGCAAATATTAAAACCCCTACTGCAGAGGCGCTTAAAAATTTTTTCAATAATTGGGAACCTTCAAAAGAAATAGATAATCCTATTATTAAAAATTGTGACTACAAAGCTGATTTGTTGAATAAAGGAAACATTATTTTTTATTTTGATGGAAATCCTATTGATATAAAGAATGATAAAGAAATCAACAGAGTTTGGGAAAATTATTTTAATAACAAAACAACAGAGGCAAATAGTGTTTGTTTAATAACTGGAGTAAAAGGTCCGGTTGAAACTATTCACCCAAAAATAAAAGGAGTCTTGAAGTCGCAATCAAGTGGCGCTTCTATTGTATCTTTTAATTGCGATTCTTTTTGTTCTTATGGTAAGGAACAATGTCTCAATGCACCAATTAGTAGTAGTGGTGCAATCGGTTATACATCAGCGTTAAACTATTTGCTTTCCAATTCAAATAAACAAGTTATTGGAGATACTACAGTAATTTGGTGGGCTAAGGATAATTCAAAAAAATATCAAGATTTTTTTACTGATTGTTTTTTTGATACCAATAACTATACCGAATCTGATTTAGCAAAAATGATGGACGATTTATGTCATGGAAATCAGATTAATTATCAAGAAACGCTACTTAATCCAGAAATGGATTTCTATATTTTAGGTTTATCACCAAATGCAAGTCGTCTCTCCATACGTTTTTTTTCACATAACAATTTTAGTTTCTTTATTGACAATATAAATAAACATTATAATCGTGCCAAAATTATAGATAATAAAAGCAAAATAGAAAAGTCTCCTTTTTTAGATAATATTCTTAAATCTACTCTAAATCAAAAAAGCAATAAAAGAGAAACAATATATTCGCTATCTGGCGAAATATTGTGGTCAATATTAAACAACTTAGATTATCCGTCGACACTTATAAATGCTATTGAATTACGAATTAAGGCTACTAGAAATATAACATGGTCTCAAGCTGCCACGATCAAAGCTTATTATTTAAAGAAATCTGAAAAAATTCAAAATATTGATAAGGAGGTATTAACGGTGTCTTTGAATGAACAAAGTAATAACAAAGCGTACAATCTAGGGCGTCTGTTTTCAATTCTTGAAACAATACAAGAAAGAGCAATAGGAAAAGAAACAATAAAAAACTATTTTGATTCAGCCTCTGCTACTCCATCCATTATTTTCCCAATCCTACTAAATTTGTCACAGAAACATTTACAAAAATTAGAAGAAAAAACAAAAAATTATTATCAAAAATTAATATCTGAAATTTTAGAAAAGTTTAACGACAATTTTCCAAAACATTTGTCTCTACAAGAACAAGGTTCTTTTCAACTCGGTTATTATCACCAAAAGGCAGATAGATATACTAAAAAATCAATATAGGAGGTAGTAAAAATGTCTGAGCCAATTAAAAATCGTTACGATTTCGTTATTCTCTTTGATGTAGAAAATGGAAATCCCAATGGCGATCCAGACGCCGGCAATTTACCTAGAGTAGATCCAGAAAGCGGTCTTGGCATTGTCACTGATGTTTGTTTAAAACGTAAGATTCGCAATTATGTTGAAACCATAAAAGAAGGTGATGATAACTATCGCATTTATATAAAAGGAGATGCTCCGTTAGAATCTAAAGATAAAGAAGGAGCCAAAGAGTATGAAGACGATTCAAACGCTAAAACCAATTCTAAAGATAAAGATTCGAAAATTCGTGATTGGATGTGTCAAAAATATTGGGATATTAGAACCTTTGGAGCTGTAATGACAACATTCACTAGTTTAAATCTCAATTGTGGTCAAGTTAGAGGTCCTGTTCAACTCACCTTTGCAAGAAGCATAGAACCCATTTTATCTCAAGAATTTACCATTACTAGACAAGCAATAACTACAGAAAAGGATTTTCAAAATAAGAAAACAGAAATGGGTAAAAAATATGTAGTCCCTTATGCACTTTATAAATGTGAAGGTTTTGTTTCTGCCAACCTTGCGAGAAAGGTGACCAAGTTTTCCAAAAATGATTTAGAGCTTTTATGGGAAGCTATTTTAAATATGTTTGAAAACGATCATTCCGCAACACGCGGCAAAATGACAGTTAGAAATCTTTTTATATTTAAACACGATACTGAACTTGGTTCTGTTCCTTCTTGGAAATTATTTGATTTGGTTAAAATTTCAAGAACTGACGACTCAAATACTCCTGCTAGATCATTCAACGATTATCAAATTAATATTGATGAAGAAGAACTTAAAGAGAAATTTCGCTCTATCGAATTGATTAAAAAATAAAATGTACGCTGAAGATGACTTTCTTCAATTATCTGGTTTACAACATTTTGCTTTTTGTCGAAGACAATGGGCTTTAATACATATTGAGAAAAATTGGAAAGAAAATATACATACAACCATCGGCACCTTTTTTCACAACCGAGCTCATAATGAAGCAGTAACTGAAAGACATGAAAATCTTCTTATTGTTAGAAATTTGCCTGTTTTTTCATCTGTTTTAGGAGTTAGTGGAAATTGCGATGTTGTTGAATTTCATAAAGATTCTTTAGGTTCTCCACTATTTGGAGAAGATGGGCTCTGGTCTCCTTATCCTATTGAATATAAAAAGGGGGCGCCGAAAGCACATAATGCAGATGAACTTCAATTGTGTTGTCAGGCAATGTGTTTAGAAGAAATGTTATGCCTTAAAATTCATGAAGGATGTTTGTATTACGGGGAAACAAGACATCGTACAAAAGTCTGTTTTTCTGAAGAATTAAGAAACAATGTTATTAGCTTCCTTCAAGAAATGCACCAGCTATATTCCACTGGCTATACTCCGAAAGTAAAAAAGACAAAGAAATGTGTTTCTTGCTCTCTTTTTGAAATATGTTCACCAGAAATATTTAATCATAGTGCAAAAAATTATCTCAGAAAAAATTTGGATGACGAATCATGAGAAAACTTTTAAACACCCTGTTTATTACATCAGAAGATGTTTATTTATCCTTGGATGGTGAGAATATTGTTGCCCATAGAGAAAAACAAGAAATTGCTCGTTATCCTCTTCATACTTTGCAAAACATAATTTCATTTTCATATGCTGGAGCTTCTCCTTCTTTGATGGGAGCATGTGCTGAAAGAAATATATCTCTATCTTTCTGTACGCCACGAGGAAAATTCTTAGTTAGAGTTTGTGGAAAATTTAATGGTAATGTCTTGTTAAGACGTGAACAATATAGACGTGCCGATGATGAATCAGCAAGTTGTTTCATATCACGTTCAATGATTTTTAGCAAAGTCTATAATTCTCGTTGGAGTATAGAAAGAACAATTCGAACTCATAAATTGGCGGTTGATGCTGATACATTAAGCAGAACCTCTGAACATTTAAAGAATCTTTTACCTTTAATTGCATCTTCCACTAAACTTGATAATTTAAGAGGATTAGAAGGAGCGGCTGCAACTGCTTATTTTAATAATTTCAATCAACTAATTTTGTATGATAAATCTTTCTTTGCATTTAAAGGTCGAACTAGACGGCCGCCCTTAGATCCTATTAACGCTTTATTATCATTTACCTATAATCTGTTAGTAAACGATTGTGCCTCGGCATTAGAATCTGTTGGATTAGATAGCTATGTAGGATTTTTCCATCAAGATAAACCAGGTAGAACTTCTTTAGCCCTTGATCTTGTGGAAGAATTTCGTTCTTGTTTTGCTGATCGATTTGTCCTTTCACAAGTTAATAATCGTGTTTTTGATCGTAAAGATTTTATTTTTAGAGAAAGTGGAGGTGTCTATTTAACTGATGATGCAAGGAAAAAATTTCTTCAGCACTGGCAAGAACGTAAAAAAGAAATAATTACACACCCATTCTTAAATGAAAAAATTCCTTGGGGATTAGTTCCATATATTCAATCTTTATTATTAGCAAGGTTCTTGCGAGCAGATTTGGAAGAGTACCCATCATTTTTGTGGAAATAATTCTTATGTTAGTTTTAATTACATACGATGTTAACACTGAAACAGCTGAAGGAAGAAGGCGTCTTAGAAAAGTGGCAAAGCAGTGTGTTAATTATGGTCAAAGAGTGCAGAATTCTGTGTTTGAATGCTCATTAGATTCATCACAATGCATAAAGCTTAAAAAGACATTATTAAGTATTATTGATTTAGAAACAGATAGTCTTCGTTTTTATTATCTAGGCAACAACTATCAAAATAAAGTTGAAAAATTTGGATGTAAGAAAACATATATGCCTGAAGATCTTTTTATGATTTAAAGAGTGCAAAGCAACTGCTCTGTTAATTTTGCTAGGCGGTTCGCACTATTTTCTGCTCCAAAAAGCATGTTTTTGTGCCTTTTATGCTTGTTCTAATTAGATTTTAGACATAAATTATTATCAGCATTTATCTTTTTTTCGATAAATGCTGCTGTCGCCCCTCATTCGAGGGGCGTGGATTGAAATCTCGTTATTATGAGAAGTTTTTATCTGATGAAGGTCGCCCCTCATTCGAGGGGCGTGGATTGAAATAATTTCTGTGTCTGACTAAGACAAGCCTATAGTCGTCGCCCCTCATTCGAGGGGCGGGGATTGAAATAGAAGTGTTGCGGAGTGAGT
>CAYRUQ010000022.1:0-19730 GCA_964427595.1 uncultured Clostridiaceae bacterium | reverse complement strand
GAAACGCCATATATTAGGTTTTTCCTTCACAGCTAATGAGGGAGCAAGGTCGTGGAAAGAGATGCTTATAGACCTTCAACAACGAGGTCTTAAAAACCCTTCTCTATTCATCACAGATGGTCTTAATCATATGCCAGAGGTGATCAGAGAAATCTATCCTAAAGCCGAACTGCAAACATGCTTAATTCATGTCTTAAGAAACCTGACTAATGATGTTAGAAAAAGTGATAGACAAGAGATAGCAAACGACTTCAAGTTTCTTTGGAAAGTAAAGGATGAAACAGAAGCAAAACAAGTGATTAACAGAATGGTAACTAAGTGGGCAAACATCTACCCAAGAACGATGAGAAAGCTAATCGAAAAAGAAAATCTGTTCACCTTCTTGCATTATCCGAAAGCCATCCGTAAATGCTTATATACAACAAACCCGATAGAGTCATTCAATTCAAAGCTGAAAAGAGAGATACGAAAAAGAGTACTGATGAATAGTGAAAATAGTGCGTTCATAATCATCGCAGATATATGTGAGCGTTATAACAGACAATCAAGACTAATCAAAAACATCAGTGAAATGGAGGAAAACGAAAGAGAACAATACTTTGATAACTCAATAGCGTAAAAGAGTTCTGTATCTATCAGGTCATGACCTGATAGATAAACATACACATAAAGAGTTACAGCTTAAAACACATAATTCTTGTAAAACTCTCTATTGTTATGAGATTGGTATTTGTTTGTCTAACTCCTTTCATAATTAAACACTTAAATTTCTACAAGGTCTTAAAATATCAACTAAAAACTCCCGTAACAAAAATTCACTACGGAAGTTTTAAAATCACAAATTATCGTCTTGCAACTACAGCCCTTTATTCTTGATTGTTCTTTTCCTTTAAACAAAGAGAAACTATCAATGAGACTAGACCGACGATAAGAAAGATAAAAGCAACGATTAAAACGATGTCTGCAAGCCCAAAACTGGTTGTCTCAAGAGGTGATGCGATAGCTCCACCGGCAAGCAATATAGAACCGGAGATCAATAGAGTACTGGCAAAAGAAAATAATTTCTTAAATGTCATAAGTATTAACCCTCCTTTTACAGTGGTATCAAATGTGTCTGTTAATAGAATATCAAATAACCTACCAACCAACAAAAAAGCCGCTACATAGCCCCAGTTATGTAGCAGCTTAATTTTTAGTTTAAATCAGTAAGTAGAAAGATTAATCGTGATCGAGACCACCATATCTAAGGATATCGTGATATCTTCTCTGAGCATATTTCTCAGACTTGTTAAGAAGTTCTTCAGCGTGATCGGGATTGATTCTGAAGAGCTGTGAATATCTAGTTTGAGTCATAACGAAGTCACGGAACTTACTGAAGTCAGGTTTGCAAGTCATAGTGAGAGGTGATTTATCAGTATCAAGCAAACGAGGATCATAAGTGAAGGTGAGGAAGTATCCGCAATCAACAGCTAATTTCTCTTGTCTGATGGAGTTAGAAAGACCACCCTTAATACCATGTTCTAAGCAAGGTGCATAGCAGATGACGATGGAAGGTCCGTTGTAGCTTTCAGCTTCCTTGAAGGCTTTGATAGCATGAGCAGGATTAGAACCTAAGGCCACTTGAGCGACATAGACATGATCATAAGTCATAGCCATCAATGCGAGATTCTTCTTAGCAGTTTTCTTACCAGAAGCAGCGAATTTAGCGATTTGACCAGTTTGAGAAGATTTAGAGAGTTGTCCACCGGTGTTGGAGTAGACTTCAGTATCTAAGACTAAGATGTTGACATCATCTTCAGTAGCTAAGACGTGATCAAGTCCTCCATAACCGATATCATAAGCCCAACCATCACCACCGACGATCCAAACAGACTTATCTAAGAGATCGTTCTTCAAAGGTAAGAGAGCTTTGATTCCGACACAAGAGGATTGTTCAACTAATTGAATGAGGCGAGGTAGGATTTCTCTGACATGATCTCTGTTCTTGATGTTGGCAGTGTAATCAGTGAGAACATCCTTAAGTTCAGGTTCAACATCATCGAGGTTAGCGGTGATGATATTGCAAATTTGAGCGAGTTTATAGTCAGTAGCAACACGCATACCATAACCATATTCAGCATTGTCTTCGAAGAGAGAGTTAGCCCAGGCGATACCATTGTTGCACTCATCAGTGATGAAGGGAGTGAGAGGAGTAGAACCATTGTAGATGGAAGAGCAACCAGTGGCATTAGCAACTAACATATCTTTACCGAAGAGTTGAGATGCTAAGCGGTAATAAGGTGTCTCTCCACAACCTGCGCAAGCTCCAGAGACTTCTTGATAAGGTTTATAGAAGGCGACTTCCTTTAGGGTTCCAGCAGGGAAGAAACCAGTCTTAGGTTTAATCTGTTTGTAAAGGATATCAGCAGCTTTGTCATGATGGAATTGGCTCTTGGCTTCAGCCATCGTGAGAGCTTTATGGTTCTCCATGATGGTCTTACCATTTTCATCCTTAAGGACATTTCCTTCTTCATCCTTTTTAGGAGTCATCTTACCAGGGCACTGGTTGACACAGAGTGCACAACCGACGCAGTTCATCGGTGAGACTTGAATGCGGAAATAAAGTCCTTTGACATTAGGTCCGCCTAATGCGGGTAAGACATCAGCTCTTTCATCTTCAGGAAGTTTAGCGAGATCTTCATCATCGAGGAGGAAAGGACGAATGGTAGCATGAGGACAGACGAAGGCACATTGGTTACATTGGATGCAATTTTCTTTATCCCAGACAGGAACACGATCAGCGATTGATCTCTTCTCCTGATAGGTGATGTTGTTTCTCATCGTACCATCTTCAAGTTCCCATTTACGGAAAGTGGAAACGGGGATGCTATAACCTTCAAGATCGTTGATCAAAGCGACATAACTATCCCAGTAATCATCGCCAGTGAGTTGAACATTATTGTTGACTCTTAATGAAGACCATTCAGGATTGACAGAAATCTCTCTTAATCCTTCGGTTCCTTGATCGATGGCGGTGTAGTTCATGTTGACGACATCCTGGCCCTTCTTGCCATAGGATTTCTCAGCGAACTTCTTCATCCAGTTCTTAGCTTCTTCATAAGGCATGATCTGTTGGTTGAGATAGAAGAAGGAAGCTTGGAGGATGGTGTTGGTATGACGGCCCATACCGATGCTTAAAGCGATCTTATTAGCATCGATGACATAGAACTTAGCGTGTTTATCAGCGAGCTGTTTCTTGAGTCTGTTAGGAAGATTCTTCTCAAGCTCTTCATCACTCATATCAGTGTTGAGAAGGAAAGTACCACCATTCTTGAGGTTCTTGAGCATGTCGAACTTGAAGACATAAGAATCAAGAGAACAAGAGATGAAGTCGGCGTTCTCAACATAGTAAGTAGAGTGGATAGGAGACTTACCGAATCTTAGGTGAGAGCGTGTGACTCCACCAGCTTTACGAGAATCATAAGCGAAGTAAGCTTGGGCATATTGATGGGTCTCATCACCGATGATCTTGACGGAAGACTTATTAGCGGAGACGGTACCATCAGAACCTAAACCATAGAATAAACAGGAAGTGTAATCATGGTTGATGTGATAAGTGCTATCAACTTGAATAGAAAGATGGGTGACATCATCATCGATACCGACGGTGAAGCCGGTCCAAACTTTTTGAGCATCTAAGAAATCAAAGACGGCTTTGATGTGCTTAGGTTGAGTATCTCTAGAAGAGATTCCATATCTACCACCGATGACAGTGATATCTTCTCTCTTTCCTTGCTTTAAAGCAGCGAGGACATCAAGATAGAGAGGCTCACCATCAGAGCCGGGTTCTTTGGTTCTATCAAGAACAGCGATCTTCTTGACGCTCTGAGGGATAGATTTGATCAAGTGAGAAACAGAGAAAGGACGATAAAGATGGACTTTGATCAAACCGACTTTCTGACCTTTCTTAAGTAAGTCCTCAACGACCTCAAGGCAGGTTTCAGTGACGGAACCCATAGCGATGATGATCTTAGTGGCCTCAGGATCTCCGTAATAAACGAAAGGTGCATAAGGACGATTAGTCACCTTTGAAAGTTCTTCAAAGTAATGGCAAGCGACATCGACGATATGATTCTCATGAAGGTTTTGAGCTTCACGGCCTTGGAAGCAGATATCATCGTTTTCAGCGCCACCCTTAGTGACAGCATGCCCATGAGGATTCAAAGCCTTAGCTTTAAAATTAGTGACAGCGTTTGTATCAAGCTGGGACTTCCACCAATCATCATTAACAAACTCGACATTTTGAATCTCGTGAGAGGTTCTAAAACCATCGAAGTAGTGGACGACAGGAGTGGAACCTTTGATAGCGATGAGATGAGCTAAAGGGGCTAAATCGGCAACTTCTTGAACGGAGTCAGAGCAAAGCATACAAGCTCCAGTCTGTCTGACTGCATATACATCTCCTTGATCTCCGAAGATGGATAAGGAACGGGATGCTAATGATCTAGCAGCAACATGTAAAACAGCAGGTAATTCTTCACCGACCCATTTATAGATGTTAGGAATCATCAATAAAAGGCCTTGAGAAGCTGTGTAAGTGGTGGCTAATGATCCACCTTGAAGAGCACCATGTACGGCACCAGAAGCACCAGCTTCTGACTGCATCTCGACGACTTTGACCACGTCGCCGAAAACATTCTTCTTGCCTTGAGCAGCATACTCATCAACATGCTCAGCCATCGGGCTAGAAGGTGTGATCGGGTAAATGGCAGCGACTTCGCTGAACTTGTAGGATCCCATCGCAGCCGCAGTGTTACCATCGACGGACATGAATGAGAACTTCTCTTTTTCCATACACTTCCTCCATGTAATTTGTGTGTAAACAGTCTGTTTTAATTATAGTTCATAATTAATAAATAAATAACTATATTTAAGGGCTTCCTAGAGAGTTTTTCTTCTCTTTTACATATAAAATCAAGTCGGATATAGAAACCAATTTGAACGTCTTTAGCTTTTACAAATCACAAAATTCTTAAATCAACAGTCGTCTGGCTTTTTGTTTCCAAATTTCTAATTTCAAAAAAAGACAATCATATCTCTTGATTTAAACATATGAACAAATTATCATATGAAAGCAACTTCATATTAAAGGGGGTTCATATGTCCTGTTCTTGTTCAAAATGTTGTTCACATCACGAACACGATGATGATAAAGAAGAGAAAAAAGAATTCATCTTCAATTTAGTAAATCTCATCGTTGGTGCAGTTCTTCTCGCTATCGCTTTTACTCTCACTTATTTTGATCCTACTTACGGAGAACTAGAGTGGTCTTACTTTGGTGATAGTAATTTCTTTAGTTCGTATAGTTTTATCGCTTTCATCATCTACACTCTCACTTATCTATATCTATTAGGAACTCTGTTAAAAAGCTGTATCGATGAGATAAAAGAAGGTAACTATATCAATGAATACACATTGATGGCGATAGCTACTATCGGTGCGTTCTGTATCAACGAATTTCCAGAAGCCATCTTAGTTGTCTTATTCAACATTGTTGGTGAGATGCTCGAGGATTATGCGACTGGTAAGTCAGCAAACTCTGTCAAAAACTTAATCAATAACATGCCTTTATATGCTCACTATATAAGTGAAAATGGTGAGATCATTGAAAAAGAACCTGAAGAGTTACTAGTTGATGATGTGATTGAAATCAGACCTGGTGAAAAAGTCTCTGTTGATTGTCGTATCATCAGTGGTCACACTTCTGCCGATTATTCATCAATCAATGGCGAGTCATTACCTCTTGATTTAGTAGAAGGAGATACCTTCTTATCTGGTGCTATCAACTTAACTTCTACTATCAAAGCTGTTGTTTTAAAGAGATACGAAGAATCAACTTTAGCTAAGATTATGAATCTCGTTCAAAACGAAGAACATAACAAATCAAAAAGTGAAAAATTCATCACTCGTTTTGCTAAATATTACACTCCTGCTGTCTTAGTTATCGCTTTATTAGTCTTCATCATCGGTTATGGTGCCAGCGGATTTGTCTGGGAAGGTGATTTTGGTGGATACACTTGGCTTTATCGTGCTCTCTCCTTACTTCTCATCTCTTGTCCTTGTGCGATGGTCATCTCTGTTCCTATCGCTTTCTTCTCTGGTTTAGGTAGAGCTAGCAGTTTAGGAATCTTAGTCAAAGGTTCTCTAGCTCTAGAAAACATCTCTAAGAGCAAGACTTTTGTCTTTGATAAAACCGGCACTCTCACCAAGGGTGAATTCGTCCTTAAAAATGAAGTAGATTCCACTTATCTTCAAATCGCAAGTTCATTAGAAAGCAAATCAACTCATCCTCTTGCTTCAGCAATCACCAAAGCTAATAAACAACCTCTAAAAGAAGTTAACAACTTCTTAAATATTCCTGGATATGGCATACAAGGTGAAATAGATGGGAAACTCTACTTTATCGGCAATAAGAAGTTATTAGAATCTAACTCAATCAGTATAGATAAAGAAGAAAATACACCTTTCAAAGTTCTCTACTTGGCTAGTAAAGAAGATGGTTATCTCGCTTCTTTCATCGTTGCTGATGAGATTAAAGATGACGCTAAATCCTCTCTTCAAGCACTTAGAGATGAAAGGGTTGAAAGTTTAGTCATGTTATCTGGTGATAATCAGAATATCGCCACCGAAGTCGCTGATGAACTAGGTATTGATTCTGCTTTAGGAAATCTTCTTCCTGAGGACAAATTAAATAAGATTAAAGAACTGTCTCAAGATGGAAAACTGACTTATGTCGGTGATGGTATCAACGATTCTCCTTCTTTGTTAGCTAGTAACACTGGAATCGCTATGGGTGCTTTAGGAAGTGATGCCGCTATTGAAGCTGCTGATATCGTCATCACTAACGATGATTTAAGAAAATTACCCGAAATCAGGCGTTTATCTAAACGCACGATGATAGTTGTTTATACTGCTGTTCTCTTCGCTCTCTTCATAAAGATCCTCTTTATGATTCTCGTCTCAGTCGGTGCTCTCGGAAGCTTTGCTATGCTTTCTGGTGTCGTCTCTGATACCGGAGTTATGATCATCTGTGTCTTATATGCTTCATCTCTGCTTCTGTACAAACCTAAATACATAAAAGCTAAGTAGTTATAACAATTCTTAACACCACAAATTAGGGTTATCTCCTAAAAATGTGGTGTTAAGGACATGAAAAAAGGGTTGTTATTCGCCGTATAGGTTAACAACCCTTTTTAATATTGTTTTTGTTTTCTATCTTTATAGACTTCTTCGTCTTTCTCAGAAATGTGTTCTAAGCCTGTGCTGAAGAGATCTTTGATGTGGTTATCAGTAAGACTATAGAAGATTTTTTTACCATCTCTAGCGAAAGTTACGATATCAGTTTCTCTTAAAATAGCAAGCTGATGAGAGACTCTTGATTGTGAGATATTAAGAGTCTGTGCTATTTCATTAACGCTTAACTTATTATCACAAAGAAGACAGATGATAGCTAATCTAGTGCTATCAGCAAAAAGCGAATAAAAAGATGACAATTTCTTAAAAGAATTGTCGCTAAGAAGCTGTCTTTTGATATTTATAGTGTTCATTTTTTCTTCAGACATATTTCAATTATAAACAGATATCGACCTTTAAACCAAGAAAACCGAGGGTTCTATACTTTAATTTCCTGTCTAATTTTGTCGTTTAGTTTGAGAGTTTTGAACTGATATTTATGAGGTTATGAGCAGCTCTTATGACCAAAAACAGAATGAAATCAGCAAAAAGATGAGCGTTGATGATTCTTACTTTCAAATGATTAGCCTTGTGTACAAACATCAAATGCAACTTCCAATTTTATATTATTGTTTCCATTTGTTTCTGTTATATATAATTATATTTCAAGTGATTTATAAACATAATTTAGCGGTTTCGTTATTGTTCTATATGCAAATAAAAAATTATAGGCTATACCATAAGCTATTTATAAACAATCTGTATGTGTTATTTGAAAAAATAGGTCATTTTATTAAATCTGAATAATTTCTTTGTATAAAGAATCAATTTTATCTGTCGTTTCAAAGAGTTTTAAGTGCGTGCAAGTTTATTCGATTGATGGCTCTAAATAACAATAAAAACTAGTATTTATATATATTTATATATATAATATTCTTCGTTCGATAAAACAAAAAGGACTTTGCTTGTTATGAATTCTAAAGCTAAATCTGTATCTATCACCACCGAATTTATCACCCTCGGTCAATTTCTTAAACTCACCAGAATCATCTCTAATGGTGGTGAGGAGAAAGCTTTTTTAGTGACTCATGATGTACAGGTTAACTCAGAAAGAGAAATTCGTAGAGGAAGAAAGCTCAGGCTTGGTGATGTTGTTTTAGTCGATAACGTTTCGTACATAGTATGTTCGTCAAACACTTAACACTGAACAACTTTCGAAACTATGAGCATTTAGATGTTCAATTCGATAGTCCGAACATCTACATAACAGGTGATAACGCAGCCGGTAAGACAAATATCATCGAAGCAATCCAGTACCTATCTTGTGGGAGATCCTTCAGAAAAGCATCTGACTCAGAGCTGATTATGAAGGGTGCTAGTGAAGCTTATCTAACCATGACCTATCACTCTGATAGGGATAATCAAGATCACACTATCTCCGCTAAGATTGGAAAAGACTATAAGACCTTCTTCTTCGATGATGAGAAAGTCAGATCTCTCTCTTCAATCCTAGGAAAGTTTCTTGTCACTTGTTATGACCCGACACAGGTGTTCTTCTTCAGAAATGAACCTGCTGATAGAAGAAGACTTCTTGATGAGACGCTCTCTCAAATCAGTCCTAAATATCTTTATGCCATCTCTAGATATAAGAAACTCCTGAAAGAGAGAAATGCAGCTCTCAGTCACGATTACGACAAGGATGTGATCGATGTCTTAAGAAATCAACTGATCAATCTCTCATATCGAATCGTCTTAGAGAGAACTAATCTCATCAAAAACATCGTCGCTCCAGTAAATGAGACCTACAAGAGTTTATTCGGAGAGGATTGTTCACTACAGTTAGTTTATAAGACCAATTGTCCGATCGAAAACGAACAAGAAGTCTATGTACAAGAGTCTCTTAAACTCTTTGATCGTAATCAATCAAATGAGAACTTGAGAAAGCAGACTCTAATCGGCCCCCACAGAGATGATTTAGGGGCTCTCCTCAACAAAAAGGATCTAGTCGGATATGGAAGTCAAGGCGAGAACAGAATCGCAACCTTGAGCCTGAAAATCAGTCTTAAGAATTACCTGCATAAAACACTTCAAGATGAACCGGTCTTACTTCTTGATGATGTGACATCCGATCTTGATAAGACTAGAGCGAGAAATTTATTAAGCCACATAACCACTGGTCAGACATTTGTCACTGGCACCAGGATAACGGAAGAATTCAATGGTTATGTCGTCTATGAAACAGACGGCAAAGAACTACGGAGGAAATGATATGTCCACAGAAGAAGAAAGAAGAAAAGCGTACGAAAAACAACTGAAGAAAGTTGAAGAAGTAGCTAAAGCTGAAGCTAAGCCAGCTCTTCAAGCTAAACCTAAAGCCGAAGAGGAGAAGGAAGAACTCTTCAATGAAGAACATGTTGAGCATGTTCAATTAAGTGAAGAACAAGAAGAACAGATGCTCAAAGCTAAAGAAGAGTACACCGGTGAAGATATTGAGATTCTCGATGGTTTAAAAGCCATCATCCAGCGTCCTGGTATGTACATCGGTTCCACCGCTTCTAAAGGTTTGCATCACCTTGTCAGAGAAGCGGTCGACAATGGTATCGATGAAGCTTTAGCTGGTTATTGTAAACATATCAAGATCACCATCCTCCCTCCCGAACCTGGCAGCACGATCAACCGCATCAGAGTTGAAGATGATGGTCGTGGTATCCCTTGTGATATAAATGCACAAACAGGTAAATCAACTGTTGAGACTGTCTATACCTATCTCCATGCTGGAGGTAAGTTCAACGATAAGACCGGTTATAAGATGTCTGGTGGTCTTCATGGTGTCGGTGTCAAAGCTATCAACGCTTTATCCACCCATGTCATCGTCACTGTTTACAGAGAAGGAAAGGTTCATCAAATTCAATTCGATAATGGCGGTAACACAAGAGAACCTGGTCTTCAGGTCATCGGTGAGTGTCCTTTAGATAAAACTGGTACTACCGTTGAATTCACACCTAGCCCTGCCACTTTTAAAGAGACCACAACTTTTGATTTCTCCACCATCAACACTTACATCAGACAGACCGCTTATTTGACAAAGGGTCTTGATATGACTCTCGTTGATGAGAGAAATCCTGAAAACATATTAAGCAGCCACTATTGTTTCCAAGGGGGTATTCAAGAATACGTCCTCTATATCAATGGTGAAAAGGATAAAGTCTTTGATGCCGTCCCTTATGTCAGTGGCGAAGCGACTGTCGTCACTGGTCCTGAGGAGACTACAACCGTCATCGTAGAAGCGGCTATGCAACCTACTAAAGGTGGTGTCTTTAACATGAACTCCTTCTGTAACAACATCAGAACCACCGGTGGTGGCACTCACGAAGAAGGTTTCCGTTTAGCTTTAGGAAGAGAATTGAATAGCTACTTTAAAGCCAAGGGTTGGCTTAAAGACAGCGATGATAATTTCCGTTCCGAAGACTGCTCTGAAGGTTTGACTGTCGTCTTATCAATCAAACACTCCAATCCTCAATATGAAGGACAGGTCAAAGATAAACTCGGTAATGATGAAGTTAGAAAAGTCGTCTCTTCCATCGTCGGCGATTATCTCAAAGAATGGTTGATGGAAAATCCGAAAGAAGGTCGTGCTTGGTTTGAAAGAGTCCTCTCCGCTTTCAAAGGAAGAAAAGCCGCTGAGAGAGCCAGAGCTAACGCTCAAGGCAGAGGATCGGCTGGTGCCGGTCTTCCTGATAAGCTTGTCGACTGTGTTTCTAAAGATCCTAAAGAAAGAGAACTCTTCATTGTTGAGGGTAATTCAGCAGGCGGTTCCGCTGTTCGAGGAAGAGATGCTAATACACAAGCGATTCTTTCTTTAAGAGGAAAGATTTTAAATGTTGAAAAAGCTCAAGCTACCCGTATTGAAAAGAACGCTGAAATCTACAATATGGTCACTGCTATCGGCGCTGGTCAAGGCGAGGCTTTCGATGTTTCTAAGATCAAATATGACAAAGTCATCATCATGACTGATGCTGATGTCGACGGCGCTCACATCCGTATTCTTTTGATGACTTTCTTCTATCGCTTCATGAAACCTTTGATTGAAGAAGGCCATCTTTATATCGCCCAACCCCCTCTCTACCAGGTCACTTATCAAGGAAAACACTACTACGCTTTCTCTGATGAAGAACTTGAGAACATCAAATCAAAATTACCCGCCAATGCGAGAATCGGATTACAACGTTATAAAGGTTTAGGTGAAATGGATCCTAGCCAACTCAACGAAACCACGATGGATAAAGAACACAGAAGAATGTTTCAAGTCAACATCGAAGATGCACAAGCTGCCAATGATGCTTTAATCGATTTGATGGGTGAGAATGTCGAACCGAGAAAAGATTACATCATCGCTAACGCTCGTTTCGTCACGAATCTTGATATCTGATGAGGTGAAATATGGATAACGAAAAAGAATTAAATACACCCGAAGAGAAAGAAGAAGGAGTTGAAGGACTTCAAGAAGGTATCGCCGCTGGTATCTCTCCTACTGAGTTTGGTCAACAGATCCGTGATTCCTTTCTCGATTATGCCGTCTCTACTTTGACGTCTCGTTCTGTCCCTGATGCTAGAGATGGTTTAAAACCGGTTCAAAGAAGAATCATCTATGCGATGTCTGAAATGGGTTTAACTCCTGATAAACCCTTTAAGAAATCAGCTAGAATCGAGGGTGAAGTCATGGGTAAATACCACCCTCATGGTAATGCTTCTATTTATTTAGCTATGTGCCGTTTAGCTCAGACTTTTGCCATGCGTTATACCCTAGTTCATGGTCATGGTAACTTCGGTTCTCCTGATGGTGATGAACCAGCTGCTGATCGTTATACAGAAGCTAAACTCTCTAAAATCGCTTTAGAGATGACCAGGGATATTGATAAGGATACCGTCCCGTTCATGGATACTTATGATAACGAAGGCCAAGAACCGGTCGTCTTACCTTCTAGATTCCCTAACTTCTTATGTAATGAGACTTCTGGTATCGCCGTCGGTATGGCGACCTCTGTCCCTCCTCATAACTTAAGAGAGACGATCGATGCCTGTGTCGCTGTCATCAAAAATCCGGAAATCACTGCTTTAGAATTGATGGATATCATCAAAGGTCCTGACTTCCCTGATGGCGGTCTCATCATGGGAAGAAGCGGAATCAGACGCTATTTTGAAACCGGTCGTGGTTCAGTCAAAGTTAGAGCTAAATACAATATCGAAGAAAACAAAGATAAACAGGATCTCGTCTTCTATGAATTCCCCTACATGGTCAACAAGAGAGAACTCGCTAAGAAGATCGTTGAATTGGCTGATAATAAGACGATTGAAGGTATCGCTTCAGTCGCTGACTACTCCTCCGATAAGACTGGTACGAGATTCGTCATCACTCTCAAGAAAGGCGCTATTCCTGAATTAGTCTTAAATCACTTGTTTAAATACACGAGTTTACAATCAACTTTTGCGGTTAATATGCTCGCTCTTGATAACGGAACTCCGAAAGTTCTTTCAATGAAGCAGGCACTTAACATCTATATCAACTTCCAAGAAGATGTAATTACTAGAAGAACAAATTATAGTCTCAAGAAAGCTCTCGATAGAGTCCACATCTTAGATGGTATCTTAACTATCGCTGATGCTATCGATGAGACGATCAGCATCATCCGTTCTTCTCAAACTAACGAAGAAGCTACCGAAAGATTAAAAGCTCGCTTCGGCCTTGATGACATCCAGTGTAAGAGCATCCTCGATATGCAACTTAGAAGACTCACTGGTCTTGAAAGACAAAAGTATCTTGATGAGAAGAATGATTTGACGGCTAATGTCGATACTTATCGTTCTATCCTCTCTGATAGAAAGGTTCTTGAGGAAACTTTAATCAGCGAGTTAGAAGAGATCAAGAACAAGTACGGAGATGACAGAAGAACTGAGATCTCCGACTATGATGTCGATACTAACGATGAAGATTTAATCCCTAGCAAAGAGACTTTGATCATCTTGACTAGAAGCGGTTATATCAAGAGAATCGATCCTTCTGAGTTCAAGACTCAAAATCGTGGTGGAATCGGAATCCAAGGTATGAAGACAAAACAAGATGACGATGTTGAAATCTTAGTTCATTCTAAGACCAAGACCGATGTTCTCTTCTTCACCAACTTTGGAAGAGTCTATCGTACCCGTGGATATACGATTCAAGAAGGCAATAGAACTTCTAGAGGCATCCCGGCTGTCAACTTCTTAAGACTCAACGATGGCGAGAAGATCAACGCCATCATCTCCACCGATGATTATGCTGAAGATAACTATCTCTTCTTCACGACCGTCAATGGTATCGTCAAGAGATGTAAACTCACCGACTTCAAGAACATCAATGTCAATGGTAAGATCGCTATCGGTTTAAAGGAAGATGATGAGCTTCTTGACGTCAAGAGAACAAACGGAAGCGCTTTGATCTCTATCGGTTCATCAGAAGGTAAAGTCTGTACCTTCCGTGAGACTGAGGTTCGTGCGATGGGAAGAACAGCAGCTGGTGTCAAAGGCATCAACTTGGCTGACAACTGCAAAGTCATCGGTGTTGTCACCTCTCTTGAAGGAAATAAGATCTTCTCCTTATCCTCAAGCGGTTATGGAAAGATCACTCCTGGCACCGAATACCGTATCACCTCTAGAGGCAGCAAAGGTGTTCTCTCTCTTAAGAGTTCTGAAAAGAACGGATCTCTTATCGCCATCAAGACCGTCAAAGGTGATGAAGATATCATCATCATCACCGACCACGGAACTACGATCAAGACCTCTTTGACTCAAGTCTCTGAGCTTTCAAGAAATACGATCGGTGTCAAGATCATCAAGTTAAGAGAGAACGAAAAGATCTCTTCTTGCTGTATCGAGCCTTCTGAAAGCGAGTATGAACCTGTCAATTTTGCTACCGAAGAAGAAAGTACTCCCACTCCTGTTGTTGAAGATGATGCCGGACTTGCTGAACTGCTTAGAAGAGCAGCCAGCGATGGTTCCATTGAAGAAGATTCTGACGAAGACTAATCGACTGCTGGAAATTTCCAGCAGTCTTCTTTTTCTAAAGAAACGATTGTTATTGATCCACTGAAGTTTTATCTTTCATCCTAGAGGATGGTTTGCCTTAACTGAGTTCTAGTTTTATACTTTCTAATGATGGATAACAAAATTTTTATCGGTCTGACCAAAAAGAAACAAGAGACCTCATTTAAATACATTTTTAAAGAGAATATCCTTCACTATTTTAAGAGACAAAATCTCGCTTATACACTGGATATCGACGACGATTTTTCTTCTGCGATTTTTGCTTATGTCGAAGATCTCGCTCTTTACTATCCGACTTTAAAAAAGAAGAATGTTCCTATCAGCGTTTTAGCATTGACTGCTAAAGATGATGCTCTCGAAGATAAGAACGATAAGACTAAATACTCGCTTTCTCAACATGCTTTCAACTATTACTCAAGAGTCGATAAAGTCTTCGCTTCGTATAAATCCCAAGTCGAGTTTCTCGAATTTCAAGGAATCAGAAATAATGTCTCTCTTATAAAACCATCGCTCACTTTCTATCCAGATGAAGAGAATTCTGAGACTGTGAAAAACGCCTTTAAATCTTTTTATTGTGTTCCTAAAGACAAGAAAGCTGTCATCTGTTTAGGAACTTATGAGAAAAAAGAAGAGCTCGATTTGTTTAATGGTATCGCTAGAGACTTTCCTGAATATGAGTTCTTCTTCTTTGGAGAAACTGGTCAAACTCAAGTCAAGGTCAAGCTTCTTCAAAGACTCGCTTACTCTCCAAATGCCACTTATCTTGATGTGATACCAGAACAGCTTTATCGCTCTGTTTTGTTATCAGCTGATTGTCTATTCGTCCCTCAAAAGATGATCATCAATCCTCAATACATCATCGATTTCATGGGACATGGTGTCCTTGTTATCGCTAATCAAAACATGAATTATCAAGATGTCATCAATAGTGATACAGCTCTCGTCTTCCATAACTTTGCAGAGCTTTATCACATGATGAAAAACTTCCCTGTTGAAAACAAAGCGAAAGAAGCTTCAAAGTTTATCGATTCTATCGTTCTTAAATAGAAGTGCTGTTCTTTATTTAGGGAAGAAGACTATAATTTTAAAAGTTATCAAAAAGAGGAGAAACTATTATGCTAGATGTCAAATATGTCATTGATAACCTTGATGAAGTCATCAAAAGACTTAATACCAGAAACGATGATTTCTCTTATCTTAAAGAGCTTCCTGTTTTAGAGTCTCAAAGAAGAGAGTTGATCGCTAAAGCTGATGCCTTAAAAGCGGAGAGAAACGCTCAGTCTAAAGAGATCGGTAAATTGAAAGCTCAGCATAAAGATCAAGAAGCTGATGAATTGATGAAGAAGATTTCTTTCGATAAAGAAGAGATCGCTTCTTTTGATAAACAAAGAGAAGAGATTGAAGCTAAAATCCATGAGATCATGCTCAAGACTCCTAATATACCTGATGCTTCTCTTCCCGTCGGTATTGATGATACTTATAACCACGAAGAAAAAAACTGGGGAACTCCTACGACCTTCTCTTTCAAACCTAAAGCTCACTGGGAACTCGGTGCTTTATTAGGATATTTTGACTTTGATAGAGCTGCTAAGGTCTCTGGAACTAGATTCACTTTCTATCTTGGTGCTTTCGCTAGTTTAGAAAGAGGATTAGCTAGCTTGATGTTAGATACTCATGTCGCTCATGGATATACCGAAGTCTTACCTCCTTACATGGTCAACACCGACTCTCTCACCGGTTCTGGTCAGCTTCCTAAATTCGCTGATCAAGCTTATAACACCACTCCCGCCGATTTATGGCTTATCCCGACTGCAGAGGTTCCTGTCACTAACTATTACCGTGATGAGATCTTACAAGCTAAGGATTTACCTAAGTGGTTCTGCGCTTATTCATCTTGTTTCAGAGCTGAAGCTGGTGCCGCTGGCAGAGATACTAGAGGCATCATCAGACAACACCAGTTCCAAAAAGTTGAGCTCGTCAAATATTGCTTACCTGAGAATTCCTTTGATGAATTAGAGAAGTTAACTGAAGATGCTGAGAGAATCTTAGAGCTTTTGAAGCTTCCTTATAGAAGAGTCTGTCTCTGCACCGGAGATGTCGGTTTCTCTTCTGCTAAAACTTATGACTTAGAAGTCTGGCTTCCTTCTTATAACGACTATGAAGAAAAAGATGGTCTTTTTGTTCCTACTACTAGAAACTATAAAGAGATCTCTTCTTGCTCCAATGACACTGATTATCAAGCTAGAAGAATGAACATCCGCTTCAAGAGAACTAAAGATAGCAAGACTGAATTCGTTCATATGTTGAATGGCTCTGGTCTAGCCGTCGGAAGAACAGTAGCCGCTGTGATTGAAAACTATCAGAACGCTGATGGAACTATCACTGTTCCTGAAGTATTAAGACCTTACTTAAAGACAGATATTATTAAGTAATCATTGAGTGCTGTCATGCTAAAAAGTGTGACAGCACTTTTTTGTTGTTTGTAAAAGTTTGTTCTTTATCCAAGTGTGATTTGATATAAATAGGAACACTTTTAACTGTTATTTGATTTGTTGGTGTTTAATTTCAGTTTAGAAATGGAGTCTTAATTAGGATAAAGTAAATCTTATTTATATATAAATTATTATATTTTTTACTTTGATTTCATTAGATGGGAGTTTATAATAGTTGGCGAACCCGTTAATCGGGCTTTTTATTTACTTCAAAAAGAGGTGCTTGCCGTGCGTGAAAAAGTAGTGTTAGTCTGTACTGAGTGTGGATCTAGAAACTATAACGCATCTAAGAAGAAAGGTGATCCTGTCCGTTTGCAAGCTAGCAAATACTGCCCCAAATGTGGCAAACACACACTACACAAGGAAGGTAAATGAACATGAACAAATTCACACGTTATTTCCGTGGTGTCGGCGAAGAAGCAAGACGTATCAGATGGCCTGATAAGAAGACCCTTTGGTTCTCTGTCGGTATCGTCTTAGTCATCGCCATCGTCTCTGCTTTAGTCACTTATGGTTCTGACTGGATCGGAATTCAGATCAACCGTGCTTTCGGTATCGCATTCCCGACTTCCTCTTCTGGTTCATCTACTGATACTGATTCTTCCTCCGGAGAGACTGTCGCTAACATCATCAATATGATCGGTGGAGGTTTATTATGATTGACGACGAATTATTTAAAGCTTTCACTACCGACGAGGTTCCTGAGGAAGTTCCTGCTGAACCTAAGCGTTCTCCTTCCTACAATCCTTTGATTGGTGAGGTCAATCCTGATCAGAAGAAGGATGATGACGGAGAGCTTCCCGAGAAGGCTTGGTATGTCATCAACACCTTCGCTATGAGGGAAAGACAAGTCAAGGACATGCTCGAAAAGAGAGCCAAGTCCATGAACATGGAAGATAAGATCTTCAGAATCATCTGTGCTGAATATGAAGAACCTGTCTTAGAAGAGAATGGTAAACCCAAATATACCAAAGACAAGAAGACTGGTAAGATGGTTCCTAAGGTCAAAATCAAGAACTATTATCCCGGTTATATCTTCGTTGAGATGATCATGACTGATGAGACTTGGTTCGTCGTCAGAAATACTCCTGGTGTCTCTGGTATCACCGGTTCTTCCGGTAAAGGTGCTAAGCCTTTCCCTATTCCTAGAGACGAGATCGAACCTGTCTTAAAGAGAATGCACATCGAAGATCCAGATATGTATTCTGATTACAAGCCTGGCGATGTTATCAAGATTCTTTCTGGCACCTTCGCTGACGCTGAAGGTGTCATCGAATCTGTCAGTCCTGAAAATAGTGAAGTTAAGGTTCAGATCACTCTCTTTGGTCGTCCTAATACGATCACTGCTAAGTTCTCTGATATTGAAAAAGCACCTGAAAGACCTTATTTAGTCGAAGAAGAAGAAGATTAATAGAAAAAGGACGCTACAAATGCGAGAAAGTAGCGTCCTTTTTTGTTTGTTTTATTCTTTCTTTACTCCTGGTGTTCTATAGTCTCTTAGTGAAAAATGCTAAAATTCTAGTGTTAAGTTTTTATTTAATTAAAAAGATAAAGGAAAGTAATCATCAATGAGACTATTGTCGTTATTTAGTGGATGTGGTGGAATGGACCTCGGTTTTGAGGGCGGTTTTACCTGTTTGAAAAAATCTATCAATGAAACACTACATCCAGATTGGATTGATGAGGACTTAGGAGATAAAGTTAAACTAAAACAAACCGGATTTGAAACCGTGTTTGCTAACGACATCAGACTAGATGCTAAAACCGCATGGGTAAATTACTTTAAGAAAAGTAATCCTAATGCCGAAGAAATCTACCACTTAGATAGCATCATCAATATCGTCAATAATGCTAAATCGAATAAATCTGTTTTTCCATCTGATATAGACATAGTGACCGGCGGATTCCCATGTCAAGATTTCTCCCTTGCAGGTAAAAGACTCGGTTTTCATTCTGATAAAAGTGATACTGGTAAGAAACTAAAGATTGATGAACCTTCTATACAAAATAGGGGCAATCTTTATATGTGGATGAGAGAAGTGATTTCTATTGTTAAACCAAAAATGTTTGTTGCTGAAAATGTTAAAGGTTTAACAACTCTTAAAGATGCTAAAGAAATTATTGAAAACGATTTTGCTGGTGCGGCTAGCGGTGGATACTTAATAGTCAAAGCCAAAGTGATTCAAGCGGCCGATTATGGAGTTCCTCAATCAAGAGAAAGAATTATCTTTTTTGGATTTAAGAAAAGTGAATTGAATCCTAAGGCTTTAAAAGAATTGAGCTTAGAAAACATTAGTGAGGAATATAATCCTTATCCCTCTAAAACTCATTCTTTAAATTCGTCGGAAAACTTGAATCCTTATGTCACTTGTTATGACGCTCTTCATGACCTCTCTGAACCTGAAGATTCTACCGATCTTTCTCAAAGAGAGTATTCAAAAGCTAAATTTCTAAATCATGGTCAAGGCAATACCGAGATCAAATTGAATTCTATTTCTCCTACTATCAGATCTGAACACCACGGAAACATCGAGTATCGAAGATTATCTTTAGAGCATGGTGGAAAGAATCTACAAGAATTAAATTTGGGTTTAAAAGAACGTCGTTTAACAGTTAGAGAATGCGCTCGCCTTCAAACTTTCCCAGATGATTATTCTTTCATAATTAAGAAAAATAATGGAGTTTCTCCTTTAAGTGCTAGTAACGCTTATAAGATTATCGGCAACGCTCTCCCTTGCATTTTAGCTTATAACATAGCCATGAATCTAATAAGCAAATGGAAGCTATACTTTAAATAATCTTTTCGTATAAGTCCTCTAGTGATGTCTTTGAATATAGATACAGTTTAGCTTCAGGAACACCATTAAATTGACCGTGAGAAAATCTGCATTCAGTTCTAAAGATAATATCTTTGTTATCACTTGTATTTTTAAAGCATGAATAAAT
>CAYRUQ010000021.1:0-20942 GCA_964427595.1 uncultured Clostridiaceae bacterium | reverse complement strand
ATATAAGCAGAGCTGAAAGACACAGTTTTAGCAACAAACATGGATGTGAAATTGTAAAACATCATTAAAAAAATGAAAAAATTTTGAAACTTTTTCGGTAATAAAACGGACTATTTTTAGGACAAAAAAGTTGTCGGGGGGGGGGTGAATCACCTTGTAGCAAAACACTCATTAATAATTACAAGTAATTTTAAATGTTAATTTCAAATATATTGTTATGCTTAGTTTTATAAATTTTATAACGCAAAGATTATAGAAAAGCAATTATTTAATAAATTTTTGTGTTTGGAAAAAATATAAAAATGCTCATCTTTGTAAAGATTGTCTACTTTTATTTTTGAGAGAAAAATTGTATATACTTTATAGTTGTTAGAAAAAAGGAGATACACTATGAAAAACAACAAAAACAATAAGAAAAGTCGTAAAGCATTAGCATCCCTCGGTTTATTCTTCGGTCTTGCTGCTGTCGCATCAGTCACATTTGCTGCTTATGTCGTCGGTAGTGGTACTCTTTCCGCCACCGATACCACTGGACCTCAAATTGAAATTCTAGAAGCTACCTATGAAGTTGGTATTGAGTATGATTCTGAAACCTTTCCTTTAAGCTTTGGTCCTAGCGTAACCGATAAAAGTCAGCTTGTTTATGCTAGCAGTGGTGAAAGCGAAGAACAATTAACTGCTTATATCACTCTTAGTCTTACTGATGAGAATAGTGTTCTTGAATCTGTCACTGTTAGTGTTACTGCCTCTAAGACATTAGAAGAAGGAACTAATGACGCTGAGAGTGAAGGATACATTGTACTTCCTGCTTCACAAACAATTCAGGCTGCCAGCTTTGTGAGTGGTTCATATGCCCTTTCTTTAACTTTCACCTGGGGTACTAAATTTAGTGGTTTGAATCCTGCAGTGTATTGTAATAATACATTTACTACAGCTGATGATGCCGTTTCTTACTTAGAAGACTTTGAAAGTTCCTTAGAAAATACAACTCTTACCTTTACCGCTACTGGTAAGTTTGCTGAATAATTTAGTACTTAATTCTTAAATAACTTTAAACCCTAGATGTCCTTTCTGTTTTTATTTGTTCTCGTCCTATTGATTATCATTGCGGTAGTCTTTACGGTGTGGATACTTAAAAGCAAAAGGACATCTTTGGAAAATATAGAAAACGGAAGCATGGATGCTTCCCTTACTATAGATGCGATTGATCAAAGATTAGGTGTTGGAAATAAGAATAAAAAACGCTGGAAGAGAATCGGAAGAATAGTAATTGATATTCTTCTCGGTGCTCTTCTAGCTTTATTTGCACTATCAATCATAAATCGAGTGGTTTCAACAGGTGTTTTTCCTTATACAACCATGGTAGTCGCTACTGGCTCTATGGCTGAGAAGTACGAGGGAAACACCTATCTTATTGAAAATGAACTCGATGATCAGATTCAGGTGAATGATTTGATTGTTGTTAAATCAGTCGATTCACTTGATGAGATTGAACTATATGACATTGTCTGTTATATCAACTCCGATGGTGAACAAATCCTCCACAGAGTCGTTGAGATTCACGATGGTTATTTGGTCACTAGAGGTGATGCTAATTCAGCGAGTGATTCCACTCATGTGACGATGAATAATCTGATAGGTGTCTACACTCACTTTAGGATTCCTTATGTAGGAATCATCGTCTTCTTCGTTCAATCTAATTATGGCATCGTTTGCTTCATCGCTTTGTTTTACTTCTTATTCTTATACGATCATGTAAAAGGTAAAATTAAAGATGCAGAAGAAGAAAGAAAAGAACTTCTCCTCTCCCTTGTCAGTGAGAGACTAACATTCACTCTTTATGCACAAGACGGGATTGTTGAATCAATCAATGGTTCTTATCGGTATGTAGAAGAAGAGAGAACAGAAAGAGCCACTTATCTGTTGGATAATGAAAACAACAGACATGACTTGGTGGCAGAAAGCAATTAAGGTATGAAAAACAAACTCACACACAAAAATAAATTAGCACTTTGCCTATCAGCCTTCTATGCCCTTATCTCTTTGTTTGTGGCGTTATGCTTGGATGCTGGTCATTCAATCATGACCAAGAACAATCCGATTGAGCTCCTTGGCGATTTGCTTAATTTCCAAGATATCACACCTAGCTCAGCCACCTGGGCACTGGTTGTTCTGTTTTTAGCATACGTCATCGTTTATACATATATCGTATGCTACATTGGAAACATTTTTAAGAGCAATGGAGAGAAGGCATATTCAGCTAAATCGTTCTTGTATTATGCGTTAGCGCTGATCATATGTGCAGCTCTCTCCATCGGTGTTGGTACTCTCTTCCACTTGCCGATTGAAGATATCACTGATTATGTCAATACTCTCACTTATCTTTATCAAACTATCACTTTAGGTCTCATCATCTTCTTAGTAATCGGAGCTTTTGCTTTCGCTTGTATCGGTACTATCCTCTTTGTTATCAGAAGCTATAAGAACAAAGATGAGGAAGTCTCAGCCAAAGAAAATAAAGAAGAAGAGGATGAAGAGGAAGTTGATGAAGAAGCTGATTTAGAAAATTCATTTGATTCTATTAAGGATGAAGAAGAAACTGGCTTAACAACTGCTGGTGCTGTCAGTGGTGGTTCTGTCACTTCTACTGGCGGAACTTTAGTCTCGTTAGGAGCTAAGGAAGAAGTCTTCCGTTCTCTCGCATCTATTGATGAAAGAGAGACTTTAGCTAGCTATCTTCCTGTAGAAAACACTTCTTTATCATTAGAAGAGATTGTTAGAAAACTTCAAATCTATCTCGCTAATGAATGGCATCTTTATTACAACCTTCGTGAGTTAGCTTTATTCATCGCTAGCTTTGCTACTACTCACTTAGTCATCTTAGAAGGTATCTCTGGTACTGGTAAATCATCACTTCCTAGATACTTTGCTCACTTCATCTCACAAGACGCTTTCTTCCAGCCTGTCCAAATGACCTTTAAAGAGAAATCAGACTTATTAGGTTACTACAACGAATTCACTGGCAAGTACATGGAGACTGATTTCCTCAAGAGACTTTATCAAGCTTCTTATAGAACCGAGGAGATCAACTTGATGGTTTTAGATGAGATGAACATCTCCAGAGTTGAATACTACTTCGCTGATTTCTTATCAGTCATGGAGTTCCCGGAAGAAGAAAGAAAGATCACTCTCCTTCAACTTCCTGAGAAGTATGATGGTCCTGAACATCTTAAGAATGGTGTTTTGGATATCACACCTAACACCTTCTTCATCGGTACTTGTAACCAAGATGATTCCACTTATATCATCACTGATAAAGTCATTGATAGAGCTGTCGTCATCAGCTTTGATAACTATCAACAAGAACTTCATTTTGATGAAGAAGTCACTCCTATCAATCTCACTTACCAAGGCTTAAAAGAACTCTTCGAAAAAGCCTATGATGTTGAAGAAAATAGATTCTCCGCTAATGATAAGAAGAAATTATTTGAGCTTCTCACCTTTGTTGATGAAGAGTTCTCCATCACTATCGGTAACCGTATCCTCAACCAATTAGAAGTCATGACTCCTGTCTATATCGCTTTAGGAAGAAGCAAAGAAGAATTAGTCGATTTCTTCTTCGCTTCTAAAGTCTTAAGAAAGCTCAATGCACGTTTTGATTCTTCCTTAGCTTCGTCCTTGAAGAAGCTTATCCGTAAGATTGATGAACTCTATTCTGCTAGTGCTTTCGATATCTCTAGAGAGACTATCAAGAAGTTGACTAGGAGAATCGGATGATAACCACCGCTAGCTTCATAAAGGTCTTTGATTTATCGTTCCTCGTTAAATACAAGGGTCTTTTGGAGCATGTGTTCAATATCGTCAGCAAATCTCGTAGCGAGCTCGAACAGAAAGAAGAGCTGATGAGAGTCTCCGAAATGAGGAAGTATGATCCCTCTTTGATGAGAAAGACTTATCGAGATCCTCGTCTCTTCAAGTTTCAAGGTGGTGAAATCAAACCTGAAAAAGTCTACTCTTACACCTTTGAAGATAATCTCTCTGTCTATGAGAACAGATTCATCGTCTTTCTGATTGATCTTCTCTCAGAAGAGATCGATGATTCCTTAGCTTTAGTTGATACCAGATTCTTCCAAACCAATTTCAAAGGAAAAGTGACCTTTGGAAGATATGGTAACTATCAACTTCTTCAGAAATATGAAACTGATATGATATATGGACTTGATCCTGATAGAAACAGATTGATCAAGGACTTAAGAAACTTCTCTAATAGGATCAATCACTTGAAAAGAAGTGAGTTCTATAGGAGAGTCAAACCGATCTCTGAAGAAGAGATAAAACCGACTAACCTTCTCATCCACGATTTAGATTACTCAGCTTGCTTTAGACACTACTTATCTAAGAAGACTAGTGAAGAGGAGTCTCTCTCTAAGATTTTAAGAAGAATCTATCAAGAGAGACAGGATTCTGATCAGATCGCTTATGCGGATTGTGATATCGATAACATGACCGGGAACTTCACCTTCACTGATCACTCGTTCACCTTCCAATTCAATCTTGCAGATAAGAAGTTAGCGATCACTGAGACTAACTCAGCTACCACCGTTTACTATCAGCTCTCGGCGAGAGTTAATATGTTTCTTCCTCAATTAGTGTTAGATAGCAAAAGAGATCACATCACTCTTCCTATCAGTGAAGATACGAGGATGTCTGATGTTCTCTCTACTCTTGATTTCACCCTTCCTTTTGATGAAGAATGTCCGATCTGTCATTCTGAATTAGAAGAGGAGAGCGGAATCTGTTCTACCTGTTTAGCTCATTATGTCATTTTCGAAAGAGACGGCCGGAGATATATCTGGATTCAGAATCTTTCAGAATTAGAAATAGGAGGTGACAACTATGCCTAAATTCTTAAAAAGATTAGCGCTCTTCTTCTTTTCTTTCTTCATGTTAATCGGTATCTCCAGTTGCGGCTTTTTCAATACTGGTAATGAAGGCATCATGATCGATAGTATCACTTCAGTATTAGAAGAGGATGGTTCAACTACGATCACCATCTATTTCACTGATGAAGATACTGATCCTATCAGTTTCACTATCCCGGCTGGTAGTCAAGGTGAACAGGGTGAAACTGGTGCTACAGGTGTTGGTATTGATCATATCGATACCGTTGAAGATGAAGAAAACAGAGTCTTAATCATCACTATCTATTTCACCGATGAAGACATGGATCCTGAAGTGATTGAAGTTCCTTTAGGAACTACTATCACTGGAATCGAATCTTCTTATGATGCTACTACTGGTATCACTACTATCACTATCACTTTAAGTGATGGTACTACTGAGACTTTTGAAGTCACTAATGGCACTGACGCTGTCGGTATTGTCGATATCACTACTTATGTCGATGAGGGTGGTAATACTACTATCACTATTTATTTAAGTGATGGCTCTACCAAAGAGATTTATATTCCTTATGTCTCTGGATATGATGGTGAGCCTGGTGAAGATGGCGAAGACGGTGAGGATGGTGTTGGTATCTCTTATATTGAAACCACTTATACTGATGATCAATGCATCATCACTATCTACTTGACTGATGGGACTTCATACGATGTTGAGATAGATCTTCCTGTTGCCGGAACCACTTGGTATACCGGAAATGGAGCTCCAACTATCATTGATTATCCAGATGCCAAGAGCGGAGACTTATATTATGATTTAACTAGAAACCGTATTTATATATATGATGGCTCTTCATGGAGTGTATTATTTAGATTAAATCAAGACGACATTGAATGTACTGTCTACTTTAATGCTACCGCTAATGGGGGTGCTATCGATGGTTCTACTTCTCCTTATTACTACTGCACAAAAGGAGAAACTATTCCTTTAAGCTCCATTCCTACTGCATCAAAAGAAGGTTATACATTTAAGGGTTGGTATACATCTACTCAAGGGCCTAACGATCCTAACAGTGGACATTTTACTGATTTGACTCCTGTTTTAGTTGAATATTTAACGCTCTACGCTTATTTCGAGGCTAACTAAGGTTTTTTATTATGAATAAGAAAGGGAAGATCTTAATCTTATCATCCATCGCCATCGTTTCTATGGTCTCCGTTTCTTTCGGTGCTTTTTACGTATATCAAGAAATTCTTACTGATACTACGGAAACGACACCTTCAATTGAAATTACTCAAACTGGACCTGATTTTTTAGAAGTGGAAAGTGCCAGGGGGGTTCTTTATGACAATGACACTTCCACTCTTTTAACGAGACAAAACTCTTATACTGCTGACGGCAGTCACGACGAGACTGTTGATGATTTTTATATTGATATGGCGTTTGATTATTCTGGGTACTATTCTTACTTACAAGCTAAAGAAACTGCTTCAGCAAGATATAGTTCATTTGTTTACTTTAAGTTTAGCTTTCCTAAAATGACTTCTAATTTGATGACTCAGCTTGTTTATTCTGATAGCATTTTTTCTTTAAGTGATGCGAACGGAAGTAGCATTGCACCAAGTGACCAAGATTATGAAGATGAAGATTATGGTCAAGAATTAGATGCTGTAGTTATAGATGGTAATGATGAAGATGGTTATGACTTAACGATCTCATATTATTTCATTACCAATGACTCAACTTATAATAGTGCAATTTTTACTAGAAACTTTAGTTCTGACTCTGGCACTTGGCAATTAAGATGCAATTTTGATTTAACAAGCACTTCAATTACTTTTAGTGTTAACAATTTCTCTGATGTTACCCTTGAGATTGGTTTAGGAGAAACAGCATGAAACTTAAAAAGCTATTATTTTTATTTGTCTCTCTCTTTATATTGAGTAATTCTGCTAGCTCTACTAGTGCTACTTTTACTATCTCTCCTGATAAAGAAAACTTAGTTTGGAAAAGCTATGATGAGGATAAATGCAAAGTTACTTTTAAGGATGCCAGTGGAAATGTTGAAGATATTATTTATGTTGATTCGGGATACAACATCTCTCTTGGTGATATAGCTACTAAAGCTGTTTCTATTAGTGGAATTTATGATTACACTGCAGATGTTGCTGATGGAAGTGGTGAAACAAGTCTTTCTGAATATGGCTCTATCACTCAAGATGTTATATTTACTAAAAATAGTAGTGTTGAATCAGCCTCATCTAGTATCGATGGTACTACTTCTTTTACCGAAAATAATTCTACTCATTTGACTAGTTCTCTTCCTAACCATATAACTGAAGAAATTGAGCTGACTTCTGTTCAATATAGTGGAACTATTACTTCTGCTGTTTCTACAATAAATGAGGATCGAGTTACATCAAGTGATTCTATTAGAAACACTGGTTATTCTTATTCAGCCTATGCTGAAGTGTCCTATGCAGGAGCTATCAATTATCGTGCAACTAGCTATTCTTCTTCTTCTTTGCTTCGGAAATATTCTTACTCAAGAACTACTAATCAGTTTATCGGGTTAACAACGGATATTTCTAAAGACACTGCCTATGCAACAGCTAGCACTAGATACGATGGAGATTACAAAAATTACAAATATACTATTAGTGATTATGCTAGTCGAAACTATTGTGTTTACAGATTTGTTTTACAAAACGATGTTTATATAAGTGGTAATTTTACTGTTGCCGGTATAACTGGTTTTGGTTGGGGAGCTAGTGATTATTCGAACATGATTGGTCCCCAAGGCACCATTGTCGGTCCCTATTGTGAGATTGATCTTAATGGACATAGCCTAATTGTCGGTGATGGTGCAATGTTAGATTTATGGGGATCCATCACTGATAGCAAGTTTGGAACTGAAGATGCTGGCTCTCTAGTGCTCTTATCCGGTTCTACTCTCTATACTCCTATGGTTATTGAAGATGCTTATTCTGAAGGATCTTACGCTGTTGCTTATTTTAATAATTCAGCTTTCTTTAACAGTTACAGATGTCCTTATCTTAATGTAAGAACTATTATTTATAATGGGGCCAATTTTTATGGAAAATATAGAGTCGATTTGGGTAGTTCCAATAGTAATGTTGGTTCTGGAGATTTTCGTCTTTTTGGCGGATCTGGCACGGGAGCGTTGTTTGAATTTAAGTCAAATTCATCTAGTGACGCTTATATCATCAGAGATGTCTCTTATTTAGATTGGGGTTCTAGTGTTTTTACCGATGCTGCTAAGGCTGATTTAATGCATCAAAAAACTTCCTATAGCTTTATGAATGCGGATATTACTTTTAATTCGCTTACTTTTTCGTTATCTCTATCTAGCATAAGTATGTCAGGCACCTCAGAAAAGTATCCTTTTGTAATCCCTTCGTATTTTGATATTAATTTATATAATTCATCTTTAGAAGTTAATCAGCTGCTGTTCTTTATGCCCGGAAGTTCACTTATGGTAGATCAAAATTCAACTATGACTTTTGGCGCTTTAACACATAAGTATATGAGTAGAGTATCTTATGGATATACAGCTAGTTCTGCAATGGAATATCAAGCTGTCGGTGGAATGATATTCTTCCAGAATTTTTATTCATATGAACAAGTAGAAAGATATGCCACTAGAGGTGGTACCGGTGATTCAGATCATAACTGGGGTGGCGATACTAGTATTATTTGGATGGATAACTCGACTTATTATACTGAACTTAATAATCATCCAGCTTATGCAAATATCTATGGAACAATAGAATTTGATACCACTGCACCTGATTCCTATGGAATTGATCATGATTTCATGTTTGGTGGTCAAATCAACTTCTCTGAATCAGCTTTAGAAACATTTAAGACTAATGTTAATGCTATCAACGGCAGTAATACAACTAGAAATGACGGACATGTCTATCTTAACGGAGAAGGGTGGTTGATGGCCGAATGTCGTCTTCAGTACACTTGGTATAGTGGCTTTGATTTGTATTCAAACCCCTGGGCTTTCTTTACTGAACCATTGATTTCTAATGGATATGTATTAACTGATCCTACTAATCCATTTGAATTTGCTGATTCTGATACACAATACACTTACGATAAAGAAACCGGTCTTGTGTATGACACAGAGAATGATTCTTACTATGCTTATTTCTTTAATAATAATGAAAATGACAATTTCTACAGAGCTTACGATTCTATTTCCTCTAGCTCTGTAAATGGTTTAACTATCGAAGATGACTTGAATGGTAGTTATTCAGAAGTTAAAGTTAATGCCGATCACACTATCAACAAAGTTAATGATACTCAAATGTACATTTTCTTCCAGGGTTATTTCACTCCTGTTACAGTATCTTCTGGAAGCATCACTGGAAATATAGTCAAGTTATTAGGTGAAAACACAAGTGAATCAGGAACAGAGTTCCCGTTTACATATAACACCTCTACAAGTAGATGGTTAACCACAGCGACGATTAATGCTAACTATACCAATGCAGGATCTTAAAAATTGATTATGAACACTACAGAAAAAAAGACAGCGATTCACATCGAGAATCTAGTTAAAAACTACGGAAAGAAAGAAGTCATCAAAGATATCTCCTTTGATGTCTATACTGGTGAGCTTTTCGGATTCATCGGAAAAAATGGTGTTGGTAAATCAACTACTATCGAATGTATCTGTGGAATCAAACCCTTCAATTCAGGAGTTATTGAGGTTTTAGGAAACTCGATTAAGGAAGATCCTATCAGTGTTAAACAGAGCATCGGTTATGCGTCTTCAGAACCTATCGCTTATGAAGATATGACCGGTTATAGATATATGGAGTTTGTCGCTTCTATCTTCCGCCTTAAAGAAGAAAGATTTGTTGAGAATCTCAAATATCTCTCTAAGAGATTAGATCTCAGACAAGAAGATTTGCATAGACCGATCAAAGAATATTCACATGGTATGAAACAGAAGATCTGTCTCATCGCATCTATGATTCATAATCCGAAGATTTGGATCTTAGATGAACCGACAGTCGGTCTTGATGCCTTCACTGCTAATGAGTTAGCGAAGATGATGAGAGAGTTTGCAAAGCATGGTAACACCTGTTTTGTCGCCTCGCATAACATCGACCTCATCTCAAGACTTTGTGATAGAGTTGCTATCATCAATGAAGGTAAGATATTAAATATCTTTGATTTAATTAAAGAGCCGAAAGCTAGAAATTATTTAGCGAATTATTTCTTAGAGAATTGCCGGGAGGAAAGCGATGGTAACTGAGCTTTTCTTAAGGGAGTTTTCTAGTAGCAATCTTTTCAGCAAGAAAGGATGGAGACTAGCTTTATCTCTTCTCACCACCTGTTTATTCATCGGACTATTCATATATTTAGAGATTTATCTCTACTCCCGTTTATATGATCAGTTAGCCATTTATACTGGATTTAATATATCTTTCTTCACGATCATCATCTTCGCTTTCATGTGTTTAGGAATCATCTTCTTAGTTCCTTCCATCTATTCATCGTTCTTTAAAAACGAAGATGAGAAGATCATCTTAGGAAGTAGACCAGTCAGGATGTGCGAGATATTCGTCAGCAAAGCTTTCTATTGTTATTTCAAAGGTCTTTTCTTCTCCTTTGCGACGATGCTTCCTATCTTCTCTGTCTACGGAGCTAAAAATGATGTCAGTGTCTTTTTCTACTTCGGTGCTGTTTTTGGAATAATGTTGCTCACATTAGTTATCTTTGGTATCGCCTTGCTTTTAACTATTCCCTTCAGAGAAGTGTTTTATAGGTTAAAGAAACACATATTCATCCTGCTTGTCATCACTTTAGCTATCATGTTCGGTCTCACTTACATATATAAAGATATATTAGAAGTCTTCGTCTCACTTGTCAGATCTTCATCTCTTGATTCTTTATTCACAACCGAGAGAATGAGCATCATGTCTACTCTCGCTTCTAATCTTTATCCGGTCATCACTTTAACTCATCTTTGCAGGTTGATTTATCCCCTTTATCAGATTGTGTTATTAATCGCATTCGTATTTGCAGCTCTTCTCATCTCTGTTCCTTTCTTCATCATTTATTTCAAAGCTTACTTAAGAAACAATAGTCAGACTCACTCTAGAAAGAAAAAGTACTTCAATCTACCAGTCAAAATCAAAAGTCCGACTAGAGCTCTTATTGAGAAAGAATTGACTTTAGTCTTCAACAACTCTGATGGTGTCTTCTCTTACTTCTCTTTGATCTGTGTACAACCCTTACTTGTCTATGCGGTTATATCTGCTATCAATTTGATCTTCACCACTGGTAATCTCAACTATATGAAGGCGATGTATCCGACTTTCACCATCACTTTAAATGCAGCTTTGATCCTTCTTTTCTTAGCTGTCATCAACTCCACTTCTTCTCTTTCTTTATCAAAAGAGAAGGATACGATCGTTCTTTTAAAGACGATACCAGTCTCACCTGCTAAACAGTTATTCATCAAGTTATTAGTTCCTTACACCTTATCTTCAATCTCTTATATCGTCTCTATGATCGTTATAGGATGTCTTCTCACCACTCCATCTGATTTATTCTCACAAGCTAGTGTTCCTTTCACTTGGACAGGTGTCATATTGATGATGCTTATCGGATTAGTCGCTCTTCTCATCTTGAATATCTCTTCTTTGTATTCGGATTTGAAGGTCGCCTCTCAAAGCGGATTCTTATCAGTAGTGATTGATTTCATCCTTCCCTTATTATTTGTTTTAGTCAGTTCACTTTTGACTTTATTGATACCAGATGACTTACAAGAGTTATCGTTCTATCTGATCTTATTAGGACTTGAGATAGTCTTATCTATCCCATTGATATTCAGATTCAAGAAGAGGATTGAGAATCTCTTCTTAAAGTACGAAGGAGGAAAAAGAGCATGAGAAAAAAGGCGATCATCCTTCTGCTTTTGATCCCCTTCGTCATCGCTATCTTCGCTTTTGTGACTTCAACTGTCTTAATCAGAGCAGTTGAAAAAGACTATTTAGCAATAAGTTGGGATTACACAGCTAATTATGCTTTTTTGATGGCTGAGGGGGCTCAGAAATTAGAAGCTGATCCCGTCTATGAAACTGATAGTTCTGGTAACGCCTATCCTATCGCTGATGGAAATAAATTAGTCTGGTCTTCATCCGACTCGGAAGTCGCTTCTATCGAAGAGAGAAGTGATGGTTATTATTTGATTCCTGAGAGTGTAGGAACTTGTACGATCACTTGCTCTAACGCTAAAGCTGATAGCACCACTCCTTCTTTATCTTTCACCGCCATCATCGTCGGTGATAGCGGTGCTATCGTCATCAACCCAGTCAGAAGCTTCTCTGCTAGTAAGATCTCTAATACTGACTATGTCGGCTTATATGATCTCTCTTATCAAGAAGTAGCTAAGGGAGCTAGTTATGATAAAGACTTCTCTTCATTAGAGTTCACTTATGAGATCGTCGGTAACTCTCTTTTAACTGATGAACAGATTCAACTCGAGCACTCCGATAATGTCTCAGTCAACATGGGTGATGGTCTTATCAGTTTCAATTCTACAGGAGATGCTTATATCTCTTTGAAGAATCCCTTCGGTGAGGATGGTGAAGGAGATGGAACTTTAAGTTTCACTATCGTTGATGGTGTCAATGTTTATGATTACGATGATCTTCTTATGGCTACCAACTTCTCTGAAGAAGGAGAAAGCGTTGTATTGAGAGTCAACTTAGAGTCTTTATCTAACACTTATAACTTAGACTCTGATAACAACATCCTTTCCAAGAAGAGTGATTCTACTGAGTTATTCGGTCACTATGATGATGAGACGAACACCTTCAGTTTCGAAGATGAGATCTATCAGTTTGAGACTTCTTATAACCACGATTTCATCGATGAGTGGAATGAGAAGGTTGAAAACGGAGAATTCAATTCTAATTATCACACTGCCAGCACCACTGTTAATGTTGGTGTCAGAATCAGGGATGATTTTTATGGTAATGGATTCACTATCAACGCTCACAATCTCGCTTATCCATCACTGACTCAGACGATCACTGATCAAACCACTGGTAGCTCAGTTGAGTATGCTTTATTAGCCGATGATGATCTCTTCCGTGGTCCTTTATACTTCACATCAATCGGTGTTCCTTATAATTCGACAACCAGCACTGTTCAAGATGCTACTGATCCGATCTTCGCTTTATATGGTCAAGATAACATAGGATTTTATGTTGAAGGCGATAATATCCTTTTAGAAGATGTCGCTTTGAAGAATTGTGATTTTGGAAATAACCTCACTAACCTCTTTTACACTGGCACTGTCTTAGAGTTCTGTGGTGATAACATCACCCTCTCTGATTCACGTGTCGAAAATGGTAGGAATGTCATCCGTTCTTATGATTCCATGGATGCTACTATCGATAACTGTTTCTTAAACTATGGATATGAGTTCCTTCTTAAAGTCGGAAACAACAAGTATAACAATGTCGATTATGACAAGAGCATCACTTACTATAACGGAACAAGAGATGTCACAACGACAGTCAGCGACTATATACAAGCCAATACTTCTAATCTTACTACTGATTTTGATTACAAAGCCGATTCGATTCTTTCTTTTAGTGCGATCAAAGGAACGCAAGCTAATGAGTTTTTAGGGTTTGTAAACAATTCACCTTATGATTATGACGATTATGTGACTGCTATTGAGACGGTCAAAGAAGCCTATACCAATGATGATGGTATCTTCAATGCTGATGGAAGTAAGAACTATTATTCTTCTATCACTGTCAACGATACTTTCTTCGCTAATTCCGGTCTCTCTGCCATCTGTATGGATACGATGCCTCAAGGAAGTTTCATTGAAAATAACATCACTACTTTGATCAATCTGATCTTCAGTCTGTATGCGGAATTACTTCCTACTGGTTTAGCTGCTACTTCTTATCCTTCTTTATTAAATCTGACTGGTGATAATCGTTTCTATGATTATAAGAGTCTAGCTGATATGGACTACTCATCACTTCTTTTCCAAGATGTCGGCACTTTCATCGCTCTTCATGGTGGTGTAGGAACTAGCATCGTCGATATCACTGACGATGATTACTTACCTTTAAGAGCGATGCTTCAACAGAGAACTGATGAATTCGTCGTTGAAGATGATCAATGTAATCTTCCGATCTTCTTCATGGGTGGTGGTGTCAACTATTCTGATGTGGTGATGGATGAGACTAATGCCGCTAACTTCGCTTCTGATGAGATTGTCCTTGAACCTTATAAGTATGCTATCGATGATGAGTTTGACATGGAGTATGTCAGCGGCTGGAGTTCTAATAGTCAAGCTAAGTACAGAACGATGGAACTAGCTATGTTAAGAGCTACTTATAATGTCCTTGGTTTCCATGAGTTTAAATATCTATCTGTCGATTCTGATTTAGCTCCTTGGTATGGTGAAGCTATCGATTTAACTTTACTGACTGAGAGAGCGTCTTAAAAGCAGATGGTATCGGTAATTAATATAGTAATTTTAATATTCTAGTAATTATTATTAATATCACTTTCATTCTTGCTATCTTGATTAATTGAACTTATACTTATAGAGTTAATTTTCTTGGAATAAATAAGAGGTTAAAAGTGACTAGCGCAGCGGAAATTGTATTGATAGTTTTGTCCTTCATCATGATCATCATCACTCTTCTTCAATCTGGTAAGAGTGAAGGTGCTTCAGCAGCCATTATGGGTGGTAATAAGATGAATATCTTCACCCGTACTAAAGAAAGAGGTGCTGATAAGATCATGACCATCGTTACAACCATCTTCGCAACTGCTTTCTTCATAGTAGCAATTCTTTGTAATTATCTGTGATGAAGATAGGGGCGAGAGCCCCTTTTATTTTCTCTATAGGTGGTAAAGATGAACACAAACAACATCGCTTCTCTTTTAAAGGGTAAAACACTAAGCTTTTCAGCTATTGCTGAAGGGACAGACAGTTTGACTAAAGCTCAAAAGAAAGAGCTCAATGAGACCTTAGAGAGTCTCATTTTTTCAGGTATCATCGGTAAAGAAGATGACTCCTATTTTCTTTTAAGTGATAGGAAGATCTTCTTAGGAAGAGTCATTTCTAAAAACAGAAATTTCGTCATCGTCAAAGATGTTCGTTTAAATGATGAAGTCAAAGTCTCTGGAAAAGAAAGCGATGCTTTGTTAGTGGGAGATTTAGTCTATGTCGCTAGATTCTCCCATGAACTTTATCACTGCCTCAGTTATTTAAAACCAGTCACTTCCTTCAAAGGATATTTTTCTTTGAATCAAGATGGAGAAGAATGTCTTTTAGTTGATTATTTAAACAGATGTGGAAAACAAGTTTTAATCACCAGAAAGAAAGAGGGAATAGAGCTCAGACAAGGAGACTTAGTCAGAGCTGATATCGTCTCTTATAAGAGAGATGTCTTCCAAGTCAAAGCGATGGAAGTTCTAGTCAGAGCTGATAGTGTCAATAGTGATATCTCCGACATCATCGTCATGCATGATGCTAAGCTTGAGTTTCCTAAAGAGGTTTTAGAAGAAGCTAAAAAGATGCCGCAGTTTGTCCTTGAAGATGAGAAGAAGGACAGAGTCGACTTCACTTCTGAGGTGGTAGTCACAATCGATGGAGATGACGCCCATGACTTTGATGACGCTTTACAAATCAAGAGACTTCTAAAAGGATATCGGGTAGTCGTTCATATCGCTGATGTGACTCACTATGTCAAACCTCATCATCCTTTAGATGATGAAGCTTTAGAGAGAGGAACATCAATCTATGTCGCTGATAGAGTTGTACCGATGCTTCCTTTTGAATTATCAAACGGAATCTGTTCTCTTAATCCTGATGTTGAGAGATTAGTCCTCTCTGTCACTATGGATATCGACTCTTTCGGTAATGTTTTTTATTCCAAGATAGAAAGAGGTGTCATCAGATCAAAAGGAAGACTCACTTATAAGAAAGTGAACGAGTTTTTTGAAACCGGTGAATCCGATTATTCAGAAGAGATTCAAGATACACTCAATATCCTTCATGAGTGTGCTAGTAAAATCAGAAAGAGAAGAACAAGACAGGGTGCTTTAAAGCTTGATACTACAGAACTCAAGTTCTCTTTAGATGAGACTGGTGAACCTATCTCAGTTGAAAGAGAAGAACAAGGTGAAGCTGAAAGAATGGTTGAAGATTTCATGGTCATCGCTAACTGTGAAGTAGCTAAGGCTTTAAAAGAACATCATATCCCGGTTTTATATCGTATCCATGAGTTTCCACCTAAAGAGAAGATCACCAGTCTTCGTGCTTTCTTAAAGAAGCTCAATTTGAATAGAAGTTTCCCTCGTTATGAAGATATAACAGCAGCTAGACTCAACGATTTCCTTGATGCTATCAAGGATGAAGGAGATAGAAAAGCTGTCTCCTTCATGCTTCTTAGATCATTAGCTAAAGCTAGATATGCGCCTTTAGAGAAAGGTCATTTCGGATTAGCCGAGCTTGATTATTGTCACTTCACTTCACCAATCAGAAGATATCCAGATGATATCATTCATCGTTTAGTGAAAGACTATCTTCTCGATGAGAAGGAATTCTCATATGAAGAAGTCTTCAACAAGCTTGAAAATCTCGGTATGCTCACTTCTATGAGTGAAAGTAGAGGAGAGACTATCGAAAGAGAAGTTGATGATTTAGAAGCTTGTAAATACATGTCTCATCATATCGGTGAGACCTTCAAAGGTAGAATCAGTTCAATCATCTCTAAAGGCATCTTTGTTGAGACTGATATCGGTATCGATGGTTTCTTATCTTTCCATCATATGAAAGGTTATTTCATCTTCGATGAAGAATCATTCAGTGTTATCGAAAGAGATTCTAATGTTGTTTATACTCTCGGTTCTCCTTTAGAAGTAGTCGTCTTTTCCTGTAATAGAGAAAAGTCAGAGATAGACTTTGCAACTCCTGAGTATTACAAAGAAAATGTTTTTAGCATTTCTGATGAAGAAAAGAAAACTTTAGCTAAAGAAGGTTTTAATGTTTACACCAAAAACGACCATTATAATAACCATCTAAGTTCTCACATCAGATTCTCTAAAGCCAGAAATGATAAAACTCAGAAAAAAGGTAGTAAATCTAAATCTAACTATCAAAATAAGAAAAATAGAAACTCATATAAAGGTGGTTCTAAAAATAACTCTTATAAGAATAATTATCATAGAGATGATAAGAAGAGATATACTTCTGGTAAGAGAAAAAGCAGAGATAAATGAGCGAATATAAAGACGAGATTTTAGTAGCCACTAATAAAAAGGCGAAGTTTAATTATTTTCTATCTGATTTCCAGGAAGCTGGAATCGTTCTTTTAGGTTCGGAAATCAAGGCTTTAAGAGCAGGGCATTGTTCTTTAGATGATTCTTATGTCATCATCAAAGAAGGTGAACTCTTCATTCTCAATATGAACATCCCCGTTTATCAAGCCGGCTCTTCTTTCACTCATGAACCGACTAGAAGTAGAAAACTATTGATGCATAAAAAGCAGATTTTTGAGCTTGAAAGAGCAGTCGAAAGAGAAGGTTATACCTTAATTCCTGCTAGAGTTTATATCAGAAGAGGACATTGTAAAGTTCAAATCGCCCTCGCTAAGGGAAAGAAGAATTACGATAAGAGAGAGACGGTCAAAAAACGTGATATCGAAAGAAAGATAGCGAAAGCCGTCAAGGAAAGATACTGATGAAAAGAAGAAACTCAGAACTGTTGCGGTTGACTTCAACCGCTTTGTTTTTAGCGTTGAGTGTCATCTTATCAAGAGTTCCTTTTCTTTCCACTTATTTAGTGATCGGTGGGTTTGATTTGGTCAAGATCTCTTTTGCAGCTATACCTTCTATGATCTGTGCTCTTTTAAACGGTCCTCTTTATGGACTCATCTGTTCAGGAGGAGCTGATTTGATAGCTGCTCTTGCTTTTCCGACCGGATCAATAGCTTATTTTCCCGGGTTCACTTTTGATGCCATCCTCTTTGGTTGTATTCCGGTTTTTATCTTGAAATTCTTCAAAGGAAATAAGGTTACTTCTTCTTTAGTTTCTGGTGTCATCGTTTTGATATCAGCCATCGGTTTATATTCGTTTTTACCATATAGCGATGAGATCTCTCTTGATGGTGGAGATAACTTTACCACTTCCACTTTGATGAAAATCATCATCGCCTTAGTGTTCACTATCATCGCTATCGCCATCATAGTAGGAACATTCTTCATCTCTAAAAAGAAGGAAGACAAATACTTCCTTCCTAGTGATGTCCTTCTTTGTTTTGTAGTCAGAGACTTCTTATTAAAATCTTTCTTAGCTCCTATCTGGTTATATAGTCTTTATGGAATCAGTTATTCAGTCGGTTTTATCACTCAGTTATTGACTAGTCTTGTCACTCTTCCTATCAATTTGATAGTGACCTATCTATTGGTGATACCTTTATCTAATGTTTATAAGTCTCAATTAAAATTGACTTATTCAAAAGAGACGAAAATTTATACTAAGGTTTATAACGGAAGAGTTCTTTGATTTATATCTGCATCAGATAGCTCTCTAGCGCTATCAAAATAAAAATCAAAACTAACAGGATCAGGAACAAAAACTTGATCCATTTTTGATTCTTATTCTTAGAGATTATGTAAAGATGTCCGTATGAATAAATGAGAGATACTATTTCGACTACATGAACGAGGATCAAAGTGAGAACCAAAGCAGTCGTATTCTCTTTTAAAGCATAGGCTAAAATACAACTTAAAGCACCTAAAAGAAGGGATAAAATCGCTGATAAAAGAAACTTTAGAAAGAGATGATTCTTTGTTTGTATCTCTTTATTCTCGTCTTGATTCATCTTAGATACCGATCACTCCATAAAGGAGAACTCCTAAAAACTGTAGAATCGTTCCAGCTAGACAGAAGATATGGAAGATGAAGTGGAAATATTTTTTATATTTACCTACCGCATAGATGATAGCACCTAGCGAATAAGACACTCCTCCTAAGATGAAGAGGATGACAGGTATAAGTCCGTTTTGATTAACTAGAGGTTGATAGAAGAAGATGATCAGCCATCCTATCACTAGATAAAGAGTATGAGAGACTATCTTCACTGGTAGTTTATCCATCATCGTAGAGACTAGTGATATACCGGTGACAGATAAGACGACGACTACTCCTAATATGACGAAGTTATAAGGATAGATATCAGAGAGCATGAATGTGCATACTGGCACATAGGTTCCAGAAATCAAAACAAAGATAGTGCTATGGTCGATATACTGGAAGACTTTCTTAGCTTTGTTGATATTTAAGAAGTGATAGATTGAAGACATCGTGTAAAGGAAGATGATAGCAAAGCCGAAGAAAGCCATCGCTGTGATGACGTCTGCACCTTTATTTAAGATAACTGAATAATAAACACCAGTGATCAAAGCGATGATACCAAAAGCACCACCTACGATATGAGAGATGGCATTCATCAACTCTTCACCCTTGGTATAAGAAGGAAGACCGAGAGCTTTTCTCTGTTCTCTTTGCAAAAGCTTTCTTCTCGCTTTAGGAAGAAGCTTCATTCTTTTGACTTCTTCTTTTTCAGCTTTATGAACTTGTTTCAATTCTTTTTTATATATCTTCTTCTCTTTTATGAAGGCTTCTTTTTTATCTTGATATGCTTGTCGTAAATCCATCTCTTTTTGATAGACGGTAGTCACGACTATTTCTTCGTTTTCATTCATGCCTAAAATTTTACCATAAGAGAAAAAAGGGGTTAATTTTTTGCATGATAGTAGTAAGGTGTGGCGGTACTACTAATAATAATTGAAACATAGATTGCAATTTGTGTTATTTTTATTAAGTAGCACGCAAAAGGAATTGGATATGAAACATCTGAAACAAGTTTTATTTACAGTAATTTCAGCTTTCTGTTTAACGACCTCTCTTGTCTATGGTGGTTATGCAGTTGATAGCGATATTATTTATAGTTCTAATTTAGAAAATGAAGGATATTCCTCCGATAAGAAATATAAGATAACTTTCACCTCTTCGACTCCAGGGGGGGGTGAAGAGACTACTATTTATGTTGAAGAAGGATACAATCTCTCTTTAAAAGACGCTCCTTATGTCAGTGATGGAAGCACCTCTTATCAATGGACTTCAGGTAGCACTAATTTAGCTACCTTTGATGATGGTGTTACCTCTGACATGACTTTTACTGCTTCTACTGTTTCTAATACTACTGCTACCCTAGATAAAAGCGAGAGTTTGTCTCGTTCTTTAACACAGAGTGATTCAGTCCCAACTGTTACTTCCTATAGCCTTTCTGAATTGGCTTATACAGGTGATGTTTCTACGACTGTTTCACTTGTCTATCAAAGTACATTACTTAGTAGTAATTATTCTTATGAAGAATATTCAAACTTTTATCCCGATTTAGTAAGTCTTCTTATGGGTTATTGCCAAAAGTCTCAAGCCGGGGCAAAAATCTATGCGGAAACTAATAGGATTGCTTTCATAACATACACCTCTTATGAATTTAATGGTACGATTGATTCAGATAGCGGAGTTAACATCAATCGTGATACTACTATTGGATTAGCTAACGTAGAAGGTGATGACGCTTTAAGCGAATATAAAACTTTCAATGGTACTTTAGTGATAGGAGACACTGCCAACACTAATTCGGCATCAAATTCTACCTATACAAGTGCTGTCACTAATTATCCAGTCGCCAGATATACTCTTGAAAATGATGTCATTTATAGCGGTTCAACTTTCACTCTTGCTGCACATAATGGTTATTACGGAAACTATAACTTTTCTCAAATAAACTTCAATAATTTCATTGTCGGTCCTTATTACGAGATTGACTTAGCTGGACATGATTTAATCTTAACTAATGGTAGTTCATTAGTCGCTTATGGATCTATCACTGATAGTGTTGGTGGAGGCAAAATCATCGTTGAAGATGGTTCTTCTG
>CAYRUQ010000020.1:0-21417 GCA_964427595.1 uncultured Clostridiaceae bacterium | reverse complement strand
CTCTCAGTTTTTTCTTGTCTTCAAATTCAAATGATTCTTCTTTTCTTTCAAGACATTGATTTATTGACGCTTACATTCATATTTGTTGAGCATGGAGTTTCAGAAACATTTGAAGATATGTATTATGAATGCTTGTTAAGTCTTTACAACATATATCTCGATGAAAATGATTTTTAAATGCAAAATTAAGCAAATTTCTAGGCGATCATCTTTGTATTGACACAACCAATTTTCGACCGCCTAGAAAGGATGTACAGAGAATTAATTATAGTAACGCTTCAACTTCCTCAAGCGAGGCTTCTCCAAAGGATGTGACATAGACAGTGGAGTAGTTATAACCAGAAGATAAGCCTTTTTGAGTCTCAGCGACTTGATAGCCGATTATAACACCGACTTGAGAATCAGCAGGATTTTCATCATAACCAGAAGAGATGACATGAGTTCTATAACCGGAGTAGGTTTGACCTTCACTAGCACCCCAAGTTTCAAACGCCCACAAAGGAAGAAGTGACTGAGCTTTTTCTAAGGAATCCTGAGCAGTATCTGGATCACCATTTACATAACCTAAAGTAGTAGCATTCATAAACTTGGTGCTATCAACATAGACATAAGGATCTTGTAAAGCTTCCCAAGTAGAGAAGTAACCGATTGTTTCAGCGATAGTACTATCAGCATCAGTACCTTCTACTTTATCACCGATGGTGAGTTCACCTTTGGTGATTGTGCTAGTTGTATCATCATAAGAAACTTCTTGATAAAGTTCATAGATACCATCATCTTGTTTGATATAACCAGTGTAATCAGTTGAATAATAGTCTCCATACCAAGTTTGAATAGTAGAGATGTAATCATCATCAATCATGAATAAGCAGTAATCTTCGGTGACATAATACTTATATGAATAGGTATCGGTGATGATGTAGTTGTTATAAGTAGTCAGTTGTTCAAAGCTTCCTAATAATTCAGAAGGTAATTCTCTGGTATAACCAGTATCAGTAGTGATGAATTGTTGGATTCCATCATCAATTTCCGTAGTGGTGAGATCATCTATACTTAAGACATAGGTATGAGTTGTGGATTCAGTTGATAATCTACAGACTACCTCAACTTCAAATGAATAATATCCTGTGACTGTGATAGTGACCGAAGTGATTCTAGGAATGGCGGTAACAAAATTGTAGAGTTGATAATCAGCGATGAAAGCAAACAGATAGCGATTGTAGGTGTCTCTATCAGAAGCATCATTCCAAAGTGAAAGAGTATAGACATTATCTTCACCTTCTTCATCGATGTTTTCAATCGATATAGCACCAAGACCAACGATAGGAGTGTAATAGGGATTATCAGGATTACCATGAAGCGTTTCAGCAGTGATAAAACCGCTTAAATCAGCCACCTGTTCACCAGGATCGATTCCAAATTCATCGACATCATATTCAAAGGCAATCCCATCAACCTCAGAGACCGCATATCTAGTAACTTCATCGGAATCAACATAAGAGAGGTTGACTGCATAAGGTGTGTAAAGCAAAGTCTCATAAGCTTCATCATCCTTAGTGACATTGATCGTATAGTTTCTTGTCTCAACGACATTAGTGAGAACAGTCCTCGCATTCGGAAGAGTCTCTGATACAGAGATAGTGACCTCATCATTTACTCCGCCTGCATCAACAGTCAGTGTCGCACTTCCTTCACCTACAGCGGTGACAAGACCATCTTCATTGATAATGAAGACTTCTTCATCTGATGAAGAGAAAGTGACTTCATCTTCGACATCAGTAACTTCAAAACTGACTTTATAAGTTTCACCAGGATAAAGAGTCTCTGGTGCATCAGTAATAGTGACTGTCGGGTTTAGTTCGACAGTTGAACTATCCACTTCTACAGAACTATCTGAAGACTCTACAGTTGAAGTAGATGAAGTTGGGGGGGTAGAAGTGACTGATGAGATTTCTTCAGAACAGCCAGCCAAGAGAAGGGCTAAAGATGAAATCAAAAAGATAGACTTTTTCATATATTTGTCCTCCTTGTTTGTTGATTTCAGTCTCTCATAAGAAAAAATTGATTAGAACCGATAATTGCAGTTTAATTCTTGTTTACATAGAGTAAAGCCCTTACATGTAGATAAAAATAATTGCAAAGTTAACTGTTTACGCAAAGAAACTAATAGTTTTTGTCTAAAAGGATGATGAACAAAAGCGTTGCTGTTTAGTTAGGCCTTGTGTTTTAGGTGTATCAAGAATATATGTCAGAATCTTCGTTTCATAAAAATCTTTAGAAGAAAGGACATATCTTTATATTTTCCAATCACAAATCCAAGCTATCGGGATTGAGTAAAAAATCTAATGCATTAATAATTAGATAGCCTTTCTCATTTCTCCAAGGTCGGGTGTGCTGCTGTACTACAATTATTTTTTTAAAAGAGTCGGCAATATGATCAAACGAAGCTTGTTCTTGCTCCATTTTTTCCCTATCAGGAATGGCAAAGGCAGACTGAATGTAATACCGCCTATTACCCTTATTGCATACAAAGTCGACTTCGCTCTTTATTTCAAGCTGTCTGCCGTCAACATTACGTTTGCGGTAATCCACAATGCCTACATCCACATTGAAACCCCGCACTAAAAGCTCATTGTAAATAATGTTTTCGAGTATGTGCGTCTGTTCTTGCTGGCGAAAATTTAACCTAGCATTGCGTAGTCCCAAATCAGTAAAATAAAACTTGAACGGCGAGCCTATATATTTTTTACCCTTTATATCGTATCTTTTGGCTTGTGAAATTATAAAGGCATCTTTCATATAATCTATGTATGTCGCTATCGTATTTTTGTTTGTCTTTATACCATTAGAATTGAATGTACCGGCGAGTTTAGTAGGATTGGTAAGCGAACCGACAGCTGAAGCGAGTATATCCACAATATTATCTAGAATGGTATCTCCACGAAGTTTATAACGATCAATCACATCTTTTTTATAAGTTTCCTCAAACAAATCACTTAGATACTTACTCTTCTGTTCGTCGTCCTTTCTACTTAAAACCAAAGGCAAGCCCCCATACATGGAGTACTCGTCAAATCCATCGTATTTATTCCCGTCATAGACGGACATAAACTCAGCGAATGAGAGAGGGTAGATTCTCACTTCGTCTCCACGTCCTCTGAATTCGGTGAGCACATCCGATGACAAAAATTTAGAGTTGCTGCCCGTCACATAGATATCTACATTTTGCCTTCTCAAAAGTCCGTTAAGTACACCATATAGTCTTATATCGCCACTCTTCATCTCTTCAAGAGTGATTGCAAATTGTATCTCATCCAAAAAAACGTAATACATTTGCTTGTCGTCAGAAACAGCTGAGATCAAATAGTTGTAGAGCAAGTCGATATCACGATATCTCCTGTTGTTTTCATCGTCGAGGGCAATGGCGATGATCTGGTTTTCTTTTACACCAGTGGAAATTAGATAATCTCTATAAAGATTGAAAAGAATATAGCTCTTGCCACATCGTCTTATGCCGGTGATGACTTTTATCAGGCCATTCTCACGTCTAGAGATAAGTTTATTTATGTATTTGTCACGTTTGATTTGCATATCACCCTCCAATTACCAAAAAGCGTAATTGATAACGTTTTAGTAAATAGATTATACCCAATAACAAGATAAAACCCAATAGAAGCAAAGAGATATTTACCAAAACACCACATTTGGTGCTTTTTAGTAAATAGCCAAGATTAAAGCAAGTGACAAGCAATTTTTAACAAAGGTTAGTTCAATTAATAATGTTAAAAATGGCTCAAAGGTGCAAGTTATTAAAGCGAATACCTATTAAAAGGTGCAAATAATTACTTAAGACACTTGCTTAAAGGTGCAAATAATTATATTCTAGCTATATAAAGTTTAGGAGATATGTATGGAGCGAACAGCTATTAACCAGCTTATAGCTTGGAACAATAATAAGAGAAGAAAACCTTTGATAGTGTGGGGTGCAAGGCAGGTAGGCAAAACTTATCTGATAAAAGAATTATTTGCAAAGAAATATTACAACAGGAATTTTGTATACATTGATTTTAAGATTGAAGATGAAATCAAAAACTACTGCATGATGACAGCCAATGCTCAGAAGATTATTGAGTATATTTCACTATTTAAAGGTGTAAGAATAACAGAGAAAACCCTTCTTATTTTCGATGAAATACAAGAGTGTCCTAACATAATCTCTTCGCTCAAATATTTTTGTCAAGATTTTCCTTCTGTTCCAGTCATTGCCACAGGTTCCATGGTTCGAGTGAAAATCCAAAGGCAAACACATAAAAGAGGTGTAGGAGAGAATGATAAATTTCTTTTCCCTGTTGGCAAAATCAACCAGATAACTATTTATCCTATGACTTTTGACGAATTTCTTATGAATAGCAATAGGGTTCTATATGAGAAGGTGAAAGAGTCATATCATGCAAGACAACCGCTTAAAGACAATATTCACTCACTTGCTCTTGAACAAGTCTATAAATATCTGCTTATAGGTGGTATGCCAGAAGCAGTTGAAGCATATATAGAAGACGGCAATATGTTCCAATCATGTGAGATATTAAAGACACTATACGACAATTATTTGTCGGATATGGAACTATATCAAGCAAGTCCAGAAGCAATATTGCGATCAAAAGCGTTATTCTCAAATATATATAGAGAACTTAACCGAGAAACAAAAAACTTCTCGCCAAGTCTCATACAAGAAAAGAGTAAAGTTCGTGATTTTGCTACCTCAATACAATGGCTGACTATGGCCCATATCGTAAATCAATCATTTCAGTTGAAGGAGCATGTGACTACTCCACTGATTGCGGACAATGAAGGGAATTTCCGATTGTTTTTGTGTGATATGGGAATGTTCTCCTATCAAAGTGGTATCAATGCAGCGACATTCGTTTCATCTGAACGTGAAAACACCCTGTCCGGTATCTTCTTTGAAAATTTTGCCGCTTGTGAACTTACAGCTCATGGTCACAATTTATTTTATTGGAAAGGTAAGTCGTCAGCAGAGCTTGAGTTTATAATCGAGTCAAATGGAAAGTTATATCCTGTTGATGTTAAAAAAGGAAAAGGAGTCCTCAACTCCCTTGAAAAGTTTGCTGACCACAATAAATTTGAGTGTGCTATAAAAGTATCAAAAAACAACTACGGCTATAACGCAGAACAAAAGCTATTGACCATACCTTTCTATTATCTTCCGTTTATTGCAAACAGCCTTGCTGAAGGCGATTTAAAAATATAGGTAATGTTATCCATCGTATTGTTGAGTCAGAAAAAAGACATTTGTGCTTAAAAGTATATTTGCAATATAAAATATCATTTCATGACGTAGATTTTTGTGTGTAAATTATGTTTTTATAAAGTTGTTTCTGAATAAGCAACTTTTTCGTTTGTGTTAAAGTTATCTATATTATTTATACTGAAAAGACCGTTGAAAACATATCTGTTAAATAAAAACAAAAGATTAAATCTACCTTATTTAAGTCAATATTTACTATCTATTTACTAAATTAGAAACTTATTCATTATGAAAGCTATTTCATATAAGAATTGTGTTGTCATGATTATTTTTGTGTGTTAAATAGATATCTTGGTCTTTTTGGGTCATTTCTTAAAAAATGACTAATTGATTAGGAGGTGTATATGGCAACTAATGAAACCATAACCAAAAAGAAAAAGAAAGAGAAAGGGATCGGATACATCGATTATTTCAAGCTCTTTTCTAAGTCAATCAGACAGAACAAGAAGACATCGATCATCGCTATCATCTTCATCTGTCTTGAGACACTATTAGAGTGTGTCATCCCTTATGTGATGAGTCTCTTATTGAGCTTCTTACAGAACTCAACCGGTAATGAAGAGACTTTCATCTTCGACACTGCTATGTATGCAGTCGCTTTATTAGTAATGGCATTCTGCTCACTCATCTGTGGTGTCACTGCTGGTAAATATGCAGCTAGAGCATCAACCGGTTTTGCTGCTAATGTCAGACAAGATCTCTATTACAAAATCTCAGACTTCTCCTTTAACAACATCGATAAATTCTCAATCTCTTCACTCGTCACGAGACAAACCACTGATGTCACTTATATCCAGATGTGCTATCAGATTTTGATCAGAATCGCTTTGAGAGCTCCTTTGATGATGTTCTTCTCACTCGTCATGGCTTGTGTCATGGCTCCTACCTTAGCTTGGATCTTCGCTATCTTAGTGGTGCTCATGGCTTTCGCTTTATTCTTAGTCGTCCGCTTCTCTCTTCCTATCTTCATCAGAGTCTTTGATAAATACGATAAGCTCAACGAATCTGTTGAAGAGAACGTCAGAGCTATCAGAACAGTCAAGACTTACACGAGAGAAGACTTTGAAAAACAGAAGTTTAAGAAAGCTAGTGAAGACATCAGAGATGACTTCGTCAAAGCTGAGAGAATCTTAGCTCTCACTAATCCCTTCATGACCTTCTTCATGTATGTCTCGATGATCACTATCATCTCACTCGGTTCTTATTTGATCCTCAACAACGGTTCTTCTTTACAAGTCGGTCAGATTTCTGCTTTGATCACTTACGGAGCTCAGATCTTATCTTCAGTCATGATGCTCTCGATGGTCTTAGTCATGATCTCGATGTCGACAGCTTCGATGAAACGTGTCTATGAAGTCCTAGTTGAAGTTCCTACTATCCACAACTGTGAGAATCCTATCTATGAAGTCAAGGACGGTTCTATCTCCTTCAAGAACGTCTCCTTCAAATATTCAGAGAAAGCAGATAAATTCGCCTTATCTAATATCAATCTTGATTTCTACTCCGGTGAGACCATCGGTATCATCGGTGGTACTGGTTCTTCTAAGTCGACTCTCGTCAACCTCTTATCAAGATTCTATGATGTCACGGAAGGTCAGGTCTTAGTCGGTGGAGAAGATGTCAGAAACTACGATATCAAGACCTTAAGAGAGAATGTCTCGATGGTTCTTCAGAAGAATGTTCTCTTCTCTGGAACGATCAAAGAGAACCTCAGATGGGGAAACAAGGATGCCACTGATGAAGATATCGTCGAAGCTTGTAAGATCGCTCAAGCCGACTCCTTCATCGAAGGCTTCCCTGATAAATATGACACGATGATCCAACAAGGTGGTACTAATGTCTCCGGTGGTCAAAAACAACGTCTTTGTATCGCTAGAGCTATCTTGAAGAAACCGAAGATCTTGATCATGGATGACTCCACCTCTGCTGTTGATACTAAGACTGATGCTTTAATCAGAGATGGACTTAGCAAGACCTTAAACGGAACTACTAAGATCATCATCGCTCAGAGATTATCATCGGTTGAAGATGCTGATGTCATCTTAGTCATGGATGATGGTGGTATCAATGGTATGGGTACTCACGAGGAGTTATTGAAGACTAACGCCATCTATCAAGAGATCTACAACTTACAAAATCGTGCAGGAGGTCAAGAGAATGTCCAATAATCAAAAGGTGAATGTCTCTATGACTGAAAAGAAGAAATACAATCCCTTACTTCGTATCATCGCCGATTACATCCACATGCATAAGTTAGCCTTCATCAGCTCACTTATCTGCATCTTATTCGCCGCCTTCGGTAACATCGCTGCTCCTCTCGTCCTTCAGAATGTCACTGCGATCTTAGAGGAATTCTCATCTAATTCTGCAGCTGCTTCTTCTGAACTCTGGGCCGAAGTCGTTCCTAACTTGATCTTCTTAGGTTGTGCTTACTGCTTAGCTATTATCGGCCAGTTCACTTATTCACAAGTCGTCGCTGTCGCCGGTCAAAGATACATGGATGACTTAAGAAAGCACCTCTTCAATCGTATGGAGAGTCTTCCGATCAAGTACTTTGATACTCACGATAAAGGTGACATCATGTCTGTCTATATCAACGATGTTGATACGATCAGACAATTAGTCATCCAATCGATGTCCACTATCATGATTTGCTTCTGCACCTTCTTAGCCGTCGTTGTCATCATGTTCTTAAGCTCTATCTATCTCACTTTGATCGTCATCGTCGCTGCTTGCTTCATGGGTGTTGTCATCTTCAAAGTCGGTGGCAAGTCCTCTAAGAACTTCGTCGCTCAACAGATCATGCTCGGTAAACAAGAAGGTTTCGTCGAAGAGATGATGGTCGGTCTTAAAGTCATCAAATCCTTCTGCCACGAAGAAGAATCTAAACAAGATTTCGATAAGATGAACAACTCCCTTCTCAAAGTCTCCTCTGACGCTAACTCCTATGCCAACATCATGATGCCTATCTTATCTAACATCGGTAATGTCTTATATGTCTCAATCGCTGTCATCGGTACCCTCTTCTTCTTCTTCTCCGTCAACGATCCTGCTTTGCTTCAAACTACTGATTCCAGTTGGCTCGCTATCATCGTCTCCTTCCTTCCTATGTGTAAACAATTCACTAACACCACTGCTGAGATCTCTAACCAGATCAACTCAATCGCTATGGCTTATGGCGGAACAAGCCGTGTCTGCGAGCTTCTTGATGAAGCTAAAGAGATGGATGATGGTTATGTCACTCTCGTCAGAGCTAAATACGATGAAGAAGGTAATATCGTTGAAGTCGAAGATAGAAAAGATCAGACTATCTGGGCTTGGAAACATCCTCATCATGATGAGACACAAGGCGTCACTTACACCCTGCTTAGAGGTGATATCGTGATGACTGATGTCGACTTCGGTTATGAATCTAATAAGATCGTCCTTCATAACATTTCTCTATATGCAAAACCTGGTCAGAAAGTCGCTTTCGTCGGTGCTACTGGTGCTGGTAAAACAACTATTACTAACCTTCTCAACCGCTTCTATGATATTGAAGATGGTAAGATCAGATACGATGGTATCAACATCAATAAGATCTGTAAGAAAGATTTAAGACGTTCCCTTGGTATGGTTCTTCAAGATACTTCCTTATTCACCGGAACGATCATGGAGAACATCCGCTATGGTAAGCTTGATGCCACTGATGAAGAGTGCATCGCTGCTGCTAAGTTAGCTAACGCTGATTCCTTCATCAGACGTTTACCTCAAGGATATAACACGATGTTAACCAATGATGGTGCTAACCTCTCCCAAGGTCAAAGACAGCTTCTTTCTATCGCTAGAGCAGCTGTCAACAACGCACCTGTCTTGATTCTTGATGAAGCCACTTCATCAATCGATACTAGAACAGAGGCTATCGTCACCTCCGGTATGGATAACTTGATGAAAGGAAGAACCGTCTTCGTCATCGCTCACCGTCTCTCCACGATTCAAAACTCCAACGTCATCATCGTTCTTGATCATGGCAAGATCATCGAAAGAGGTGATCACGACGACTTGATCGCCAACAAAGGCATGTATTATCAGCTCTATACAGGAGCCTTCGAACTCGAATAAAATATAGGGGTGCTTCCAAGCACCCCTTTCTTTTACTTAAAACATGAACCTATATGATTTTGTCGTTTATGACAACAAGGGTGAATTGATCTCTCTTAGCCAATATCAAGGTAAGATGCTCTTGATCTTCAACTCCTGTCCTATCTGTTATTTGACTTCTCTTTATAAGGACATCGAGATTCTCTATCGAGAGTTCTCCTTTTTAGGTCTTGAAGTTCTTGACTTCCCTTCTGACTCTTTTAGTGAGATAGGAATGAGTGATGAAGAGATCGACTCTTTCATCAAAGAGAACTATCACACCACTTTTAAACGCCTTAAGAAAGTCAACCTCAAAGGTTTTGATAAAGAACCTCTCTTCTTCTTTTTAGAACAACAGATCAAATTTCAAGGTTTTGATAAGAAAGATAAGTTCTATCAAACTTTAGATAGTATCGTCAGAAGAGAAGATCCACTTTATGAAAAACATAGAGACATCAAATGGAACTTCACTTTCTTTCTGATCTCTAAAGAAGGTGAAGTGTTAAGAAGATTCGAACCAAGTTCAGATATAAGTAAGATAAGAAGAGCTCTTAAGACTAGACTCTGAATTCTTCCACAAGAAAGGATAGAACTCTTATATGGAAAACGAACATAAATTCAAAAAAGGTGATTTGATATATATAAAAGTACATTCACCTTATACTGAGGAGTTTGGAAAAATAGTCGAATGGAATGAAGAAAAACAGATGTATGTTTTAATTCATTTCTTAGACAATGTGGATCCCGAAGAGTTTTGGCGTTGGTGTTATGTAAAAGAAGAAGATATAGATCTCATGTCTAACATTGATGATGAATTAGAAGAGGCTTATAAAAGATTCTTTAAAGATCCTGTCGAGTTATATGAAGAGGATTTTGATGAGCTTTACACTGAAGAATATTATTTACAAGAAAAATACTGTAAAGGATTGATCTCGATAGAAGAGTATTTTAAAGAATCACATAGAATTGAAGAAGCTAATAAAATGCAGTATAAATTGATGCGGAAAAAGTATGAAATGAAAAAACTGTTGAGAAGATTAAAGAAGAAATGGAATGTTTCATGACTGCTGATTAACATATTAATACAATTTAACGTTTTTATTCGTTGCTTTAAAATTGTTATATTGAGTCGCTAAAACAGATGACAAAAATAAAGGACTCATATTCTTTCATATTAGATTGTTTTTTAACTACTTTGAAGATTTTTCTTTGATATAAAAATCAGTCCATGAACCTATAGAAGTCACCAAGTTTTCAAATGTTCCTTATAACCTGCTTCCCTTGTAAAGATATATATATTTCTATAAACTTATATTTCTGTAGGACTACTTTTTGGCATCTTTTTGGAGGTGAAAATGAACATCGGTATCGTCTCATTAGGTTGTGCTAAAAACCAGGTCGACTTGGAGGAAATTTTAGCTTATTTAAAAGCTAATGATTTTCAGACCGTCTCTGATCCTGAGCTTGCTGATGTCATATTAGTAAATACTTGTGGCTTCATCGATGATGCTAAGAAAGAATCGATCAGAGCCATTCTCGATATGATTGAAGAAGATAAACCCGTCATAGTCACTGGTTGTTTAGCTACTAGGTATCTTGATGAACTGAAAGAAGAGATTCCTGAAGTCGCTTTATGGATTCCTCTAGCTGACTACCCTTGCTTTGGTGAGAGACTAAACGAGTTATTTAAAGACATCAGATTCCAAGGTAAAATCGACCCTGAGAGAAGAGAATTTATATCACCTTCTAAGAGAGCTTATTTAAGAATCTCTGATGGCTGTGATAACTTCTGTACGTTCTGTGCTATCCCTCATATCAGAGGGAGATTCAAGTCCGTTCCTTTTGAGACATTAAAGAGAGAACTTGATGAATTAGATGAGTATGGAATAAGAGCTCTCACTGTCATCTCTCAAGATACATCGATGTATGGAAAAGACATAAATCACTCTCTAGCCGATTTATTAAGAGAGATAATCAAGCATCCTAATTTTGATTTTGTCAAACTGATGTATCTTTATCCAGATGAAGTCACAGATGAAGTCATCTCTTTATATAAAAACGAGAATATAACTCCTTATTTTGATCTTCCTGTTCAACACTTCTCCGATGCTGTTTTAAAGAGGATGGGAAGAAGAGGAACAAGAGAAGATATCATCAATCTGATCAAAAAATTCAAACAAGAAGTTCCTGAGTCTATTTTAAGAACGACAGTCATGGTCGGTTTCCCAGGCGAGACTGACGAAGATATCGACATCCTTTTAAAAGACATCGAAGAGATCAAGTTTGATCACTTAGGTTGTTTTATGTACTCGGCTGAAGAAGGAACTCCAGGAGCTAAACTTAAAGATCAGATTCCTCAGAAGATCAAAAGAGAGAGATACAACAAAGTCATGAGACTTCAAAAGAAGATCTCTTATCAGTTAAACAAAGAGAGAATCGGTAAAGAATACAAGTGTTTGATCACCGGTTATGATGAGAAGACTCTCTCTTATAGCTGTGTTAACAATATCTACGCCGAAGATGATATCGATGGCGAGATGAGATTATATTCCAGCGTTCCTTTAGAAGTAGGAGATTTAGTATTAGCGAAAGTGGTCAACGCCTTTGTTTATGATTTAGAGGCGGAAGTGATCAAGGTGATAAGAAAAGAATAAGGAGCTTTTATGCTTTTTGGCAAATATCTAAATCGATATTACCGTAAATATTGGTACTTATTCCTTCTGATCATCATCGCCGATACGATCGTCGATTTAGTTCAGCTTCTCGTGCCTAGAATCGTCGGTGATATCGTCAATAATCTAACTCCAGATCCGGTGACAGGTGAAATCGCCTTTACAATTTATCCGACTGAAGAATTAAGTTTCTTTCAAACTGATTTCTTTTTGACTTTATTATCTGTTTTTCTGATAGCTGTCATCATCGTCGTCGGTAGGATGGGATGGCGTTATGCATCTTCAAGAATCGGAGCTTTGATTGAGAGAGATTTAAGAAGAGAGATGTTCTCTCATATCCAAACTCTCTCCATCTCTTTTTATCGAGATAGAAAAACCGGTGGTCTTCTCTCTTACTTCACTAATGATTTACAGACTATCAAGATGGTCTTCACTGATGGTCTGATCTTTTTGACTGATTTAGTCGTCCTTGGTATCACCGCTTTCTTTTATATGTTTTCGATGAGTGTACCGATCACTCTCTGTGCTGCTCTACCATTAGTTTTATTCATCATCTTTGGAGCTGTCGTCGGAAAAGGAGAGAGTAAGAGATTTACGATCTCTTCTGATGCTTTTGAAGATCTCTCCGATTTCACTGAAGAGACTCTTCAAGGTTTCCAAGTCGTCAAATCGTTCAGAAAAGAAAGAGAGAGAATCGATAGATTCAGATCTCTTAGCAAAGAAGCAGAGACGACCAGTGTCTCTTATTTAAGATATTCATCTTTAATCGACTTTGGAATCAATGTTTTTATCTGCGGTTTCTTTGCGATACTCGCCAGTCTCGCTTGTTTATCAATACTAGGAGAAGGTGTCTTCTTTGAAGGTGATAATCTAGTGCAAGCTGGCGACTTCATCACTTATATCGGCTATTATGATGCGCTTATTTGGCCGATGTTTGCCGGCGGTATGCTTATCGACTACATCTCAAGAGGAAGAGGTGCTTATAAGAGAATCGCAAGCATCTTAGACGAGAAACCGGATGTCAATGATAGAAGTGATACTCCTTCTCATCAAAGTATGAGAGGAGAAGTTGAGTTTAAAGATCTCACTTTCAGTTATCCAGATGGTCAAGTTCCTTCATTAGTGAATGTCTCCTTAAAGATCAATGCAGGTGAGACTATCGGTATCATCGGAAGAACTGGTGAAGGTAAATCAACTCTAATCAACCTTCTTTTAAAGCTTTATCAGATTGAAGAAGGAAAGATTTTCATCGACCAAGAAGATATCAATTCTTGGAGAGAGAAGGATTTGAGAAACTTCATCTCTCTTGTCTCTCAAGAAGCTTTTCTCTTCTCTGGTCCTCTCAAGTATTCAATCGCCTTCTCAGAAGATAATCCAGAATACTGTGATATAGAGAGAGTGAAAAAAGCAGCTAGCTTCGCCTGTGTCGATAAAGAGATAGAGGAGTTTCCTGATGGTTATGAGACGATCATCAAAGAGAAAGGAGCTTCTCTTTCCGGTGGTCAAAGACAAAGAATCTCAATAGCTAGAGCTATCTATAAAGATCCTTCTATCTTGATGTTAGATGATTCTTTATCAGCGGTTGACGCTGATACTGAGAAAAGGATCTTAAAGAACATCAAAGAGGAGAGAAAAGGAAAGACGACAATCATCGTCGCTCATCGAATCTCCGCTATTGAGGAAGCAGATAGAATCGCTGTCATCGATAAAGGAGAGATCATCGCTTTTGATAAACACGATGCTTTATTAAAGACCTGTCCTTTATATCAAGATATCGTCCATCTACAAGAATTAGAGAAGGAGGTGAGTTATGGTTGATTTCCAGGAAGAATTGGAATTCAAACAGCACTCCTTCAAAGATATGGCCATCTTGAAGAAGTTCTTCTTCTATTTCCGACCTTATCTGAAGAAGTTCATCTTCGTCCTGATCGGTTCTGTTTTATGCACCTGTCTTTTTAATATCGAACCTCTAGTTTTAAAGTATGTCTTAAACATCCTTGAGAATCCTGACTCTTCTTATGATCCTGTGACTTTAGTTCTCGCTTTAGTCTTAGGAGACATGTCAGCGATGTTAATAGCCTCTCTTGGTACTTTTTACTTCAATTTAGAACTGAAGAAACTAGGTCAGAAAGTCGTCTATGATATCAGAAACTCCCTGTTTGATCATGTTCTCTCTTTCTCACAAGGTCAGCTAAAGGCGCTACCAGTCGGTTCTTATGTGACGAGACTGACTAATGATACTCAGAATCTATCATCTCTCTTCTCTGATGTCTTACCACAGGCTTTGAAGGCTTTTGCTAGTCTTTTAACTATCATCATCGTCTCATTTAGCGCAGTCGGTGTATACGGCTTCATCTATTTAGCTTATATACCGATCGTCTTCTTGCTCTCTTATTTCTTCAGAAAGAAAGCGAAGGTTTATTATCGAAGTGAGAAGAAGGCAGTCTCTAAAATGAACGCTTTCTTATCAGAGAGTTTCTCAGGTATCAAAGTCACTAAGACATACGGAAAAGAAGAGAGAAAACAAAAAGAGTTTGATAAAGCTAACGAAGAGATCAAGAGCAGCTTCCTCAAGAGTCAGAATCTCTTCGCTATCTTCTATCCGATGATGTATCTCTTACAGATGAGCTGTGTCATCGTCATCATGTCTTTCGGAATTCCTGCTATGTATAGAAATACGATGACGACTGGTGATTTCAATCTTCTTTATTCTTATTCAACTCAGTTCTTCTCACCGGTTCAAACAATCACACAGCTATTAAATCAACTGCAATCAATCATCACCTCAGCTGAGAGAACACAAGCTATCATCGAGATGAAACCGGAGATCGAAGATAAAGAAGATGCTATCGATGTTGCTTCGTTTAAAGGAAAAATTGAGTTTAGACATGTTTATTTCGCTTATGTCAAAGATGAATATGTCTTAAAGGATGTCTCTTTCATCATCAATCCGGGTGAAACTGCTGCTTTTGTCGGAGCTACTGGAGCTGGTAAATCAACGATTATCTCTCTTATTTCAAGGACTTATGAAGCTAATAGTGGCGAGATTTTGATCGATGATATCGATATCAGAAACTACAAGATTGAAACCTTGAGAAGAAATATCGGTATGATGCTTCAAGATGTCTTCCTCTTCTCTGGAACTATCGCTTCTAATATATCTTTAGATGATAAAACCATCTCTGAAGAAGAGATTGAAGACGCTGCTAGATACACAGCTGCTTCCTCATTCATTGAAAAACTTCCTGACTCTTATCAAGAGAAAGTGACAGAAAGAGGAGAGAACTTCTCATCTGGTCAAAAACAACTGATTTCTTTTGCGAGGACGATTGTCTATCATCCCTCTGTCGTCCTTCTTGATGAAGCTACTGCTAATATCGACACTGAAACAGAGAAGATCATCCAAGATAACTTAGAGAAGATGAAGTCTATCGGTACTATGATCATCGTCGCTCATAGACTAGCGACGATCAAGAAAGCTGATATCATCTTCGTCGTCTCCAAAGGTGAGATCATCGAAAGAGGAAATCACTCTCAATTACTAAGTTTTAAAGGAACTTATTATAATTTATATAGGCTTCAAAATCTTGAAAGAAAGACTGGCTATAGATCGGAGAAAAACATATGAAACGAAAGATTTATCTTTATGACACCTATGAAGACAAGATGAAGGAATTCATCCCTTTAGATCATGATATAGTCGATATCTATTATTGTGGTCCAACTGTCTACAATCATGTTCATCTCGGAAACTTTCGTCCGACTGTCACTTTTGACCTTCTTTCAAGAGTTTTACAAGAATGTGGTTATCAAGTAAGACTTGTCTCTAATTACACTGATGTTGATGACAAGATCATCAAAGAAGCTAAGGAAGAGAACAAGAGTGAAAAAGAGCTCTCTGAGTTTTATATCAAGTCTTATGAAAACTGCTTAGAGAAGTTAAATATCCTCCCTTTATACGATCATCCTAAAGCTAGTGAATATATCGATAAAATGGCTTCTTTCATCAAGGATTTGATCGATAAAGGAAACGCCTATCAAGCCGGCGATGATATCTACTTCTCAGTCTCTTCTGTTAACGGCTATGGAAATCTCTCTAATCAAAAGATCGAAGACTTAGAAGCAGGTAAAAGAGTCGAAGTCACTGATTATAAAAAAGATCCTTTAGACTTCGCTTTATGGAAACTTACTGATGATGATGGAGTCAAGTTTGACACGATACTAGGAAGAGGAAGACCGGGTTGGCATACCGAGTGTGTCGTGATGGTCAACTCCGTCTTTAAAAAGCCATTGATTGATATCCATGGTGGTGGTTTTGATCTCAAATTCCCTCACCATGAAAATGAGATTGCTCAATCACTGGCATCCCATAATACGAAACTCGCCAATTACTGGATGCATGTCGGTTTTCTTTTAACTGACGGAGTCAAGATGTCGAAATCTTTAGGAAACTCTTCCATCGCTAAAGATGTCTTAGAAAGACATTCTGGTAATGCAGTAAGACTATTCTTCCTTCTGACTCACTATAGAGCACCTGTCAACTACTCAGAAGAGAGTCTCATCCAATCTGAAAAACAGATCTACAAATACTACACAACTTTAAGAAAAGCTTATTACACACTCTCTCTTGAAGATTTAAAACCCACCTCTTTAGATGAGAAAGATTATGACGAATTCATGAGTGCACTAACTCATGACTTAAATGTCGCTAACGCCATCTCTGTCATCGATAGAGAAGTTAAAGAGATCAACTCTCTTATCATGAAGAAAGAAGAAAGAGAGAGACTCTCTATCTTAGTCTTCACATTAAGAAAGCTTCTTTCCATCTTAGGTTTCTCTCTTCCTATCAAAGAACTGACTGACGAAGATAAGAAAGTATATCAGCTCTATCAGGAAGCTAGACAAGAAAAAGACTATCAGAAGAGTGATATCTATAGAGCGAAGCTTTTAGAGATCGGTATTCTTTAAAAAGGAGAACAACATGTACGATTACCTCATTGTCGGAAGTGGATTATTCGGAGCTAGTTTCGCTCGTCTTTGTAAAGATAAAGGTTTGAATGTCTTAGTCATTGAAAAAAGAAGTGAAGTCGGCGGTAATATCGCTACTATCAGAAAAGATGATATCGACATCCATCTCTATGGTGCTCATATCTTTCATACTTCGGATAAAGAAGTTTATGATTTCTTCACTAGATTTTGTTCTTTAAACAACTTTATCAATGAACCACTTGCTAATTATAAAGGTAAGTTGTATCATCTCCCTTTCAATATGAACACTTTTTATGCTCTCTGGGAAACTAAGACTCCTGATGAAGCGAGAAAGAAAATAGAAGAACAGAAGAAAGAAGCAGGTATCACTAAGATCACCAACTTAGAAGAACAAGCTATCTCTCTAGTTGGTAAAGATGTCTATGAGACATTAGTCAAAGGTTATACTGAAAAACAATGGGGAAGAAGCTGTCTAGATCTTGACCCTTCCATCATCAAAAGATTACCCTGTAGGTTCACTTACGATAACAACTACTTCAATGATTTCTATCAAGGTATACCGATAGAAGGATATACCGCCCTGATAGAAAAGATGCTCTCTGGAATTGAAGTGAGACTTGATACTGATTATCTCCTTCATAAAGAAGAGTTAAGAAAACTCGCTAAAAAGGTCATCTATACAGGTGCTATTGATCTTTATTTCAATTGTCAACTTGGTAAACTCAATTATCGTACTTTGAGATTTGAAACCGAGAGATTAGAGATTTCTGATTATCAAGGTAATGCGGTCGTCAACTACACAGAAAAAGAGATACCATTCACAAGAATCATCGAACATAAACACTTCACTAGAGCTGTTTCTGATGTCACTTATATAACTAGAGAATATCCTAAAGAATATGAGGAAGGTGATGAACCTTACTATCCTATCAACGATGAGAGAAATTCATCTTTGTATCAACAATATTTGAAATTGTCTCAAGATGAAAAGGATGTCTATTTCTGTGGAAGAATGGGTCAGTATCGTTATTTTGATATGGACGATACGATCAGAGAAGCTATCGATTTATTTAATAAATTAGAGAAGTGATCACTTCTCATCTTCTTGAGTCAAAGCTTCATTCCAAGCTTTGATATCTTTGATTGATGGAACGAAGATATAAGGTGTATTTCTAAAAAGACCATAGTAATCAAAACCAAAACCGACGATATATCTTTGTTCATCAGTCTCGATACCGATGAAATCAGCTTTCTCATCAAAAGCTTGTTTGAAGTTAGTTCTTTTGATTAATGTACAGACTTTTAAATTAGCAGGTTTGTAATTCTTAGTGATGTATTCCCTTAAGAAATGCATCGTCAGTCCGGTATCAATGATATCTTCAACGATATAGACATCTTTTCCTTTGAGATTATGATCAGGTTCTTTATAGACTTTAACTTCTGAATCCTGAGTGATTCCTTGATATGTAGAGACTCTGATCGTATCTAATAGAATCGGGCTTTCAATGTGTTTGATGAGTTCATACATGAAAGGAAGGCCTCCATTCATGATTCCTAAAATGACTGGTATACCATTTGAATGCTGTTTGATGTCTTCGTCAATCTCTTTACCTAAACGGGAGCAAATCCTGGTGATCTCATCTTCTGATAATATCAATTTTTCCATACGCAGGCCTCCAGATTAAGAAAATATTATAATCTAAGTTATAAATATATTAAATGTAGATAAAAATCAATTTTTACTTGAAGTGTGAAATGAGATTTGAGATAATTATTGAGCGCTCTAAAAATTTGGATCTATAGTGTAGCGGTTATCACGTCTCCCTGTCACGGAGAAGACCACGGGTTCGAATCCCGTTAGATCCGCCATTATGCAGACGTAGTTCAGTGGTAGAACACAACCTTGCCAAGGTTGGTATGCGGGTTCGATTCCCGTCGTCTGCTTATTTTTTTTGCTTTATGCTCTACATATTGCAAAAAATCTCTCACTGCTTTATCTTATTTAAGCTCTTATCTGGGGCTGTAGCTCATCCGGGAGAGCACCTGCTTTGCAAGCAGGGGGTAGAGGGTTCGATCCCCTTCAGCTCCACCATCTTAGAATAACGCCTATAATGCCTCGGCATTGTAGGTTATTTTTTTACCCAAATTACCAATTTATATTTATACTCGTTATGTCGCAGAACAAAAATTGACAACCTCAAAGAAATGCACTCTTTCTACCGCTTGAAATGGAAATTTATAATTCACACCTGTGAAGTGGGTTCTGGAATTCGAACCCAAAAAAAGCAAAAATAAAAGTCTCTATGATACAGTTACTAACTATGTCTAGAGACCTTTTTTACTCTCGGTTGATGTAGATTACAAAGTAGAAATTTGACCAAGTTGACCTTACTTTATATCGGTAAGTCTCTATGAATTTTATAGGAATCGATTGAGTGTTACAGCAGTTATTATTCCTATTATCACTCTTTTAGAATCTAAACTTATTAAATGGATTTCGTTTAGGATTGATAATAAAAAGACTGAAAAATATATAACCGATTGAGTATAAACATGCTAAAGATTACAAACTCAAAAGTATACGAAAAGACCGCTTGATTCTATGGTTGATAATAGGGTCGAGCGGTCTATATTTTATTTACTCCTTACAGCATCTTTGTTAGTCAATACAAATTGCAATGTGAACATTTCTCCTTTGTTCGTACCGAAATAACTCTTAGAATTACGCCCGTCAATAATGACACAATCAATTAGCTCGATCATGTCATCCAGTTTATCTTTTGATAAACGAATAGATAACAGATCTCTATTGTCATCTGTTTCGCCCAATGTCGAATGAGCAAGAGAGCATTCGGCAAGACCAACTCCATCAACTAATAGGATGTCTATCTTGACATCGGATTCATCGAAAAGATATTCAGTTTCGTCGACATAATAATCACCAGCATTTAAATCATCCAACCATATGTACCTCTTGCCACTAGCCAAGAATTCTTTCAACATCGTGACAAAGGTAGAGAATCCACACTCATTGCATCGTAAGATGAAAGTGTTGACATCGTTTCTTTTCAACTCTAGATATGAACCTTCAAGTATATTAACGTATGAATACTGGTCGTTATCCTCATGAGTAGCTACTTCGGCTTCTTTAAGTCGTGCTACTTTCTGCACTTTTTTCATGGATTTTGACATATTCTCCTTCTCTGAAACCATCTTGATGCAAACGATTTCTTTGTGTAGCAAATCTTACTCTCCAAGAACTGATGGGAAGAGATTGAACTGATCTAACGATTATTTTAGATAGTTTGAGATGAGAACATCTAATGCCTTTGTTCTGTTCATGAGATTCTCTTTGCAAGTTTTGTAGTCGGCAAAGCAACTTGGTATAGTGGCAAGGCACTCAGACATTTTTATATATTCATCCACTATGGCTTTATCTGTGCATTCGTTTTTAAAAACTTCAAAATCAATATTACGAATAGCTATGAAGACATTGTATTTGTTCAATAAGTATGAAAATATGCTTATGTTTTCTTTGCCTTCTCTTCTAATGTAGTGCAAATCACAGTTGTTTATTTTTGTTGTGTCTTCTCTTTCTCCGAGCCATTCAATCCATATCTTCGAAGGATGTTTGAAAAAGTTAGGCATGGTAGGGAGAACGGTAATTTCAGATGTTTGATTTGCAAGGTTTAAAACAATTTCGACGAATTCCTCAGGCACCCCAAAATTGCCAAAGTTGCACAAGACATTGACCTGTTTGTCGTCGCAGGAAAATGCATGAGGTAGCTGGATTTCCTTTTTGACTTTGAATTTATAGGGATGAAACGGGTCGCTGTTGAGTCGGTACGTGATGGATTTATTATTAGCTATCAGAATGCCATTCGAACTGTGGACGACAGACCTACCATCATCTGAAACATTTATCTCCTCTACTATCCTGAATTCTTTGAAATCAAACATGATGACCTTGGTTCCTTTAAAAAACATGCATAAATCTTGATTAAAGAAGTGGACACTCCTTATGGCCTTTATTTTTATGAATCTGCTGGTTTTGGTTTTGAAGTCGTAGACCTCTACGCCCTTGTCGTAATTGAATAGACATATTCTTTTTTCTTGCCAAACTGGACTAACCGGAACATTGTCAACTTCCTTTAGATATCTTAGGTTGAGATTGACTCTTTTTTCACTATTAGCTTCAAATGTGTAATTCGTCCCTTGATTGCTGTACGAGATAAAATTATTATTTGCATCTATATAACCTGTCTTTCGCCAATTTTAATCAAAATGTAGTGCTTTTTAGCTTACTTG
>CAYRUQ010000019.1:0-23820 GCA_964427595.1 uncultured Clostridiaceae bacterium | reverse complement strand
TTATAGGTGGTGTAAGCGGAAGAGGCTATGCCTCACCAAGTAGTTCTAGTTGTGAATTAGAATATGATTCTTCTTTAGAAATTTGGACTATAAATAGCGTTGCTTAAACGACAGCTTAAACTTAAATTAAACTAAACAACTTTAATTATTAGGAATAAATCTTTTGCCTTTTTCAAGAGCTCTCTTCTCTTTCTTAGTAAGAGGAAGCTCTTCATTATTCTTTAAAAGAGAGATGATTTTTTGATCTTCTTTAGAAGCTTCATATCTTTCTAAAAGATCAGGTCGTTTTTGAAATGTTTCTCTTAAAGCTTCTCGATGGTGGTAGATCTTGATAGCTTCATGATTACCGCTGAAGAGAATATCAGGTATCTTCTTTCCTTCATATTCGAGAGGATAAGTATACTGGGGATATTCTAATAAACCATCATTAAAACTCTCTTCTTTAGTCGATTCTTCTTTGATGACACCATCTAAAAGTCGGATGATGCTATCTGAGATAGCCATCGCTGCTATCTCACCACCAGTCATGATGTAATCACCTACTGATATTTCTTCATCAACATAGTCTTCAAAGCGAGAATCAACACCTTCATAATGACCACAGATGAGGCAGATCTCTTCTTCTTTAGAGAGTCTAATAGCATCTTCTTGTTTATAGACTTTCCCTTTAGGAGAGAGGAAAATCTTATGAGTATCAGAACTGGTATTAGCTTTTAAACAATCCATCAGAGGTTCTAATCTCATGATAAGACCAGCACCACCACCTATAGGATGATCATCGACTCTGTGGTTTTTATCAAGTGAGTAGTCTCTGATATTGATCAGTTCAATAGAAACTTTCTCACGAGATATCGCCCTTCCGATGATGGAAGAGAGAAGAAATTGATTGAAGAAATCAGGAAAGAGAGTCAGTATTTTAATCTTCATCATTTACAAGTTTCACTTCCGAGGTCAGTCAGAGTGATCGTTTTATTTTCAAGATCGACCTTTTTAATAAATAACTTCTCATCGAAAGGAACATAGTATTTATCTATCAGTAAGTAATCACCAGTCGGCATCTTGACGACATTAGTGACTTTTCCAACCAATGTGTTATCAGAAGAATAAACATCAAGATCAACTAAATCATCATAGAAGTAAGTCCCTTCAGGAGCTTCTACTTCTTGATAGATATCTTTACCGATCAAATATTCAACATCATTGATATCATCTAATCCTTCAAGAGAGATGATAGCTATACGTGAGTTTTTCAAAAAGTAAGAAGCTATGGTAAAGACTCTCTCTTTATTTCTATCTTCTTTGATTGTTATCTTGTTTCCAACCTTAAATCTGATGTCAGGGTTGCTAGAACTGAGAGAGACTTTCAATTGGCCTTTGAGTCCAAATGTGTTGACTATATTTCCGAGTTTTTTAACTTCCATACTTCCTCCTAATGAAAAACAGGGGGAGTGTTTCACTCCCCTTGTTGAGTGTTTTGATGATTCTTCTCGTAATCTTCGAAAGACTCGAACCTGAGATGAACTTTCTTCCTCATGTTTTTAATAGAGACATTTAAGAGAGTGCGGATGGAGTCAGAGATGACACCATGTCTTCCAATCAACTTTCCTAAATCATCTTTCTCACAGAGAATGAGATAGTTCTGTTCTTTTTTATGTAAATTCTCTGGCTTGTCTGTCCTTTTGATGACGAGGGCTTCAGGGTTGACGACAAGGGGTTCTACGAGAGAACGGATATCATCCGTCAGGTCGAGATTAGTCCCGTGGTGTTCTGCCATCACTTAGCCTCTGTTTTCTTAACTTTGCTATCTAAGAACTTTTGATAGACGCCATTCTTCTTAAGAAGAGTCTTGACGGAATCAGAAGGGACAGCACCATTATTGAGCCACTTGAGAGTTTCTTCTTCCTTGACGACTAATTCTTCACTGTGGGGATTGAAGTGACCTAAGTCAGCTAAGCACTTGGAACTAGGAGTCTTGCGTGAATCACTGACGACGATTCTGTAAGTAGGAAGACTTGTTCTTCCGATTCTAGCTAATCTGATTTTAACCATTGTTGATACCTCCGATAGACAACTAGTAAAGTATATAGATATAAAAAATGCCTGTCAAGCTTTTTTACTTGACAGACAATGTTTTTCTCAAAAAAAAGAGCCTCCTTTTTCAAGGAAGCTCTCTAGTTACAAATTAAGAAATGAGTGTGATAACAGTTTGTTCACCATTGGAAGCAGTGATGGTGAGGGTTTGAGTTCCACTACCTGCAGGATAATATTGTAATTGGATTTTATCATCAGTAGTATCAGGATCAGTGAAATAGAAGGAAGAGCCCCAGAAAGAACCGCTAACTACATTAGTAGTGTAAGAAATGTCAAGGTAAGTGTCTCCCCACTCAGTGTAAGTTTCGAAGGTAGGATTAAAGACGCTAGATTTTGTTTCAGGATCAATAACTGTTAATTCTATATAGTTTTGATCATCGTAAGGGTCGTTGCCACTAACTGTGAATTCTGTCTTACCCTCAGAATCAGTGAAGAGATAAGTGCTATATGAAGTTTCTTCGGTAGCGCTTAAATCGATAGTGACTTCAACAGTAGTGGTAACAAAAGCGTTACCGACAGTTAAAGTCGTGGTGCCTTCAGCAAGGACAGTCCACACGAGTCCATAATCGCCTTGAGCGTAAGCGATAACATCTGTGTTAGATGAAGCAAGAATATCGAAATCTTCTAAATCGTAAGCAGAATCGGTAGTGATGCTAGAGATTGTAGGATAAGAACCGATAGTAGGAGTTGATGATGTAGTAGCTGAACTCCATTGAGATGTCCTGTATGCGATGGTGACATCAGTGATTTCAGTTGCAAAGTAAGAGGCAGGATTTTGTGCTTTTGTAGGAAGTTCTTGCTCATCGTACTCGAAATTATCAAGAGTTAAAGTTCTGCTGATAGTAACTGAATCACCACTGGCGGGTTCATTATTTTCACTATCCCACTCGGAGACGGTACCACGTTGACTTGAAATAGAAATAAGATTCAAATTTGTATCAAAGACAGCAGTAGTAATGAAATATTGTGTGGAATAGCTAGCATAATAACTATTAGCCATGACGATATAGTTACCATTGTCTTCTTCGACAAGATATTCACCGCTTTGAGCATAAGAGGAAGAAGTTAAGAAAGCCCAATCATAAAGAGTATAGATGTTGAATTCTAAATATGATTCTGCTAAAGACCTAGTGATATAGTAGGAATAAAGAGGATCAGAATAACTAACTTCTTCATCAGTGATCTTTAAACGTTCACCATACCAAGGATCATCATCTCCATAGAAGGTTAAATTGTAATAGGTATCACCATCGATGAGTTCGATATCTTCATAGCTAGCTTCTTGATAACTACTATCATCAAACTCAGCATAGTAGTAGAAATTGTCACCCTTACTATATCTTTCATAACTACCCCAGCCGGAAGTATATACTGAGCTGGAATCAAAACTAGTTGAAGCAAGGATGCTTGTGGTGGTTTGATTTATGAATGAATCATAATCAGCAAGTTCAGTAGGAATAGCAGTTTCACTTCCAGAGTCGTCAGAAGAGCTGCTGGAATCCTCACTAGAACTGGAGTCTTCACTGGAACTAGAATCTTCACCACCAGTGCTAGAAGAATCAGGTGTGCTACTAGAATCTTCACTACTGCTAGAATCGACACTAATAGAAGAATCTACAGAGCTATCAACTGAGCTGGTTGAATCAGCTGAGGAACTGACTGTAGTGCTGTCAGTGACTGAGGAATCAGTATTAGAAGAAGTAGAGGAAGTTATCTCAGAACAAGCAGGAAGAAGTAAAGCGGCTGACAGGGCAACTAAAGCGACTAGAGATTTTTTCATTAAAGTTTCCCCCTTTGTATGACTAAGAAAATAAAGCCATAATTACAAAAAGTGCAACATGTAAGCGCTTATAATTTTAAATAAGTTGCTTATTGTCTATCTTTTCTTGATATCAATTTGCATTTTGAATATATATTTGTATTTGTGCGTGTGAACCACGATTTTTTATTAGGAGGAAATATGAAACAGAAGAAATTACTCCCTCTCCTTTCACTCATAGCTTTTCTGTCTCTAGCAACTGGTTGCTCTGGAACATCTTCTTCAATCTCTTCTTCTAACTCAAACACCTCTGCGGAGACCTCTTCTACTGACTCATCTTCGGGAGACTCATCCTCTGTCTCTTCATCAGTAAGTGACGAGAATGAATATGATCCCGATTGGCAACCGGGTAGCGATGCCTTAGAAGATGCTACTCAACCAGAGGTGAAGAACCCTCAAGGAACTCTCAACGAGCTTGGAAAGATGAGAGCCTCCTCATCTGAAGCTGGCTTGCCTCAACAAGGAGAGGCCAATATATTAGTTGTTCCTGTCCAGTTTGCACTTTCCGATTCTTCAAACGCTGATGAAAACGATGTTATCACTGAAGAAAATCGTCAAGCTCTCAGTGATGCTTTCTTCGGTGAAAGTGATAGTGTCAGCTCTTATTACTATGCTTCCTCTTTTGGTGCTTTAACTCTCAGCGGTGTTGTCACTCCTACGATCTCTTTACCTTCTTATTTCTCTACTTATGCTCTCACCGCTTATGCTCAAGGACAAGAGGCTGCTATCGAGACCATCACTGACTATGTATATACCTATTTATTTGAAGAGACTGAGACTTATTATTCTCACGACTTTGATGCTGATGATGATGGCAAGATCGATAACATCGTCATCGCTTATGCTTGGAGTGAGGATTCTTGGATCTTCAATAGCGATTACGACTACATCTATGAAGCTCTCTTCGCTGAAGGCACTTTCTACAACCCTACTTCTGAAGTCAACACTATAACTTGGACTACCGCTAAAATCGATGATGTTCACACTGTAAACGAGTACATCAGAGAAGTCGGAAAAGTCTTAGGTCTTTCCTACTATTATGATTCTTATGGAACCAGAGCTCCTTTAGCTAATACCGACATCATGGATGATGGTTTGACTGGAGATCAAAATCCTTTCAGCAAGTATCAATTAGGTTGGATTGATCCTGCTATCTATACTCCTGATGATTTAGATAGTGAACTCACCATCACCATCGATGCCGATTCTCCTATTATCCTCTCTTACGAAGAAGTTGATCTCTTCGGTGAGTATTTGATTTTAGACTTCGTCTCTGCTTCTGATGACTCTGTCTTCACCACTTCTGGTATCAGAGTTTATGAAGTCGATTCTCGTTTAGCTAAAGAATATAACGGATATTATTTCCCTTATACATATGATGGAGAGACTGACTTCACTGATGGAGTCTATACCTATAGTTATTCAAACGACTCCACTAATCCTCTTTATTACTATGGTATCGATCAATCCTATCCTTTAGTTTCTCTTTTAGATAGTGATGGTAATAACCGTCACAATGTCGATGCTAGTATCGAATTTGACGACAGCGATCTTTTCGTCGCTGGTGATTCCTTTGGAACTGAAAGCATCGTTGAAGGTTTCTACGAAGATTTCAGATTCCATGGTGATTCTTATAATGGACCTGAACTCGGAATCATCTTCACAGTCGATGAAGTCAGTGATAGCTCAGCTACCATCACTTTAAGGAGGGCTGATTAATCATGAAAAAGACACGTTTAGTATCTTTATTCTTACCTGTTCTCGTTTTCTCTTCTAATGCCGGTATCACTTCTACCACCACTTCCATTAAGAGCGCTAATGGAGATGTCACTAGCGAGAATGCCACTTTAGCCGCTAGCTTAAGCGGTGCTTATCGCTTAGAGACTAGCGTCACCACCAGTTATGATGATGCTAGCTATAAGGTCAACATCGAAAGTGATGATGAACACTTCAATATCGCTACCTATAACTCTGATGATAGCCTCCTTTCCACTTATCACTATCGTGATGTCAGCGGAACTGCTTATCTTGATACCTTAAACATCAAAAACGAAGTCGACTCCACCAGTACTGGTGTCACTTTCGATACTTATTACGCTGGTCCTTTCGCTTCTATCTCTGATGAAGATGATATCGAAGACTATTTTGATGTCACTACTGGTAATGATTATTTAACCTACACTGCTAATGAGTACGGACTTGGTGTTTTCACCGCTGATTTCTTAAGTTATTTCTCTTCTTTCAACTCTTATTCTTGGGATAGCACCACTACTTCTTCTTATATCAAGAACTTAGTCATCACTACTGATACAACTGGTGTTCCTACTGATCTCTCTTTCAATTTAGTCACCTCTGATCGTTATGGTGGTGTTTATGAGACTTTCACTGGAACTTTCACTGTTCTTTCTGAAGGTACTGATTTAGCTTTGACTCCTCGTGATTCTCTTATGAATGCTGAAAGTAGTGAGTATCAAGCTCTTAAGAGTGCTTTTGATACTCTTTATGCCAACATCAAAACCAGTACTGCAGTCAACTTCATCGAACACATCGATATGTCTGATGAAGAAGGTAATAGTTTGAGTTATGAGAACTATTATGACTTTGATTTAAAGAATCCTGGAGATAGTTCTTCTACTGCTTCTAACTTCATGCTCTCTACTTATCCTTTGACTGACTCTGATTACGGAGAGACCTTCACCGGTTTGAGATATGATTACATCTATCTTTATACTGATCCTTCTAATCTCTTCCCTGCTTTCTATGCTTATGGTATCTCTCCTGATTCTTCCTATGCCGATATCCTTTATAGCGAGTACTGGGAAGATGTCGATGATATCCTTCCTAGAATCAACGATTTCAGCGTCGATTTCTTCAGCTATGATTCAACAACTAAGACCTATACTTTCGATATTTCTGAGTTTGAATACGCTGATTATTATTTCGGTGTTGATGTCCTTGATGCTCTCTTTGGACAGGGAGATTATCTCTCTCACATCCTTGGCACCTACACCTCTGATGGCGAGTATGACTCCTTCGACTTCGATAGTGTCGTCGTCGATTTAGAGGGTGAGTATCCCACCTTCACTTTAAACTACAACTATTTAGGAGTTAAAAACAAAACCACTGTTTACTTCTCTGATTTCGGAACTACTGATCTTGCTGACAACGAAGATCTTGAAGCCTGCTTAGATCTTTACGATAGTCTTTACGGGGAGTGAGAAAATGAAAAAGAAATTCTTATTATTAGCTTTATTAACAGCAGCTACTGTTGCTTCCGGAACTAACTTAACTACTAACGCTACTCTTGAAACTAAAAAGGCTAACGAAGCAGAAACCCTCTCTGACAGCATTGATAAAGATGCTATCATCGACAACATGAGAGGAAACCTCACTGTCACCGCTGAAATCACTGAGACTATCACTTACGATGATGAAGACTACGACTATCTTAATAGCACTTCTACTTCTTCTATCTACAGAGACTATGGATACATCGTCGAAGATGATGGAAGCCTCACTGAAGCTGTCAGATACATCGAGGATGGAATCACTTATTTCAAAGGCGATGATAACTGCGCTTACTATGAGATCTTAAAAGCTGATAACACTGTCACCACCACTGAAGTCACCAGCTCTGGTATGTCTGTCGCCTACGAGAAGAATTATCGTAACCCTTGGAAATACATCGACACTGATGATATCGATGATGACCTTTATCTTGATACTGCTAAAGCTAGCTTGATCTTAGAGTGCTACTTCGGTGTCAGCCGTGGTATCGTCTCAGCTAAGCTCAATGTCAATTCTGATAACCAAGTCACTTCTATCGATTATTCCGTCGCTGATATTCCTAGCGGATACACTGATTCTGATGATGAGACTGCTATCGTCCTTTCTCAGATGACTGCTAGTGTCACTTATACCTATGGTGATACTGATTTAAGACATCTCACTCCTAGCACTAATGCTAACACTGAGCTTGTTGAAGCTGTCGCTAACCTCGGTTCTAACTATACGATCGCTATGACTTCTTCTTCTTTATCTTCAGGTGCGGTCGCTTATGTGACCGAAGATTATATCTATCTCCATCTTGATTCCAACCAAAAGACAGCTGTCACTGGCGATTACTTACTAAGAAATGCTACTACCAACTATTATCAACTTTATTACTATAGTGGAAGCAGTTGGGCCAGCCAGGGCTATATTTCCAAGAGCTCTGCTCCTTCTATCTACTTACCTGGTCTCTTCTTAGATACGCTCAGCACCGCTTTATTTGAGGAAACATCAACGGGTGTTTATGCTCTCTTACCCGACGCTGTCTCTTTAGGAGCTACTGAGTTAGTCATGCCCTTGATCTCCGGCTTTGATGATTTAGGTGTCGCTGGTTATGTCAAGGTTGAAGACGGTTATGTCACTGCTTTAGGTGCTTCCTTCGACTACTACAGCTATGTCTTAACTTTCACTACCTCCATAAGTGATTATGGAACCACCACTCTTCCTGGCTATATCAACACTTCCAAACTTGCATAGAGGTATTCAAAATGAAAAAAGCATCATTATTTTTAGTTTCTTTAACAGCTCTCTTAGCTTTAACTGGTTGTTCTGGAGATGATACTTCCTCTACTTCTTCTAACACTGATTCTTCTGTCACCGTTTCAAGCACTGAGTCTAGTTCTTCAAGTGAATCATCTTCCTCTTCTTCAACTGGTGGAAATACAAGTACTTCTTATTTAGATACTGCGATTGCTAGCTTAAGAAAGAACAACCACCAAGCTACTATCGAACAATCAACTAGAGTCTATTATCCTAATGCTACTGGGTCTTATGCTAGTGTTGGTGTCGGTATTGATAATACGATCAATGTCGCTTATTCCTACACTGATGGTAAGGCTTATGCCACTGATGGTATCTCTGTCCACTATTCCACTGATTCTAGCGGTAATGCTGTCGAAGGAAGTGAGACGACTTATACCACAAGTTCCACCAGAGTCTTTGAAGAAGAAGGAACTGGTTTATCTGTCATCGAGAGCCTCAACGCTGATAACACTGTCAGCACCGCTTATGCTTCTGATTATGATTCCACCACTGGTGTTTACACTCCTTTAGTCTTCTCTGTCGAATTTAGAAATCCCTGGGATTACATCAGCGTCGATGATCTCTCTGAAGATAGTTCCACTGGCGATATCATCCTTGATGCTGGTAAAGCTGAATTCGTCATCGAGTGCTATGGTTTGACAGCTACCAACATCGTTAAAAGTGCGATCGTCACTTTAGATGAGAATGATTACATTTCTCAACTCGATTTTGAATTCACTTACACCGGCAGTGATTCCTATGTTCGTGATTGTGAGCTTTCTATCAGCTATCACGATTATGGAGAAGATACCACTATCAATCATGTCACTCCTTTAACAAATAGCAACCCTGCTTTAGCTACGGCTCTTTCTTGCTTAGATGGAGTTGAGTCCTACACTTACAGAAAACAATTCGCCGTCTCTTCTTCTGATAGCATCGCTCCTAATGACACCACTGGTTACTTCACTCAAGATGCCATCTTCTTCCATCAACGTGCTGATTTATATCCCGATTCATTCTATGTTGCAGGTGATGATTACGACTATGTCTCTAAGAAGAGCAGCACCGACGGTAGATATTACGGCTATGAATATAGCCTTGATACCTACACCTTTACTGCTGCTATGCTTTCTACCTCTCAGCAATTAGTCATCGATACCTTTGAAGGTAATGGTCCTTCCTTCAGTGAACTTAGTGACGCTTTATTCGTCCAGACTGGTGACCTCACTTACGAAGCCGACTCTTCTATCGTTTCTTGGGTTGGTACTTACTTCGATAATGGTTTTGATGGTGTCCATTCCGACATCCTTGATGGTTCCACCACCTCTGTCGTCGTCCACTTAACTGAGGATGAGACTGCTATCGACTATGTTGAAGTCGGTTGCACGATGGATTCTGTTGAAAACACGATCACCTTCACTCTCAGTGACATCAACAACACCACCATCCCTGAATTCGCTCAAGACGCTATCAACGCTATCTCTATCTGATAACGTTTCAAATCAATTCAATAAAACAAAACTGCTAGGCTCTCCCTAACCTAGCAGTTTTTTGATGTCGATTAAGAATGAAGAACTTTTATAGCAAAGAAAAAGGGACTGGCTAACCAGCCCCAGGATGTCACTTTCATGAAATAAGATGAGGTGGAAGATACTGAGTTGTTCAGTTGGCTTATTTGTCTTTGCGAACGACTTCTTGAAGACGGGCAGCCTTGCCCTTTCTGCTTCTCAGATAGTAGAGTTTCTTTCTTCTGACTTTACCATGTCTGAGGATGGTGATTGAGGAGATGACGGGGGAATTGACAAAGAAGTTTCTTTCGACACCGATGCCGTTAGAATCTTTTCTAACGATGAAGGTTTTGTTACATCCGCTTCCTTTGACCGAGATGACGACGCCTTCGAAGGCTTGTTGTCTCTCCTTGTTTCCTTCACGGATGGTGACCATCACACGGATGGTGTCACCAGTGACGAAATCAGGGATGTCGTGTCTGATCTGAGTAGCGGTGATTTCTTGAACTAAATTTTTGTTCATCTATCATGCTCTCCTTTGGAAATTATTTGGTTGTCCCTATGTTCACAGGCAGTGACGCTCCTGGCGGACCACAGGTGAGCTTTTTGCAAAGCAACGATAAATATAACACCTTCTTGAATTCTCTTCAAGAAAGTTATAAATTTTTCTTGCTTGCTTTTAACAATATCTTTATAATTTACAAGGTTAGAGGCTTTATGCCTTTTTTATGCATTTATAGTCTCTGACAAACGTGGGAAGCCTTGACAGCTGAAAACACCACACACGTTATTCATCAAGGAGGAATCAAACGTGAAAAAAGTCACCAGGGTTCTGATCATCAGAGCCGAAGGCGGTGCTGCAAACCCCGCCAAACTGGGACAGAAGCTCGGTCCTTTCGGTATCGGTGGCAAGTTCTGCCAGGAATTCAACCTGAAGACTGCCGATAGAAAAGGCGAGATCGTCCCCTGCGTTCTTACGATTTACGAAGATCGCACCTTCGACATGGAGTTCAAAACCACTCCTGTCACCTACCTTCTTTTGAAGGCCGCCGGCATTGAGAAGGGTCGTAAAGGCTCTGATCAAGGTGGACAACCTAAGCAGATCGTCGGCCGTGTCAAGAGAGAAGAAGTTAGAAAGATCGCTGAGTACAAACTCAAGGATCTCAATGTCACATCCATCGATGCTGCCATCAAATGCATTGAAGGCTCGGCTAAATCCATGGGCATCGCCATCGATGACTGAAGGAGAGAATGACCATGAAAAAATTAGCTAAAAAGTACGCCGCCAGTCTCCAACTGGTCGATAAGAGCAAAAAATACACTATTGACGAAGCTTGTGAGTTAGTCAAGAAGACAGCTACCGCTAAATTCGATGAATCTATCGATGTCAGCTTCAATCTCAACATCAACCCTAGACAAGCTGATCAACAACTCAGAGGCACAATCACTCTTCCTCACGGCAATGGTAAAACCAAGAAGATCTTAGCCGTCACCGATAAGGTTGATGTCGCTACTGCCGCTGGTGCTGATTATGTCGGTCAACAAGACATCCTCGACAAAATCGCCAAGGAAAACTGGTTTGATTTCGATGTCATCGTCGCCACTCCTAACATGATGGGTCTTTTAGGAAAGATGGGTAAGATCCTCGGCCCCAAGGGCTTGATGCCTAACCCTAAGACCGGCACCGTCACCAACGATATCGCTTCTGCTATCAAAGAGATCAAAAATGGTAAGATCTCCTACAGAAATGATAGAGATGGTAACCTCGCTATCAACTTCGGTAAAGCTAGCTTCGCACCTGAAGTCTTAGCTGATAACCTCAGAAGCATCATCGATGCTATCACCAGAGTTCGTCCCTCTAGCGTCAAAGGCACCTTCATCTTAAGTTGCACTATCGCTTGCACTTACGGACCTGGTATCAAAGTCGCCATTTAAAACCCTAAGGGTGCTCCAATATACCTGAGACAGTAACTGCCTAAAGAGAAAATGAAAAAAGGCTTAATTCGTTACCGAGGTGTCATAAAGTTTCAGAAAGTATATTGTTGACATACACCACTTGATTCAAAGGAGGTGAAAAGCATGAATCAACAGATTCTGGCACAGAAACAAGAGACTGTCGCTAAGCTTAACGAGCTCTTCAAGAACTCCAAGACTGCTGTCATCGTCTCTTATTCTGGCCTCCCGGTTTCCGAGATCAACAGCTTGAGAAACAAGCTTAGAGAGGTCGGATGTTCTCTCACAGTTCAGAAGAACACCCTCTTGAAGAAAGCTGTTGCTGAAGAAGGTCTCTCACAGTTGAACGACTGCTTGAAGGGACCCACCGCTTTGGTCTATTGTGACCAAGAAGGTGCCGGATTATCCGTCTTGAGTGATTTCAAACTCGCTCACAACAAGCAGTTCTCTATCAAAGGTGGTTTCATCGGAGGAACCTATTGCGACGAAGCTAAGCTCGCACTCATCGCTCCTATCGGAACCAAAGAGAACGCTCTATCTTGCCTTCTCTCTGCTCTCCAATCACCGCTTGTCCGCTTCGGCTTGACACTGAAAGCTCTCGCCGAAAAAGCATCCGCCTAACAGGCGCTTGTCAACCATTATTATCGGAGGAAAAATTAAAATGGCTAAACTTGTTAAAGAAGATGTCATCGCCTCTCTTAAGGAGATGAATATGGTCGAGATCATGGATCTCGTCCACGCTATCGAAGAAGAATTCGGTGTCCAGGCTGCTGCTGTCGCCGCTGCTCCTGCTGCTGGTGGTGCTGCTGCCGCTAACGATGAACCTACTGAGGTCTCTGTCATCCTCAAGTCCTTCGGAACCGCTAAGGTTGCCGTCATCAAGGCTGTCCAAGCTATCACCGGTCTCGGCTTGATGGATGCTAAGAAGTTAGTTGACGCTGCACCCTCACCCATCAAAGAGAAGATCAGCCCTGCCGCTGCTGAAGATGTTAAAAAGCAACTTGAGGCCGCTGGCGCTGAAGTTGAAGTTAAGTAATCGTTTATTGCCTTTCTAGCATTGAATTAGTTTTGACCCACCCTGCCTTTTTTGGCGGGGTGGGCTTAGTTGTCTATAAGGAAAATAGTTTTTTATTAAAAAATCGAACCTTGAGACAATTTCCAAATCCGCTTAGGCGGAAGAAACGACAGAGGTAATCATATGGGTGAAACTTTAGATCTGAGCCAGTGCAAGATGACAGAGGAAGGCAGAATTGATCTTTCCAAGACATTCTCGTCCGTCCCTCTACCTAATCTTTGCGACATTCAGCTCAAATCTTTCAGATGGTTTGTTGAAGAAGGGACAGATGAAGTGTTCCGTGATATCTTCCCCGTCTATTCCAACAAAGATTCTCGTGCACACTTCGTCGATACTGATCAGGTAGCAGAACTTGACTATCTCTCCTGTGAATGGGGAAAACCTAAACATGATTATTACGAGTGCAAAGTATCAGCACTGACATATTGCGCACCTCTCCATGTCAAGCTTCTTCTCAAGCATCCTGATGGTACGATCATCGAAGATAAAATCTTCATGGGTGATTTCCCTTGGATGACTCCTTCCGGAACCTTCATCGTCAATGGTTCTGAGAAGTGCATCGCTTCTCAATTAGTCCGTTCTCCGGGTGCTTATGTCACCAAGAAGATGGATGAAGCGGTCATGAGAAAGACCGAGACTGATGCCAAGAATGACAACACGATCGTCTATGGATCTGACATCATCCCTTCCAGAGGTATTTGGCTTGAGTTTTTGACTGATTCCCGTGATTATCTTTCCGTCCGTATCGATAAACAGAAGAAAGTCTCCGCTCTCACTTTATTAAGAGCGGTCGGTTTAGTTTCTGATGGTGATTCTTTAGAAGATGAAGTCAAGATCGATGAAGCTGGTAACGCCCATATCTTCACCGGTATCAGAGGCCTCTTTGGTGAGAACGCCTATCTCAACAAAGCTTTAGAGAAGACTCCTGTCGATGACAAACTCTTAGCTCATAGACGTTCTTCTAAAGCTATCGGTGAGATCTTTACCAAGCTCCGTCCTGGAGAACCTTATACAATCGAATCAGCTACCAATGTTTTAAAACAGCGTTTCTTTGAGAACGAACACTACGATTTAGCGAGAGCTGGTCGTTTCAAGATTCATGAGAAATTAGGAATCTACAATCGTCTTCCTGGTGTCACTTTAGCTGAGCCTTTAATCAGCAAAGATGGTGAAGAAGTCTATCCTGAAGGACATCATCTCACTGTCGAAGAAGTCCTCAAACTCAAGAAAGAGAGATTCTTCGAGGATAACCCGGCTCATACCGTCTACTTATCTGCTAACACCACTTTAGATGACCATAACAAAGTCAATCTCGTCAGAGTCGTCAATCCTACAGATGATCAGAGCGTCATCAACATCGTCGGCACTGACTTAAATATCACTGACACTTATATCACGATCCCTGATATCGTCGCTTCTCTCTCTTATATGCTCAATCTCTCCGATGGTATCGGTGAGACTGATGATACCGATCACTTAGGAAATAAGAGAGTGCGTTGTGTCGGAGAACTCATCCAAGAGAAGTTCCGTGTCGGTCTCTCCAAGATGAAGAGAACGATCCATGATCGTATGTCCACCTCCGATTTGAGCGTCATCACGATCCCTTCATTGATCAACATCAAAGCTTTGACTAGCTCTGTCAATCAGTTCTTCAATTCTGACTCTTTAGCTCAGTTCATGGATCAGACTAACCCTCTTGCTGAGTTGACCAATAAGAGAAGACTCTCCGCTTTAGGAAGAGGAGGTCTCACTAGAGATAGAGCATCTTCCGCTGTTCGTGACGTCCATCCTACTCACTATGGACGTATCTGTCCTATCGAGACTCCGGAAGGTCAAAACATCGGTCTTATCAGCAACTTAGCTTGCTATGCCAGAATCAACGAATATGGTTTCATCGAGACTCCTTATCGTCCTGTTCATAAGAACATCATCGATAATGATCCTTCTCATGTCATGTGGCTCACAGCTGAGGGTGAGAGAAACCACGTCATCGCTCAAGCTTCTCTTAGAATCGATAACAACACCGGTGAGATCTTAGATGAAGTCGTCTCCGCTAGAAAAGATGGTGAGTATGTCACCGCTAATCGCAACGAGATCGACTTGATCGATGCCGCTCCTAAGCAGATCGTCTCCATCGCTGCTGCTTGTATTCCTTTCCTTGAGAACGACGATGGTAAGAGAGCTTTGATGGGTTCTAACATGCAAAGACAAGCTCTTCCTCTTTTAAAACCCCACGCTCCTTATGTCGGAACTGGTTTAGAAGGAAAGATCGCTCACGACTCTGGTGATGCCCTTTTAGCTACCGGAGATGGTGTCGTCACTTATGTGGATTCCACCAAGATTGTCATCAGACATTTTGATGACAACCAAGAACATACTTACAACTTAAGAAAGTACATCCGTTCTAATAAGAGAACTTGCATCAATCAAACTCCTATCGTTAAGGTCGGTGATGAAGTCAAAGCTGACTCGATCATCGCTGATGGTCCTTCGATGGATCATGGTGAATTAGCTTTAGGACAGAATGTCTTAATCGCCTTCACCACTTGGCATGGTTATAACTACGAAGACGCTATCTTGATCTCTGAGAGATGCGTTTCTAAAGACTTATTCACCAACATCATCATCGAAGAATATTCAGTAGAGAGAAGAAAGACGAAGCTCGGTGTTGAAGAATTCACCAGAAGCGTTCCTAATCTCTCTGAAGAGAAGAAAGCTTATCTCGATGAGCGAGGAATCGTCATCCCTGGCGCTGAAGTCAGAGAAGGCGATATCTTAGTCGGTAAGACCACTCCTAAAGGAGAGGTCACCGAGACCAATAACGATCACTTACTCAAATCGATCTTCTCCTCTAAGAGTGATGAAGATAAAGATACTTCATTAAAGGTTCCTCATGGTGGTGAGGGTATCGTCCTTGACGTCAGAACCTTCGATAGAAGCAAGGGTGATGAATTACCTCCGGATGTCTTAGAGGCCGTCAAGGTCTATGTTGTCCAGAAGAGAAAGATTCAAATCGGCGACAAGATGTCTGGCCGTCACGGAAACAAAGGTGTCATCTCTAAGATCTTACCGGTCGAGGATATGCCTTTCATGCCCGATGGAACTCCGGTCGACATCCTCCTTTCACCGATGGGTGTCCCTTCCCGTATGAACATCGGTCAGGTCTTAGAAGTCCAGTTAGGTTTAGCCTGTGAGAAATTAGGGGTCAAGGTCTCCACACCTGTCTTTGATGGTGCTACTAACGAAGAGATCGCTCAGTTCATGGATAAAGCTGGTATCGATCCTGATGGAAAGACCGTCCTTTATGATGGACAAACCGGTGAGAGATTCGATTCTCGTATCGCTGTCGGTGTCATGTACATGATCAAACTCGACCACATGGTCGAAGATAAGCTCCACGCTCGTGCTATCGGTCCTTATTCCTTAGTCACTCAACAACCTTTAGGCGGTAAAGCTCAAAATGGCGGTCAGAGATTCGGTGAGATGGAAGTCTGGGCCCTTGAGGCTTATGGTGCTGCTCATACCCTTCAAGAGATGCTGACGATCAAATCTGATGATATGGTCGGTCGTAACCTCACTTACGAAGCCATCTTGAAAGGAAACGAGATCCCTCAACCTCACATGCCTGAATCAACTCGTGTCTTGATCAAGGAATTACAAGGCTTAGCTATCGATGTCAAACTCTTCGATAAGAACAAGGATGAGATCAACATTAACACCATCGCTGAAGAAGCTGAATTATCTTCTCGTCGTATCCACAAAGAGATCCTCAATTTCGACACTAAAGCCAACGCTAGAAGAGAGGAAGAACTCGAACAGGAAGCGGCTAGAAACGCTCATCTCGACAGCCAATATGAAAATCCCTACCCCTTCAATGATGAAGGTGAAAATAACTGAGGAGGTCGGAAAATGTCATCACTTGATCTCAATAAACTGAGTTATATCAAAATCGGTCTGGCTAGCCCTGAGGAGATCCGTTCCTGGGGCAGTGGTGAAGTCACCAAGCCTGAGACGATCAACTACCGCTCCCAAAAACCGGAACCCGATGGTCTTTTCTGCGAGAAGATCTTCGGTCCTGTCAAAGATTACGAGTGCCATTGCGGTCGTTATAAGAAACGCTCTTTCTCCGGCAAAGTCTGTGAGAAGTGCGGTGTCGAAGTCACTTTAAAAGCTGTCAGAAGAGAGAGGATGGGTTATATCAACCTCGCTTTCCCTTGCACCCACATCTGGTATGTCAAGGGTACTCCCTCCAAGATGAGCTTAGTCTTAGGTATCCCTCCTAAGCAGTTAGAAGAAGTCGTCTACTTCGTCTCTCATATCGTCACCAATCCTGGCATCTCTAAGATCCTCACTTATCGTCAGGTCTTAGATGAAAAGACCGGTCGTGAAGTCTTATCTGCTGTCATCGAAAAAGAGATCTTAGAAGCTGGACTGATCGAAGAAGGCTCGATGGATTATGTCAAAGCTCAGACTTTCATCGCCTTGAGCCGTAAACGTAATCAACCCTTCGATTTCTTCACCATCTCCAAGTTTGTCACCAAGTATACTGGTGCCACCTTTGGAATCGGTGCTGAAGCTGTTTTAAAGCTTCTTAAAGATATCGATTTGGATAAAGAGATTCAGGATGTCACTCTCGACTTAAAGGAATCTTCCGGTGATAAGAACCAGAAGAGAATCAAGGCCATCAAGAGACTTGAGGTCTTAGAGTCCTTCAAAGTCTCCGGTATCAAACCGGAGTGGATGGTCTTGACTGTCGTCCCTGTCATACCTCCTGATCTCCGTCCGATGATGCAACTTGATGGTGGTCGTTATGCTACTTCTGATTTGAATGATCTCTATCGTCAAGTCATCATCAAGAACAACCGTCTCAAGAGAGAGCAAGAAGAACACGCTCCTAATGTCATCATGATCAACGAGAAGCGTATGCTTCAAGAAGCTGTTGATGCTTTGATCGACAACGAGCGCCGTAATAAGCCTTCTGCTTCTTCTTCCGGTAATGTCTTAAAGTCTCTCTCCTCCACTTTAAAAGGTAAACAAGGTCGTTTCCGCCAAAATCTCTTAGGTAAGAGAGTTGACTACTCTGGTCGTTCAGTCATCGCTGTCGGACCTGAACTCAATATGGATGAGTGCGGTCTTCCTCGTGAGATGGCTGTTCAACTCTTCCGTCCTTTCATCGCTCATGAACTCATCTCCAATCCTGAATCAGGAGTCACCTCTCAGAAACAAGCTGATGAATTAATCGCTAAACAAGATCCTCGTGTCTATGATGCTATCGATAAGATCGTCGTTGATCATCCTGTTCTCTTAAACCGTGCTCCTACTTTGCACCGTTTAGGTATCCAGGCTTTCCGTCCCATCTTGATTGATGGTAAAGCTATCAGACTTCATCCTTTAGTCTGCCCTGGCTTCAACGCTGACTTCGATGGTGACCAAATGGCTGTTCATGTTCCTCTCTCTAGAAAAGCCCAAGCTGAAGCTATGAGCTTGATGTTAGCTAACAGAAACATCCTCAAACCTTCTGATGGTAAGCCGATCTGTGTTCCTTCTCAGGACATGATCTTCGGGAACTACTATCTAACTCTCGAAGATGATTTCGCCACTGACGATATGTATGCTAGATACTATCGTAAACGTGGTGATGAAGAGATGGCTTTGAAATTCGAAAGCTATAAACAATACGAAGGAAAAGTCTTCTCTGATCCTGATACTGCCATCCTCACTTATCAGAATGGTCTCCTCTCTTTAAGAACCAGAATCTATGTCCCTGGTAAATCCTTAGGAAAGACCTGTTTAACTGCTAAACAAGAGAATTCTTATATCTTGACCACCACTGGTAAGTTGATCTTCAACTCGATCTTCCCTGCTGACTTCCCTTATATCAACTTCCCGGTCATCGGTGATAAGAAGTCATTCTCTCAAAACTTCATCGCTACACCTGATTCCTTCTTCGTCACTTTAAAAGAAGCTTATGATTTCTGTTTGAATAACGGATTTAAGCAAGGTGACGATTTCAATCCTTTAAAGGAATATGCTCATCTCCAACCTTTACGTTCTCCTATCGATAAGAAGGGCATCCAGACGATGATGGACTTTGTCTTCCGTCGCTATGGAGCTATCAAGACTGCTGAGATCATGGATCTCTTCAAGAATCAAGGCTTCGAATACTGCACCAAGTCTGGTCTTACCATCTCCCTTGATGACATCTCACCTCTCGTCGGTAGAAAAGAACTTTATACTGAAGGTCAGAACACCGTCAATACGATCAACGACAACTACACCTTAGGTTTCTATACTGATGAAGAGAGACATAATACTGTCATCAACACTTGGAACAACCTCAAGGATGGACCTATCAGTAAGTTGCTTACTGAGCGTATGAAATCTGCCCCTAGAAACCCGATGTTCATGATGATGGAATCTGGTGCTAGAGGTTCGAAAGATAACTACATGCAGCTGATCGGTATGAAGGGTTGTATGCTTGACTCCACCGGTCGTGCTATCGAGGTGCCTGTCACTTCTTGCTACGCTGATGGTTTATCAGTCTCTGAATACTTCAAGTCTACTCATGGTACAAGAAAGAATGGTTCTGATACCGCCTTGAAGACCGCTGACTCCGGTTACTTGACTAGAAGACTCGTCGATGTTTCTCATAACATGGTCATCCGTGAAGAGGATTGCCATTGTGACCATGGAATCATCGTCAGAGAGCTTAGAGATGATAACAACGAGCTCATCTCCTCTTTATATGACCGCTTAGTCGGAAGATATGCGATGCATGAGATCATCAATCATGAAACTGGTGAGTTATTAGCCGACGCTAATCAATTCATCGACGAGGATATCGCTGATAGAATCGTCAAAGCTGGTATCACTGAAGTCGAGATCCGCTCTGTCCTCACCTGTGAGTCCACTGATGGCGTCTGCGTCCGTTGCTACGGAAGAAACTTAGCCACTGGTGAAATCGCCCAGATCGGTGATACTGTCGGTATCATGGCTGCTCAATCAATCGGCGAACCTGGTACTCAGTTGACCTTGAAGAACTTCCATACTGGTGGTGTCGCTGGTCAGAAAGATATCACCACCGGTCTTCCTCGTGTCCAAGAGCTCTTGGAAGTCAGAAATCCGAAGGTCAAGGATTCCGCTTTGATTACCACGATCAGAGGTACTGTCACTAAGATCACTGAGCAAGGGTTAAGACATGTCTTCGTCATCACTAACGAGTTAGAAGAGAAGACTTTCACTTCTTATCCCAACTCCGTCCCTGCCGTCTATGAAGGACAAGAAGTCAAGGCTGGTCAAGCTTTGACTAAAGGTCATATCAATCCTAAAGACTTGCTTGACTGCACCGACTTGACTACGATCAGAAACTACTTGATCAAAGAAGTCAAAGCCGTTTATGCTTCAAACGGTATCGCTATCGCTGATAAGCATCTTGAGATCATCGTCAAACAGATGACCAATCGTCTCATCATCATCAACTCTGGTGACACTGATATGCTCCCTGGTCAGAAAGTCAGCATCAATTACTTCACTGAAGAGAATAGAAAAATCCTCCTTCATGATGGTAAACCTGCTGTCGGAAGACCGGTCGTCATGGGTATCACCAAAGCTGCTCTTGATACTGATAGCTTCCTCTCCTCTGCTTCCTTCCAAGAGACCACTCGTGTCTTGACCGATGCGGCTATCAAGGGCAAAGAAGATCATCTTACTGGTCTGAAAGAAAATGTCATGATCGGTAAATTGATCCCGGCTGGTACTGGACTTATCGAGCTTCCTGGCTTTGAGACCAAAGAAGAAGATTTCTCTGGTAAACACTTGATTCAATAATCAGTCAAATAATTTCAATTAAACAAAATAAGCTCCCTTCGGGGAGCTTTCTTGCAGCCATAGTTCAGTGGTAGAACGACAGCTTCCCAAGCTGTATATGCGGGTTCGATTCCCGTTGGCTGCTTTTTTGTTATCTGTTTTTCATATAAGGAGGTAGTATCTCTTTTATCTCAGGTGTTAAAAGAGAGTCTATCTCACACTCTAATTTCTTTTCACTACCTAGTTCAACTGCTTTTTGATAATACCAACACTTGTATTTGACTAGATTTAAAACTTCTTCTAGTTCTTTGAGCTTGTTTTCTATCTTTTCTTGCTGTTTTATGAAGAAGTTTCTTCTGTCTTCAAGTGTTTCATCTCCTAAGTTAACTAGCTTCATGAACTCTTTTATCTCAGAGAGTTCAAGGTTTGATTTCTTCAAACATTCGATCACATAAAGAGAGGCTAAGTCTTTATCGGTGAATTTCCTGATTCCGTTTTTCTTCTTCAAATCAACTAAAAGACCGAGCTTATCATAGTAGCGGATAGTAGAGATAGGAAGACTTGTTTTCTTTGATACTTCTGAGATTGTGTATTCCATACTTGACTCCTAAAAATAGTTCTTGACCTAAAGTTAACTTTAGGTTCTATATTGATGATACCACTATCAGTGGTCAAAGGAGGAAATATGAAAGTAGATATCAATAGTTCGTGGGATAAGACTTTCCCTAAAGATGAGAGTGTCGAATATAGTAAGGTTTCTTTCACTAATAGGTTTGGAATCAACTTAGTTGCTGATTTATATAAACCTAAAGGAGCGACAGGAAAACTTATCGGTATCGCTATCTCTGGTCCTTATGGGGCTAATAAAGAACAATGCAGTGGTTTATATGCTCAAAAGTTAGCTAGCATGGGTTTTCTCACTATCGCTTTTGATCCTTCTTTCACCGGCGAGAGTTCTGGATTTCCTAGAAACATCGCCTCAGTTGATATCAACACTGAAGATTTTCAAGCGGCGGTTGATTATCTGATCTCAAGAGATGATGTTGATCAAGATAAAATCTGTATCCTCGGTATCTGTGGTTGGGGAGGAATGGCTTTAAACACCGCTTCTATCGATACTAGAATCAAAGTCACGATCACCTCAACGATGTATAACATGTCGAGAGTCTCTCATTACGGATACTTTGATGCTTATAACGAAGAAGAAATCTATAAGATGAAAGAAGAATTAAATGAACAAAGAAATATCGATTATAAGAACCACAATTACAAGAGGACAGGTGGGGTAGTTGATCCTTTACCTGAGGATGCCCCTTTCTTTGTCAAAGATTATTATGACTACTACAGAACAGAAAGAGGCTATCATCCCCGTTCTTTAAATTCTACTGAGGGATTTAATCTCACCTCTTCTCTTTCTTTAATCAACACTCCTTCTTTGACCTATATTTCTGAGATAAGAAGCGCCGTCTTAGTCATTCATGGTGAGAAAGCTCATTCGGTTTATTTCAGCAAAGACACTTTTAAAGAATTGAAAGGTGATAATAAGAAACTCCTTCTTATCAAAGACGCTGTTCATACTGATTTGTATGATAAAGTGGATGTCATTCCGTTTGAAGAGATCAAAGACTTCATTTATAAGCATGTATGAGTGAGTCTATAGTTCTTGATAACTCTATAAAGAAATTAGTTTTAAAACTTGAATCTAATGATTCTGCTTCTTCTTTAAAGGAGTTGATTTTAAAGAACGACAACAAGTTAGAGCTTAAGTTTTCTAGTTATGGTGACTTTGAACATCTAGCCTTGTTAGGAAAGAAACTTCCTAGTCAGGATAAGTATATAAAGACTAAGGTCGGTGATGTGATGCTTTATCAAGGAGATACGATCGTCATCTTTCATCAGAGCAATAGTTGGTCTTATACTCCGATTGGAAGAATAGAAGCTAGTTCTACTCAACTTATTGAGTTTTTCAGGTCTAAAACAATAAGACTCAGTGTAGTGACTAGTACAAATTAGGTGGCTCAAAAACATAATAGAAACCAAAGACTTACCTAGATATAAAGAAAATGGCTCTTTATTTTATCAGTAATAAAAAATCTGTTCCTCACATGCAAAAAGAGGAACAGATTAATTTATGTTTTTATAAATCAACTTTTTTACTTACTGCTAAATCTACCTTTGTTCTTTCCTTTGGAAGGATGAATCAAGATATAACCTTCTTGGTTTTTGGCAAGAGTCTTCGTGTATTCAACTGCTTCTTCTTTAGTTTTAAATAACTTTATAGCACGTTGTCCTTTGGCGAGTTTCACTTGCCATTTACCATCTTCTTCTCTCTTAGAGATATGATAGCTTTTGCGACCATTTACCTCTTTAGATTCGCTTTCTACAACGATGGTTTCCTCTTCTTTCGTTTCAACATTTTTCGCATCTGTTTTTGCCATAATGTTCGCCCTCTTATTTTATTCTAGCAGAAAAAATCGAAAAAAATCGATATTGCTTCAAGCAATATTAAGAGATTTTCACCCCTTCTATAAAATTTTGGACATAACAACATTCAATTAGTAAAAGTCCATTAGAATTAGCGTCTTAAACAAAGAAATCTTTTTTGTTGCATTGATTTTTAATTTCTTTATAATGATAACCGTAGTTAACAGCTCTTTGTCCTGTGCCTGTATTACAAGAGGCTACCTCCATCTTTGCTAGCGATTGATTGACCTAAGATCGCTAGCTATTTTTTGTAGAAATAAAAATAGAGATATTTGATTACATAAATACAAAGCTATTGACGAAAAATGCATCAATTTACAATTTTCGCTTGTATAAACTTTGTTAATTTTTTAACTAAAGAAAAGGTAGGTAAGGTGTGATTATAAGGAGAGATGTTTATCTTGAAGCACTTATCAAGAGAAAGAACAATAATTTGATTAAAGTCATTACCGGAATAAGAAGATGTGGTAAATCATATCTTTTGTTCAAACTATTTTTTGATTATTTAGTTT
>CAYRUQ010000018.1:0-27801 GCA_964427595.1 uncultured Clostridiaceae bacterium | reverse complement strand
AACAACTACTTACTACTCCACTTCTCTTATAAACACATAATTATTGTAAGTTCCATTATGGGACAAAATTCAATTTGTTTTGTCAAAAACATGGTTATAATTTTATTAACATGAGATATGTAGAAAGCGAAAAAGTTGAGCTGAAAAGGACTTTAACAAAAGACTTTGCAAAAGAAGTCGTTGCTTTTCTTAATACTAGAAACGGTACTATTTATATAGGCGTTGATGATAATGGCAATGTTGTAGGTGTTTCTAATGTCGATAAGACAATGAGGGAGATAAGAGACATCATTAAAGATCAGATCCTGCCTTCTACAGAAGGGTTGTATTACATATCATCTAATCTTGAAGGCGACAAATTTGTCATTGCTATTAAAGTGAATAAAGGATCTAAACTCTATTACATTAAAAAAGAAGGAAGAAGTGCTACTGGTTGCTTCTATCGTGATGGAACCTCATCTACTCCGATGAGTGAAGACGAGATTGAAAGAAGATTTCTTGCTTCTTTGAATTACAAACGCACTTTATTAAGTGAAATACTAGTTAACAGAGAAGATTTAAAATTTGAGACTTTAAGAGATAAACTACGTTTAAATGATGTTCATATTAATGATGATACTTTTTTAACTAATTTTAATTTAGTTACAGAAGATGGCAAATTTAATTTGCTAGCCGATTTATTATCAGACACAAATAGAATCTCCTTAGCAGTTTGTGTTTTTAAAGGTAGAGACAAGACTGAATATTTGATGCGAAATGAATATGGAAACAAGTCACTTATACAAGCATATAAGGATGTAATTAACTATTGTGAAGCTATCAATCCAACATATGTTGACGTGAACACAAGACCTCGTAAAGAAAAAAGAATGTTTGATAATAAAGCGTTTGAAGAGGCTTGGATCAATGCTTGTGTCCATAACTTATGGGACACGCATATTTCACCACAAATTTATATCTTTGAAGATAGAATGGAAATCGAGTCACAAGGTGGACTTCCCTATGGACTTTCTGAAGAGGAATTCTTAGCTGGTATTTCTAAACCTGTAAATCCTGATTTAATGGATATATTTAAATCGTGTCATATCGTTGAACGTTCTGGTCATGGTGTTCCTGAAGTAGTTAAAGCATATGGTAAAGAAGCTTATAGATTTTCTGCTAATACAATTACTGTGACTATACCATTTGATAGAACCGGATTTAATCAAATTAATCTAGAAAATGATACAGAAAATGATACAGAAAATGATACAGAAAATGATACAGAAAATGATACAGAAAAAAATATTATTAAGGCTATAAAAGATAATCCTAAAATCTCTCAAGAAGCTTTGGCAAAATTATGCAACAAATCAAGAATTACGATTTCCAGAATCATAAGAAGCTCAAATAAAATTAGACGTATAGGTCCCGATAAAGGTGGTTATTGGGAAATTATTAACAATAAGTAAATATTCCGATAAAAACTATATGTAGAGATGTCTGTATTTGTAAAAGTGTTTAAGGAACTAGAATTATAGAAACACTTTAGGTTTTCATGTTTTTAACACCACAAAATTGATTAACTCCTAAATAATGTGGTGTTAAGAAATTGGCTATCAATCTAAGAAAATAAATTTCGAGTGAATAATTTTAAGTCTTTCTGCAGTCACTTTCTTGCAGATATCGGATTCACTATTAGATACAAGAATATATTTTCTCGTTCCTTGGTCTTCATTATTTAAATCTTCAACCGCATGCCCTACTGTTCCGCTTCCAGCAAAAAAATCTAGAACTAATGAGTTTTTATTTGTTGTTGCTCTAATAAGTTCTTTCATCAGTTTTAATGGTTTTGGGGTAGAGAAATAATTTCTTCGTCCAAATAATTCACCTATTTCGTCTTTAGCAGAAGATGTTGTGCCAAAGCAATCAAACATCTCAGGAATATCACTTAACTTCTCAATAAGTCTGTTGTCTTGTATATAAGGTTGCATTATAGAGTTAAATTTTGATTTTGCACTTGAGCGACATATAACTATGTATTCAAAGTCTGTTTGTTTTTTGTTTGGATTCAAAACAACTCTATTTTTATCAAAGAACTCGTGTTTTTTCTTCCATCTATGAATACTTACTAGTTCTTTGTTAAATAAGGAAAAACACAGGTTTTTAATGGATTCTAGCTCTCCTTCATCGATATTAATTGTTAAAAAACCTTCATCAGTGAGTAGCTCTTTAGCAAGTGAAATTCTTTGAATTAAAAAGTTATAGTATCCTTCCTCATAATTTTGATCTTTATAACCGATATAGTCGATATTTGAGTTATATGGAGGATCAATTAATATTGAATTGATTTTTTTGTTATAAAAAGAACTCAAACTTTTAAGAGTGTAGATGTTATCTGATTCAATGATGTAATTAGAATAACCATTTCGATAAATTATTTTAGGTGAACAATTAGAAAAAGCATTGTTATCAATTTTTGTTTGCTTATTAACGGAAATTTCATCTAAATTTTTACAATAAGCAAAAGCCCATTCGCCTACATAACTGATAAAATCGCTACAATAAACTTTGCTTAACGAAACACAATTAGTAAAGCATGATTTGTTAATAATATTGACGTTATGTAAATGAATACTAGTCATTTTATTACAGCCTGAAAAAGCACCTCTTTCTAGTGTTATTACGCTATCTAAAAGATGAATATCACCTATTGCCTTCCAAGATGGATAACAAATTAATACTGTTTTGTCTTTGTTATATAAAACATCATCTACAACCTTAAATTTGTCACTATGGCTTTCAAAATGAATATTAGCACAGCCGATAAATGGGTTATATCCGATGTCAATTAAAGTTTTTGGGAAGACGATTTTTTTGATACCAACACAATTCCAAAATGAGTTTCTATTGATTGACTTTGTTGTCTCTAAAAGTCTTAATTCATTGGTCTTGATGCTATTTAAGCAACCGATAACTGCTGTTTTAAATTTGTTATAAATCACCTTATCAATCACATGATAATAAGGGGATTTATTTTCTAAATGTAAATTGGGACATCCAGAGAACGGATTGTTTTTTAATTTAATCACTGATGATGGAATCGTAATTTTTTTAAATCGTTCACAAAGAAAAAAAGCATGTTTACCAACTATTGATACGCTTTCTGGAATTTCAAATTGTGATTCTTCACCCATGACGGAAACATAAATTAATGTTTTTCTATCAACCGAATAAAGAGCACCATTTTCATATATGAAATTATTTGAATCATTATGAATTTTAAGATTCACACAGCCAGCAAAAGGATTGTCCCCCATATATTTAACTGATTTAGGAATATTGATCTCTTTTAGATTCTTACAATTATAAAAAGTATCACCACCAAAATTGATTAAAGAATTAGGAAGAATAACTTTTTCAATATATTGGTTGTCCCAAAAAGCAGAGGATTCAATTTCGGTAATGCCATTTGGAACAATAACTACTTTTGATTTTCCACGATAATGAATAAGTTTGTTCTCTTCAATTTCAAAGTCCGAATTTTCATAATAAGTTATAGTTGCTTTAGATAAAAATGGTTTATCAATCTTAGTTTCAAACAAACCATAGTCATAAACATCGATGTGTTTGATTTTGGATTTATACTCGATAATACCACTAACTAATCTTGATTTATATAAGACGATATTCTCTTTTAATAATGAATAATCAAAAGGAGTATCCCAAGCAAAAAAGATTATTTTATAACCTTTAAAATAAAAGAAATTATTTTCTGAAATGTTTTGAATATCGTCAATGTTATAACCAAGCATCAACAATCTATTGATGCATTCTAATTTAACAAAGCTTTCGTGATTATTTAGCAAAAAGATTTCTTTGTTATTTAAATAGACTTTTTGATTATTTGCTTCTATTTTAATAGAGACATTATTGTAGTAATTTTTAATAAAAACATCTTCAATGTTCTCAATAAAAAACATACTTGAATACAAAGAAGTGTATTTCATGTTTCTACTGAATTTTAATGCTTGGTAATCAATCATTAGGTAAAACCTCAACAATTTTATCTACCACCTGAATGGGAGATAGTTTTGATGTATCAATTACTAAAAACGGCATCTTATATTTATGACAAAAACAAATCATCTTGGAATAAATTTCTTCCGATTTTTTAGCTTTTTTAATATCACTATCTGTTTTGTTTCTGTGTTGAAGACGTTTGATTATTTCTTTAGTATTTGCATATAAGATAATAGTGAGTTTTGGTGAACCTATTTTTCTAACTAATAAGTCATAAATATCACCATTTTGATTTGTGCCACTCCATGCGTAATTAGAAGCCAAATGTCTATCAGTCACTATATTTGAGTTTTTATAAAGTTCGTACATGTATATGCTACCAAGGCCGTAAAACCAAGCGGTGAAATTATGATTTTCGTTCTTATTGACTTGATCTCTAATTCTTATATAGGTCTCAAATGAATCTCTATTTTGGTCAAACAAAAAATGTAGTGGCTTTTCAACAAATTCATAATTTAATCTTTTGGCTAATAATTGGCAGGTGGTTGATTTTCCAACGCCGTCCATTCCTTCAATAGATATATGGATCATTTATGTTTTCCTTCTTTAATTTAATAAGTTCATCAAGAGTTTTAGGCTCGAAATTACAAATATCAACTGAAGCATTAAAAGCTAGTTTATCAAGATAGTATTGTTTGATTTGAGCATAGGCTATTCCGTTGACTGCTGATTTATTATGAACATGACCAAAGATGTGATAACCATTTCTATTAAATTCCATCCAATCCATCAACGGAAAATGGCAGAGACAAATTTTATGATTAGAGTCTTCAATCAATTTGATGAAATCGAGAGATATGAAAATTTTACTATTTTTAATCACACTAAGAATTTCCAAATCATGATTTCCAACAAGAAGATGCTTTTTTCCTGGCAAATTTCTAAACACTTCAATTAAATCTGCTTTTTCTGTGTCTACTAAATCACCCAACACATAAATATCGTCATCAGCTTTAACTTTTCTTTTCCATTTTTTTATGATGGCGTTTTGCATCTCTTGAAGATCTGAAAAAGGTCTACGACATTTATCAAACACTTTTTGATCACCGAAATGAGTATCAGAAATATAAAAAATCATTAGAATCCCTCAATTTTCTTTTCTCAGCTTTACTTCATGTTTTTTTCCAAAAGTGAAATAATCTTCGATTTCTAGATATCCACTAACCCTTCTAATCCTAGTAATCTCTGTACTTCCACAAATTGGGCAGTTATCGAAAGTGCCTGTGCAAGCGCAAGAATTGCATATATCTTTTGGAAAATTGAACCCCAAATAATGTACCCCTGATTTAATTGCAATTTCAATTAACTCGTCTAGTCCTTCATCATTTCCTAATGGTGCTTCTTTAAGTTCAACATAAGTTATAGAGCCACCATTTGTATAATTATGAAATTTTCCTTCCAATTCTATTTTCTTATAAGCTGGAAGTTCACTATCAACATTGATGTGGAAGGAATTTGTATAAAAATTCTTTGCAAGGCAAGGGTGGAGATAGATTTTTTTGTCTATTTCGATGAAACGACCGCTGATAAGTTCGCCACTTGTAGCAAGAAGAGAGAAATTCAGTTGATATTGAGTAGTTAATTTATCGGTGTATTCACGCATAAATTTAACGATATCAATAGCTGTTTGATAAGCTTTTGTATCTTGATAATATTGTTTTTGTAAGAGAATCTCAATCACTTCACTTAAACCGATAAAACCGATTGATAAGGTTCCGTGTTTAAAAGTTTCCTCTAATGATTTTTCATTGATATTTTCACACCAAAGTTTATATTTTTTATTAGTTGGGAAAAGACTGATATCAGATTGACAAGTTCTTTTATATCTATCAATTAATATATCTTTCGTTATTGAAGCAATGTTTAACCATTTATCATAGAATAATGTGATTTTATTAGTTATTGATTCATTTGGAATCTCATATATGGTTTCTAACGCTAATCTCGGAAGATTGATGGTGATATTAGCAATGTTTCCTCTTCCAATTGAACCTTTGTTTTCATAAATATTAGAAACAACTCTTGTGCGACATCCAACAATTGATAAATTGTAAGGATTGACTTCTTTGTTTAATTCACAATCACAAAGAAGATAAGTAGGAATCATTTTTTTAGCAGTGCAAAGTAGTGATTGTTTTAACAAATCAAAATTAGGATCAGTTGGAAATCTATTTATACCTTGATGAACCTTAAAAACAATGTTTGGTTTATAAATTAAGTCACTAGAATCATAAAACTGTTGTAAAAATGTTTTCGTTAAAAATCGGCTGAAGTCATCTGTTCCAAGACCTAAACAAAATGTAACATAGTAACTTGTTTGTCCCATGCGTGTGTGCATATTATTGCACCAAATAATCAGTGATTTTATTGCGGCATGAAATAGTGTTTCTTTTCCATGAAAATCGACACCGATTGTATTAAAAATTTTGGCGAAATCTATATCGAAATTAGCAAATGACATGCCACCACTTTGTTCATTACCCATTTTGGCGATTAACTCTTTAATGAAATCAAAAATGCCAATGATTGTCTCTTCATTTGAAATGCCTTTAAAAGCTTCATATGGAAAAGCATTTAAGATATCAAAAGTCAAACAATTATAGGTTAGCCCATAAGCGTCTAAATCATGGATATGTATATATCCACAATTATGAAGTTTAGCCCACTTAAGATCTAATTTAGAAAGAATAGTTGCTTTTTGTTTTTGTTCACCTTGATTATAAATGTAACCAACATAACTTTTTCGGTTTGCTGCGTTATCGTTTTTGTTTTGAAATTCCATCTTTTGTTATCTCCATAAAGATTTGATTTGTTGATCCGATATATGGGGTGGTAGTTGTTTTAAGATTTTGAATGTATCTTCCTACTTTCAAATATTTCAAATATTTAATAATATTAATAGGCACATCTTCAAAATTTCGACCAGTATAAAGGCAGATATCAAAATCTTTTAATTTATTAAGAAGTGTTTGTAAAGCTTTTTCTTGTAATAATGGCTCACCACCACTTATTGTTAATTTTTTATTTAAACAGACATTTCTGATTTCTTTTACCAATGTGTCGATTCGGACAATTTGACCGCCTTTTAAATCCCAAGTTGAAACATTATGACAACCTTGACATTGTGCATCACAACCTTGCAAAAAAAGGACAGTTCTATATCCAGGGCCATCGACTAGTGAAGGATTAATAGCCAAACAATTTATTGTTATGAATTTTTCACTCATATATGTTACTCGCATAATTATAAGACATCATTTCCATAGCTGATTTAATTGCTTCATGATTCTTTTTTCTTTTGTAGTTAATTATTTGGTCTCTTTCTTCCAAAGATTTTCGTTTGGTGTTTTTGATTTGAGGATCATAGACGATTCTACTTTCAAAATTTTCGATAGCTCTTTGTTGTTGAATGTTTTTACAACGAAGATATTCATCTTTTGCATTCAATTTACGAAGTTCAAGATAAGCCTGATATGAGATTTCTGTACAAGAAATTATTGCTTTTTTATTATGATGTTTTACTCTCGGAATATCTCTACCTATTTTACTAGCCTCTTTTCTACTATTGGCAATAACAGGGAAAGAAATAGGCACATAACGTCCTTTTCCTACATGACCACATCTACAAGTTACATTGAAATAAGCCATATTCGTTCTCCTTTGACTTGTATACAACAAATTATAAGTAATCTTTATATTCATCATTTAAACTTTTCAACACAAAAATTGTGTAGAAATATTTGTTAAAATTATCTAAAATGGCTAAAAGGTGTGTAGAATATGTAACACAGGTGGTAAAAAACAATGAAATTTCAAGATCGGATGCGAATAACTTTAAGCCAAACGGCTAAGATGATATTAAAAAGAGATATGTTAATCTTTCAGACATCCAAAACAGCTCGTGAAGGAACCTTTATAAACACAATAATTAAATGTTTTCTAGATGATGAATTTGAATTATCTAATGAATTTAATAAACAAAAAGGAATATCACAAGTTTATTACATCTGCGACGAAAATGTTTATCGCCTAGAAGATTCTAAGCAAACTAATCAATACTTAACTGGTTCTGAATTTATTAAAGCTGTAATAGAAAGCTATTGCCGTTTTCCATGCATTGAAAGAGAAAAAATAATTTTACGTGATGTTATTTTTCGTATTAATAATGCGATTCATTCAAAAAACAAAATCACAATTAAAACATTCAAAGGAAATTTTATTGTTTTGCCATATAAAATCGTGCCATCACGTGAGGCTCTTTACTCTTATTTGATTGCCTATAATGGCGAAAATTTTAATTCGTATCGTCTTTCTTTAATTAAAGCGGTAAGTAAACATAAGGAAAAGTACGAATTCAAACAGACAGATCTAAATAGAGTTGATAATCTACTTATTGAATTTGGACCAACCTTTGCATTTGAAAAGATTGAAGTAATTCAAATTCAATTTTTAACGCAAAAAGCAGAAGATGACTATTTATATTCTTCAATCCATAGACCAATTCACTCTCAGATTATTGATGAAGAAAATAGAATTTATGAATTTAAATGTTCAATCAAGCAAGCTACTTATTTTTTCTTTAGATTTGCGGGTAGTATAAAGATACTAAGCCCAGCCGAATTAAAAATAACATTTAGAAACATGTATAAGAGTGGTTATGAGTCAACGGCTAACTAAAACGCATACAGCAAATGTGTTTGATGATACAGAAAACTTATTAGAGAGGATAACCAGAAGGGATTTAATTATTTATGAAGCTGACCTATGTTATAAGATTTTTCTGAAAGAGGTGTAATGTGCACGAATTTGATCCTAACCAAGACGAATTTAAAACGATAGAAAATAAGGAAGATGGTTCTTTTACTTTGAAATCAAATAAAAGAAAGAGTCCTCTTTTAAAATACAAAGGTAATAAGAAAGCACTAATCCTTTTCAAAGTTCTTTACTCTTTAAGTTGCTGTATCTTTATAGTTGCTGCAGTATTTTTTGCTTTAGGGCCTATTTATTCTGATGGTGCATCTATGTTTATATGGCTTGGTGTTTTTCTTATCGCTTTGGTAGCAATGAGTATTTTTATTCGATGCCTTAAAACACTTGGTGGTTTTAAAAAACACAGAAAGAAGAATACTGATGATATCGATTTAACAAAGAACAATACAGAAGCTAGCATAGCACAAGAAAAATTAACCAAAGAAGTTAATCAAAATCTCATTTGTCCGGAGTGTTACTTTCAAAATGAAAAAGGTTCTTTCTATTGTCGAAAGTGCGGTGCTAAATTAGGGACAGCTGATAAAGAAACGGAAGAGGAAAAAACTGAAGATGAGCCTGATTTATAGAAGAGAAATCAATTACTATGAAACAGATAAGATGGGCATTGTCCATCATGCTAATTATGTTCACTATTTAGAGGAAGCGAGGATTTATTTCCTTAAAGAGAACGGATTCTCCTACGCTGAATTAGAAAAGAGAGGAATTTTTTCTCCTATTTCTCATCTTGATGTTTCTTATAAAGTCCCCTGTACTTATGGAGATACTATCGAAGTTGAGATCAAACTGATTAAAGCGACTCCTGTTCGTTTTACATTTAAATATATCATCAAAAATGAGAAGACTAAAGATGTTATAGCTATAGCGGAATCTGAGCATTGTTTTTCAGATGCTAATGGAAAACTTCTCATTCTTTCTCGTGTTGATAAAGAGATGTCAGAAAGATTTTCTTCTCTTGTTGAATCTGAAGAAAATTGATTTGCTTAGTGAAATTCTTTTTAACTTTTTTGAAAATCGTGTAAGAAAATAAGATTTGCAATCTGTGATAAGATGAATTGTTTTCTATAATTAGGAAAAGGAGGAAAACAAATGGGCGATTATGTCTTAAGCACTTGCTCAACGACCGATTTGAACGAAGAATTCTTTCAACAAAGAAATATCAAAGTTATCTGTTTCCACTATTCTCTCAACGGAGTCGAACGAGTAGACGACTTCGGTAAAACTATCCCTTATCATGATTTCTATCAAGCGATGGCTGATGGAGCATCCACTAAGACTTCACAAATCTCAGTGGGTGAGTTCATCGAATACTTCACTCCCTTCTTAGAAGAAGGAAAAGACATCCTTCATGTTTCTCTCTCTTCCGGTATCTCTGGTGCTTATAACTCTGCTTGCCAGGCTGCTGAGATGCTAAAAGAAAAATTCCCTGAGAGAAAGATTTACATCGTCGACTCTCTAGCGGCTTCTTCTGGTTTCGGACTTCTCATCGATAAACTTGCTGATGTCAGAGATGAAGGAAAGAGCATCGATGAGCTTAGAGATTATGCTGAAGCTCATAAATTAGAAGTTCAGCATTGGTTCTTCTCTACTGACTTAAAGTACTATGTCAAAGGTGGAAGAATCTCTAAGGCTTCCGGATTCATCGGCGGTTTACTTAAGATCTGCCCTGTCTTACATGTCGATAAGAATGGTAAGCTCATCCCGATGGAAAAACAAATCGGTCATAAGAGAGCAGAAAAATCCTTGGTTGAGAAGATGAAGACCTATGTGAAAGATGGACTTGAGTATGCTGATAAAGTGTTCATCTCTTGCTCCGATTGCTATGACTATGCTAATTCAGTCGTTTCAGGTGTTGAGGAAACTTTCCCTCAACTTAAAGGTAAGATTCAAGTCTATTCAATCGGCACTACCATCGGTGCTCATACCGGCCCTGGTACCGTTGCTTTGTTCTTCTGGGGTACTTCCAGAGGACTCGAAAGAGAATAATCCAAGCATTAAAAAACTCAGTTGTCTCACTGATTGAGTGATGTGCATAATAAATGCATGGACGGCATGGCTTCGGTCATGCCGTTTTCTTTTTCATTAACTCATTCACAAAGATAAATTCAACAAGGTCATAGAAGATACAAATGTTCTGTAGCCTTTTTCTACAAATGCGTAGAACTTGGTTTAGCTAAAAATTTTTACAAGTGGCTCCACGCATTCAATGGCTACAGCTAGTATGCATTTGTTACTAAGAGACTATTTGAGTGAAATTAGGTCGTCTTCAACAACAATATGGTCTTTAAGAATGTCTAACGCCGAATCCATTGCCTCGTAAATTGATTTACTAACATGGACTACTCCACATTGTGCAGCAAGAGAACGATACAAACCATTTTTGTTAGCAGTCACATTCTGCTGTAAAATTTCAAACATACCGGCTGCTAATTCTTCTGGAGCAATTTGTTTAATGTCACGTTTAATATCGCCAGGTACTCTGAGCTGAATCCCTTTTCCATTGTCTAGATATAAGAATCCATTTCTACGGATAATGCCATAGTGCTGGTATCCGACCATTTGATTCTTGTAGGCTTTCTGTACAACATTCGTGACTTTTTCTCGACCAAAATACCACACGATACGTTTTAAGAACAAATCTTCCGATAGTGGTGCTTCCACTTCCAAAATTTCCTTAACGATTGCCTTAAAGTTGTAGCTATGACGACGGCAAATCTCAGAAAAATCTGCAATCTTATACTTAGGGAAGTTAAAATGCTTTTCGACTATAACTTCTTCAAATGTTTCCGTTGGCTGGCTATCAATTAGCTTTGATTCTACTTGTGTTGGATTTTTGACTGCATTAATAGCCGCTTCCCAAAGTCGAGACTGTTCAACCCATTTATTTTTGAACCAATCTGTAGACCAGATGCGATAAAATTTCCAGCCCATGCGCTCCAAAATTTCCTGTCGTAAGCGGTCACGATCACGTGCGTTTTTAGATGAGTGATATGTTGCACCATCACACTCAATAGCAAGTACATAATCAGAACGATTTGGCAACTTCAAACCGATATCAATACGAAATCCAGAACAGCCGACTTGGGTATCTACTGCAAATCCTTTAGACTTCAAATAGTCATACACCTCAAGTTCAAAATCGGAATCAAATTGTTCAAACGGCTTAATAGAAACTGTTCGTTCTAACGCAACACTCCCATTTTCGGCATAATCGAGGTATTCACGAAGCAACTTTGCACCTTCTGAGGATACATGCTTCAAGTCAATGTCTGTATAGTGCATGGAGGAAACTAGTTGAACATTAATTTTTGCCCTGGTAACCGCAACATTCAGTCTTCGTTCACCACCGACACGGTTCAGCGGACCAAAGTTATGCAGAAGGCGTCCTTGCACATCAATACCATAGGCAACACTAAAAATAATTGTATCTCGTTCATCGCCTTGCACGGTTTCAAGGTTTTTGATAAAGAAAGGCTCGTCTCTATCATTCTTGAAGAAATATTCTTTTTCCGGTGTGCTTTGTCTCCGCTTAGAGAGTAACTTGTCAATCAAATCTTGTTGCGCAACGCTGAATGCAACTACGCCAAGACTGCGGTTTGGGTATTTCTCAATATTCTGATAGATAAGATCAACGATGAATTCTGCTTCTTTTCTATTGGTATGCGATTTGCGATCGAAAATGCCGTCTACATGATAATAATCAACGCCAATTCCTGGAGTGTCGGCCTTAGAGGAGGGGAATGTTACAAGATCGTTGTCGTAGAAGTTTTTGTTAGAAAACGTAATCAGTTGCTCATAACGACTTCGGTAATGCCAACACAATCGAAGTTGTGGCATGGATGTTGAACATAGATCCAAGATGGATTCAAAGTCTGTTACATCTTCGGCTTCTTCATCGTTGTTCTCAACTTCAATTGTAGTATTAAAGAAATTGCTGGGTGGCATCTGTTTGGAGTCGCCTACAACAATCAATTGATTTGCTCGATAAATCGCACCGATGGCGTCCTGTGGAAAAATCTGTGATGCCTCATCGAAAATAACCACATCAAAATGAACAGAATCGGGAGCTAGGAAGGTGCTGACACTCAAAGGAGACATAAGAAAACAAGGCTTGATTCGTTGGACAAGTTCACCTGTTTCGACAAGCAGAGAACGAATGCCCTTTTGTTTACGCTTTTTCTCATTCTCACGAAGTAAGATTGCTAATGCGCTTCCAGGTGCGACTATATCAAGAGACGGGCGCATGGATGAAAGCTTTGCACGAATTTTGGCTTTGTTGATTTCGAATTGCTCGGTATCTTTTTTTGCAAAAGTACGAACTGCTTCATCCTGAGAAATTCGATTGAATGTAGATAAAACCGGATTACTAGATAAAATCGAATCAATCCATTGATAATAGAATTGCTTTTCAAATGCACCAACAATGTGCCTTGGTTCTATGTTCTGATCAATAACAACATTTATATAAGGCACGACTTGGTTATCATCCAGCTTTAAAAAAAGACTCCTGAAGTGACACCAGTTGTCTAGCTTATCTATTTCATTCAAACAAGACATTAATTTCTCCAATACCAAAGTACATGGTGCAGAGTAAATGTCTATAATCGCTTGATCAAAGTAACCATAAGTTTGCTTAAATGTATCAGTACTACAAAATTCAAAAATTTCATCGAGTTTCTGATGGTAATATGTGAATGAGTCTCGTTCAGTGATAAAGTTATCATAGTGTTCTAGAGCGCTGAACGAGATTTTGCTGGATAAAATTACCTTCATCGCCGACATTTGTTCCGTCACATAATCCCATTCAGTTTCGACACCATGATAGGCTTCACCAAGGAATGCTTTAATTGGTGCTTCTGCACTAAGAAATTCAGAATTCTTTTGCTGATAATAGGCAAGTCTTTCTGTCAATACAACTGCTTCATTATAGGATGGCTTCTTTCCATCTCTCTTACATAAACGTAGGTTGGCGATAAGCGACTTGTATTCGGCATTAAAAAGTCTAGAGAAGATCCCGTTAAACTGTTTTGTCAGCTTTTTATGATGCTCTGCTCCATTCAGCTTATAAACATCTTCGTCAAATACTTCATTCAGGGTGGATCTAGTAGCAAGAATATCTTTGCTCAGTTCTTTCAATATGCATAGTGCAGAGTCAACTGCATCAAAGCGTTCCCGATTCAAAAGTGATGGTGTAATCAGCTTGGATGTTGTCACAAAATTAAAAAAGTCATTCAAGACATGTGCATCATCTATGCTAGTACACTGTATTAGATACTTTTCTGAGATTTCCTGCTGTAAAGGAATCAATTTCTGCAAAAAATGTGAAATGGTAGAAAAATTACTCTTGATCTCATGTTTTGATTGGTAAGATGTGTCCTGATTGACATAGCCGTACCACGAATTTTTTCTGTAATCATATCCAATGGAAGGGAGATAGTCTACAAATTGTCCCAAAAGAGAAGTTGTTTCCGCCAAGTACGTTAAGCCTTTGGATGAAAGTTGCGGAATATAGTACTCAACATCTGGCATACAGCTAAATGAAGCATAAGATTCATATAGCTGATATAGGCTCTTTTCAATAACCGGACGTAACTTGTGAAGTTCAACTGCATAGGAATCCAACTGATGTTGAGCCTTTTCTTTGCTAACAATTTCAGCGTTTGCTTTCGAGGAGACAACACTTGGTCTTGTGCGCAGCGTATGGCAAATATCTGCTATTACATCCTTTTTATTTGCTTTATGACTATGGAGTTGCAAACAAAACTCAGTGAGTCCAGCTTGCTTCAATTTGTCATAAACCACATTCAGAGCTGCTAGCTTTTCAGAAACAAACAGCACCTTTTTGCTATCGCTAAGACATTCTGCAATGATGTTGGTAATCGTCTGGCTTTTGCCAGTTCCAGGAGGTCCCTGTAAAACGAAGCTCTTTCCAGACTTTGCCATTTCAATTGCATCAATTTGGCTGGAGTCTGCATCAACCACACTATGTAACTCAATCAGCGGATTAACAACAGAGCCATTATCTTTCTCTTCGTCTTGTAATTTATCTGTGTTAATCGGTTCACCTAAGAGTTGACGGACGTTCTGATTTGCAAGAATCTCTTTTGTATTGTCCTTCAAATCACGATACATATTGATTTTATGAAATGAAAAAATACCTATCTTGCATTCAGCTGTGACTGTCCATTGGAGCTTTGTCACAATGCATTTTATCTTCTCAAGGTAAGCAGCCAAACCCTCATCGTTATATTCAGGTAACTTTACTCCATATTCTGCTTCCATTTTATAGGAAAATGTCGGATTAACAATTATGTTATCTTCTGCTGATTTAATAAAATATGGATCTACTGCAGACGCTTGTTTCAATTGAATTGGCACAAGCAAAATAGGCGCACGAAAAAAATAGTTAGAGGAGGGGCTTTCTTTCCAATGAATAAAGCCAAACACCATGTATGCGACATTTACACCAGTTTCTTCAATAAACTCCTTCACCTTTTTATCAATTCTCTTTACTGCGCTAAGCGGATTCGTTGCGGCGTTGTAAAGCAAGATTTGATTCTGTCGCTTAATTTTTCCAGAATACTGTGCTATAAATTCTGCTTTTCCATCAGAAGTATCTGACGCTTCTGGTGTTTCAATCTGCAACTGCTCCTGTTCAAGAGATTCTTCTGTATCATCATCTTCATCGATAATTTGAGGATCAAAAATCTCAAAAGACGTGTTTCCATCTATTTTCTCAAATAGTACATCAGAAGACGGCAGCAGTACTTCCACAGTTGAAGTTTTTGTATCTTTAAAATTAATTAGATTATTGCGCTTTCCTGTATCCAGTAACAAATCAGCCCACTTATCCAACTTCTTTTGATCCAAGTTCATTTTCTTAACACTTTCGTTCTTTGGGTTCATCGATTAATTCTTTAATGTCACCAATATCACATTGAAGAACTGTACATATTTTTACTAACATCTCTGTTAAATATAAGAACCAAATAATAAAATTAACATTTTATTTTATAAATTCAATCTTACCTAAGGAACTATGTCCAACTTTTTACGTACTATTAGGATCTTATGTTCAATAGATTATAGACGCTACTTCATTCAGCTGTATTCATCAGCCATGATTTCAAAAATCTCGCTCATGGTAAAACAAGTCAAAACGAATGTTAGATTTAATCTCGTATCGATACTTTTTTGTTTTCCATGGCTTTTGTCGAACTCTACCTAATAAAAGCCATAATCATAATTATTCTAAATTGTTTTCTTTTGAGCGCTTGTCTCACTGGCAACTGAGTTTTTGTTTGCTTTCTTTTTTATTCTTTAGGGAAGAGATTATAACCATTAAAGTCATGATCATCGATGGTCGGGATTGAGACACTGACTTGTTTATTTCCAGAAGTGAAGGTGTTTGTTTCACTATGGAAGTAGTATTGTGTCATGGTTTGAGTTGCTGATAGTGAGATGACTTTCTTGAGGTCATAGCTATCTTCAAAGAGAGAGGAGGTTAAGTAAAGTTCAGAATCGAGTTGGAAAGTTAAAAGGCTAGTTGAGAAATTAGGTTTTTCACTAAGTGAACCGGTAGTCAGCATCTGGTTTTGATAATAAGCAGTTCCGTTTCCATCTTCTAAGAGGATGATGATCTCATATCCATCATCGGTTTTAGAGATGCTAGACCCGGTGATTGTATCAGCATCGATGTCATAGATGATCAGTGCGTTGATCTCTCTTTTACTCTCATCTTCGCTAGCTTTGAAAACATCTTCGTCTCTAGTTAAGAATAAATCATCAATATCGTCTCCACCAGAAGTGCAGTAATAATGGCCATTGAAGAGCTTTCCATAAGCTTGAATATACTCATCATAAGTGTAGTAAGTCGGAGTAGCATCTGCTGTCCAATCACTAGAAGTGGAGCTCTCATAAGCTTTGATATTATCTGTGTAATCATCATAGAAACGGAAGGCGGTTTTAACTAAGCTTGAGCTTGAAATATTCTGGTTGAAACTTTCAGTCGGCGTGACAAAAGTCGCTGATTCAACTTCTTGTTTATAAATACCACCTAAAGCCGAAACTGTGCTCTCTCCGATAGTTAGTGAATAAGGACTATTAACTTGTTTATTTAAAGCGTGTCTCAAGACGAGATAGGCGTTTCCATCTGAATAATCTTCAACTAAAGTTCCATTTGCAAGACTATTTTCAATCTCGTTATAGAGTGCATTAGTCTCGAATTTTCCGTATTCATTTTCCTCTTCTTCCACAATAGAAGAATCAGCCTGGTTAGAACTATCAGAAATAGAAGAAGGAGTGGCTAGGTTGCTAGGTATTGAAATGTTTTTTGAACATGCGGTTAAAGTGAGAAGAGGTAAGAGCAGAAACAGTTGTTTCTTTTTCATATAAAGACCTCCGAATATTGAAAGAGGGGATTTTGTAGCTTTCTGATAATAAAAAAGTGAAAATTATTTGTCAACTTATATATTTCTTTTTGTTTATACAGAAAATTGAAGAAAACAATTTTAATTTACTATTGTCATATGCAACCTTTAAACGTACGAATTGTTTTAAAAACAAACTATTTTAGCGAACTAATTTTTTGGAGAAATAACATTTGAAACCACATGTAAAGTTCACTATTATCTTCAAGGCGTCTCAGTTTCTTCTATCACTCTTTTGACGCAGAAAAGAGGTACTAAAATGAAAAAACAAATCACATTAGCAGCTTTATGCTTGTTATCTTTATCAACATTAGCTGCTTGTTCAAGCTCTAATACTTCTTCCACTTCTTCGACTGTTTCTTCTACAACTGAATCATCAACTCAAAGTTCTTCTGTTGATAGTTCATCTGCTAGTTCTTCTATCTCCTCCTCTTCTTCCTCCTCCTCTTCTTCTTCTTCAAGTTCTTCTTCTAGTGTTGATGAAGATATCAATGAAGATGTCGTCACAAGTAGTGTCACTAGAAGAGATGGAAATCTCTCACTTTCTGTTGATATGCCAAGTATCATGACTCTTTTAGATTATCAATCACCCGTTTCTTATACTCATGAAGTTGATGGCGATGATGATAACTATGAGCTTCTTTTAACTCCTAGCACTCTTACCACTGAAGACGGAGAAGCCGATATCACTAGTATCACTAATAACTATAACGCCCTTGCTGATGTTTTTTATATCGCTGATTTAGCTGGCTCTCTTCCTTTGTTTGAGCTTGCTTCAGTCAACTATTCTTCTTTAGCTAGCGGATTAACAAGTGAAAATCTCACTAATGAAGTTTTAGCTGTTGATATCATTGATAACACTCTCTCTTTCAGCAACACTTCCACTAGTGATGGTGAAACTCATTTAAGAAACTACATCGCTTCTGAACTTCCTGATCTCTCCGGCATCCTTTCTTCTGTCAGTGAAATTCTTCCTTCTTTATCATCTGTCACTGATGATTTAGTTACCCTTTTAACTTTGCTTGATACCATCTTCCCTGATGAGACTACTACTAGACCTATCCTCTCTCTTCTCGCTGATATTTTCTATATCGCTGGCAAAGGATTAGCTGTTGATATTGAAACTGGATTTAATAGTGCTGATGTCACCATCTATCTCAATAATGATGGTGTAAGTTTAGTCAGCGATTATCTAGCAGATCTTCTCGGAGATGATTTGTCTATTACTCTTTCTCAATTATCTTTAGGAATCGGATTAGAGAACACTTCTGAAGCTAATAATCTCATCAGCTATATCACTTTGGATGTTGGAATCAATGCTTTAGGTGTTCCTATTAATCTTAATTTAGATCTCAATCTTGATACTGAATTAAACGCTGTTGAATCTACTTATTTTGATGATGTTCAAGCTGAGCTATCGACTTACTCTGCTGTTGCTCAAGAGGCTGAAGAGTTCTATTCACCTCTTGCTGAGTACATCGATCTTCCTGATCTTAGTTCAACTTTAGGTAGCTTAATCAGCTTACTTGTGAGTGATGATTCCACTTTCTCTCTTGCTGCTGAGAATGGAGATTTCCTTGATCAAAAAATCGCCGATTATGAAAGTCTCAGTGATGAAGCTAAGTTCATCTTAGGAGATTCTGTCGATCCTACCATCTTTAGAACCAACTATGATAAGGGTATCGATTTAGTTAAGACTGCTATCAGTAATTATCAAAATGCTGCTACTGAACCCACTACCTCAAATGAGTTCTATAGCTACTTCAAGAGCATCATCGGCTATGAAGATTGGCAATTAGCTGTCTCTGAAAATGGTGGTCAATCCATGCTTGATAACTTTAATACAGTCATGCAAAACGAGATTGATACCTACACCAATTGGGCTGATAGCGTCTTAGATGCCATCGAGAATGAAAATGAAAATCTCTATCAAATTTATAATAGCGTCACCATCATCTCTAATTTTTCAATGTATGTTGATCAATGGGAAGAAGCTGGAGTTGAACTTCAAGCTTTGATAAATGAAGTCAAGAGTGAAGTTGATTCCTATGTCTATGATGGTTACAGCAACATGATTGTAGAGGCTGAGTCATATGAAGATTTAGTCTCTCTTATGCAAGAGGGCTTTTCTAGCTTTGTCAAAACTGGAACGATTAATACCTACATCACTACTAGTGCTTACAGACAGGCGTCTTCTATCATCTCCGATTATTGTGAAACACTCAAATTACAACTTCTCAGCGCCATATATTACTATGATAGCAACTTCTCTTCAGTTGTTGCCTTTGACGAGATGATTAATGAGATGCAAACAACTTATCTTGATGAAATCTTTGAGGTCTCTTATTTCTATCTTAACGATTTCACTTATTACAACGATTTAGTATCTTTCTGGAATCTCATCTCTGATTTTGTTAACTCTGAAATCAACTACTGATAATCTTTCTTATTAATAGAAGTAACTGTGCAAAAAATGACTTCATCTTTTCTAAAAATAGTATAATTTTGTGCGGTGAAAAATTATGAGTGAAGATAAAAGTATAGAAATTAGAATCGAAGAGAATCTAGATAAAATAAGACCATTCTTACAAAGAGATGGTGGGGATATCCGTCTTGAGCGTTTTGATGAAGAGACAGGTGTCTGTTATGTCGATATGATAGGTGCTTGTGCCGGTTGTTTCATGGCAGCTACTGATATCTCTGATTCTATCGAGATTATGTTGATGGATGAGATACCTGAGATCAAAAAAGTAGAACTGATTGCACCCTCTCCTCAACAGAGTTTTGATGATTTGATCAGACGCTTACAAGCTGAACAGAAAGCTCAGTTAGAGCTTGATGAGATAAACAAGAACAGAGAAGAGAATCAAGGTGGGAAGCACTGATTCATTTACTGAGTTAAAAGTTCTTCAAAAGGTAGAGATAGCTCTTTCTGCTATTCGTCCTTTTCTAGAGAGAGACGGATCTTCCATCTCTGCACGAGATTTTAAAAATGGCATATTATATCTCATTGTTTCCGGCGCTTGTGTCGGTTGCGCTTTGGCTAACGATGAGTTTCCTGAAATCATCGAAGCCCTCCAAAGTGAGATACCCGAGATCAAGAAAGTAGAGCTGTTTAGACCTAATGGTCTGCCTCTGTATTAATCAATCTTTCTATAGATACAAAAAATATCAGTTTTTCACTTCCGTTTTATAGTCGTGTGCTACAATTTTTTGTGAGGTATTTACAATGTTAGAAAATAAGCAATTTGTAGTCGAAACTTCCGCTCATCATATCCATGTTTGTAAAGAGACTTTAGAGAAGCTTTTCGGTGAAGGTTTTGAACTCACCGTCAGAAATATGCTCTCTCAACCTGGTCAGTTTGCTACTAATCAGAGACTCGATGTTGTTTATCATGCCACTATTAAAAATAAAGTCACTGGCGAGCTTGAAAAGAAAGATTTCACCCTTAAAAATCTCTCCATTTTAGGTCCTTGCCGCAAGTCTGACCAAGTCGAGATTTCCATGACTGAAGCTAGAAGTCTCAAGGCTGATGTTCCTATCCGTGAATCTGGTGATACCAAAGGTTCTTGTCCTTGCACTTTAGTCAATCCTTTAAATGGTAATTCTGTTGATATTCCTGAAGGAATGATTATCGCCAAAAGACATATTCATATGACTCCTAAAGATGCTGAGGAATTCGGCGTCACTAACGGACAGATCGTCGCTGTTAAGATCAAGTCTGCTAATGGTAGAAGCGCCATTTTAGGTGATGTCGTCATCCGTGTATCTGAATCTTATGCTTTAGCCATGCACATCGATACTGATGAAGCTAATGCTGTCGGTGGTGCATCTAAAGGAGTATTTGGTGAGATTGTAGCTGAGGAGTTCTAATGCCTAATCTGATTGCCCATTATTTACTCGTCAAACGTTTCTCTATCAAAGCTGATGAAGAGAACTTTGATTCAGCTTTGGATAGTCCTTTTATAATCGGCAATTTTGATGCTCTTGCTTTGGGAACACAAGGCCCTGATCCTTTTTTCTATATCGGTATCGTTCCCTTTCATGCTCCACATCTTTTAACCGCTAAGAAGAGACTCGGTAATAAGATTCATAAAACCGATGCAAAGAAGTATTTTCAGCTTTTGATCAACAGATGCCATGAACTTGATTTGATGGGTAATCAGTATGTTAAAAATCTGAAAATCTTCCAATCTTTTGTCTTAGGTCAATTCGCTCACTATCTTTTAGATAGAGAAGTTCATCCTTTCGTCTTATATCAATCAGGTTTTGATGAAGATGGCAAGATAACTGGTATTTATCATTATCTTCATGCTCATTATGAAAGTCAGATTGACTCTCTCTTACTGACTAAAAGCAAACTTAAATACTTCCTTTCTCATCCTGGAGATGTTATCCCTTACAATTCTCCTTATCTGAAAGTTATCAATGATAATTTAGTCCCGGTCTTAAGAAAATTCTTCAACGATGATCATATACCTAAAAACGCCTATATCTGTGCAGTTAAGAATATGCATGCGGTGGTCAATTTCATGAATCATCATGGTAAGCTGAAGTCAAAGATAGTCGGTAAGAATTCTCTTGGTGCTCTCTATATGAATCCAGAGACAGCTGATTCGAGAGTTCTAAACTCAGAAAAAGAATCCTGGAAAGATCCGGTTACTGGAACTATCAGAAATGAATCGTTCTCAGAATTATCTAATAGGGCTGCTTCAATACTTGAGTCTTGTTATTACGATATCTTGAAGAACGGATTCAATTATGAAGTATTCAATCGTTATATCAACGGACTGGATTATTATGGTGAACCAGTCGGTTCTAAGTGGACTTATAAAAGAGAAACCCTAATAACTGATAAGTGATTGATAGACTACGATGTTGCTGTCGTAATCTTTTTTAGTGGCAGTTAATTAATAGTATTCATATGTGTTTGAAGATATAATCGTAAAACTAAAGTAGTTATCAATTGTCTTATAAGAAAAACAAACTCAACTATAAGTCTATAAGATGGATATTTGTTCTATTTATCGTTTTTAATGTAATTACTATGAGTAGAAAAAAGATTTTTATTTACGACTATGATTTGATTAATAGCTTTTAAGAAGATGAATTTTAATTAAAAACTGTCATTTTTAAAATTATTTAACAAGAGTCAAGCTCAGTAAAATACTTATTAAGAAAGAACCCTTTTCAAGGTATAATGAGAGCTAGAGGAAATAAGAATGAGCATCAATTTGTTTAAATCTGAACGAGCGCTCAATATTCCGGGTTGTAAAGAACAGACAATCAATCAACATTATGTCAGTTTTGACCCTGATTTTGTATATGCGCCTCTCACCAGAAATGGCGTTCCTCTTAAAGAGTTGCGCAAGGTCGGAGACTATGTATTTAGGGGAACAATTCTAGCTGTTGATGAAGATAAGTTCCCTGTGTTTTCCAGTGTCTCTGGACAGATTGTCGACAAGAAAAGGATGCCTTTTGCTGACGGACTCAAGACTGCTTTTGTAATTAAAAACGATCATAAAGGAACCTTCGAGTTAAGAAAACCACTAAACAAAGTGGCAGAATGCTCTCCAGCCGAGATCAGAGATGCCATCAAATACTCAGGATGCGTAGGCTTTGGTGGAGCAGGCTTTCCTACTTATTTGAAGTATCAAAATAAGTGCGATTACATCATCGTCAACGCTGTCGAATGTGAACCTTATCTCAATTCGGATTATCAGATGGGACTTGAACATATGGATTTAGCTTTTGAAGCTTTTCCCTACCTTCTTAAAATCTCAAATGCTAAGAAAGTCTTTATCGCTATCAAAGAGAACAAACCTAAGTTGATTAGGGAAGCAGAAAGATGTTTAAAGAAATTCCAAGGTCTTCCTGTTGAGATAGTTAAAATTCCTGACATCTATCCTATCGGTTATGAGAGAAATATCGTCCGTCATATCGTTCATAAAGAATATAAGACGCTTCCGATTGAAGCGGGTGTCATCGTCAACAATCTTTACACGATGATCATGTTAGGTGAGACTTTCCTTTATGGAACAGTCCCGGTGACTAGATGTTTGACAGTCGCTGGTTTAGTCAATAAACCTCAAACTATCTTCACTCCTGCTTATGTCTTAGCTTCCGACTTGATCAATTTCTGCGGAGGTAAAAGCACTAATAAAGAGACAGTCCTTCTTGATGGTGGTCCGATGACTGCTCATACCTTCAAAGATGATTTCGTCATCTGTTTAGAGACGGGTGGAGTCATAGTCATGTTAAACAAGATGAAGAAACCAGAACCTTGTATGCACTGCGGAGAGTGCTGTAACCAGTGTCCGATGGATCTTCAACCTGTTCAGATTCAAATGGCTTTAAAGAAGAAAGACATCAAGAGACTGGTCGCTTTAGAAGCCGATAAGTGCATCAATTGTGGACTTTGCTCTTATGTTTGTCCTTCTAAGATCAATGTTTCATCTAATGTTCAATTAGCCAAAGGCCAGGTCATCAAAGCTAAGAGAGAGGAGAATGCCTAAGATGATGGATAAGATTGTTAAAGCTCCTCTTATCAGAACTAAACGCTCCACATTCTCGATGATGATGGAACTATTAGGTTGTCTTCTCATAGTTTTTGTCATCGCTGATATCTTTTATTTCTTGCAGGGTGGTCCATTTTATACCAATGTTGAATATGGCCTATATGCTATTCAGAATTTGTTTGTAGGTGTCTTGTTTTCTGTTATTCCCGACTTTATTTGGCAACTACAAGTTTTTGGAAAGAAAAGCGATGATACTATCTCCGTTAAGATAAAGGAATACTTCTATAATATCGCTCATTCATATTCTTATATATCCGGAGTCATCTTAGTCCTTCTTCTTCCTATAGGACTAGAGTGGTATGAGATAGCTATCTCCGCTTTCTTTGCTGTCTTTGTCTGTAAATTAGTCTTCGGCGGCTTTGGTTCTAATATTTTCAACCCTGCTATCGCCGGCAGAGTCTTTGCTCAACTCGTCTTCTCTGCTCATATGACTACTTATTTGGGTGATGTCACACCGACAATATCCGCTGATTTGACTTATGCTATCTCTGCCGGATCTACTATCCCGGGTCTCATCTCTACTAATGGATTTTCTGCTCTCTTTAAGATCTCATTATGGGAGATGTTCATGGGGAACTATTATGGTGCTTTAGGTGAACCTTTCGCCTATTTGATCATCATCTTAGCTATCTATCTTGCTATTAGAAAAATCATCGATTTACGTCTCACTTTGACTTATGTCGTCGCTATTTATGTCTCTTCTCTTTTGATGTTTATCGGTTTTGGAGCAGATACTCTCACTGCTTTTGAAGGTGCTCTTCGTTATGTTTTCCTCGGTGGTGTCTTATTTGGTGGTGTTTTCTGTCTTACTGATCCTGTCACTTCACCTACTTCTAAAGCAGGAAAGATCACTTTTGCTTTGATAGCTGCTTTCTTCACGATGCTGATTCGTCTATATACAGCTTCACCAGAAGGTGTCGCTTATTCGATTTTGATTGCTAACTTGCTCACTCCTTTGATTGACAAGATATTCACTGGCAGAACTAATAAGACCTTGGTGCCTTGGCTTACTACTTTAGTTTTATTCATGGCTGTCTTATCTGTCGGTCTCGCCTATGGATATACGAATACGGGGGTGAGTTTATCATGAAGACACTAGCTAAAATCATCTCTGTTTTATCAACCACCATCATAGTCGCTGGTGCTTCAATCGGAGTTTATTTTGCTACGAAAGATATCATCACTGAGAATATCAACACCAATGTCCCATCAGCAGTCTTCACGATGTTTGGTGATGATGTGAGAGTCACTCGCCTTGATGGCTTCTCTTCCTCGCTTATCGAATATGGAGCTGAAATTGATAACGGAGACTCTTATTTTTATCAGCTTCATTCTACTGATGGGACTTGGGGTTCTCTTCGTTTTGCTATCGGCATCACTGATTTAGTCGTTTCTCACTACCTGTATCTTGAGAATATCAATGCTGATTCAAGAGGGGTGAACATGGCTTCTAGCGCTGATAACAGCGATTTATTTGTCGGATATAGTCTCACTGATAGCATCGATAACATCAGTGCGGGTACGACGATCACTTATAGTTGCATGGAAGATGCGGTCATCGCAGCTTTAAGTGATGTGGCAGAAAGGAGTTCATGATGAAGAAAAAATTAAAGATCTTTATCGATGGTCTCTATGTTAAAAACCCGGTCTTATCTCTTTTCTTAGGTCTCACTTTGGCTGTTTTAGCAACGACTTGTCTCTCTAATGCAGTAGTGATTTCTCTTATCGTTTTAGTCAGTCTTGTTATCACTGAGTTTGTTATCTCATTATTGAGGAATAAGATCGATCATTTCGTCTCTTGTCTCATCGCTATCTTGATATGTGCTTTTACCTCAACTCTCGTTAGTTTCCTTCTCGCTGCTTTTTATCCTTCTATCGGACTTGAGACTTATTCTGATTATTCAAATACTTTGGTGACGGGAGTTGTTCCTTTTGCAGCTGTCTCTTCTATTTATCTTTTCAAAGGCAAAGAGGCTTTAACACTTAAACCGGGTGAAGCTTTAGCGGATTCAATCGGTTCTGGATTAGGTTTCCTTTTCGCTTTATGTTTAATCGCCTTCTTCAGAGAGATTTTAGCGACTGGTGAGTTAGCATTCTCCTTCCCTGATGGAACTCAAGGTTATGTTCATTTATTTGACTTCACTATTCCGTTTTTAGCTCAACCTTTTGGTGGCCTTCTTTTCACCGGTTTATTCTCTGGTTTCCATGGTTGTGTGGTCGGTTATATCAACAACAAGCGGTTAGTCGCTTTACAGAAGGGAGAATGATATGGAATTCCTGGCTGGATTTTTCACCTCATTATTTGTGAGCAATCTCTTCTTAGCTGGTAAAGGTGTTTCAACCGCAACTTCTTTAGTTAAAAAAGAAGATAAAGGTCGTGTTTTACTTCTTCTTTATTATTTCATCGCTGCTTTACTTCTTGCTCTAGCTAGCTATGGGATCTCTTATTTAGAGGATTTCTTTACCGATATATCTTACTTTTATGTTCTTATTTTAGTAGGTGTGATGGTCTTGGTTGCTTTACTCTTCTACCTGTTAACAATACCTTTCCAAAATGCTCATACCTTATTTAAAGAAGAAGGAGTGAGAGTCCTTCTTTCGAGTGCGATCTTCGCCGTCGCTTTATCCGTTCTCACTTTGGCTGGTGATTCTCCTTCTCTTTCTTTATTACTAGCTAATATTGTCGGTCTTCCTTTTGGATATTTAGTTTCTATCTTAGTCTTCATCCCTATCAGAGATAGAATCGCTATCTCTAATGCCCCTAAAGGATTTAAAGGGGAACCATTGATTTTGATCTCCTCTTGCATCATCATCTTAGCTTTTGCTGCTTTAAGTTTCTGACAACTAGATGAACAAAATAGAAAAAGAACTGACTGATGGTCTTTGCGATGATAATCGACTTCATTTCCGTCCATTAAGAGACATATTGTCGGTTCTTTTTTCAGTTATTTTAGTTTTCTTAATCGTCTTAATTACTTGGTTTTCTCTTCCTCAATCAACCGAGTTATATGTTCAAATCAAATACGCAAATGTTCTTCTTTATGACAAGAATGATCCTGATAAAAAGACGACTATCCCTTTCCCAGAAGAAGGTACTTATGTCATTTCGTTCACTAGAGAAGATGGCGAGATTTATCTAGGTGAAGGAAATTACTTCCAGTTTTACGGAGATGTGATGGAAGTGACTTTGTACTCCGATTATTCAGTTGAGATCACCAAAGAAGAATCACCTCGTCATATCTGTTCGCAATTAGGGCGCACCTATTCCACTTATGCGCCTTTAGTTTGTCTTCCTAATTACTTCCAAGTGTCGATTGTGATGGGTGGAGGACTACCAGAATGGGACGCTTAAAAAAATTCAATGTCTATTCGATAGTGATCTCTGCTTTTCTTCTTGCTCTTTCTTTGATTCTTCACTATGTGGAAGGATTCATCCCTACTATCGTCGCAGTTCCTGGATTCAGATGGGGACTTGCTAATCTTCCTTTAGTATTCACGCTCTATTACTATGGTTTTTATTATTACTTTGTCGTTTATGTTCTTAAGATCATCTTAACGGGGTTAATCATCAGCGGATTTGGGCCAGCTTTTCTTCTTTCTTTAGGAGGAGGCATTCTGGCTTTGATCTTCTCTTTTATCACATATAAGGTGATTAAGACCTCGATTTATGCTAATTCCATCACCTCTTCTATCGCTCATGCGATCGGTCAACTTGTTTCTTACGCCATCCTTTTTGAAACACCGACCATCTTTTTGTATCTAGTTGTTTTAGCTCCCTTAAGTGCAGTTACTGGTTTTCTCATCGCTTTGATTGATAAGGTACTGATATCAAGGCTTCCGAAAGCTTTCAAAGAGAGTGAAAAAAAACGGAGATTCTAAAGTTCTTTTTTCTTTCCTTTTTGCTATATTACCTGTTTTTCGACGCAACCCCTAAAATGTGGTGTTAAATTTCTGTTTTGAGCAA
>CAYRUQ010000017.1:0-28013 GCA_964427595.1 uncultured Clostridiaceae bacterium | reverse complement strand
TTATAGAATAGCAGATTAAAAGTGTCTTGACGAAATTAAATCTAAAACCGGACAAAAAGAATTAATAGGTTTTAAGCAAATATGATGTACGAAAAATATAAGTAGGTTAGATGCCTACTGATTTAAAACTGATATTTTGGTTCTTTTCAACTATTACTTATAGTTTGAATATTCTGAACAAAATTTGGAAACATAAACATCAAACTCGTCTTTAGGAGTTGCACATGATTTATTTTGCTAACTCCTAAAGACAGAGCTTATTTATAAAGAAACCAACTTTTGTTAAAGAAAATAATACTAAGCGATAATCCTATCAGCTAGTTCAGGATAATCGATGAACGGATTTCTATTTCCTTGATATTGATAGATGCGATCGTTTCTCTGCAGTTCAAATTCGTCGACTTCATCTAATTCGTTCCATTCAAGGAGGGTAGAGAGATTTCCCATCTCAGTCGATCCTGAAGGAGTGTCAGCAAGACTTAAGTCAGGATAATTGACTAAATACATATAGAAGATGATTCTAGCGACATCACCTCTGTAATCATAACCAGCATCGTCACTGAGATTTGGATAGTAAGTGTTAGAGCCAGTAGTCTTATCAAAGTATTTGTTGCTTCTTGAAGAGTTGACTGAAGGAGTTAATACTCTGAGATTGTGAAGATCAGTCATATGACTGATTGTTGTGTTATCAGGTCTTGATGTAGAACCGATCGTCATTCTTGAAACAGGCCAGACATGTTCTCTGTTCCATGAAGCACCAGTATCCCATTTTTGTTGAATAAGAGCTCCATCATATATGCTGTTTAAGTAGAGTGGTGAATCAATATCTTGGTCGGTATAAAGGAGGATATATCTGGCATCTCCATAACTCCAACCAGTGTAATCGGATATCAAATCATGAAGAGCGAGTATTAAATGATCATCGTCATCTTCAAAATCGATGGTGGAATAGTAGTCGGCAACAGTTGTTTCAGCATATATAGTTTCAGGAACATCACCAACTCCAGGTTCAAGAGGTTCAGTGAGTTCGTCGTCTTCAGAAGTTAAAGTATTGACTAATTCGATATCAGAATCAACAGGTACTAAAGCCGTAAAGGTCAGGTAGTCAAAGTACATAGCTTTACTGGCATTAGATTGAAGTGATAGAGAAAGAGTAGAGGTCGTCTCTTCGAGATCATCTCTGCCATATTCGGCAGGATCAGGAACAAAATTATTAGAATCAGTGTAGTTATCTAATGTGAATGTATAGGTTGCTGACCCGCTAGCTGCGGTATCCATCTTAACTGTATAGGCGGTGATGATGATTTCACTACTGAAGGTGGTACTTAATACCCATGGTGTTGTTTGAGGATTATTTGCTGAGCCGATTTGAACGCCTTCATTGTTGGTTGAAGAATAACCGATATAGGTTGCTTCTGTGTAAGTGAAGTCTACGCCGTTGACACTTAGACTCCCACCATCCTTCGAGAAATCTGCTGTTTGGAATTGATAACCAAATACTTGAGTTTCGTATTGGACATCATCAATTAATTCTTCAACAGAACTCGAATCGATTGAAGAGTCGGACGATGAACTAGAAGAATTAGACGACGAAGATGAAGAATCGGGTGATGAGATTGAAGAATCAGGAGAGGAGTTTGAACTAGAAGTACCAGATGATGAGCTAGAAGAAGATGAAGAAATAGAGCTACTTGATGAAGATGAGGAAGAAGATGAAGAACTGGAAGAGTCGCTTGCAGAAGAGTCGACTGAACTAGGTTCACTACTAGAAGAGATAGAACTATTGTTACAACTGATTAACACAGGGAGAAACAGTAGACACAATAATTTTCGTATTCTTTTCATAAGCCCTCCACGGCAAAAAGAATAACAGATGAAAAGAGGTTTTAATGTGATTCAGATTGTAAAGAATGATATTGGCTTAAGAAACAAGACAAAAGATTTATTTTTTAAAATACTAATTCAGAAAAATGAAAAAATAGAAGCATGTTTGAGAGTATCAACAGCTTTGAAACAGAAACTATGACTCTATCCAACAATCGCAAAATGTAATGTCATATCTTCAGTGAATTCTTGTGCTGTTAACCTATTAGTTGCAATACCAGTGGTTTCATCAAACTCTGTCATGAATATGGTGAAGTAAAAATATCCATCTCCAACAAGACCTGATTATGAGTGATGTAAATTAAATGGTCCGAAATCATTGATTTCTTCAGAAGACAGGTAATAACCTTCTTCATATTCAAAAGTTGTTGTGGCTTTCACATCATTCCTAAAGTAATATCCAACAATATTACCATTATCATCATTGTAATCTCGAAGATATGTGTGTTGTATAAAAAGCAAAGAAATCGTTCTTGGTTCACTCGAAGTTGATGATGTACTGCTAGTAAACCATGAGCTATTTAATGAGATGCCAAATAATAGGCAGAAAATTATAAACAAAATTTTCCTCATAGAATTTTACCTATCAAAATTATGATGTTCTTTGTTTGGTGTTACAAATTACAATCTATTGTCTTGTTATCTTAAAATAAAAATGGTTCTGTCAGTTTGTGGCAGAACCATCGAAGATATTAATTAATCTAATGATTTTAGAGAAGTGGACATATCTATTTTTCTTATCTTCGGACTCAATAATAGATCAACAATACCAACAAGGACGAAAACAATCAGAATTGAGACGAAATATGTATAGATATTGACATCGCTTAAAGTGCCTATATCGATGCTAGTCAAAACGAAATAAACAAGCAGTATTCCAATCGGTAATCCTAAGACACAACCGAGAATAGCCATGATCAAGATCTCTCTATAGATATACATGTGAACTTCTAGTTCTCGATAACCGAGGACTTTTAGAGTCGCTATCTCTCTATTTCTTTCACCGATATTCATATTAGTGAGGTTATAGATGACAACTCCGCAGAGGACTACTGCAAAACAGACTATCAAGACGGCGATAGGAACGAGTGTATCTTTAAGACCAGAGAGAAGGGGATGTTCAGCTAATGCATTTCCGGCATCTAGAAGAGAAAAACCGGCTAAAATCAAAGCTAAAGAACCTGCGACAGAAACGACAGTCATAATCAAGTTTTTCTTATAACGGAATATGTTTCTAAAGGATGATTTGATACTGAAAGGAAGTCTTTTCCACAGGGACCTAAGATTCTCTAACCATATTTTCTTACCAGCTTTAGGAGCTTTAGGAAGAAGGAGAGTAGCTGGCTTTGCTTTTAGCATCTTCTTTGAAGTGAAGATAGTGATCAAAGTGACGACTAAAATCATTCCAAATGAAGAGAGAAGACCAAATAAAGGAGAGAGCAGATAACTTATTGTAGGCGTGTAAAAAGTGGTTGCTAGACATGGATAGATGATAGTTGGAATCAAGAAGAGTCCGAGTATCATTCCTAAAAGACAGGCGATAAGACAACAAGACAAAGACAATGTCACATATTTTTTAATGACTTGACCATCATTGTATCCGAGAGTAGTAAGACAACCGATCATGTTTCTTTCTTCTTCAACCATGCGGCTCATCGTTGAAGACACGACTAGAGCAGCGACAGCGATGAAGAACAAGGGGAAGATAGATGCGATGACATCGATTTTTTCACAATAAGTCATCAAATAGGCATAGCTGGTATTTTCTTCTAATGTCAGTATCGTAATATCAGATGAATAATCACTTAAGACAGTTAAGTTTAATTCTTCGACACATTCATCGACATGATTTCCATAAGAACTAGAGAGGTAACTATAATTATCAAGATTTAGGTCAACATAGATATCAGAGACCGGGATATCTTGAGTGATAGGGATGACATAGTCACCAAATAAAGGAAGGCTGATCGTTATATCAAAATTGATAGTTATCGTATCTCCATAAAGATAGATGATCTGTTCTAATTTCGTTTGGTTGATCAAATCAGGTTCACCATATTTAGAGGTGATGAGAGGATTTTGTATGATACCTACAATCTCTTTGACTCCTCCCAAAGCATCACCTAAATCAATCGTATCACCGATTTGATAATCAATCATTGAACTAGCTTCTGTCTGTTCGATAGCTATTTCATCTTCAGAAGTGGGAAAATGACCTTCAACGACGGTCAGAGTATTGATGCTTTGATCTTCATGAATGGTCGAAAATCTAGTAAGAGGGAAGTCTTCGGGTAATATTTCGACATCAACATAGTTGGACAAATCGATGTAATCAATATAATCGACTAATGAATCTAAGAAAGGAAAAGTTTCACTGATGGTATCTTTAAGACTTTCTTTTATGCTCTCAGCGATAGTATTTTTCATCAGCTCTAAAGCTGAGGAATCAATAGCAGTAACAGTAGTCACTCCATTGACTAAAGAAGAACTTTCTAAAGCTTCAACTATATCATAGATACCATCTTCATCTTCGTCGGCAAAATCAGAGCTAGATGTGTTCTTGATGACTAAATCAGTAACATTGGCCTCTTGATAATAAGCATTAAAAGAACTTTTGATACACGAAGAAAGAGTACCGACACCGGAAACAAAAGCGATGCCGATCAATATGATAAAAATGATTGACAGAAGCTTAGCTACATTTCCTTTGATGCTTCTGGTTATCGAGTGTGTGTATGCTTTCATTTACCACTCGATCTCCTCAATCGGTTTAGGATGTTCGTTGAATTCTTCAAAAGCTACTTTTCCATTTTTAATATGAATGACATGATCAGCCATATCTTTCAAAGCTGAGTTATGAGTGACAATGATGACGGTCTTATTCTCTTCTTTAGACATGTCATAAAGAGTCTTTAAGATAGTCTTACCTGTCTCATAGTCAAGAGCGCCAGTCGGTTCATCGCAAAGAAGGATTTGGGGATTTTTAGCTAAAGCTCTAGCGATAGATACTCTCTGTTGTTCTCCACCTGAAAGCTGAGCTGGAAAATTATTCATTCTATTTTCAAGACCGACTTTCTGAAGCATCAATTGAGGATCTAAAGCGTCTTTGCAAATCTCAGTTGAAAGTTCGAGATTCTCTAGTGCTGTCAAATTAGGCATCAAATTATAAAACTGAAAAACAAAGCCGACCGCTTTTCTTCTGTACTCGGTCATCTGTTTTTTATTAAAAGTGCTGAGATCACTACCACCTATGATGATGTTTCCAGAAGTGAGAACATCCATACCACCTATCAGATTGAGTATGGTCGTTTTCCCAGAACCAGACGGACCTAAAATGATGGCCAGTTCACCTTTCTTAATGGTGAAGCTGATTTGATCAACAGCATTGATGTACGTATCACCGACAACATAAGTCTTAGTGACATCTTTAACGATGACTTCAGCCACGCTCATAAATAGCACCTCTTGTTTACAGGTAATATTAATTCAACAGCTGTTTATTTTCAAACAAAATAATTTTAACAGAAAATAAACATATGTTGATTGTTTCCAAAATCCATTATAAAATAGGGCTAATATGAAAAACAAAAATACTAAGAAATCACAAGAAACCGCTATCAAAATATTAAACTGCTATCTAGAATTGCTTGATAAGAAACCTGATGGAACCATCTCAGTCTCTGAACTTTGTTTGAAAGCTAAAATTAATAGGGGTACTTTCTATCTTCATTTTGAAAGCATCAAAGATGTCATGGAACATTTAGAAGCTAATTTCTTTGAAGAGATAAAAGCTCAGATAGAACAAGTCAATGTCTATAGCCTTGATGAGAAGTTCTTCTCAGCTATCATCAACATACTCACTAGGAATGAAGGTTTCTCTAAGTGGATGTCTTTCGATAAAAACGGAAATGAGTTCTTAAAAAGATTCAGAGGTTGGATCGCTGAGAAATTCAAGACTGATTTCAGTGAAAAATATCCTGAGAGTTTGAATATGAATTTAGAATTTCTCTTCTCCTTCATCATCGGTGGAACTTCCGATATGTTAGTCAACTGGTTTAGAGAAGGAAGGAAAGAAGATAGTGAGGAGCTTGCGAAAGCCTTGGGTCGCTTCGCAAACGCCTTGATTGCTACTACACTCACCAATTCTAACGAGGTAAAAGACTAATTTTCTTTATCCCGTTTTTTCTTCCAAATGATTCTCCACTCGGGTTCTAATGCTGATTCAATGATAGTAGTCGGTTTAGAAAACTCACCGAAAGAATCTGAGATCTTTCCATAGACATGATGATACTTTTGATATTGTTCTTTTGGTGAAGTGGTTATTAAAACTTTTTTAAGTGTCTTAGTGTTTTCAAAGATGACGATATCATTTCCGCTCTTTTCATAAAGCATAACTAGGCTTTTGTTATGGAAAGAGATTTCTTTTGTTTTTGAGTTCTCTTTTTGAGTTATTTCATTCTCTTTCTTATTTGATTCAACAAGGTCGTCGTAGGTTTTATTTCCTTTCATTATCTCTATAAACTGAGTTGAACTTAATAGAGAACCGGCGAAGTATTTGATTCCTTGAGGAGATATCCAGTTTACTTTACATAAATCATTTTGTCTTAAATGAAAGAAAATGGAGATATTATCTTTCAAAGTGAAATCCTTGAAAGTCGCTGGTGCAAATAAGTATTTAAATTTCTCAGGACTATTTTTGATATTGGTCAGTCTTCCTTGAGATACATCTTCTCTCACATCAAAAAGCCAGACTAACTGATAACCTTTCTTTAGATAGAACTCATTTCTTTCTTGAAATTCATCTTTATTGATGAAACTATGTTGAAATTCGATGATGGTGTTGGTTTCACTTAAAAAGACATCGGCTCTATGTATCTCATCTCCATCACGCATCACGATCTCTTGTGATTCTTTAGGGAATTTATTCTGCCAGTCATAATGCCAAAAAGACATATCATGATGCCATGAATCAAGACAGTTATCAGTGCTTTTATGGGCAAAATGATGGGCGACTATCTTACCTGCTTTGATGATCAGTTTCTTATGACAGATAGGACAGAAGTATTTTTCTCCTTTAAAAGCGGAAGCTATCGGTGTTCTCTTTCCTTCTTCATCAAGGGCGATAAACATCTTAGGAAATCAAACCTCCTTCTTTTAGAAACCGAGAAGGTTGATCACTAGCATAGATATTAAGCCTATCTTTAGCTCTGGTGACTGCCACATAAAAGAGTCTTCTTTCTTCTTCAAGACCGTTTTTACCTCTCTCACTGATTGTCTTCTTGTGAGGGAAGAAATCTTTGTTACATGCGAGGATATAGACATTTTTAAACTCTAATCCCTTGCTAGCATGAACAGTCATCAACTCCACTGCATCTTTCTCATCAGAAGCATCTGAAATGAAGGAGTTCTTATCGAGATAATCTTTGATTGTGACTACATCAGGATTCTGGTCTAAATACTCTTCTACGCTTCTTAAAAACTGGTTGACTATCTCAAAGTGATCTTTTCCTTGAAGGGTGGAGAGATAATCAAGATAACCGCTGTCTTTAAGAATGTGTTCGATCGTCTTATAAACACCCCAATTTTTAGCTTTGATTTGACAGTTGTCGATAGTTTCAAATAAAGAATAACAATCGATCTCACCGAGTTTTTCATCATCTTGATGTTTTCTTAAGGTATCAAAAAGAGGTTCATTACCTTGAACTGATTTTAAATATTTAAGTTTTTTAGGTGAGAAACCACGTTTTGGTTTATTGATGATTTTGATCAAAGAAGGATCATCTTTATAAGCGAAAAGATTGAGATAGGCGATGATGTCTTTTATCTCAGAGCGGTCATAGAAGGAGACACCACCGACGATTCTAAACGGGATATTTTTGATTGATAGAGCATCTTCAATAGCTTTGAAAGTGTACTGGCAACGACATAAAACAGCGTTATCACTATACTTCTCTCCTCTTTGAATGCTCTCTTTGATTTTGTCGATGATATCAACGGCTGCCTCATAATCAGTCATGTATTCTTTGTAATAAATATCTTCGCCAACATCTCTGACAGCGATAAGTTCTTTAGAGATACGCTTCTTATTCTTAGCGATGACTTTGTTAGCGAGATTCAAAATCCTCTGACTAGAACGATAATTGTTCTTCAAAATGATCGTCTTACAATCAGCATGATTTTTATCGTAATCAAGAAGATACTGATTATCAGAATGTCTCCATTCATAGATGTTTTGATCAGGATCACCGACAAGGAAAACATTTTTGTTTTTAGTCGATAAAGCTTCGATTATCGAATATTCGACACTGGAGGTATCTTGAACTTCATCAACTTCTAGATAATCAAATTTATCTTGCCATCTTTCAGCGACATCAGGAAAAGACTTCAATATCTCAGAAGCGAAGATGATCAGATCATCAAAATCTAAAAAGTTATGCTCTCTTTGAGAGAGAAGATATTTATCGATAGTAGTCCTGTCAGAGACATCATCTTCTATAACTATATGGTCAGGATAATTCCTATCCATCATCCTATGAGCATATTGAGTGTTTTTAAATTTGTATTCAGATATGAGATTCAAAGTGAGCTGATAGATATCAGCATCAAATTTCATCCCGTTGTTTAAAAGATTCTCAAGGCTTCTTTTCTGCTTATATTCGCTTAATAAAGTGAAGCCGTGATTATAACCGAGAGCAGCTATCTCATTTTTTAAGAAACGAAGACAAAAAGAGTGATAGGTGGAGATATAAGGAAAATCCTTCCTATCTTTGAGTTCTTTCTGAATGCGTCTTTTCATCTCCAAAGCTGCTCTTTTAGTGAAGGTGATAGTCAAGATTCGATCAGGATGGATTCCTTTTTCTTGAACAAGGTAAAGATAGCGGTTTGTTAAAACTCTCGTTTTACCGCTACCTGCTCCAGCGATAACACGCACATAACCGCTATCACATAAGACGGCTTGCTGTTGTTCTTGATTTAAAACACTGAGGTTCACAAGAAGAATTATAGCGAGTTAAGTGTAGAAAAAACGGACATTGCTAAGATAGTCTCAAAAATTCTCTTGTTCTCTCGTTATCAGGTGAAGTGAAAATCTTCTCTGGGCTTCCTTCTTCTAAAATATAACCATGTTCCATGAAGATGACTCTGTTTGAGACATTTCTAGCGAAGTTCATCTCATGGGTTACGATGATCATAGTCATTCCTTCTTTAGCTAAATCCTTGATGACATTTAAAACTTCATCAACCATCTCAGGATCTAAAGCTGAGGTCGGTTCATCGAAAAGTATCATTTCTGGATTCATCGAAAGAGTTCTAGCGATAGCCACTCTCTGTTTTTGGCCACCGCTCAATTCGCTGATTTTATAATCCATCCTATCTCCCATGTTGACACGGATGAGATTATTCACTGCTATCTCTTTAGCTTCTTGATAGTTTCTTTTTAAAACCTTGGTTTGAGCGATGATACAGTTGTCTAAAACCGTGTAGTTATTAAAGAGATTAAATTGTTGGAAGACCATTCCCATCTGAGATCGTATCGCATTTAATTTCTTTTGCGGTGCGATAAAAGAAGGATGTTCTTTAATCGCTTCTTTGTAGGAGAGTTGATCAAAATAATCGTATTTTCCAACATATGAATTCTTCAGTTTTTCAAGTGTTCTTTTGCTTTGTTGGTATTGTTTTTTCAGTTCTTTATTCGTCTTGTCTTGGAAGTATGAGAGTTTACTTACCTCTAATTGCTCAGTAGCTTCTTCTAGATCTTTTTGATACTCATCTAAGGCTAATTGATAAGAGACATGATCGACGAAATCATCCTTGCATTTGGAGATTTCAAAATAAGTCTCTCCCTTGAAGGTGAGTCTTCCTCTACTAGGTGTTGCTAAAAGATTAAGACATCTTAAGAAAGTTGATTTTCCACTTCCTGATGGGCCGATGATACTGACTACTTCACCTTTAGAGATAGAAAGAGAGATATCATTTAAAACTTGAGTAGCTTCGAAGAATTTAGCGATATTTTCTGCTTTAAGAAGGATCGTATCATTCATGTTAAAACACCTTTTTCATCTTCCAAGAACGGAAGGGATTCAATGAGAATTTAACACCATCAAGTTTCTTTTCAATCAGTTTTAAGATGAGACCAGCTATCAAAGTCAGAAGCAAATAGATGATGGCTAAAAGTAGATAAGCTAATAAGTATTTATAAGTAGAGGAAGCGATGATCATCATACGATAGTAAAGTTCAGTGACAGCGATGACATTTAAAACCGAGGAGTCTTTGATGTTGACGATAAGCTCGTTTCCAATAGCAGGAAGAGCATTTCTCAAAGCTTGAGGCAAGACGATAGAGAAAGAGGTTCTAGCTGAAGACATTCCTAAGCTTTGAGCTCCTTCAATCTGTCCTTTATCGACACCATTAAGACCAGTCCTGACGACTTCACCCATATAGGCGGCTGTATTTAAAGTGATGACGATGATACCAGCGATAAACCAACCATTGAGGTAATCAGAGATCCACGATGGGAAAACGATACTTCCCCAGTCGATTCCTATAGCTGAACATCCGAATTTGAAAATCAAGGCTTGAACCATCATCGGTGTTCCTCTTACGACAGTTGAATAGACGATACAGAACCCCTTAGCGATCCATTTTAAGATTTTAGTGATTTTCTTATCGGTTTCGTTGATAGTGATGTTTTTACCATAAGCGATGAAAACACCCAAAACCAGACCGACAAAGGTACCGAACAAGGCGAGGATGACTGTGTCGAGGATACCGGCAAGAATCAGATGAGAATTGCCTTGTAAAAAAGTTACAACATCATCAAAAGTAAACATAATTACGAATTAGATGCACTTCTTTCAGCAGCAGCCCCCATCATATCAGAGCGATCTTCTTCGCTGAGTTTAGCGAGAGAGGCATTGAGTTCATCTCTTAATTCATCGTTCTCTAAAGTGACACCGATAGAAACGGAAAGACCTTCTAAATCATCTTCGTTGATGAAGTCTTGCTCAACATATAAAACAGAGAGAGAAGAAGCATCGATATTGACCATCGCTTCACAGACAGGAAGTTCAGCAGGCATAGCAAAAGCTGTACCAGCATAAACATCATTAGCAGCTAAAGGATAAGTGGATAACGGAGAAGCGTGTTTGATAGATGAATTGACATCGGTGAAATAAGTATCGATAAAATCATCACCGACGACTCCGCTTTGGCAAATTAATGTCTGACCGCTGAAAAGTTCTAATAATTCTTCGTAAGTAGCAGGGTTATCTTGGCTGTTACCTTCAGGCAAGTTTTCAGTTCTAATTAAAAATGCTAAATCAGAAGTCAAATAAGGATCAGTGAAAGAAATAGTCTGACGTCTCTCTTCAGTAGAACTCATTCCAGCTAAGACCATGTTGATTTCACCATTTTGAAGAGAGGGGATTAAAGAATCCCAAACGATTCTTTTGATGATGACATCTTTTCCTAAATCTTCACTGAGATACTTGGCCACTTGGATGTCATAGCCATCGGCATACTCGTTAGTGCCATAAATAGGAAGCGTATATTCACTTTCTGTTGTAGTAGTCCAATTGAAGGGTTGATAACCGCACTCCATCCCGATGACTAAAGTGTCGTTACTTACGCCTTCTCCTGAACAACCTGTCAAGCTCAGCAGTGTTAAAAGCGAAAAAACACTGATACTGAGAGTTTGAATTTTTCTTTTCATTTTTATATACCTCCTAGAGAAAAGAAAAGAGATTGCGTCGCTTGCGATGCAATCTCTCTAACTCTCTTAGGGATATACATCGATAGCGCCTCTGAATGTTACTTCAGGAGTCCATAAGGATATTTTCCCATGGCCCAATCAGGACTGATGCCTCAGTACTGTTTCGGCGATCTCACCTTTCACTGGTTTCAAAGGATGCCTCCTCGACCAGTTACTAATCTTGATCGCACCTCTATCTACAATCTACGGCTATAGTTTAAATATTAAGGGTTTTTCATTGCAACTCATTATTTTAAAATTTTCGTTATATTTACAGATTCTAAAAATTGATGATTCATATTCAAAATGGTAAAAACTAAGACAAAATTAGTCTTTTTCTATAAAAACCTTTTATTTTCTTAGAAAATCATTAAAACCAGTCAATTTTATGAAACCGATTTCAGCACCTCAAACCACATAGATGTTCTTACAAAACTTTATGTAAAGTAATAAACCTTTTAGTTTGCAAATCAACCGGAAATATTTGATAACTCTTTATGGTTTGTTCATCTTGGTCAGAGTGAACATAAAGATAAATCAGTGGATTGATATTTTCCTTTTCAACCATATTTGTGCATAGAGTTGAAATTAATAAGCAGAATAAAAGGGCTATCGCTTAACTAGAGATACTCAATAGCCCTTAGAAATATCAAAGATTATTTTCTTTTTGAAGTTTCTTTAAACGAGAACGATCTTCGTTTTCAATCTCTTCATATAACGGAGAGGCGTTAGCGGAAGGAGTGATGACAAGAAGCTGAGCTTTCTGTTCTTTTGTGAGCTTGTTCTTCTTTCTTCCATAGAGATTAGGATGGAGGTTTCTCCAGTTGACATCACTTTCAATCATCGATTTGAGATCTCTCTTAGGATACCAACCTAAGACAGCTTTAGCTTTTTCATTAGCAGCGACGATAGAATCAGCATCACCTGGTCTTCTAGGACCATAGACCCAGTTGACTGGATGACCGGTAACTTCGCCAACCGTCTCGACGATCTCTTTGTTGGTATATCCGCTTTCTGATCCGAGGTTGATGATTTCAGAATTACCACCTTCTAAGAGCATCTTCATACCTAAGACATGAGCATCAGCTAAATCGAGGACATGAATATAATCTCTCAAATTAGTTCCATCTCTAGTTTTGTAATCATTTCCATAAATCTGCATCTGTCTTCCGCTTAAAGCAGCTTCAACAGTGACCGGGATGATATGAGTCTCAACCGGGTGAGCCTCACCGATGCTACCATCTTCGCTAGCACCAGCGACATTGAAGTAACGGAAGATGCAGTGTTTGATACCATAAGCTTTCTCACAATCACAGATTAGGTGTTCAGCTGCTAATTTAGAGAAACCATAAGGAGATTCAGGATGAAGAGGAGCATCTTCAGTGATAGCTGGTGAATCGGAAGAGCCATAAACAGCAGCTGTTGAAGAGAAGACGATATTCTTACATCCATAAGTCTTCATCGCTCTTAAGATAGAGACAACAGCTGAGAGATTATCATCAAAATAACTTAAGGGATGAGAGACAGATTCCGGGACGATGATCTTACCAGCAAACTGCATGACACCGACGATGCGGTTTTTAGAGAAGAGTGAGTTGAGAAGTTTAAGATCTCTGACATCACCGATGACGAGTCTCGCTTTCTTATCGACGGCATCGATATGTCCGGTAGAGAGATTGTCGATGACGATGACATCAAAGCCTGCTTTGACTAGTTGTCTAACTGCATGAGAGCCGATATAACCTGCTCCGCCTGTGACTAAAATGCTACCCTCGACCATATTGCCTCCTTTAAAATTAAACCCTTATTAAACTCAATCTCTTTTAAATGAACTCAAATATCAAATTCACTATAATTGAAGTCCTCAATTCTCACTACTTCTTGAGCAATATAAGCAGTATCGTCATTGGCTTCTGAATCATCATCAGGAAGGAAGACCATGATGATGGCGATGAAGGTTAAAACGATGAAGAAAATAGCGACCAAGACAGCGATTGCCCTGGCAATCGTGCCAGAAGATTTTTTAGTCTCTTCTGTGTCCTTAATTTCTTCGTTTGTCTGTTCAGCAGTTTTTGACTCTTTTTTGGCCATATCCTAAATATTATAGGTCAAAACATCATATCACGGTAGCAGCGAGGATAAGGAAGAGTATCTCTGATGTTCTGCATACCGGTGACCAGCATGACTAATCTTTCAAATCCTAATCCGAAACCGGAGTGAGGCATCGAGCCGTTCTTTCTCAAATCGAGATACCATTGGTAAGCATCGATTTTCATATCGAGTTCATTCATTCTAGCGAGGAGTTTGTCGTAATCAGTCTCTCTTTCACTACCACCGCAAAGCTCACCGATGAACGGGACTAAAAGGTCGACAGCACCGACTGTTTGGTTATCATCGTTTTGCTTCATATAGAAAGCTTTGATATCTTTAGGATAATCAGTTAAGAAGACCGGTCTCTTATAGTGGACTTCGGTGAGATATTTCTCATGCTCACTTCCTAAATCAAGGCCGAATTCGATGTTATCAACTTCGAAGTGATGACCATCTTTAACAGCCTTTTTCAAAATCTCGATAGCTTTTTTATAAGTGACACGAGCGAAAGGCTTGTTGATGAAATCATCAAGTCTCTGTTTTAAAGAAGTATCGATTCTCTTTTCAAAGAAGGCGATATCACCAGGACATTCTTCAATCGTTTTCTTAACCACCTGTTTTAAGAAGTCTTCCATGATGTCCATGATGTCACTAAGATGAGCCCAAGCTACTTCAGGTTCGATCATCCAGAATTCAGCGGCATGTCTGACGGTATTTGATTTTTCAGCTCGGAAAGTAGGACCGAAAGTATAAGTCTTTCCATAGCATAAAGCGAAAGGTTCAACATGGAGTTGACCAGAGACGGTCAAGTGGACATTATCTTTTCTGAAGAACTCTTCAGGATGCTTGAAATCAGAAGCGACATTGAAGGTTTGACCTTCTCCTTCACAATCATTAGCCGTCAAAATAGGAGTGTGAATCCAGTAGTATCCATTCTGATGGAAATATTCATGAATATGATAAGAAAGGGAGTTTCTGATTCTAAAGACTGCATTGAAAGTGTTAGTCTTCATTCTCCACTGAGGAATCGTTCTTAAGTACTCAAACGACATCTGTTTCTTCTGAAGAGGAAAATCATCAGCGATATCTCCGACTAATGTAGTCTCACTAGCTTCTAATTCGATAGGTTGAGGAGCATTAGGAGTGAGATGAAGCTTACCTTTGACGATGACTGAACAACCGAGTCTAATAGCTAGAGCTTTTTCATCATTACCGGGGTAAACGACTTGCAGGTTTTCAAAACAGCTTCCATCATTGACAAGGAGAAAACCGACTGATTTAGAAGAACGATTATTCTTAACAAAACCGCCGAGAGTGATCTCTTTTCCTTCTAATTCATCAGGATTTTCTTTGACTTTGTTTAAGATGTCTTTGACACTCAAGATCTCTTTAATTTCCATATTCTTTCTCCTTGTATCATTCTAATTCCAAATCAGGATAACTGGTGCAATTTAAGGGTGCATATCTTCCTATCTCTATCAAATGGTGAGCACATTTAGCGATCATAGCCGCATTATCAGTCGTGCACCATAGAGGTGGTATCAAGATATCGATATCAGTACCTTTAAATTTCTCATCTGCTTTCTTTCTTAAATAAGAGTTAGCTGAGACACCACCACCGATGACGACTTGTTTAACATTTAAATCAAGAGCAGCTTTGTAAGTCTTATCAAGGAGTTGATTCATGAAACCGACTTCCGCTGATAAAGCGATGCTTTTCACTCTATCAAGAGAAAGTTTACCATTTTCGCTTGCTTCTTTCTCTTTTCTAATTTCTCTGACTAAGTGTGATTTTAAACCAGAGAACGAAAATGAATAACCCTCAGTCTTGACATGAGGAAGAGCGAAGATTTCTATATCATCTTGATCTTTAGTGAGTCTATCAATAGCGACTCCACCTGGATAAGGAAGATCGAGTTCACGAGCGACTTTATCTAAAGCTTCTCCGACTGCATCATCCATCGTCTCACCGATGATCTCAAATCTCATCTTCTCAGGGATATAAACAAGTTCGGTATTACCACCAGAGACGATCAAAGCTAACAGAGGATAATTGAACTTGGAGACAAACTCATTGGCGTAGATATGACCAGCTAGATGATGAACTTGAATGAGTGGAACTTCTAGATAAGAAGCTATCGTCTTAGCGGCCATATTCCCGATTTGTAAAGCACCGGGAAGACCAGGGCCAGCAGTGACTGCAACATGAGTGATGCTTTTATAATCAAAGCCTCTTAAAGAGAAGGCATAAGATAAGATGCCAGTGATGTTCTTTAAATGTAAACGGCTAGCTAATTCTGGATAAACACCTCCAAAACGAGTGTGTTCCTCAATTTGTGTGTTGATGGAATTGACTAGTAATTCATCTCCGTTTTTTAAGATAGCCACCGCTGTTTCATCGCAGCTAGTCTCAATGGCTAGTATGACTTCATCTTTATCGCTCATTTACCTAGCTCCTTATCATAACAGTAAGCGTCTTCGTTGTTTTCATAATAACCTTTTCTGATGAAGTAGAGATTAAACCCAGTTTTTTCATAAAGGCTTTTAGCATCTTTATTTGATTCTCTCACCTCAAGAAGAATTCTTTTGTAATTAGACTTGGTAAGCAAGTTGAGAGTCTCTTTAAGAAGGAGAGTTCCATTTCCTTCTTTTCTTTTTTCTTTTGATACAGCGATGAATCCGATCTCAGCCTCTGGAAATTCATCATATATGACGATGAATCCGAGAAGTTTTTCTTCAACTAATCCGTAGATAGAAGCATATCCTGATTTGATAGAAGAAGACCAAGAAGAATGATGAAAGATAGATTCAGAAAGAGAGATAGCTTCTTGTATAAGAGAATCTGAAGTCAGTTTTTTAAACTCTTTCATATCTCTTGCGTGTAAAGAGGAAGAAATTCTTCTTCTTTGTTTGAATAATCTTTGAAGGAAGATACGTTTTTCATCATCTCATCTAAGACGTCTATCTTGATGACCTTATAAGAAGATAGTTCTTCAATAGCTTTTTTATCAGCACTTTCAACGACGTAAGATAAAGAAGAATCTAAAGAAGAGACTTCATCTTTCTCGATTCTTCTAGTTCCTTGTTCATCTTTGATGAAGAGATTTCCGTTTCTATCAGATAAGACAGGCACAGCGTCTTTATCAACCATTTGATAGAGATCTAAAGTAGGAAGGCCGAAGAGTTGAATCTTGTTATTGAAGGCGTAGATAGTTCTCGGGATAGTCAATCCTAAACGGATACCAGTGTTAGAACCAGGGCCTAGAAGAAGATAGAAAGCATCCACATCTGCAAGTCTCACAGATAATCTCTCTAAGACGCTATTAACAGCAAGAAGAGCTTCTTCGAGCGTCTTTTTAGGATCATCTAATGTGAAACTTTCTTTCTTGATAGAATCACTAACGCCGATTTGAGTAGCTTTAGTAGCACTATTGATAAATAAACTGATTTTTCTATTCTCTTTCATCTTCGATCACCAGTTTTCTTCCTTCTCCTTCATAGGAGAAATTGAGTCTGATTTGTGGATGGTGGTTAAGTATTGATTTGCTTGCGAATTCAGGCCATTCGATATAAGTGATGATATTCTCTTCACCGATAACTTCTTCAAGGCCGACGTCCTTACTCTCTTCAGAAGCGTCTTCTAAGCGGTAATAATCAGCGTGATAGAAAGTGAAGTGATCACCTTTATAAATCTTCAACAAGTTGAAAGTAGGAGAGTTGATATTTCTTTTAACACCGGCTTCCTTTCCTAAAAACTGAAAGAAAGTCGTCTTTCCACAACCTAAGTCACCGCTTGCTAAAATCACTTCTCCACCTTTGAGGCTAGAGAAGAGTTTGCTAGCTGCTAGTTTTGTATCATTTAAATCGTTGAGCGATAGTTGAAAAGAGATCATATTAAGCCTTCTTAGATTCGACGTAATCGAAGTAAGCGAAGACAGCTTCCGTGGCGTCTTTAAGAAGGTCATAGCTTCCTAAGTGTTCGATTCTATTTAAAGGAAGTTCCATGATGTCATCAGAGAGGTTCATTCCGCATTTCATACCATAGGAATTGATCGAGAGGAAGTGACTATAAACGACGGTGTTGACTGGGATGTTGTTAAGAAGTCTCACACCTTCTTCATCGAAGAATTTAGCTGATTGAGAGATATCAGCAGCATAGATGACGATGTTATGTTTGAGTCCAGGGACTTTAACAGGAGTGAAACCGGTGAGGTAATCAGGAAGATAAGTATGAGCTTTGATACCCATGATGGCGATGATGATAGCTTCTTTATGGGAGACTTTAGCATCATAGCTATAGAATCTTCCATATAAACCAGTGTTAGTTCCAGTGGGCTGATTGTTTGAGAAATTGTTTTTCTTCGCTTTCTTACCTTCACTTTCACCCGCTAACTCGGTGTCGATCATCGTCATATCAGCACCATTTAATTCAATAGTGGAAGTATCGGTCAGAGGTTCACTTTCATCAAAGAAATAAGGTTCACCATCTAAACCGATGTAATCAGTAGGTGTTTTATTAGCATCATCAATAGTGATGGTAGGGACGATGACAGCAGCTTCACCAGAAGAATATTCGTGTCCGTTTCTCTTAGCTAAAACAACACCACGAGATGAGATAGAAGAGATGTTGGTGAAACAGTGGGATTGGATGACGAGCTGATCATCAAGTTGTCCTTGAGTGCAGATTAAAGTGTCTTCTAAGTTGAGACCGGAGAGGGTGTATCCATTGATCGTATCTTCGTATTGATCAAGATATTGTTCAGCATATTTATTAGTCTTCTTATTGAGAACACCGCCCACGATGAAACAAGCGATTATCAAGACTAAGGCGATACCGATGACTGTCCAAGTGAGCCAAGCTAAAGATTCATCATCGATCAAGAAAGCGACTAATAAAACAGCGACGAAGCAGACTAACATCACTACGATTGAAGCGATGTTGAAAACCTTATTGGCTGTCCACTTGGATGAGAAGCTCTTACGGATAGTTTCGACTTGTTCATCAATCGTGCTAGATGAAGTCTTGACGTAGTTGATAGGATGGAAGTAGTTCTTCATCTCCTCAAGATTCTGAGTTCCGTTATATTCACCTTGAACAGTGTCAGCTTCTATCTCTTCAATAGCTTCTTTGGCTTCATTTGTGATATCAGGAGTACCAGCGATCCAGTTAGCTGAGACATCAGTAGTTTCTTCAGGAGTTTGAATGGAGGTATTGTCTTCAGTAGTTTCTTCAGTAGAAACAGGACTCTCAACAACCTCTTCTGTCTCTACAGAAACAGCAGGCTCTTCGTTTGTTTCAGTATTAGTATCGTTATTAGTTTCTTGAATATCTTTTTCTTCTTCAGAACGGACATCTAATTCTTTGTTGTCTTCCATAAAAACCTCCTGAAAAGTAACAAAAATTACTAGGTGAATTATAGCAAAGGAAATATATATTTTTGTATATAAATGTTTTTATTAAGTAATAAGAATAAGAGTAAGAAAAAACCGGAGTATCGCTACTCCGGTCAGTTTTGTTCTAGAGTTATCAGTCAGTTTTTAGCGTTTTAATTAAGCGACATTGCTGACATTATTCATCGCATAGAAGACTAAGCAGAGAAGTTCCATCATGACACCGATATTTAAGATGGTGTGATAAGCGGAGTGAGTACCTCTAGCAGAGTTAGAGAATAATCCGACGACAAGACCGATATCGATGATGATAGGAGCGAAGATCATCAAGTAGGAACCATAATAAGAAGCAGAGTAAGTGAGTTGTAAGATGGGAAGGAAGAAGAGAGGGAGATAGAAAGCGGTGGCTAAGACACAGAAGTTAGTGATCTTGAGGGCTTTCTTCATCTTGGCGGAACTGGCCTTCCAATTTAAGACATATAAGACGATAGCGATAACCCAAACAAGAGCGAGGCAGAAGTAACTTTCCCAACCACGATAGCCATAGTAGCTATGATTTTTAGCATATTGATCAAGGACTGCCGATCTGAGAGGAATCAAGAAGATAGTAGTGAGGATGAGAGGGATGAAGATGAAATAGGAAGCGAAATGTAATCTTTCAAGTTTCTCATCGACCTTTTTGTCATAGCTGCTGTGGAATCTATAACCGATGTAAGAGAATCCGACCCAAGCTAAGCAGGTCAAGATGTAGAAACAAAGACCTAATACACCGAATCCAGAGTTACCATCAGTAGAGAAGTTATTGGAAGAAAGACAGACATAGCAGATAGCCAGGATGATGAACATCAAGGATATGGCTAAGAAGAGATAGTGGCAGACTAGGTTATAAATCTTCTCACCCTTGCGCAATTCAAGGGGAGTCATTTCGTTTAAAATTCTAGCCTCGTCCTGATCTAAATAAGTGAATTTTTCTGGATTGAAAACGTCTTGCTTCTTGAACTTTTTTTCCATAAGGCGAAACCTCCATGCAGGAACGATTAAATACTACCGAAGAATTATAATAAAATTAATTCTAAATTTAGTAAACAATTTTCTACTCGCTGAACCTAGATATTTTTGCTGATACAACAGGAATTTAGACAGAAATCCCTTCAATGATATGTATTTACAGCGGTTTTTGATATCAATTTGTTTCTTGATAAAAAGACGAGAATAGATACAAAAGAGTATTTATGTTTAATAAACTTAAGACTACATTGCCTGATAAATCATAAGCAAACAGCAATTTCGAGTGAATAAACAACCTTGAGACTTTGATGTGGGATTACTCTTCCTCTTCTCTATTGAGTTCTTCTAATGAGTCAGGTTTGAAGAAGATGCTATTTTCCATGAAGGGAACTTTATTAGTGAATTCACCAGATTCAGTATTTTTAAACAAATTTTTAAGCGTTTCCATTTTGGCATCAAGGTCATCTAAAGCGTGGAGAACGAAAGCCTCAGGTGTCATCGGTGTCTTACTTGAACCATATTCAGGACATCCGTGATGAGAGAGAATCAAATGAGTCAAAACGGTGAGTTTCTCCTCGTTTATCATCTCTTTCTTTCCCTCTTGATAGACCATCATCGCACCGATAGTGATATGACCTAAAAGATTTCCTTCGATTGTATAAGAGGGAGCAATCGGAGCAGAAAGCTCTCTTGTCTTACCGATATCATGAAGAAGAGAACCGCTGATCAAATAGTCTTTGATCAAGTAGGGATAATGTTTTTGAACTTCGATAGCTAGTTCACAGATAGATAAAGAATGATATAAAAGACCACCTAAATAAGCGTGGTGAACTGTGACAGCCGCTGGATAAGATGTGAAAGTCTCATAGGAATTCTTGATAAGAGTTTTAGTTAAAGTTTTGATCTCATCATCTTCGATCATGTCGATGTAAGATTCCAAAGTCTTCTTCATCTCATCTTTTGAGATAGGAGCGACTTGTACATATTTTGAGAGATCGACATCTCTTTCATCGACCGGTTCCATCGAGTTGATTTTCAGTTGACTCTTTCCTTTATAAATTAAGATATTCCCATCAATCTTGACGAGTTTTCCAGGAACAGCCATAGCGACATCAGCTTCATCAATCTGCCATTTTTTGCCATCGATAGTGCCGCTGACATCCTGCAAGACGATCGAAAGATATGGGTTTCCGGTTGATGAGACAGCTCGGCTGACTGATTTGACCATGAAGATAGTAGAAACGACAGGGCCTTCATAGTTAATGTAATCCTTGATCATCTTGTATATCCTTTCATTTTTATGACTTCTTTAATCTCTTCATATTTATAACCGAGTGAGATCAATTTAGAAACTAGTTTGTGTTCGATAATTTTTTCATCACACTCTCTTCTAGAGATTTGAGAATGATATTTATCACAAAGAGAAGATAGTTTCTCTTTGACGAGAATAGATGCTTCTATGTTTTCTTCCTCACTTAGTGAAGAGAAGTAAGTCTTCACTAGAGAAGCACAATTCTCTTTATTGAATCCTCTTCTTTCAAGAAAAGAAAGCAGATGATTTTTTCTTGCTACTAATGGTTTATCTAGAGGATCTTTTTTAGGAAGAAGAGAGAGAGCTATCTTCATTGCTTCTTTATTGGAGGAAACTATTAAATCTTTAGGAATGATATCAAGTGATATACCTTTTGAAGATAGTTTCTGTTGGATATATCTTGTTCCATATCCGTTTGAAGATAGAGAAACTAGATAATCTTGAGCGTATTTTTCATCAGAGATAAGACCGCAATTTTGATAAGAAGAAAGAACTTCTTTTCTCTCCTTTTCAATTAAATCAGAATGGGCTTTTAATTTCTCATCAGCTTCCTTAAGAGTATATCTTTTCGAAGAGAGAATCTTATTTAGATAAGACTCAGCTTTGTAGTAACGACTGGCTTTTTGAATACTTTCAAGCTCAGAAGGTTTTAATTTTTTATTTGGATAGAAGTAATTGGAAGTGAAGAAGTCTTCAGTGACTTTGTACTCAGTGTCACCGATCAAAATGACGACTGCTTTTTTAACCCTCTTGATATCTTGAATCTCAAAAGTGGGTACGGAGAGCTTTTTCATAAGTGTGAATCACCTTGTTATAGAACATCGACTTAGAGAAGAGTTCTTCTTTCATTTGATAAGCGGCATCTAAGATATAGTCTATTTCTTTTGAAGACATGTTGAAGATTGTAAATAGTTTCTTACTGAACTCTTCCTGAGAATCAAAGACGAAACCATTGATACAATCTTTTATATACCAATAGGAATCGGAATCTTTATTAACTAATAGAGGAACTTTGGAAGCCATCGCTTTAGCACATATTTCATCTTGAGAACTAGTAGATGATAACGATAGGATGACATCCGCTAATTTATAGTAGAAAGGAAGATGGTCTTCATTGCTTTTCAAGAAGAGGAAGTTATCAGGATGAGAGGAGATAGAAGCTTTGTGCTTGATAGCTTCTAACTCACCTCCTTCTCCTAAAACGAGAAGGATAGTATCTTCAGCTTTCTTCCTGTTTAGATAGATATCAAAAGCGTCGATCACTTCACTTATCTTGCTGTCTTGATTTAAAGAACCTTTATAGAGGATGACTTTCTTTTTATTGATCTTAAATCTCTTTTTAAAGGAAGTGATAGCAGCTTCGTTTTCATCTTCTTCATACTCAGATAAATCAATCGCATCGGGAATCAAATTGATATAAGAAGATACATCATAAGAAGACTTTAAAAGCTTTTTTGTAGTGAGACTTTTAACGATGATCTCCGCTTGTCTTAAGACCATGTTTTTCAGCATTAGAACAGTCGTTTTTTCTTTGATAGCTTCACCAAAAAGACCTGAGTTAATATTGCGTTGATAGTTATCAAACTCAGAGTAGTAAGTATAAATAAGAGGGATTTGAAGTCGATCAGCTACTCTTCTTGCAAAGATGGAGACTCCATATTCCTCGTGGACATGAAAGATATCAAAGTGAATGTTTTTTAGGATTTTATAGGTTTTTAAGAACAACATAGAGAAAGGGTTATAAGAGAAAGTTCTTTTAGGAATTCGGATGATATGGTCTTCAAAAGTGACTGCTTTATTGTCGTCATGTGATCTAGTGATGATATAGACTTCATGACCATTCTCTTCTAAAGTCTCTTTTAAAAACTTGATAGAAAGAGCGACTCTGCTCTCCTGTGGTAGATAATTTTCAGTGAAGATCCCTACGATCATCCTCATCCTCCTGGTCATCTATTGCTTCATCATCGTCACTAGAAGTGGGCAGTGTCCTTGATTCATAAATCTCTGGCGATTCGATGATGAGTCCTCTTTCTTCATCATATGTGACAGTTGTGCCATCCGGATTCTTCTTTACAATTTTATCTCTATATTTCTGTGCCTTCTTTTGCATCTTCAAATCTTTACGGAGATTCTTCTCTTCTTCCTTCTTATTTTTCTGTTCAACGAGCGACTTGATTTCGTTGATGGCTTCTTCTTCTATTTTATAGTCTTGAGCTTGTTCTTTCATCAATTCTTCCATCTCATTGATGATGTTTGTTAAAGTTTCTTTCTGTTTGTCTAAATCCTCTTGGCTCAAAGATAAAAGTTCGATTTCTTCTTCATCATCTTGTTCCATGCTCTCTTTGATGCGCTTGAATGAGAGGTTGACTTCTTCTTTAGATAAAAGAGAAGCTTTCATATTAGGAGTCGGACTGATAGAAGCTAGATACTCTTTTATTGAGCTATCAGCGTTTTCTTCAACATTCAAAACTTGTAAATCATAGATAGTAGCAGTCGATGAGAGAAGTTTGTGTTTTCTTGGCGAGCCTCGATAAAAGAGGAAACAGATTCCACCGATGATCAAACTAAGATAGAAGGTGAGAGTTCTCCATAAGATATTTCCAGCTGAAGCGATCGTACTAGCTTGACCACCTAAAGATGAGAGGATGTAAGAGAAGATAGACTGAAAGCCGATTTCAGGAGCTCCGAAAATTAAATAAGTGGATATCAGATTAAGATAAACAGATCCAGAGAGAGTCGATATATAAGAGATTTGACTGATATCGATATTCAAAGACAAGAAACAGAAATAAGGAATGCTGTTTAAAAGAAGAAGCTTCATCGCTTGTAGAAGACATAAGACGAAAAGGAGATAACGATGAGTCATCAATCTTTTCAATTCGATTCTATAAGTAGCTAATTGAATCGCCCATTTCTTCCTAGTAGCTTCTTTATCTTTAATAATGTGGAGTTTTGAACCGACTGCGACACCTGCAGTGATGACGATTCTATGAAGTCCTTTGCAGTAAGCCATCAAGATGATGAAGACTAAAAAGAAGATATTGATTCCCAAACCGATCAAAGAGAGAGGGAAGATCTTGATATTTCCTAATAGTTCAATCGGGATATCTTTGACATACGGATAACCGACAAAGACCATGATCAGAGAAAAGAGAGTGACAACCAGCTGATAAACTAAGAAGTTCATCGTACAGATAGAAGCTGCGTTAGTCCCCTTGATACCTTGTTTTGTGAAAGTATAAGCTTGTAAGAAAGAAGCTCCCGTCTTATAGAAACATCCGATGAAGTTGCCGATGATCGTATTGATCCAGCCTTGAGTAAAACGATACTTCTTATCGAATAATCGAGCCAATAAAGTGATCGATAAACCTTCAAAGACATCGATGAAGATGAAACATCCTATCGCTAAAAGAAAAGGGAAGAAATTGACTTGAGCAAGGGTGTTAAAAATAGCTCCTGGATCATCTTTAAGCACATAAAACAAGGCTAAACATGTCACCACCAAAAAGATGGTAACATTGATGATGATTTTGAGGAGATTCTTATGAGGTTTGATGTTATTTACTTGTTCAGCCATTGAGTCTCTTGATGGCGACTTCAATCCTTCGTTTGATCTCTTCTTCTTTCAAAATAGAGATGACATCAAAGAGTTTTGGAGAAGTGTTGGAGGCGCAGAGCGTGACTCTTAATAAGGCGATACAATCAGCATACCAACCATTGTAGTTTTCAGGATTCTTTTTATAGACTTTACGATCATCAGCGAAGTTGAATTTAACACCGAGTTCTTTAACAGCACTAAACCAAGTGGATTCATCATTTGCACTGATCGGATTGTCATGATAAGCCGAGAGGAAATCAGTGATGACTTTCTTATCGATAAACTCGTTGAAAGGAAGTCCGTTTTCAGAGACTAATTTATCGTAAACTTCAGGATCAAAGAAAGACACTTTAGGATAGACATCGGAAAATTTTTCATAGTCTTTTCTGGGTTTTTCTTGTTCTCTTTCAATATTGATTATTGCTTTAAATTTCTCGATATCTTTATTTATGAAGTCTTTTGTGACAGTAGAGTATTGATCAGCCCACTTCAAGCACTGAGTGGTGAACTCTTCCTTGTCCAAACGGGAGAGTAATTCTTTAGAGATGTTATTCAATTTAGGCAAATCAAAGAGAGCACCATCGAGAGAGAATTTATCAAAAGTGAGTTTAAACTCATCTAAAGAAGCATCTAAATTATCAGTCAACCATGCTTCAAAATTGGAGTTAGCAATCGTCAAAAGATACTCGATGATAGCTTTGATCGGATAGCCTTGTTCAAGGAAATAAGAGACAGCAGCCTCTTGATCTTTTCTCTTGGAGAGTTTTCTTTTGTTTCCTGTCTCATTATCAGTGACCATGATGACGGGAAGATGGGCATACTTAGGAGGTTTCCATCCCATAGATGAGAATAACTCGATATGGATAGGAAGAGAGGAAATCCACTCTTCACCTCTGGTGACTAAAGTAGTACCCATGAAGTGATCATCAACTAAATGAGCGAAGTGATAAGTGGGAAGACCATCACTCTTCAAGATGACGATATCCTGGTCATTCTCACTTAAATCCATATCACCTCTTATCTCATCATGAACACGAACATGATTGAGATGATTACCTTTGGATTTAAAGCGAATGACATAGGGTTTTCCTTCTTTGATCAGAGAGATAGCTTCATCGATTGAATAATGACGGCACTTGGCATATTCACCATAATAACCAGGCACGACTTTATTAGCTTCTTGGACAAGTCTCAATTGATCAAGATCCTCTTTGGTGCAGAAACAAGGATAGGCTCTTCCTTTCTTGATCAATTCTTTGATGACGATTTTATAGATGTCGGCTCTTTTAGACTGGATATAAGGACCATAGGCTCCTTTCTCTTCATCACCGAAATATCCTTCAGATGGGACGATACCGAAAAGATTGAGTTGATCGATCAAATCCTTACCAGCACCTTTGATCTCTCTTTTCTGATCAGTATCTTCTAAACGGAAGAAGTAGATTCCATCAGTTTGTCTAGCGAATTTCCAAGCGATCAAAGCTGTGAAAAGAGAACCAGTGTGAAGAAAACCGGTCGGGGAAGGAGCAAAACGAGTGACTTCTGCACCTTCTTTAAGCTCTCTAGGCGGATATTGCTTTTCTAAATCTTTGATTGTCAGCTTGACATCAGGGAATATGAGTTCTGCGAGTTCTTTGTTAGTTGCCATAAATTAAGTGCCTTTCTTCATTCGATGGGTTTGATATAAAAACGTCCGTAGACTTGATTGAGATCGATGACAGTGATGAATGCTAGAGGGTCGACATCCTTGATTATCTTAACGGCTTCTTTGATCTCTGATTTAGATAAAACCATGATCAATAGTTTGTTCTTTTTTCTTGAATAAGCACCTTCTGAATCGATGATAGAACAAGCATGTGGGAAGGCTCTGATCAAGACAGTCGGCAGATTTTCATCATTAGATATAATCTGCAGTTCTTGTTTCTTGTTTTTGATGTTTAACAGATCGATGACATGTCCAGAGACGAAGAAGTAAGCGAAGGTGTAAAGAACCATCGTGACGATAGAAGTGGTGCTATCAGTTGAACTGCCATCGGGATTAGTGGCAGCTCCGATCAATGAGAAGATGACATAGCAACTGACAACACAACAGTTGGTGATAGTTGAATATTTACCGACACCGGTTGATTTCTTCTCTGATATATAAAGAGCGATGACATCAACTCCACCAGTGGAAGTTCCGACCATGAATGCGATGGAGGAGGAGACGCCAGTGGTGATACCGGCGAAGATTGCACGAGCTAAATGGTCTTCATAGATGTTGACTACATCATAGATGATCGAATCAGGGATGACTTGGTTGAAGATAGAGACGAAAGCGACATTTATCAAAGTGAAGATAGTGAACTGTTTTGAGATTTTTAGCCAAGCTAGAATCAAGATAGGGATGTTGATGCAGAAGTATAGGATTGAGATGATAGTCGTCTCATATTGAACAAGTGAGACACCTGGAAACATCTCTACGAATTTGATTATCGTCTGTGCGATACCCGAAGCGCCACCGGAGATGAGGGCTTCGACAGAGGTCGCTTCTTCACCGATCCACTGTTGGACGCAGGTGAGAGTCGGAGAGATGAAGGCTCTAAAACCATAGGCGAAAATGAAAGCAGAAATAGCTTCGACGATGAATTTTCCAGTCCAAGTTGACCACTGTCTTACTTTCGGATGGTCGAGTAAGAATACACTGGTTGAATCCTCTGCTTTCTTTAACCACTTCATATAAATTACCTTTATCAATCACCAAGAAAATAATCTTATATATAATACAAGACTAAAATCAGTTTTCAATTAAATGAACCTTGCCAAAACGGCTTTTTATCGGTCGTTTACCGCATTTGCAAGTTGTTTGATATCGGCGAGCAAAGTATAATTTTTGTGTAAAGCGCATTCAGCGAGGTGGAATACATGACTATCGAAGAATTGACTCCCGTCTTTCGTGAAAAGCACTACATTTTTTCAGAAATAAGAGGGTGAATAAAGG
>CAYRUQ010000016.1:0-28573 GCA_964427595.1 uncultured Clostridiaceae bacterium | reverse complement strand
CCCAGTGTAGTTATTAGATGCAAAGTATTTGTATTGTTGAGATGCCGAATTTTGATTTAAGAGATTATAAGTTAAAAAAGAGTCTTTAGGAGTTAACCATGATTTGTGGTGTTAAAACATGAAAAAACTAGGACTTTCGTCCTAGTCAATTTTCTTTAGTGGTGCCCGAGGCCGGACTCGAACCGGCACGGAGTATGAGTCCGCAGGATTTTAAGTCCTGTGCGTCTACCTATTTCGCCACTCGGGCATGTGTCTCGTGCGGGATTTGAACCCGCGGCCCCTTGATTAAAAGTCAAGTGCTCTGCCGGCTGAGCTAACGAGACAGACAACACAATGCCCGATAATCAAGTCAAAAGTAACCAATTAGGGCAAAGAAAATTATAAAAACATGCTAGGGTAAAGTCAATAAAAACTGCGTTCATAAAAGCTGTCATTTCGTGTTTATAGTAAGTTCGAATTGAAGTAGATTTCAAAGAAGAAAAAATAAATGAAAAAATCCGATACCAATAGGTACCGGAGTGATTTTTCATAAGCTGGGGTAGGTGGATTCGAACCACCGCATAACAGAGTCAAAGTCTGCTGCCTTACCGCTTGGCTACACCCCAATATCTTCAGGAATGCGCCGAAGAAAGTGGTGGGCGAGGGTGGATTCGAACCACCGAACCCGAAGGAACAGATTTACAGTCTGCCGCGTTTGGCCTCTTCGCTACTCGCCCAAAGACTAATGTATACAGATAACAGAACGCTTAGTGGTGGATGCTAAGAGGTTCGAACTCCTGACCTCCGCCGTGTAAAGGCGATGCTCTTCCAGCTGAGCTAAGCATCCGGACAAAAATCGGCGCTCTGTTATTGTATCAAAGCAATTTTTTGGTTGCAATATTTTTTAAAGTCTAATTTGAAGAAAAATCGCTTGTTTTAATCGTTATATCCAGGCTTACCAAGAAGCTTGAACATATTAGTCTTGTAAACCTCAACACCAGGTTGATTGAATGGGTTGACACCAAGCAAATAAGCGGAATATGCGGTAGCTCTGAAGAAGAAGTACATCAAGTTTCCGATGTTGTAGGCATTCATCTCATCTAAAGAGATGATATTAGCAGGAGTATGGTCAGAAGTATGAGCTTCTAAAGTAGCTTTATAAGCTTTGTCATTGATCTCTGATAACTTTCTTCCTGCTAAGTAATTGAGATTATCGAGATTCTCTTCATCATAAGGAACGACGACATCCTCGAGAGGTTTTTCGATATTGATGATCGTCTCAAACAGACAGGGGGTACCTTGTTGGATGAACTGACCTAATGAATGAAGATCAGTGGTGAAGATACTAGATGAGCAGAAAAGACCTTTATTATCTTTGCCCTCAGATTCAGCAAGAAGTTGTTTTAACCACTCTAAGATTGACTTGTTTTGAGGCTCATAAGAGATGAACATCTCCGCTATATATTTTCCGGTGACATGTAAGAGATAACGATGAGCCGCATAAAGATAAGCGGGGTTAGTACGATAATCGAGTCCAGAATACTGAACTTCAGCATCTCTGACACCACTGACGAATTCCTTGAGATCGAGACCGGCACAAGCGATAGGAAGAAGACCGACGGGAGTGATGACAGAGAAACGACCACCGATACCTTGAGGGATATAGAAAGTATCATATCCTTCAGTCTTCGCTTCCTGAATAAGAGCACCTTTAGTGCTATCAGTAGTAGCGATGACCGCATTCTTGAGATAATCGTGTCCGTACTTCTTCTCTAACATGTTCTTCAAGAGTCTGAAAGCGACAGCCGGTTCAGTAGTAGTTCCAGATTTAGAGACGACATTGACAGCGAATTTCTTATTCTCGAGATGTTTGAGAGCATGAGCAGTGTATGAGGAAGAGAGTGTATTTCCTAAATAAAGAATCTCTAACTTATCATCAGAATGAAGTCCATTGATAGCTTCAATGATAGCTTTGGCACCCAAAAAAGAGCCGCCGATACCGACGACAACTAATGCATCGTATTCATTTCTGATTCTCTCAGCCGTCTTTTGGATTCTTTCAAGTTCTTCATCAGGAAAGGTGGATAAAAAATCGAGCCAACCTAAGAAATTATTTCCAAGACCAGTCCTGTTTTGAATCATATCAGCGACAACACTCGCTTTTTGATCAACAGGAGAATAGTCTAAATTCTCAAAGAAACTTCCTTTGAATTCGTATTTTACCATTGCGGTATCTCCTTGACTTTATTAATCATTGACCATTTAGTCATCAAGCACACATAAAAATTATATTAAAAAGACTATTTTGTAAATATAAAGAATACCTATTGCAAACACTTTCACAAAATGAATTTCTTAAGATATAGCTCAATTTATTGAATATGACTCAAAATTGACTACAATAAGCTCAGTTTTAAACAAATTTTATCAATTTTCAAAGTTAAATTTTTTTAATGCTTTTGCAATCAATTTTGCTTCTTTTAATGTCTCTTCATCAGTGATTTTAAATAACAGAGGTGAGACTTCTACTAAATCAAAAGTCAAATTGTTATCAAGTGCTTTAGAGAAGTCGTCTGTACCCTTAGTATCAAAACCATCATCGTAGATTTGTTTAATCTTCGGATAAGAGAAACCCTGAGGTGTATAAACTAGTTTCTTTCCATCTCTTTGGATGTATTTCTTCTCGTTTAAATCAAGAAGAGAATCAAAGAGAGGAACATAACAAGTGACAGCTTCAACTATGGAGAGCTTATTGATGACTTTAACAAGTACATCTTCACTTAAAAATGGTCTATCAGCATCATGAATGACTACATTCGTGATATCAAACTGAGCTAGTGCTTTTAGTCCGTTATAAACGGAGTCGTTTCTAGTTTCTCCACCGCTAGTGAAAAGAAAATCGACATCTGGGAAGGTTTGAGTGACTCTCATCTTCACTTTCTCTAAATCTTCCTGTTCAACAACAAGAATCACATGAGAAAAAAGTGAACTTTTGATAGCAGTTTCTAAAGGATAGAGAAAGATTTCTTTCCCCTCTAAAGGGTAATACTGCTTCTTCATCTTGATGGTTGAATAAAGCCTTTCACCTCTTCCTGATAGAAGCAAGATAAAAGCGTTGTTCACCTTGTTATTCATAGAAAAATTGTAGCATAATAAAGAGCTAGGAAATCTTAAAAACCTAGGAATTGAGGTATCAGAAAATATGGAGAGTTGGGTGATTGTCATCATTGTCGTCTGTTGTTTGATCGTCTTTTATATCATCACCGGTTTTATCGTACGTTTTCTTCTTAAGAGAGCACAAAATAAAGTCTATGATGAAATGGCGAAGGTAGCTCCTACCGAAGATACAAGATTAAGTGTCATCAAAGAAGTTGTGAAAACACTCAATGAACATAAGTATTTCTTCCCTAAACAATTTTCTGATTTGATTGAGGAAACGGATGCTATCATGACCACTCGCCCTATCGATGTTGTCCAAGCTAAAAACAATAACGATTTCTTGATCATGTACTTTAGAAAATACATCACAGAGAAGAAACTTGATCGTCAGCAAGTTTTCAAAGAATGCCTTGATACTCTCAATGCTAATTTCTTTGATAAACCTTCTGATAAAAACTCACCTTATTACCGATATAATAAAGCTGCCTTACGTTATAACGCTTATTTTGGCCTTTTGCTTTACATTCCCTTCACCAACCGATATAGGAATCAACAGGCCTCGATTTTCTAATCTTCACCCTTTCCTAACATCTTTTAAGCTAAAATGATAGTGTCTCTTAGGAGGTAGCCTATGAATATATGGCATGATATCGACTCTCGAAGAATAACAGCGGATAATTTTTCGGCAGTCGTTGAGATTCCTAAAGGGAGTCACTGCAAGTACGAATTAGATAAATCAACCGGTCTTATCAAACTAGATCGTGTCCTTTATACAGCCACTTATTATCCAGCTAATTATGGTTTTATCCCTCTCACCTATGCTGAAGATAATGATCCTCTTGATGTCTTAGTATTATGTCAAGAGTCTTTAGTTCCATTAACACTTGTTGAATCAAGACCGATCGGAATAATCAGAATGGTTGATCAAGGCTTCATCGATGAGAAGATCATCGCTGTCTGCACCTCCGATCCCTTCTATTCAGTCTTCAATGAACTAAGAGAACTTCCTGATTATGTCGGAAATGAAATACGACACTTCTTCAAAGTCTACAAATCCTTAGAAGGCAAGGAGACGTCTGTCACTTCCATCGAGGGAAAAGAAGCAGCCATCGAAGTTATCAAAAAGGATTTACAAGCCTATCAAGATTACATGGATGGCAAATTCAGAGGCTATGAACCTATCGAAGATGATGGGACTGGTCTTATCAGAGTCGCTAAAAAGATTTCTTAAATAAATTAGAGAGGTAAAGTATGAAACTATTTATTGACACCGCTAATCTTCACGAGATTGAAGATGCTGCTTCTTGGGGTTATATCAAAGGTGTCACCACTAATCCGACATTGATTGCTAAAGAAGGTCTCACCCAAAAAGATGTCATCACAAAAATCGTCTCCTTAATCGATGGACCGATTTCTGCTGAAGTCACCAGTGAAGATGTGGACGGCATGCTTGCTCAAGCCCATGAGCTTTATAAGATTAAACCCGAAAATATCGTTATCAAACTTCCTATCACTCAAGCTGGTTTAAAAGTCTGCAGTCTTTTAGCTAAAGAAAGTATCCCTACCAATTTAACTTTATGTTTCTCAACTAACCAAGCTCTCCTTGCTATGGAAGCTGGTGCCACTTATGTCTCTCCTTTCTTAGGAAGATTAGATGATATCGGGGAAGATAGCATCGCTTTGATTGAAGAAATCGTCACTTTAAAAATGAACTACGGATATAAGACCGAAATCATCTGTGCTTCTATCAGAAACCCTGAGCATGTTAGAAAATGTGCTCTCGCCGGTGGTGATATAGCTACTGTTCCTTATAAAGTTTTACAGAAACTGAAGACTCATCATCTCACTGATGCTGGCTTAACAGCTTTTGAACAAGACGCTGCTAAGACAGCCAAACTCACTAGCAAAGAATAAAATTGTTTATAATAAAAACCACCTAGTCTTCGAAACTAAGTGGTTTTTATTTTGCTTATTATTTATCAGTTTACTTCAACAGAATCGTGTTCTCTGCTCTATTGAACATACAATAACCATCGTGGTTATAAACATCTTCTCTGTTGTATCTGAAGGGATTGAGTTTAGTATCAGCAAAGATTCCGCCAGCTTCTCTGACTAAAAGGTCAGGTGCACAGACATCCCATTCTTTAGTTTGATCAGTATATCTGATGGAAGCATCAGCCTCTCCCATAGCTAGTCTAACCGCTTTTTCAGAAGCACCATATCTTACGACTTCTTTAATCAAAGAAGCATGTTTTAAATAAACTTGTTTTTCTTCTTCTAGTTCATGAGTCTTAGAAGAGAGGAAAATCAGATCACTCTTTCTTTCAGAGACATGAATTCTTCTTGTCGTCCCATCTTTATCAATCAAATAAGAACCTTCATTTTTAATCGCATAAGCGATCTGATGACAAGCAGGAAGAGCGATGACTGCTAAGACAGGTTCATGATCAACAACAAAAGCGATGTTGATTCCAAAGCTACCGTCTTGATTGACGAAGTCTTGAGTGCCATCAAGAGGATCAACGACAAAAAGTAAGCGTTTCTTTAATCTAGTTAAATCATCTTCCTCTTCTTCAGAGAGAAAAGAGATATCTGAAAAAACAGAAAGAGTCTCTCTGATGATCTTATCGGATGCTAAATCAGCATCAGTGACAGGAGAATAATCACCTTTGATCTGAACTTTAAATCCAGATTCATAAATCTCCATGACCTTAGCGCTAGCTAAGCTAACCGCTTTGATCATCGTTTTTAATATCTCGTCCATCAGACTGATTCAGCCTTGTTTAAAGCAGCTAACACTGCCGGAACTTCATCAAAGGAATGGAGTGTGCAACCAGAAGCAGGAACATGTCCACCACCTCTAAATTGAACAGCGACTTTCTGCATGTTATATCTGCCATCGCTTCTTAATTCCCCTCTGATTGTTCCATCTAACTGTTCAGTAAAAAATGCCCAGATAGGATGGTCATCTAAAGAAGCCAAGAGATTGACTTTTCCACTAGCATCATTTTGAGTCAGACCTAAAGATTGATATTCATCTTTGGTGACACAACAATAAGTGACAAGCCCAGCAAACTGGAAGTGATTGTAGATGAAAGCACGATATTTGAGTTCTAAACTTGTTTGACGATATAAACCACGATAGATGGATTTGTAATCGATACCCGTTTCAATCAATTTAGCTGCTACTTTGAAGGTGTCAGCTTCGGAATCAAACTGGAAGCGACCAGAGTCAGTGATAAGTCCTAAATAAAGATACTTGGCTGCTTGTTTACAGATATGTCCATATCTTTCAAAAAGAAGTTTAGCCAAGATATAAGTGGCGCTAGGAGCATCAACTTCTCGATAGACTAAGAAATCATAATTCTCTTTATCAGCGACATGGTGATCAACACAAACTACTTCTTTAGCAGTCGTGATTCTTTGATCTTCCACTCTTTTAAAATCACTCAAATCAACAAGGAGAGCTAAGGAAGAAGCGATGATCTCATCAGAGACTTCATCGCTAGGATCTAAATCAGTTCCTAAATACTCAGGATGAGTACCAACCGCATAAACTTTCTTATCAGGGAATAAATCAAGAAGAGCGAACTTCATACCCATGACTGAGCCGACACAATCCCCATCTGGACTTTTATGGCCGAAGATGACGATGGAAGGAGCAGCTTCTAATTTTTCAAAAATTTCAATGGCGATTTTATCCATATATTGTCCTCCGAACTTTAAATTATACGAGAATCTCTTTTCTTTTAGTTGAATAAAAAACTGCAGTTTTTACACTGCAGTCAGCTCATTATTCGTCTTCTTCGTCCAGGTCATCAGAGAAGGTGAGTTTCTCATCATCAGAGTCATCGTCTTTATCAGAAAACTCATCCATATTTTGCTCTTCGTTTCCGAGTTCATCTAAGTTTTCTTCCTCTTCATCAGGATCAGAGTAGACATCGTTCATATCGATATGAACATTCTCGAAAAGCTCATGTTCTCTTAAAACCCATGTGTTGTTTTCTTTGATGACGAATCTTCCATCAGTAGTCAAAGCAGTGTAGAAACGGGAGCAGATGGAAGAGAGTCTGTTCTCATCAGTGATACCAGCTTTCTTACCGACTTCGGTGAGAAGAGTGGCAAAACCCATCGGGACATTCTCTCCGTTTTTAGAATAACTCTCAGTCAAAACTTCATAAGCGAGGTCAATCAGTGATTTGTATGTGGACATTTCTGTTCTCCTTCTTTCTTTTTTAATAATTAAATCTTCCAAATATATACTTATACGAAATTAAACTGAAGTAAGCAAGTCTCAATTCTCACTATTGTCTTTATCAAGGGAAGACATTCTCTCGGGTGCATCAACACCGATTAAAGAGAGAGCGTCCTTCAAAACAATCTCACAAGCCTTAACTAAACCGAGTCTCTGATTAGTGAGATCTTCATCCTTATCATCTAAAACACGATTCTTAGTGTAAAACTCATTGACAAGAACAGCTAATGAGTGGACATAATTAGTGATCTTGTAAGGAGCATTTTCTTTAACAGCTGAGAGAATGTGAGTCGGATAATCTCGTAAAGCAATCATAAGATTCTTCTCACTATCACTATCAAGTCTTGAGCAGTATAACTTCAAAGGCAAGAACTTCTTTCCGTTGTTTAAGATACCGCAGAGTCGAGCGTGAGTATATTGAGCATAATAAACCGGGTTTTCGCTTCCTAAAGTCTTCGCTAATGAAACATCAAAATCAAGATGGGAATCACCAGAGCGTGAGACGAAGAAATAACGAACTGCATCAACACCGACTTCCTCGATCAATTCTTTCATCGAGATAGCATTTCCAGTTCTCTTGGACATTTTAAATTCTTCACCATCTTTAAAGAGTCTGACCATCTGAACTAAACAGACTTCTAATCTCGAAGAATCATAACCGAGATCAGAGATCGAGGATTTTAATCTGGTGATATAACCATGGTGATCGGCTCCGAACAAATCGATGAAGTAATCATATCCACGAGCGAATTTATCAGCGTGATAAGCGATATCAGGTAAAAGATAAGTGTAAAAACCATCAGATTTGACGATGACTCTATCCTTATCATCCCCGTCTTTAGTGGTGTTTAAAAACAAAGCTCCATCCTGTGTATAACAATAGGGTTCTAATTTCTTAAGAACCTTCTCGATATCACCTCTTTCTCTAATCGCTTTTTCAGAAGTGTAGACATCCTGTTCAACCCTGAATTCTTTCAAATCTTCTTTGATTTGCTCTAAAAGTCGATCAGAACCGAATTTCTTAAAGTCTTCTAAATGACTATCAGGATCATTTAAATAGGCATCACCGACTTCCTCTTTCAGCTCTTTAGCTATCTTGATGATCTCTTCCCCGTGATAACCATCTTCTGGGAATTCTCTTTCAACACCAAAAAGACTGAGATATCTGACTAACAGAGATTTACCTAAATTAGTGATCTGATTTCCGGCATCATTGACATAGTATTCTCTAATGACTTGATAACCTGCTTTCTTATAAATTCGAGATAAACAATCACCGATAGCAGCACCTCTAGCGTGACCTAAGTGGAGATAACCAGTCGGATTAGCCGAGACATATTCGATATTGACGCTCTTTCCTTCTCCGATGTTGAGCTTTCCGTATTCTTCTTGTTCTTCAACTACCTTTTTAACGACTGATCCTAATTCATCAGCATCGAGAAAGAAGTTGATAAAACCAGGTTTCCATGCTTCAGCGTTTTTGACACCATCTAAAGAGAAAGAAGAAGCGATTAAAGTGGCGAGTTCAAAAGGAGTCTTACCAGCTATTTTCGCTTTCTTAAAAGCGATGTTAGTCGTGTAATCACCATGTTCTCTACTATCAGAAGCTGTCAAAGAAATCTCTTCTTTAGTTTCGATGTTTAATTCATTAAGGATAGAAACAAGCTTTTCCTTGATCTGTTTTTCAATACTCATAAATTAACCTCAATCTTTTCTAAGTGAGAGAGAGGCATAACAAAGAATCCCTTCCTCTCTTCCTAAATCTCCTATCTTCTCAGCTGTACCAGCATGGATGGAGATTCTATCTAAATCTAATGACAGCACATCCGATAACGACTCTTTGATCTTAGCTTTATAGTCTTTCAGTTTTGGAGCTTCTAGGATCAAAGCGATGTTAATGTTATTCAAAGAGAAACCTTTCTCCTTCATAATTTCAAGAGCTTTGTTAACGATAATAAGCGAGTTTAAATTCAAAGTCTCTATCTTATTATCAGGAAAGAAAGTTCCTATATCATCTTCACCAAGAGCAGAGAAAATGGCTTGAGCTAATGCGTGATAGATGACATCACCATCCGAGTGAGCGACAATCTTTTTCTCACAAGGGATAAAAACACCACCTAAGAGAAAGCCGTCTCCTTTTTCAAAACGGTGGATATCGACACCAAAACCGGTTCTGAACTCCATTGTTATTTCCTAGCTGCAGCTGAACGGATATAAAGACAATCACCATCTTCGACGATGTAGTCTTTGCCAGCGGTGATCATCTTACCAGCTGCTTTAATCGCAGCTTCACTTCTAAGTTCATGAATATCATCGTATTTATAAACTTCAGCTTTCAAGAAATACTTCTGGAAATCGGAGTGAATGACTCCTGCACACTCAGGAGCACACATACCGACTTTGAAAGTCCAAGCCCTCACCTCATCTTCTCCACAGGTGAAGAAAGTTCTCAGTCCCAGCAAGTTATAAGCGGCCATCGTCACTTTATCTAAACCGGTGAGACTAGTTCCAAGAGAACTGAGATATAACTCTCTATCTTCAGCCGAGACTTGAGAGAGTTCCTCTTCAATCAAAGCTGAAACAGCGATACATTCAGCATTATTTGCTTTTGCAAATTCCTTCAAAGCTTTGAAATTAGGATTGCTATCAGGATCAGCATAAGCATCTTCTGAGACATTTCCGACATAGATGACCGGTTTTAAAGTGATCAGATTGAAGCTTTTAGCCATCTCTTTTTCATCGATAGTCAACTCAGCACAAGTAGCGGGCTTCTCATCTTCTAAAACAGGGATGAGCTTATTGATCGTATTCACTTCTAAAAGAGCTTGTTTATCTTTGGTCATTTGAGCTTTTCTAGCGATCTTATCAAGTCTTTTCTTCAAGACATCATAATCAGCTAATATCAGCTCTAAATTGACTTCCAAAGCATCAGAAACTGGGTCGACATTTCTTCCGTTATAAGAGATGATTGAAGGATCTTCAAAACATCTGACGACATGGATGATGGCGTCAGTATTACGGATATTGCCTAAAAATTGATTTCCTAAGCCCTCGCCTTTAGAGGCACCTTTGACAAGTCCTGCAATATCAGTGAATTCAAAGACAGCTCTGACTTGTTTTCTAGGATGAAAGATCTCAACTAAATCATCGAATCTCGGGTCTTTGACTTCAACTGTGCCCGTGTTAGGCTCGATGGTCGCAAAAGGGTAATTTTCAGCTAACACATGATTGTTGGTGATAGCATTGAATAAAGTGGATTTACCCACATTAGGTAATCCGACAATGCCGGCAGTCAAACTCATAGCACACCTCTAAAGAAAACTGTTATTAATAAACGACAACGATATCAGAATCAACGGAAGGTAAGAAAGTCTTTATGACTAAATAACTTAAACTAGCTTCGTCATAAATTTCAAGATGATCAAAGTCACCAAGAAGCTCTCTTAATTCATCTTCATATACGGAGAGATACTTGTTAGGAAGAATATCAAAACTCAAATTCAAAGGAGTGGTGGATTGAGTATTCTCATCTCTTGTGTAGAAAGTCAAAGTGACAGCTTTAGTCATCTTTCTATAGAGAGTGACCTCAACTCTCTCTTCAGAAGAGAGTTCTAAGCTGTAAGGAAGATAGACTTGAGTAGTCAGTTCTTCATCAGCATAGATACCATCATAAAGATAGTTCTTTCCTTCTGTATCAAGATAAGAGTCAGAGAGAGCAAAGCTATCATCCTCAATTGTGAAGAGAGTCTCTTCAGTAAGAGAAATATTAGATCTAGTTCCTTCTTCTTGAGCGGTTCCTAAATAAACGCTCGAAGTGAGAGAAGAGACTTCAGTATAACTATCATCTTCACCGATTAAGGTGACGAGATTGACTAAAGGCTTATAAAGAACTTCAGCATAGATGGTGATGTCTTCATCAGGCATGACAGTGGAATTAAAGGTGTTCTTATCACCATTTTCAGAGATGGTATAAAGAGTTCCGATTTCCATCGTTTCATCCGACATGGTAGCAAGAGATTCACTGATGAAAGTGGAGATATCACTCTCAGCTGCAAAGATGCTAGAGACATCTTCTGCTTTTTCTCCTTCATAAGTTTCAGGATAAGCGAAGGAGAGAGTCAAAGTCGGATAATCATCATATTCAGCATATAAGGTGGTATCTTCGGAAGGAAGAGTTCCATAAGTCATATCAAACTTCTCACCATCTAAAGTGAAATAGACGAAATCAGCGTTTTCTTTCACCGGCTCAATATCTTCATCAAGATAAGACTCTAAAGTATCACCAGCGAAAGCTTTGAAAGTCATCGACTCAGCACTGTTATAAGTTCCGCCATTGTAATCGAGAGTGACATTGATTTGATCACTCCACTTGAGATAGAGATCGACATCAGCGGTGGAAAGAGAGGAGTTGAGACCGAATTGTTGAGTCAAATCTTCGTCAAGATAGAAACCATCAAAACGAGAGACGACTCCACCATTGTTGATCGTGTAATAATCAGCATCGGCGGTGATATCAAGGTTTAAGACCTCAGCCATCATGGCGACTAATTCATCAGAGATGAGACCATTTCTAGCCGCTTGGAAGGTGTAGTCTTCAATACCTTCGAGATTAAAGTGAACAGTGATCGTCGGATATTCTTCCCAGGCTGCTTTCAAGACGAAATCTTCGCCATCTTCCATCAACGGGAAGACCATGCCGCCATCGAATTGTTCGACAAACTCATACTGACCTTTACTGGCTGAAGTATCTAAAACATAGTGGGTTTGATTACTAGAATCAGTAGTTTGAACCAAAGGATATTCAGTGTACCAATAGTCGAAGTAAAGATAATCACCGCTTGCGGTAGGAAGATAGTTAGAAGAAGGGATGGACTTGTTAGCATAACCGGATAAAACACCATTCTCATAACTTCCATCATCGCTGACAGGGTCGATCAAAACACCATTTCTATCAGTAGCGGTAGTCAAATCAAAAGTGATCTCTTCAAGAGGTTCGAAATAAGCATAAAGAGTATCGGTTCCATAAGGATAGACATAATAAGTCTCACCGGTTTCAGAATCGACTTGAGGGGTAATCTCACGATAATTCCCTTGACTGTCGATCTCTCTCCAGCCTACGAAGAAATAACCCTCTTTATAAGCATCAGGGATATCGATCTCAATTCTTGTACCTGCTTCACCGGTCAAAGAAGTAGTGTTGAAGGTCGGGTCGACAAAAGAACCTCCATTGAGTTCGAAGATGATCGTTCCTTGAATGGATTGGTTGCAGGAGAACAAAGACAAGGAGATACCAGCTAATGCTGTGAGTAGAAATTGTTTTTTCATAATTTCCTCCTGCCTATTTCGGCCTCAAATCAGAAATTTTATTGATCAGTGACGATGGTAGTTGTTATTACGTCTAGGACGCTCAGCTTTCTCAGTGTAATTTTCAGGTTTAGGAACAAACTCTTTATGAGAAACATCAATCTTACCTTGAGCATCAATACCGGTGATGATGACTTTGAGAGTGCCTCCTAAATGAACGACATCCTCAACTTTCTCAACTCTGCTCCAATCAAGCTTAGAGACATGGCAGAGAGCGTCAGTATTACCAAAGAGATTGACGAAGCATCCATAAGGTTCGATTCTGACGACTTTAGCATCATAAACTTCACCGACTTCAGGAACTTTAGCGATACCCATGATCTCCTCATAGGCTTTTTCAATCATCTCTTTATGGACAGAGTAGACGATGACTCTTCCATCATCGTTGATATCGATCTTCACATCGTTATTACAATCGGCGATGATGCCGTTGATGACTTTACCTTGAGAACCGATGACATCTCTAATCTTATCAGGAAGGATGTGGAATCTCTTCATCTTGAGAGCATATTCAGAAAGCTCAGTTCTAGGTTCAGAAATAGCACCTAAGATGACATCTAAGATCTGTCTTCTAGCCGGTTTAGCTTGTGCTAAAGCCTCAGCTAAGATCTCTTTAGTGATACCACGGATCTTGATATCCATCTGAAGAGCGGTGATACCATTAGGAGTACCAGCGACTTTGAAATCCATATCACCTAAGTGATCTTCCATACCTTGGATATCAGTGAGGATGGTGTAAGGATGTTTACCATCAAGAGGACCAGAGGTGATAAGACCCATAGCGATACCAGCGACAGGAGCCTTGATAGGAACACCAGCATCCATCAAAGCCATACAAGAAGCACAGATAGAAGCTTGCGAAGAAGAACCATTTGATTCGACGACATCAGCGACACAACGGATTGTATAAGGGAATTCTTCCTCAGAAGGGATGACATAAGAGAGGGCTCTTTCACCTAAAGCACCATGACCGATCTCTCTTCTTCCCGGAGAACCCATTCTTCCTAATTCACCGACTGAGAAAGGCGGGAAATTATAGTGGTGCATCCATCTCTTAGAAGTCTCTTCAGAAAGATCATCGATGATCTGAGCTTCTTCTAAAGAACCTAATGTACAAGTGGAGATAACTTGAGTTTGACCTCTAGTGAACATGGCTGATCCATGAGCTCTAGGAAGAAGATGAACTTGAGCGTTTAAAGGTCTGATCTCATCGATTTTTCTTCCATCGGGTCTAATCTTATCTTCAGTGATAAGTCTTCTGACTTCTTTTCTGACGACATCTTCTAAGACTTCTTTAGCTTCGTTGACAGTGATGTCATGAAGTTGTTGAGTCTTATAGTCTTTAGCGTCATAGATATCAACGACCTCTTTTTCAAGAGCGTCGATCGTATTCTGTCTTTCTAATTTATCGTGGATAGAGACAGCCTTGATGAGTCTTTGTTCTTGAGTCTCAGTCTGTCCTTCACCGACATAGTTAAGGCAAGCAGAAGCGAACTCTTCATCGATCTTGTAGATGTTGAGAGGTCTCTTCTCTTTGCCGACTTTAGCAGCGATCTCTTTTTGGAAACGGCAGAGCTCTTTGATAGCATCATGACCGAACATCAAAGCTTCTAACATATCATCTTCAGAGACTTCATTAGCACCAGCTTCAACCATGTTGATAGCTTTTTCAGTACCAGCGACAGTCAAAGCAATATCGGATTTAGCTTTCTCTTCAACGCTGGGGTTGATGACTAATTTTCCATCAACTCTACCGACAAAAACACCAGCGATAGGGCCTTCAAAAGGAATATCGGATATGCATAAAGCTAATGAAGACCCAAACATGGCGGTCATATCAGGAGCTGCGTCAGGATCACAAGACATGACGATAGCTGTGATTTGAGTTTCGTTTACATAACCTTCAGGGAACATAGGACGGATAGGACGATCGATGAGACGAGAAGTCAAAGTCTCTTTAGAACTCTGTCTTCCTTCTCTTCTTAAAAATGAGCCGGGAATCTTACCAGCAGCATACTGTCTCTCATAATAGTTGACAGTAAGAGGGAAAAAGTCCTGCCCCAACTTTGCTTCTTTAGCACCGCAAGCAGCGCATAAGACAGCCGTGTCATTTAACCTGACCAAACATGAGCCGTCAGCTTGTTTGGCAATCTCGCCTGTTTCGACTACTAATTTCTTCCCGTAGAAGTCGAGCGAGAATACTTCTTTTGCCATTTCTTTACCTCTTTAAATCTTTTAATTAATCTTGAGCATTTTAACATAAATAAATATATATATTTATATTAATTTAGGAAAACAGGCTTCTCACTTATCTATTTGGCTGAAAACTTCACCACAAAACAAAACATCAAATTTTGTGTAGTCATTTCACAAAAAATAATATTTTCAGAGTTATCACTATTCTGTTCTAATGAATTAAAACAATGAAATTACATCTTTATTTCAACCGCAAATTTATAAAATCTATACTTCTTCTTAAATAAACCAAAAATCAAATATCATCACACAAAATCCATCCAGACAATTAGAAACTTTATATGATTCGATTAAATCGTTTCTAAAGCAAAATCAGTCTTCGTCTTCAGATTCTTCGTTGATGATCAATTTCAAATACAAAGAAACATCAAGGATAGAAGCTAATCCAGGTGTCAAATCTTGTTGTGCTTGTAAAGCAGCTAAGTGAATAATCTGATCAGCAAACATGATCAAATCAACATAATTCACTTTGCTTAATCCATAAGCGAGAAGTCCTGCTAAAAATCCGGCTAATCCATCTCCAGAACCTGCTTTAGCTAAGGCTGGAACTTTCGGATAAGAGGAAGGATGACTTTCTTTTTGAGGAGTCACTAACAAAGAAGAATGTCCTTTAAGAAGAACATAAACATCATTTTTAGAAGCATAGTTTTTAGCTAGCTCTTCAAAGTCACTGACCTCTCTTGATGTGAAAGTAGCTTTAAAAAGATTCTTAGCCTCTCCAAGATGGGGAGTCAAAAGAATGCGAGATACTGGTTTCTTATCTTTAAAAACTGAATTTCCATAATCAGCAAGCAGTTTTAACCCAGTAGCATCAATGATCAAATTTCCTGAATACTGAGCGATGATATGAGATAAAAATTGATAGTTTTCTTTAGTGTCGGCAATTCCATTTCCAATCAAAATAGAATCATATCTAAGAAGAACATCATCAAGTTTTTTAAGGTTCTCTTTCAATAGAAAACTTCCATTTTCATCAGTGATGAAATTCTCATAAATGATAGTCTCACTAGTCCTAGAAGCAAGGATTGGATAAATATCTTTAGGAACTGCTAAAGAGATGAAACCAGGACCTGCTAAAAGAGCGAACTCAGAGGCGATAGTAACAGCATTAGGATAAGCGAGACAACCACCGATAATCAGCACTCTTCCGAAGTCGGATTTGTTGCTTTTTTCGTCTCTTTCTTTGTAGAGACTTCTGATGATCTCTGCAAAATTCATGCTTATCTCCTTTGAAAAATCTTATCTAATTCCTTCTTGCTTTCTTTATATAAAAGTTCAGGGTCTTTATTCAAGATTTCACCTGTCAGTTGAGAGTACTGTTTTAGTTTATTTTTGATAGCTTTAAAGGGACGGGAATAAAGCTTACTGATATAAAAGATATCTTCTTTTTCAATCAGTTCTCTTACCCTCTCTAAAGCGATTAAATAAGAGGAGACTAAATCGACCTTCTGATGCATAGCTGAATCACTTCTATTTCGATAAAAATAGAGAGGTTTTGATGAAAACTTAACTCTTCTTGCTTTGTATAAAGAGTGGCAAAAGAAGACCATATCTTCGAAATATGAAAGATCAACAGGAAACCTGATCAGGCTTTCTTTTATTAACGAAGTTTTATACATTCTTCCCCAACAGCAGGTGTTGATCTTATTTGCTAGTTTTTTATAAAGCTTTAAGAGTGCAACTCTTCCTGTAGAAAAGAAATCAACACCACTTTTCTTTCCATCTTCTTCTATTGTTCCGACAGAGAAGATATCAAGATCATCTTTCTTCATAGCTTCATACATGAAAGAGAGATAATCAGAACTGACTGTATCATCTGCGTCAACAAAAGTTGCATACTCACTATTTAAAATTGATAACCCAATATTTCTAGAAACAGAGACTCCTCTATTTTCAAAAGAATGAAAACGATAAAAAAGCTCAGGATACAAAGCTTCATATCTTTGACAGATTGAAGAGGAGGAATCACTGCTTCCTAAATCGATAAGAATTATTTGATATCTCTCTTTAAAATCTTGAGATACAAGTGAAATCAAACAGTTTTCAAGGTATTTTTCAACCTGATAAACTGGAACGACGACTGATACTTTAATATTGTTGAACATCTTTATTTAGGTAAGTATATTTCGTTTTTAAATTCAGCACCTCTGATGCCTTCTTTGACAAATCTCTCATAGATAGCTCTTTGTGCTGAAGACATGAGAGTCCAGTAATTTTCATTCAAACTATAGAAGGCGATTCTGATTTTTACGACATCAACACGGCTTTGAGAGAAATCATCAACAGTGATAGAAGGCTTGAATCCGTCTTCTTGGACAGTGAGTTCAAGAGAGTTGACAACTTCGAGGAGTAAATCTCCCATCTTATTGATATCAGTTCCGAATGGGAATGAGAAATAAAGAACTAATCTTCTATATTTTTGAGTAGTGAAGTTGACTACTACTTCAGAACATAATAATGAATTAGGGATAAGGACAGTCTTTTTTTCAGCTGTTACTAAAGTGGTTTTCATCATCGAAATCTTCGTGACTGTTCCTTCAAAATCATCGACCAAAATATAATCACCAGTCTTGATGTTCTTCTCTGACATCAAGATGACACCATCTGCAAAATTGGTGATGACATCCTGTAAGCCGATACCGATAGCTAAGAAAGCAGATGAGATGATGCTTACTGCGCCATCAAGAGCGATGCCCAAAACAGCGATGACACCTAATGCTAAGACTATCGCTAATAAAAACTTGATAGTAGAAACAACGAAGGTGACGACAGAAGGATCCATCTGTCCCTTCTGTTTCTTATCAGAGATCTTCTTCGCTCTTAAAAGCCATTTTCTGACCAAATGAGAAATCAGTTTGATCAAATAATAGCCGGCAACTAAAAGAAGAAGAGCAAGAGCTACTCTGATCAATACCGACGGAACTTCCACTTTAAAGAAGTCTTGAATATTCGCCCAAAGCCCACTCCAAAAGTCGCTGTTTTCAGCAGTCGTATCAGTGGTGTCATCTAAGAGAATGTTAGCTAAAAATAAAGAAAAATTATTAAAAGTCATCAAGAAAATTATAGCTGATTGAAACTGAAAAACTAGTATTTATAGGTGTTTTAAAGAGAGGTTTTTAGAAAAGAAAATCAAAGATACTTTTGAGTGAAATTCTTAAAAGTCTTCTTAACACAGAAAGCCACTGATGATAAGGGTGTGTTTGAAGAGTTAGCTATCTCTCTTAAAGTATAAGAAGAAAGATACATGGTGATGATCTTCTGTGTTTTCTTAGGAAGACTAGCTATGTAATTTTCTAAATCTATCTTCAAAAGGATGTTCTTCTCATACTGACAATCATAAGTGAGATTCTCAATATGGTATAAAGCATCATCACTGACATCAGAAAGCCTCATGCCAAGAGTCTTAAGTCTTTGTTCATAAAGCTTCCCTTCTGTCTTTCTATAAAAGAGAGAAGAAGTCTTCATCATCTTACGAAAGAAATGAATGAACTCTCCTCTTTCAGCAGTGTATTTATTGAAAGTAGTTAAAGCTGAGTTTTGAAGATGGGCATATAACTCATTGACTATCAAATACGGATACTTCCTACAGAAGAAATTGCTGGTGATTCTAACTGATGGTTCTGTTCTAAAGAGATACTCATCAATCGACCATTGATCTTGATTCTCTAAAGAACAGCTTTTCAATTCATCGACTGATAAACCTTGATACTTGAGTCCTAAAGGTGTGCTAAATTCACTGCTTTCCTTTAAGACTTCAACATACTGATCATAGATGGGAATAAATGGGTCCGCTAAAAAGATGCCAAAATACTTGGCGTTCATAAAATTGAACCTCCTTGTTTAATTATTATTTATGTCTTCTATAAGAAAAGATTTGTGCTAAAAAGACACTGCAAGCGATCGACGCATTTAAAGCAGTGACATCATTTTTAAGTGGAATAGAAGCGATGAAGTCTGAATTCTCTCTCACTAATCTAGAGATACCAAAACCTTCAGAGCCGACAACTAATCCGATTTTCCCAGAATAATCAATCTCATCATAGACATTCTTTCCTTCACCAGCAGAAGCTACTATCCAATACCCTTCATTTTTTAATTGTTGGATAGCTTGAGAGATATTAGTCACTTTGACAATAGGAATGAATGTCTGAGCACCCGTTGCTACTTTACAGACTGTGGAAGTGACCTGAACTTGTCTATTTTTAGAAATCATTATCATATCTACACCAAAAGCAGCTGATGTCCTGATGATCGAGCCAAAATTGACTGGATCTTCAATGCCGTCAAGTATGACGATGGTGGAATCTTTCTTATTCTTAATCTTCTCTAAGGTGGCGTTTAAATCTGCGTATTGAAAGCGTGGCATCGAGCAACATACCCCTTGATGGTTGCTCTTATCAGTCAGTTGATCTAATTCTTGCTGAGAGACAATCTTGACAGCTACGCTTTTCATCTTGGCTAAAGCGATGATATCGTCTTCTCTATCCTTGACGAAAACTCTGATAGGTTTAACTTTACCAAGCAGAGCATTCTTCACCGGTATTCTTCCAAAAATGATATTGTCATCCATATTCCACCTCAGCTTTTAAAAGCGTAAAAATATTAATTTAAAAAAGTTTGATAGTAAAGCTGTGTAGACTCCATAAAACGCTCTTTTCATTTCGTTTATAGTTCTTTTCTACAATTTGGGAAAATCATGTCCTAAATGAGGGACTAACTATGCTAACAATTTGAGACTTTATTTCTTTCTTTTGGAAGTAAAACGCTCATCAGCTGACGCACTTTCTTGGTAGTGTTGTCTCTACTTAGAAAAATCGTCTTCTGGAAGTTTATAATTATGTCATGCGTTACTGTCAATTAAACACAATCACTTGCTTTGAATTTGGAAAATCTACCATCGAACTTGATAAGTATGCTATCAGAGCTAAGGAGCTTGACTATCAAGCGATAGCTGTTGCTGATACAAATCTCTACTCTTTTCCGTATCTAGCACACGAAGCTGAAAGACAGAAAATCAAACCTATCTATGGTTATCGCTTCACTTTGTCTTGTCAATCTCCGAGAAATCTGAGCGCTGTTTTATATGTCAAAAATGAACAAGGATATTTAAATCTCTGCCAACTCATCTCAAATAGAGATAGTAATCCGAGTCGTGATGTTTTAGATGCTTTAAAAGAAGGGTTGATTCTCGTCATCGATTGCTCAGATAACGACTTCTTTGATGAAGTCTTTTTAACTGCCTTATCTCCATCTCTGCTCTTTTATAAGAAAGTCTTCAAAGATGATTTTTACATGGGTATCTCTATCTCTTCTGTGGAAGATAAAGAAGACGTCGGTATTCTTTATGAATTCTGTGATAGAAACGAATATCAAACTTTAGCTTTTCCAAAAGCTAGATACATCAAAAAAAGTGATGCGGAGAAGACTGAACTTTTAGAGAAAAGTTTAGAGAAAGAAATCGTCTACTCTCTTCCTTCAGCCGGTCCTGATTTTCTTCTTTCCACTAAAGTTCTTGATTCTATCTATAGAGAAAAAGATATAAGAGCTACAGTTAAAGTCGCCGATAAATGCGAGTTTACTTTCTTCACCAAAAGAGGAAAACTACTTACCTTTAATAACGATGATCAGACTCTCTCTAACTTAGCTAGACGAAGATTAGAAGAGAAGATTCCTCATGCTTCTGATATCTATCTTGCAAGACTGACTTATGAGTTAGATGTAATCAAGGACATGCACTTCTCTTCTTACTTTTTATTAGTCGCTGATTATGTGAGATTCGCTAGACATAAAGGAATCAAGATCGGCCCTGGTAGAGGATCAGCAGCTGGTTCTTTAGTCTCTTTTGCTCTTGGTATAACAGAACTTGATCCGATCAGATTCAATCTCTCTTTTGAGCGCTTCTTAAATCCGAAAAGAAGCAGTATGCCTGATATCGATATCGATTTTGAAGATGATCGAAGAAATGAAGTTGTCGAGTATCTGATGGGAAAATATGGCCCAGAGAGAGTCTCTCCTATCATCACCTTCTCAAAATTAAAACCGAAGAGCGCTTTAAATTTAATCGGACGTTCTTTATCCTTTAACAGACTGAAAGACTTGACCGTCTGTATCTCCGATAAAGCTAATAACTTCAAAGAAGCTAAAGAAGACTATCGTTATGGAAAAAAACTGAAAGGATATCTTAGAGATCCTTATTATGCTAGCATCTGTCAGAAAGCAGATGGATTACTAGGCTTACCCATCAACACCTCTCAGCACGCAGCTGGAATCATCATCTCAGAAGAACCGATAGCAAAGACTTGTCCGATGGATGAGGGTGAACACGGAGTCGTCGAATTTGAGTACCCGACGATGGAGAAACTCGGTTTTCTCAAGTTTGATATCCTCGCTTTATCAAACTTGACTTTAATCAAGTTGATTGAAGATAAAATCAAGAGAAACAATAAGGAGATTCCAGATATCATCAACAATCTTGACGATAAAGAAACTTATGATACTCTAAATAAATTGCATCTTGCTGATATCTTCCAACTTGAAAGTGAAGGTATGATTAAAACGACAAACAAAGTCAAGCCGACTTGTTTTTCAGATTTGGCGGCTGTCATTGCTTTATTCAGACCAGGTCCGATGGATTACATCGACCTATTTGCTGATCGCAAGCATGGTAAACAAGAGATCGAATATGACTCTGAATTATTAAGACCGGTTTTAGAAGACACATACGGAGTCATGGTCTATCAAGAACAGGTTATAGAGGCTGTCCAGAAAGTCGCTGATTTCTCCGCTTCTAATGCTGATTTGTTCAGAAGAGCGATATCTAAAAAGAATCTCAAAATCATGGAAGACTATAAGACTAAATTCATGATTAGTGCCAGCAAGAAAGTCGGAGAAGAGACGGCTAAAAAGATATATCAATCAATCGAGCAATTCGCCGATTATGGTTTTAATAAATCACACGCTTATTCGTATGCTTTAATCACTTACCAGCTTCTTTATTACAAGACTCACTATCGAGAAGAGTTTTACTCTACTTGTATAGAGAGAACCGGATTCAACACTATGACGATGAAGAAGTTGAAGGAAGAATTAGAATCTTTAAACTACTTCATCTGCACTCCTGATATCAACGCTTCTGATATCAATTATTGTATCTTCTCACCTGATAGAAAAGTCTATCTACAACTATCATCAGTCTCTTCTTATGATGATGAATTCTTACACAAGATATCAGAAGAGAGAAAGTGGAGAGGTGCTTTTAAATCTTTCTATGATTTCTGTTATCGTTTAAATAGCTCTTTAAACAAAAATGCGGTTAATTTCTTAAAGTCTTTGATCTCTGGTGGTGCTTTTGATAAGCTCTGCCCTTCTAGAAAAGGAATGATTGATAAGCTTGATTATTACATCCAATTTGCGAGGATGGGATTTGAAGAAAGCAAGCTTCCTTCTTTAGTAGTGAACGAGGATTTAGGAGAGAGACTTTATTTAGAAAAGAATTCTTTAGGGGCTATCTTCTCAACTAAACTATCCGATATTGTCTCTAAAGACGGCTTCACCACCACCTTAGTAACTGACGACTCAAGATATGAGTTAGACCATCTACTTGATGTAACGGATGGACATCGAGACTACAAGGTAGAAACGGATGGTAAAATGAAGATCAATAAGAACGAGTTCTTGTTGATAGATGCCGACTTCAAATTCAAGAGAATCTATCCGAGACAAATAATTAACGCAGGAAGGAAAATCATCAATTATGAGTAAAACCTATATCGTCGATGGAAATTCACTGCTCTTCAGATCTTATTATTCGACAGCTTATCCACCTGAAAAACTGATGCGTTCTGCTTCTGGTCAACCTATCAATGCCATCTTCGCTTTTCATAATTTGATGAAGAAAATAAAATCTCAATTAGGGCCTGAAGATCATCTCTTCGTCGCTTTTGATACTGATAAACCGACTAATAGAAAGAAAGAGTTTGAAGACTATAAAGCTCAAAGACAGGCTTGTCCTGAAGAATTGATCATGCAGTTTGAGCCGGCTCGAGAACTTCTTGATGCGATGAATATTCACTGGAAGGAACAAGCCGGTTATGAAGCTGATGACTTAGCTGGTTCGATGGCTTCTTATTCGTCTAGCAAAGATGAAGAAGTCAGACTTTTCAGTTCTGATAAAGACTTTCTCCAGCTTTTAACTTTAAAAGATAACATCACTGTTGAAACCCCTAAAAAAGGACTCAGTGAAACAGTCGTTTATACGCCTTTTAACTTGAAAGAACTCTTCGGTTTAAATCCAGACCAAATCACCGACTATAAAGCTATCGCTGGTGATCCTTCCGATAACTATAAAGGTATACCTGGTATCGGTGAAAAGACAGCTATCAAACTTTTAAATGAACACGGACATGTCGAAGATGTCATCGCTTTTGCGAAAGCTCATGCTGATAGTAAGACTAATCAAAAGATCATCGATGGTGAAAAAGACGCTCTCTTCTTCAAACACCTAGCTACTATCGACACTACCCTTGATATGAAAGAAGACTATGAAAAATCTATCTATCAACCTTACTTGAAAAGCAAGTTAGCTTCCTTTTATGAGAAATATAACCTCCGCCAGTTCTTGAACCAAATTGATAAATTAGACGGCATCATCGATGATTTGCTTTTCACTCAATTCTTCATTGATGATGCTCCTTTAGTTAAGAAAGATACTACTACTTTTAAGAAAGTGAATATCAGTAGTCTTGATGAGATTAAAGAAGAGATTATCGCTATCGCTTATGATTCTTCTTATGAGAATGAAAACCTTGATGAATTAAAAGGCTTTGCCTTAGCATCTGATAGAATTGTTTTCTATCTTTCTTTAGAAGATGCTTTACAAGATAATAGTTTCAAGAACTTCTTAACTTCCGATAAGAAGATAGCTACTTATGACTTGAAAGGTCTTCTTGTTCATCTCTCTAGAAACAAACTTCCTTTCATCAAAGGTGTTGATTTTGATCTTCTTCTTGCCACTTATCTTCTCAATCCTGATAGTGGTCAAAAGGTCAAAGATGTCTTTCTCAGCTGGGATGAAGAACTTTCTGATGAAGAAAACATATCTTCTCAAATAGCCACTTTGATAGCTAAGCATGAAAAAGAAGCAAAAGAGAGATTAAGTGAAAACAAAGAGAACACTCTTTTTGAAGAAGTTGAACTTCCTTTAGCAGAAGTGATGGCTAAGATGGAGATTGAAGGTGTTCCACTAAATGAAGAAGTCTTAGCTGAGATAGATACTAGATACAAAGCGATACTAGAATCTTTAACTTCTCGTATCTATTCTCTCGCCGGCAAAGAGTTCAATATCAATTCTCCAAAACAGCTTGAACAAGTCTTGTTTGTTGATTTACAAATTCCAAGAGATAAAAAAGAAAAAGGCACTTCATTAGAAGTATTAAACGCTCATTTTTATGACCATCCGATCATCGAATCAGTGTTGACTTATCGAGCTTATTCAAAACTGGTTTCTGGATATACATCCTCTCTTCCTAAACATGTCTTCAGCGATGGAAAGATACATGCTATCTATAACCAAGCTTTGACTTCCACAGGAAGACTATCGATGAGTGAACCTAACTTGCAGAACATCTCTATCCGCACTGATGAAGGAAAACAGATAAGAAAAGCTTTCTTCTATCCGGATAAGGAGTTTCTGATTCTCTCTATCGATTACTCACAAATCGAACTGAGAATGCTCGCTCATATCGGTGATATCAAAGCTTTAAAGGAGATCTTCATCGAAGGTCATGATGTTCACACCGCTACCGCTAGCCGAGTTTTTAAAGTTCCTCTTGATGAAGTCACCTCTGAGATGAGAAGAAAAGCTAAAGCTGTCAACTTCGGAATCATCTATGGCATCTCAGCTTTCGGACTTGCTGAGCAACTTTTAATCTCTAGAGGAGAGGCTAAAGAACTTATCGAATCTTTTAAATCCACGTTTGTTGGTATAGAAGACTTCCAACAACAATGTGTTTTAAAAGCTCGTGAACAAGGTTATGTAGAGACTATCTTAAATAGAAGAAGATATCTAAGAGACATCAACTCTTCTAATAGAGCAATGAAAGCTTTCTCCGAGAGAGCAGCTGTCAATAGCGTCATCCAAGGCTCCGCTGCTGACTTGATCAAGATAGCGATGATCAAGTGTGACCAAGTCTTGAAGAACTACAAGAGCAAGATCATCTTACAAATTCATGACGAACTTCTTTTCAAAGTTCCTAAAGACGAGATAGAAGAGATAAGACCTCTTCTTCAAAAGACGATGGAAAACGCTCTTTCTTTATCAATTCCGTTAAAGACAGATGCTAACTATGCTGATAACTGGTATGAGGCTCATTGATTATGCCTGAACTACCCGAGGTTGAAACTGTCAAAAGAACCCTTCTTGAAAGTGGAATACTAGGTAAGACCCTCTCTGTTCCAAAAATCCTTTATCCGAAATTGATTAAAACTGACTTAGAAGAGTTTAAAAAACAGATACCTGATAAGAAAATCATCTCAATAGACAGAAGAGGGAAATTCCTCCTTCTTCATTTAAATGACGATCATCGCTTGATTTTTCATCTGAGGATGGAAGGTAAACTTTTTATCGTTGATGATGAGCACATAGAAAAACATCTCTCTCTTTATATTCCGTTTAAAGAGGATGAGAAGGGACTAGCTTTTTATGACACTAGAAAATTTGGTGTCTGCTACTACCTGAAAGAAGATGAAGATGGCCCTCTTTCTTCTTTAGGACCTGAACCTTTCATGCTTGATGATATCAAGTATCTAAAAGACAAATATCAAAGAAGTGATAAACCGATCAAAGAACTTCTTTTAGATCAAAGCATCATGTCAGGACTTGGAAACATCTACGCTGATGAAGTCTGTTTTGCCAGTTCTATTTCACCTTATAAAAAAGGATCGACTCTCAGTGATAAAAACATCTCTGATATCCTAAAAAACTCCAAAGAGATCCTTACAAGAGCTATCGAAAACAAAGGTTCTACTGTCAAGACTTATAAAGCTGGTGCTGATAGAAGCGGAGAGTTTCAAAACTTCTTAAAAGTCTATTCTAAAGATGGTGAAATCTGTTCTCGTTGTCATACTTTCAAAATAGAGAAATCAAAGCTGTCAGGAAGAGGGACTTCTTATTGCCCAAAGTGTCAACACACTGGTATCTCACTTGGAATCACTGGTAAAATCGCCTCTGGTAAAACACTAGTTATCTCTTATTTTAAAGAGCTTGGTTATGTGACTTTCTCCGCTGATGATGAAGTCAAAAAGCTTTATCAAAATCAGGAGTTTTTAAAGAAATTAAAAGAGAAGTTTCCAGATATCTTCACTCCTGATTTGAATAAAGAAATATTATCTAACAAGCTTATAACAGACAAACAATTCAATAGAAGTTATCAAAATTTTTTATACCCGATCATCAGAGAAAAAGTCAGAGAATTCAAAAGAGATAATGATGGTAAAAACAAAGCTTTTGAAATACCGCTTCTCTTTGAAAGTCACATCGATAAAGATATGACTCTCCTCATCGGAACTGAGACCAGTTATCAAGAAGAACATCTCAAAGAAAGAGGAGAGAAGAATATCAAAGAGAGAATCAAATTCAACGCTTTAAATTCCTATGATAAACATAGAGGTGAATTTGATTTCATCATCAATACTGATGGAACTAAAAAAGATCTGTTTGAGAGAGTCAAACAGATCGCTTCTATCATCGAAGATAAACTCAAGTGATCACCTTCTAGGTGATCTTTTTGAATAGATGTATTTGTAATCGTAGCCGATTTGATCGGCGATTTTTCTGAGGTTTTTCCTCTCTTTTCTAGAGGTGTAGTAACTGACTTTTTCTTCTTGATCTTTCTTCTCATCCTCGATAGCTTTGACAAACATGTCCTCAAGCTTGCTGACGCAATCTTCTAAAGCGAAGGATTTACCATACTCAACATATTTAGAAGAGAGTTCATCAACAATTTCTTTATGTTCGATGAAGTATTCGATTCTCTTAGTTAAAGAACGATAACTGCCTGCCTTGAAGAGACATTTTTCATCTAAAGCGAAGTTATTAGTAGCAGAAAGCTTGGAATCAGAGATGATAGGGACTAATCCACAACTGAAAGCCTCGATACAAGAGATAGCTTCACTCTCCGCATCCGAGGAGTGGATATAAAGATCTGAATAATTGATGACTTGAGCTAATTGTTCTTGTGACATGAAACCGAAACGGCAAGGGTTAGCTAAGTATTTCTTAGAAAGCTTTTGATACTTTTTCAAAAGAGGACCTTGTCCGCATAAAATCAATTGAATCTTATCGTTGTACTTGCTATGCCCAATGGCTTTGAAGATCAGATCTTGTCTCTTCTCACCTGAATATCTACCGATCATCAGGATGACATACTTGCCTTTTAATTCTTCGGGCCTTTCAGTTTCAGTAGGTTTAAAACGAGGTGAGACTCCGTTTGAGATAGCATAAATCTTATTATGGTAGTGATGCTTCTCCATCTGATCTTTCATCATCAAAGAAGGGGTGTGGACATATCTGACATAACGATAAAGCCAGGTCTTAAAAAGAAGATAGATTAAAGCATTGACCGGTTTACATTTACCGAGTTTTAAATTGTATGAAACATTTTCCGGTTGGACATGGAAAGCAGCGGTGACTGGTATACCCATGACTTTAGCGACTTTTCTAACCTTATCTTCGAGAGAGAAAGGAAGCATACAGTGGACGACATCCGATCCTTTGATGAACTCGGCGATCTTATTTGGGTCAGCTTTAGCGATGACCATTCCATTATCTAAAACTAACTTATCAAAGACAGGGATGACGAATCTCTCAGTCGGTAAAATCTTATCTTTATACATTGATAAATCATCGTGGTTCTCAGGGATGAAAGCGATGACTTTCACATCATGACCATGACTTTTTAAAACCCTTGCAGTTCTCATGCAAGTGACTGTGGTTCCATTGTTGCTAGAACCGAACATATCTATAACAAATGTAATAACCATAGTTTCTTCTTTCTCACAAATCATAACTAAACGGGAACTGATAGGCAAATTATTATACTCCAGTTGCCATTTTTCAAAAAATATAATGTGAGGGCTATCATTGTGGTTGTTCTTCCTTCTTCCTCTTTTCTCTTGCTATAATCTTTAAAATTTTGGAGGTATTTATGGAGACAAAAGAGAGCAGTAATGTCATCCTCCTTCAACATCCTCTTCTCAAGCATAAGATCACTATCTTGAGAAAAGAAGAAACTGGAACCAACGAATTTCGAAGACTCGTCAAGGAAATCGCTTTGATGGAAGGTTATGAAGCTTTAAGAAACCTCACCACTAAGAATGTCAAAATCAAGACTCCTATTGAAGAGACTGAGCAACCGATGATCTCTGGAAAGAAACTCTGTTTTGTCCCCATCTTAAGAGCTGGTTTAGGAATGGTAGACGGCATGTTAGAGCTCGTCCCTTCCGCTAAAGTGGGTCATATCGGACTTTATCGTGATGAAGTGACTCATGAACCTCATGAATACT
>CAYRUQ010000015.1:0-32484 GCA_964427595.1 uncultured Clostridiaceae bacterium | reverse complement strand
TTTTCATATGTAATTAAATTAATGCTAATGCAGTAGTTACAAGCGTGAAAACATTTAGTCCTAATCCGATACCTAATTCGAGAGTGAATTTAATCTTCTTTCTAGAGATCATGTAAAGGACGATATGAACGATGAGCATGACAGGACACCACAATAGAAGATTTAATTTAGTGCTTGAGGTTCCTCCGATAATATATCCTAAAGCCAAATTAAAGATTATGATCGCAGCAGGAAGTATAGTTCTGATTCCAATGAAGGAATTATTAGGAAGACCAGAATCCTCACTCTTTTGCTTATCGATTAAGAACATGAAGACAGGAATGAAAGTTAAAGCAAGAAGGATGACGCAGATGAAGGATCCTAAATATTGGTTATACCAATTGATTACAGATGGTTCGAGTCCTATTGGTGTTAAATCTAGATATGAGCTGATAGCTGTATATCCAATAAGTGGAACGAATACATTTCCGATATAAACAAATCCAATCAATGGCAAAGTGAACGTCAAAGAAAAGTCTTGTATATTAAGACCATAAGTAAGAAGTAAAAGAGCACAATTCAAACAGATATGAATCAAGACTGCTTCTGTAACACTGCGAGATAATAAAGCGATAGCTGAACCGGCAAACAAATAGATAGCTATCATTACTAAAGCTACCACATAGAAAAGCAAGAACCCTGGATAGAAAAGGCCATCATGGGATTTACTTAAAGTGAGTAGAACATAAAGCAAATAAGCTATGGTATAAGTTCCAGCGACTTGAATGTAGGAAACTAAAACTTCAATCAATATCAATTTCTTTCTATGTATAGGAAGAGAGAATACGATGTCTTCACTAGTTCTCGAATATCGATAAGAGAAAGTGTAAATAGGAAGGAACATCGCTAAAATGCAAGCCATATAAAAGAGAATTGATACATATGGATTAACTACATAATATCTAGTGGTATCAATCGTGGTATAAGACACGGCATTTTCGATTGAAAAAGAAACAGATTCTTGAAGAATTTGAACGATGATTGTGACGAGAAAGACAGCGAGGATAACAAAGGATAGAGGTAGATATCTTTTTAATTTTTCCTTGATTATACTAGCAGTCATTTTTGATTCTCCTTTTCAACTTCTAAAAGGAAGAGATCTTCAAATGAGACAGGAATCTCTTCAAACAGAATAGGATTCAAAGCCGTAAATTTATTGTCAATCTCTTGTTTGTCACCCTTGACGATGAAAACAATAACACTTCCTTGTCTCTTTATATTGAAGATAGAGAGACCTTCTAATTCCTCTGGAGAAATCTCACGTTGAATAACAACTTGGTATTTATGATAGACATTGGCAGATCTGACATTTTCCTGAGTTGTAAGAATTCCATTATTGATGATGCCAAAGGAATCAGCGATATCTTCAAGTTCTCTAAGTGAGTGACTTGAAATGATAAAAGAGGTGTTTTCTTTCTTGACTTTCTCTCTGATCAGCTGAAGGCATTTATATCTTGAAAGAGGATCCAGACCATCAAAAGCTTCATCAAGAAGAATGAGTTTAACTTTAGAAGCAAGGGCACTGGCGACAAACAATTGTCTTCTTTGTCCTTTTGAAAAATTGTTGATACGATCAGAAATATTTAATCCAAAATTGCTGAGACAAGAATAAAATTCTTCACTAGAAAAATTCTTATAAAACGCTGAATAATAGTCACACACATCCTTCGCCTTCCATGAGCGAGGGAAAGTAGGATTGTCGTTTAAAAAGAAGATTCTTTCCTTGAATCTAACAGGATCACTAAAGGCATCAAAACCATCGAATTTAATTGTTCCAGCATCAGCACGATAAACATCGGATATGATTCTTAGAAGTGTTGATTTACCAGAGCCATTGATACCAGTTAATCCGAAGACTTTTCCAGCTTCAACTTCAAAGCTGACTGAAGAGAGAACTAAATGGTCTCCAAAAGATTTAGAGACCAAATCAACTCTAAACATAAAACAGCCTCCTTTTCTTAAGAAGTAGTATACTCTTCTTCTTCTTCTTCTTCTTCTATGTTTTCTTTCACTGCATTACTGCTTTCTGCAGTTTTAAAATGCGTCTCAGGTTCATCACCTTGTTTGATACGCTTGATATTAGAAATGTGTCTGATAACTACTAAACATGCGAGAAGGAAGATTGTGATAGTTGAGATATAAGAGAGATGAATCATGAAGGATGGTGCAAAATACATTCCTCCGTTATAAGTAGTAGGATCACTTAAAACAGTCAAATCAAGGATTGTTGGAATCAAAGATAAGATGATGATCGAGGGAACAGCGATGACAGAAGATAAAGAAACTTTATGGAAGAGTTTAAAGATAATGAAAAAGATCGTACAACCTAAGACGAAGATAATCGGTGAGATATAAAAGACAAAACCAGCAAAGCAGGCAACAGCTTTACCGCCTTTAAATGAAGCAAATAATGGGAAGGTATGACCGATACAAACAGAGAAAGCACAGATGCAAACTAAAAGTTCCACTAGACGTGAATAACTGATCATCTCAATTCCAGCATAGATAGCTACTAAAGTCGTGATAAGACAAGGAATAAATGCTTTGAAGATATCTAGGACGATAGTGAGAAGACCAGCCTTCTTTCCAATGACACGTCCGACATTAGTGCCACCCGCATTATGAGAGCCATGTTTACGGATATCGACACCATAATGTTTAGCAATCAGAATAGAAGTCGGAATTGAACCGATCAAGTAAGAGATGACGATGGTGACGATGATGAATATAGCAGTATTTAATGCTTCCATTTAATAACACCTCTAGACCTTCATTATAAGCCTTTAGGCTTTTTTTTAATAATCATTAAAGATAAAATAACAAGTGAGGTGTTTTTTTATGGGCGACAATTACGATGCTAAACAATTGAAAATTTTACACGGCCTAGAAGCAGTAGTTGAAAGGCCCGGTATGTACATCGGTGCGACCGATACCAATGGATTACATCATTTGGTTTGGGAAATTATAGATAACGCCGTCGATGAGGCTAACGAAGGCTATGGAAAAAATATCTATGTGACCATCCATGATGATGGTTCAATTGAGATACGAGATGAGGGACGTGGTGTTCCTTATGATTTAAATAAAAAAGAGAAGAAGAATGGTTTCGAGATCGTTTATCAAACCCTCCATGGTGGAGGTAAGTTTGATGAGAATCTCTATAAAACAGCTAGTGGTCTTCATGGTGTTGGTGCTGCTGTCACCAATGCTTTATCTGAATGGATGGAAGTCCACTCTTATCGTGATGGAATCGACCACTTTGGTAGATTTGAGCAAAACGGAAAGAAATTCTCTGGTATCAAATCCTTAGGCCCTACCAACCAAAGAGGAACTGATGTCAGATTCTATCCTGATCATAAAAAGTTTGATGATATCAATTTCAACTTTGATAAAATCGCTCAACATCTCGATGATAAAGCCTGTTTGACTAAGGGTGTCACTTTCCATTTGACCGACGAGAGAAGCGGAAGAAAACAACAGTTCTTCTACGCCAATGGTTTATCTGAATATTTCAATAGACGTGTCATCGGAAAAGAATTGTTGATTAAAACTATCCAGATGCAAGGAAAGAGCGACGATGGCATCCGTGTAGAAGCTGTCTTCGGTTTCATCAAAGATAACTATGATGAAAAGATCATCTCTTTTGCTAATGGTGTTAGAACTGGCGAAGCTGGTTATCATGTCACCGGCTTTAAGAAAGCTTTAACTGCTTGTTTCAACTCTTTTGCTATCAATCATAACGAGATCAAGGCTAATGAGTCTTTAGATGGTGAATGTTTAAGAGAAGGCTTGATTGCTATCCTTTCTGTTTGGGTTCCTGAGCATCTTCTCCAATTTGAAGGTCAAACGAAAGGAAAACTCGGAACTAAAGAAGCTTTAAATGCGGTTGATTCAATCATTGAAGGAAAGCTTTCCTACTATTTAGAAGAGCATGTTGGTGATGCTTCAGCCGTCGTTAAAAAGACGACTGATGAGATGAAAGTCAAAGCTAAGACTGAAAATGAAAGAAAGAAGGAAAGAGAACTTATCAAGAACAAAGTCAACTTCGTTCTCTCTGATAAACTCACTCCTTGTTCTTCCAAAGTTTATTCCAACAATGAGCTTTTCATCGTTGAGGGCGACTCAGCTTCAGGTTCGGCTAAAAAGGGTAGAAATCCCACTTATCAGGCTATCCTACCTTTAAGAGGTAAACCTCTCAATACTACCGATATCAGAGATGTAAAAACTCTTTTAGGAAATAAAGAAATCGCTACTTTGATTTATACGATCGGTGCCGGTTTTGATTCAGATTTTAAAGTCAAAGATATCCATTACGATAAAGTCATCATCATGACTGATGCTGATGATGATGGTTCACATATTCAGTCCCTTTTAATAACCTTCTTCTACAACCACATGAAACCTTTGATTGAACATGGTCACCTTTATGTCGCTTGCCCTCCTCTTTATAGAATCAAAAATGCTAAGGGAACCAAAGTGAAGTATTGTTGGTCAGATGAAGAATTAAGAAAAGCAAGAGCTGAGTTTGGAAGTGGCTATAAGATCGGTCGTTTCAAAGGTCTTGGTGAGATGAACTATAGTGAACTAGCCGCTACCACGATGTCAAGAGAGAATAGAAAACTACTTCAAGTGCAACTAGTCGATGACGATGATGCTGCTGATAAAGTGAAGATGTTCCTCTCTGATAAAGAGGCCGATAGAAGAAAAGAATGGATTGAGAATAACATCGACTTCACTGTCGTTGATAATTTCAAGGAGGAAATCGCTCGTGAGAACTAAGAAAAAAGTTGAGATTGTCAACGAAGAGATCGTCCCTTCTGGGATGAGTGAGATCTTAGTCGACGCTTTCAATCGTTATGCCAAAACTGTCATCACGGATCGTGCCATCCCAGATGTCAGAGATGGTCTTAAGCCGGTTCAAAGAAGAATCATCTTCTCGATGGCTAAAAAGGGATATGTTTCCACTAAAGAGACGACCAAATCTGCGACTATCTGCGGTGATATCATCGGTCATTACCATCCACATGGTGACGCTTCTGTTTATGATGCTTTAGTCCATCTTTCCCAAAGCTGGAAGATGGAAGTCCCTCTTGTCATCTTCCAAGGAAACAACGGCTCTATTGATAACGACCCTGCTGCTGCTTACCGTTACACTGAAGCTAAACTAGCACCTATCACTGATTATCTAGTCGGTGATATTGATAAGAATGTCGTTGAGATGGTTCCTACCTTCGACGATAAGTTCTTAGAACCCACTGTTTTACCTTCTAAATTTCCAAATCTCTTAGTCAATGGTACTTCTGGTATCGCTGTCGGTTCTTCAACTTATATCCCTTCTCATAATTTAGCTGAAGTTATCGATGCCATCTGTTATCGACTTCAACATAAGAGAACCACTTTAGATGATGTCTTAAACTATATTAAAGGCCCTGATTTCCCCACCGGTGGCATCATCGATGATAAAGAAGCTCTCAGAAAAGTTTATGAGACCGGTTCTGGTTCTTTCTATCTCTACTGTAAAACTGAGATTGATTATGATGAAAACATCATTAGAATCACTGAGATTCCTTATGGTGTCGTCAAGAATGTTTTAGTCACCAATTTAATCAAGAGAAAAGAGACTGATAACCTTGATAATATCGAAGATATCATCGATGAATCAGCAAAAGAAGACATCGAAATCGTCATTCAAATTAAAAAGGGCGCCTCGCCTGATGATGTTTTAAACTACCTGCAAAGTAAGGGTGCTTTAAGAACGACGATAGCTTGTAATTTCCTAGCTATCGATCATGGTCATCCTAAAACGATGCCCCTTCTTGAAATCATCGACTCCTTTATAGAATTCCAAAGAGAGATTGAAACTAAAGCTTTCCAATATGATTTAAAGACTGCGCTAGATAGACTTGAAATCGTCTCGGGTTTCATCAAGATTTATCCCATCGTTGATGAGGTCATTGAGAAGATCAAAAAGTGTGATGGTAAAGAAGGCGTCAAGAAGATGTTACAAAACGACTATGGCTTCACTGAAAGACAATCAGAAGCCATCGCCATGATGCCCTTATATCGTCTCTCTAAACCAGATATTTTCGCTTTCAACGAAGAGAAAGACAAACTCAACAAAGATATCGCTTTCTACAAAGAAGTCCTCTCTAATAGTGAAAAGCTCGATAAGATCATCATCAATAATCTCAAAGAGCTCTCCAAAGAATTTTCAACTCCTAGAAAGACAGAGATTCTTGACCAGAAGCTCTCCTTTGATGTCGTAAATCAAACTAGACTTATCGCTAAGGAAGATTGCTATGTCGCCCTTACTGCTGATGGCTATGCCAAGCGTTCATCAGTTAAATCCTATGTCTCTTCTAGAGACGCTAAACCTGATGATCCTTTAAATATTCCTAAACTGAAAGCAGGTGATAAATTCGTTTTCTTACAGAAATGTTCGACGCATGACTTCCTCTTATTCTTCACTGCTAAAGGCAATTATGGATATCTTCCTGTCCATATGCTTTTAGATAACAAGTGGAAAGAAGAAGGTAAGCACATCAATAATCTCATCTCACTTAAAGCGAATGAAAAAATCGTCAAATGCTTTTTACTCAATGAGTTTAGAGAAGGTATCAATGTCGCTATCTTAACTGCTCAAAATAAGATCAAGAGAACGACTTTAGCTGAATTTAAGCAAGATTCGATCACCAAGAGACCTTTAAAAGCCTGTAAGCTTCTTAACGACGAAGATCATGTTGTCGCAGTTGAACTTACAACTGGTAACTCTGATTTAATCGTCGTTGATAACTTAGGAAGAGCTAGTCGTTTTAACGAAAGTGATGTACCTTTAGTTGGTCCCTCAGCTATGGGTGTTAAAGCTATCGCTTCCTCGGTTGACAATGCACCTTTGGTTTCTATGATTTCTCTTGCTCCTAGAGAAGCTACTCTTCTGTTAGTCGTGGCTAAGAAGGGTGCTGCTCGTTTGATTTATTCTTCTGAAATTGATGTTAGTGAAAGACTTGGTCCTAAAACCAATTTGGTCAAGATTTTCAAACGTGGTCCGATGATCATCACTTCTGTTTCTAAGATTACCAAGGTTAAAGGACAGAAGAATTACGCATTCTTAAGTACAAACGAATCAACTATCGCCTTAGATTTAGGCGAGCTATCACCGATTGATCTTAATTCTGAGATGAGACTTAACATCCCTGCCATCACTAAGGACAATCTCTATGTTGTTGGTGTCCATAATAATGGTTTTGTTCTAGATGAAAATTTCAAAGTTGAAACTCCGAGGGAACCTAAAGCTAGCACTGCAAAAGCAACGGTTGATAAAGCTGATACTCAACTTTCTCTCTTCGACCTCTTTGAAAAAGGCCTGTAAGTTAAATTAAGCTGAGTTTTGATATAATTAAACTGCGATGAAAAAGCCCAAAGTCACTTATCACGCTAAAAGCGTGTATGACATCGACCCCCAATTCTTCAAAGAGCTGAAAATCAAGGCGCTCATCGTCGACCTTGATAACACTTTAGAACCCGCTGACTGCTTTATTCCCTCAGAAAGAGCTTTGAGACTAAAAGAGGAGATTGAATCTCTTTCTATCCAGTTCATCATCATCTCTAACAACACTAAAAAAAGAGTAGCTCCTTATTGTGAGAGAATGAAAGTTACTTATCTATCTTTCGCTTTCAAATATGCTGGGTTTAAGGTAAAAAAGTTCTTAAAGAAACTGAATTTGAATGTCGATGATTGTCTTTTTATCGGTGATCAAATCTTCACTGATCGTATCTATACTAAGAAACTGAAAGGACGTTTAGTCTTAACTGAACCGATCACTGAGAAAGATAACTGGCAAACAAGATATGTCCGTAAGTTAGATAAGTTCATTCGTGCCCGTTGGGCTAAAAAGAATCTTCTTGGAATCGAATGCCCTAGAAGAAAGGAGGACTGAATATGGCTAAAAACTCTGGCCTTACCGCTGAAATTAGAGTGAGACGTTGTTATAGCTGTGGCGCTATCTTACAAGATAAGAATCCTTCCGAAAACGGCTATGTCACCACTGAGAAATTCAATCAAGGTGATGCAGTTTTATGTGAGCGTTGTTATAAGCTTAGACACTTTATTGAATGCGATACTCCAAAATATGACTTCAATGAAGACTATATAACTATTCTTAATCAAGCTTCTTTAGAAGATGCTTTGGCTATTTATGTCTTAAACGCCTTTTGCTTGACTGGATCTATCTTAAAAGATCTTGGTAAATTCCTTCCTGAAAAGGTCATCGTTGTCGTCACTAAAAGGGATGTCTTACCTTCCACCTACTCTGATGGTGAGATCAAGACTTATGTCGCTAAAGCGTTAGAAAAAGAAGACATTCACCCGCTTGATATCATCTTGACTGCCAACACTTCCACCATCGCTTCTAATATCGATGGTGTTAGAGATGCGATTAACAAATATCGTGATGGTAAATCCGTTTATGTCATCGGTGCATATCAAGTTGGAAAGACTTCTCTCATCTCTAATCTTCTTAAAGGTTATACCAATAAGACAAGCAAGATGGTTCAAACTGCTCCTTATCCGGGAACTAATCTCTCAGTTGTTTCTATCCCGCTTGATGATGATTCATATATCTTTGATATACCTGGAATCTATAATAGTCATTCGCTTGTCTCATTCATTGAACCTAAACTTTTGAAATTTGTCATTCCTAGACATGAGATTAAACCTGAGACTTACTCAGCTAAACCCGAACAATCCTTCCTTCTTTCTAACCTCACTAGAATCGATTTCACCTCTGGTCATAAGACAGATTTCACTTTCTATAAATCTAATGACATCACTATTTATCGTGCAAAGTTAAATAAAGCTGATAGTGAACTTTCTAATATCGCTAATGATTCAAATGCTCTTGCAGTTACCGAAAAGATCAAATCTACGGCTGACTTGACTCCTCATGAAATTGAAGCTGATAGTAGCGGTTCATATCGAATTAGAATTGTTGGCTTAGGTTATTTTAATTTCACTGGAAACAATCAGAAATTAATAGTCTATACTCCTGAGAATATCACTGTTTTAGTCGAGAAAGATGGAAACATCATCTCTGAATAATATCATTATTTTCGGTGGCACATTTGATCCGCCTACTAACGCTCATGTTGAGATAGTTAAAAGACTTAAGGAGATTTATAAGCCTTCTAAAGTTTTTGTTATACCTGTTTTTAATCATCCTTCTAAAACTAATTTAACTTCTTTTAAAGACCGTCTGAAGATGACAAAATTAGCTTTTAAAGATCTTGCTAATGTTGAAGTTTCTTCTGTTGAAGAAGTGTTATACCCAAAAGCTTTAGAAGCTGGATTAAAGTTCGTTCCTACTGTATTAGTCACTTCTTTTTACAAGGAAATTTATTGGAATAGTAAGATTTATCTTGCTATGGGAAGCGATAATTTATCCCGTTTAGATTCTTGGTTTCAAAGCGATAAACTGAAAAGAGATGTTCAGATTATTGAAATTAAAAGATCAGGCGAAGAAACACAGAATAATAAGATTACCAACTTATCAATTTCAATAAATAGTTATATTAACATTTCTTCTGGCAAAATTAAGAGTGGTAAATTTCTATCTGCCCCATATGGTGTTCTTTTGTACATTGTCGAGAATAATCTTTATTTTATGCCTGAGATTACGAAGAGGCTATCTAGAGCTAGATTTGATCACTCTGTTTCGGTTGCAAAAACCGCATATGAGATTGCTGTTTGTAATAATCTAGATCCTTACAAAGCATTTGAAGCGGGTCTCTATCATGACATCGCAAAAGATCTTGATAAACCTACACAAAGAAAACTAATGGAAGAAAGATACCCTGAATATGTTTCTTTCCCTTCTTTTTCATACCATCAGTTTTTAGGAAGAGATATTGCTAAAAATACTTTTAAAGTAGAAGATGAAGAGATCTTAGATTCAATTCTGTTCCATTGTACCGGTAAAGCTGATATGTCTCTTATGGAAAAATGTGTTTATACAGCAGATAAAGTAGAACCCCTAAGAGATTACGACACATTAGAAATGAGAAAGACCGCTCTTGCTGATTTAGATAAAGGTTTTAAAATGGTCTTAGAAGATCAAGTTAGATATTTAAATGAGATAAACAAAGGTTTCCACACTAATCCTTTTTCTATAGAAATGTATTCAATGTACATAAATAAATAGGAGGTATTAATGCCGAAGATTAAAGGACCAAAAACAGAACGAAAAGATAGAGGAAGAATTACTGCTAGAAGACCGATTTATATCGCTTCTGACCTTTCTTGGAACTACGCTGAAGACGTCGTAGTTTACGATGTTAGATCTAAGACTCCTTATGTTTCTTATTACATCGTCTGTTCTGCCCAAACTGAAAGAAGACTAGAAAACTTAGTAAAAACAGCTGAGGAAAGTCTTTACGATAACTACAGAGAACTTGATCACGTAGAAGGGAAAAACGGTTCCAGATGGATTTTAGTTGATGCTAAAGACATCGTCATTCAACTTTTTACACGTGAAGAGAGAGTTCGTGTTGACTTTGATTCTTTATACCAAGATTGTCCTCATAAATGCATAGAAGTTGATAAAGAGCCTGTCTATCGCAAGAGAAAGAGACCAGAAAGTCAAAGAAATGTATAAGAAAATTTTAATCGCTGTCGCAACTGAATCCGAATTAGCTTCAGTTAAAAAAGTATTTGAAGTCCAGGATGCAGACATTAAATATCTTAGTTCAGAAAGTGGAAAGCATGGTTCTGTTTCTTATTACAAAAAGAAATTAGATGATAGAGAAATAACAATAGTCAAAAGTGGTATTGGAAAGGGTGCTATGTGCTTCACTTTAGGAGCAATATTAAACGCTTTTGATTTTGATTTAGTTATCAATGCGGGTGTAGCAGGTGCTCTAAATCATAAAATTAAGAGATTAAGTACCTTAATAGCGTCTAAGACAGCCTTTTATGATGTTGATTTAAGAGGTATTGAAGAATGTTCATTAGGACAATTGGATGGAATGCCCCTTTATTTTGAATGTGATGATAGAATCATTGACTTGGCTAATAAAAAAAGGATTCAAACAGGATTAATTTTGTCTGGTGATTTATTTATTACGAAAGAAAATTGTCCTAAAAAACTAGATGAATTGTTCGATAATCCAATTGCAATCGATATGGAATCAGCAGCAGTTGGGGAAGCATGCTATTTAGCAAAAATACCATATGCTATTGTTCGAACTATATCTGATGAAGTTGAAAGTGGAGAAAACGCTGAACAATACTTCGATGATTTAGCCAAAACATGTGATAAAGCACTAGAATTTGTAAAAGAATTAATAAAAGAATATTAGTGGCCTATTGGTGCTAATTTAATACTAATTCATTAAAATTGAAATTTGGTGGTTTCTTAGTGCTAATTTGTCCTTGAATTAATAACTTGAGTTTTATGTTAGCAAACCACATAAAAAGAAAATTAATTAGTTCAAACTTAGCACTAATTAACTACTAAAGTACTAGAATATAAAACTAAAAGAGTGGGACTAACACCATCACCCTTTAGACGATAAAAATTTACGTTAATTATAAATTAGTAATAAAGTAGTACTAAATACAGACCATTGCATAAAACATGTTAAAATTTCGAGATTTAATCTACTTCGTATAATATATATTTTGTTTAATCAATTGAACCAGATAGTATTTAGAATCTCCAATAAACTGTGTTTATTTAGTAATTTAAATTTTAGTACTATTTTTAAACTGGTAATTTAATTCTCGGAATATAGTATTATTTTAGCACTAAATTATTACTATCAATTATTATTTTTATTTTTCTTCAATAATTTTCGCTTTAAAAGGTAAGTTAGCCCATCAATAAGGAGTGCAAGAATAACACAGATCAAAACATACGCCATCATTTTTTCATACTCCACATTCCTATAGGCAAGTTGAATATAATTCCCGATACCCAGTGAATTCACAGAATATCCGAAAGTTTCAGCCATAACCTGAATCTTTATACCCAATCCGAACGCTTGTACCAACCCTAATAATATGTTGTTAATATTGAGAGGTAAGATTAGCTTTGTAATTACATTCAAATGATTTTTACCTTCCAATAAAATCTGATTTTGGTAATTTTCATAAACTTGTTTTGTACCATCGTATGTAGCCTGATAAATGATCGGGAATAGCACCATTCCACATACATAAAGACTAAAATTAGGCACATAAATAACAAGTAAGAGAACTAAAGCAATAGTTGGAAAAGCCCTTAAGATTGTAATTAAAGGAGCCAAAACTTCACCAACACGCTTGTAATATCCAGCTATTGTCCCCAACAGAACACCTAGAACGAGAGAAATAATTAATGAAATTACCAAAAATAGTAATGTGTGTCCTAAAGCAGAAAATGTCGTTGCTTGAGTAAATAGAGAGAACATCGTTCCTAAACAGGAGAAAAACTCAGGCAAGAATAAAAAGCCAGTTGCAAAAGCGATTATTTCCCAGATAATTACAAACAAAAAAAGACCTATAAGGATAAATAGTGGTTTCTTAAACTTACTGAATAAATCCTTATAGATCTTCATACTAATCAAGCACCATAAACTGCCTTAAAAGCTAAATCAGGGACATTATCTTGTCCATAAGATAAAACTATATCAGTTCTATCTAACTGACCATTATCATCATTACCAGTAGCAACAACATACAGATTACCAAATGTAACCATTCTAACTAACTTATAATTGTTGCAGTACATTTCTGCAAGGTTAAGTCCATTTACTGAGTCAAAAATTATGAAATCAGATTCACCAGTAGCGAAAGCGGCACTGACTTGAGTAGATGCGACAATATTAGCATTCTCAGAAGTTGCATAACGAGCTAAAGTAGCTGCCGGCGCACCTTGAGGACAAGTAATCGTAAAGTTTAATTCTTCAACAATTTCATACTGACTATCACCTGTGTAATTAGTCGGATAATATGAAGAAAGTTGATTCTCACTATAAGTAAGATTAAGAGGATCTTCAAATACAGAAAGCTCTTCTAAACTAGGGTTATCATCAGCCGAGATAAACGCTAATTTATTTTCAGCTTGAGATGAAGTTAAAACACTTGAGGCAAAACCAAATCTTGCTTGTTGAGTTGTGGAATCATTACTGTATTCGTTCATAAAAGCTACCGCATTAGTAGCACCATTTATGATATCAACGACATCATTATCAAAAGTCCCTAAGAAATTCTTGATTGCGGTGATAGTATCAGCATCATTATTTTCATCTAAATCAGTTTTTATAAACAAACCAGCTTGAGGAAAGCCCTCAGTTCCATATTTTTCTCCGAATTCTTCAGCAACATTAATAATCTCAGTAAGGTCTTTCCCAGAGCTATTTCTGGCCGCTAATATAACTGGATAAGAAGATATGACATAATCTAGTTCCACGCCATTATAAAGACCAGAAATCAAAGAAGCTGAAGTATCAGAAACTGATGAAACATAATAATCAATATAGGGTTCGTCTGCTTCGCCATCAGTGCTTAAATCGCTTTCAGAGCTTGAATCAAAAACTGATGAAGTTAAGCTTGATAAATCACTATTAGAACTATTATTTGAAGTAGCTTCACTACAAGAAACAAGGCCCACTACACTTAAAATGGCGACTAAAGAACATATTTTTCTATTCATAACAATTTCCATTTTAAAATTAGATTTTTTAATCTAACAATTCCTTAATAACTTCACCAATTACGTTTTCAGAAGGTGTGAGAGCAAAGTTAGCAAGAATAGTTTTACCGATGTCCGCAAAAGTGGTGCGTTCTGCAAGCTTTGTTCCGTTAACATATTGTGAAGAATAAGAAATAAGAGGTACTCTTTCTCTAGTATGATCAGTTCCATGGAAAGTAGGATCATTGCCATGGTCGGCAGTGATTAAAAGAAGATCATCGGATTTCAGAAGCGGTAATAAAGTGGCTAGCTGTTTATCAAAATCTTCAATAGCTTTACCATATCCAAGTGGATTTCTTCTATGACCATAAACTGAATCAAATTCAACCAAGTTAACGAAACACAATCCAGTAAAATCTCTATCTCTTGCGATAGCAATAGTCTTCTCCATACCATCATCATTAGAAACAGTGTGGATGGATTCAGTAATACCAACGCCGTTGAAAATATCGTGGATCTTGCCGACGGCAATAGTATCAAACTTATAATCTTGAAGGTCGTTTAAAACAGTTCTGCCAGAAGGATCTAAAGCGTAGTCTCTTCTGTCTGGGGTACGATAGAAATTAGAAGCGTTATCACCTAAGAAAGGACGAGCGATAACACGACCAACTCGCCACTCAGGACGCAAAGTGATCTCTCTAGCAATTTCACAATATTCATATAATTTTTCTAGAGGTATTACGCCAACATGAGCAGCTATCTGCAAGACAGAATCGGCGGAAGTATAAACGATAAGTGCACCTTCTTTCATCGCTTGTTCACCAAGTCTTTCGATGATAACAGTGCCACTTTCAGAATAATTACCTAGAAGTTTTCTTCCAGTTCTAGCTGATAATTCGTCCATTAATTCCTTTGGAAAACCAGTATCAGTAAAGGTGATTAATGGATTAGGGGTTAATATGCCCATCATTTCCCAATGACCAGTTAAAGTATCTTTTCCATTTGATCTTTCGTGGAGAGTTTGAACAAAAGAATGGGGATGAGAAACTTCGCTTGTGCCTTCGATTGGAGCGAGGCTACCGATACCAAGTGAATTTAATGTAGGCACCTTCAAACCATGACAAGCTTGCGCAGTGTGAATCCAAGTATTACTTCCTTCATCATCAAATTTAGCTGCATCATCAGCAGCTCCGATACCAACAGAATCCATAACGATTAAAAAGATTCTTTTAAATTTCATAAATAACCTTCCTTCGTTTGTAAATTATAGTTTCTTTTTAATACTTTATCAATTGATATGACCATGGCTATAAGCCTAACTCGAATATTAAAAAATCTCTTATGTTAGGCTCAATTTTTAACAAAAAAAACACTTAAAAATCACATTTCTCAAATTCATTGCTAAACCATTCTAAGTATTTAAACTCACCTTTTCTTTTTTAAAGACAACTACATTATTTTATTTGCAATTGCTTCTTAGTAATATCCTTATCTTTCCATGATTAAATCATATTCGTCACGTATCTTTTTATCGGTTAAATGCGTGTAAATCTCGGTTGTCGAAATATCACTATGTCCTAATAGTTCTTGAACTTGTCGAAGTTTTGCTCCGTTATTCAAAAGCAAGCTAGCATAAGTGTGTCTTAAAGTATGAGGAGATATGTTCTTCTTCAAATCAATTGCTCTCGCACATTCCTTAAGTTTTATAAACACAATCTGTCTTGAATAAGGTTTTGTGTTTTTATGCGAAAAGAGATAAATACGTTTCTTCTTTCCTTTAAGTTTAGTCTGCTCTAAATAGTCTTTGATAGTATTGCTTAGATTATCATTTAGAGGAATCATCCTCTCTTTGTTTCCCTTGCCTTTAATCTTAAGATAACCATCATTCAAGTTGATGTTATCAACTCTTAGCCCTACTAATTCAGAAACTCTTAAGCCACTAGTGACAAGTATAGCCATCATCAAATAATAAGTTGGTTCATTATTGTCGATGAAATATTTCAAAATGCTAGATATTTCTTCAATCGTTAAGTATTTAGGTAACCTTCGATTTCTTTTAGGTAGTTCGATATCAGCGATTGTTATATCAGTCAGATGTTCATTTTTAAGATATTTAGTAAATCCTCTAATCACTGTAGACTTACGGACAATTGTATTTCTTGATAACTTTCTTTCACTAAGAAAAGCGATGTAATCAGATACAGAATCCACTCTGATCTCATTTGTTTCTTTATCACCGATGAACTCAATGAATTGTTCGATATCTTTCTCGTATGAAGAAACAGTGACCTTAGCATCTCCTTTTTCAATCAAAAGGAAGGTCAAATAATTGTTTTTAGCTTCACTAAGCTTCATCAGTAAGATCCTTCTTATCGATGACTTTTTCACATGAGATTCCTAGCAATCTCAAGGGTTTATCATCGTAGTAATCATCTACTAATCGCATGCTTTCATAAAAAAGTTCATCAACAGTAGTGATTGCTTTATCAAGTGTCCTTCTTTTACTGGTAGTTTGAAAATTCGGTCTTCTAAATTTGATACCTAAACAGAGAACGGCCTTTTGATACTTTATTAGTTTTTCATATATTTCCTTACAGCACTCTAAAACGACAGTCCTGATATCTTCATAACTATTGATGTCTTCATGGAATGTTCTCTCCGCTGATATTGACTTAGGATCATAAGCAGAAGTATCGACAAAATCATCTCCGATGCCGTTTGCTTCTCCTTTGAAATACTCAAACATTGAACCCAGTAGTGTTTTAACTTCTAAAGAATCTGTTTTGGCTAAATCACCGATTGTATTAATACTTAATGCTTTAAGTCTTGGTGCAGTCTTCTTCCCAATTCCATACATCTTGGAGATATCTAAAGGCCAAAGTACACTTTCAATATCTTCTTTTTCGATAATTGTAAGACCAAGCGGTTTCTTTAAATCAGATCCCATCTTAGCGAGAAATTTGTTGCTTCCCATACCGATAGAACATTTAAGTCTAGTGACTTTATAAAGCTTTAGTTGCAAATCAAAAAGATATCCATAAGCATCTTCTTTATCAATCTCATCAGTCATATCGATATAACATTCATCGATGCTGGCTTTCTCCATAATCGGATAAAGAGCATGTAAATAGCCGAAAAACTTATGCGATAAATTTGAATAATAATGATAATTCCCAGATATCAAAATCAGCTGTGGGCAAAGCCTTTTAGCTTCACTAACCGGCATCCCTGAACCTACGCCATACTTTCTAGCTTCATAACTAGCTGTAGAAACGACGCTTCTTTTAGCTTCACCACCGATAGCGATAGGTTTATCAGCTAAAGATGGATCTTTAAGAATCTCGGCTTGAGCGAAAAAGGCGTTTAAATCAATATGAACTATCTTTTTGCTCATCAAAATATTCTCTTCTTAAAATTTCGGCTTGTTTTAAAGCAGAAGGGGTGACTTCTTTTCCAGAGATCAATCTTGCGATCTCTTCATAAACCTCATCACCTTCACACTTTTTAATCTTGGTTTCAGTTTCTTTATCGTCACTGACTTTATAAATCTTATAAACCGAATCACAAGAAGCTACCACTTGCGGTAAATGAGAAATTACTATTATTTGAGATGAAGAAGATAACTTCTTTATCTTTAAAGCGACTAAAGAGGCGATTCTTCCAGAAACGCCTGTATCAACCTCATCAAAAACTAAAACATCATAAGGATCAAGTGAATTCAAGACGACTTTCAAAGCTAACATCAATCTAGAAGCTTCACCACCAGAAGCCGCCTTTTTTAACATCGTAGGTTCCATACCTTTGTTGAGGCAGACATCAAAGCTGATATCATCAATACCATCTTCATTCATATTAGATTCATTAAAAGAGATACTAAAACCACCGGAGAGTAGACCGAGCTCCGCTAATTCAGCATTTATTTCCTTAGACAGTTTTAAAGCTACCTGCTTTCTTACATTCGATAAGATTTGAGCTTTCTTTGTAGCTTCAGAAAGTAACACTTCATATTCTTCTTTCAAATCATGTTGATATCTTTCAAATTCATCGATTCTACTTAATGAATTTTCATAAAAAGCAAGTTTATCTAATATCTCTTGAGTTGTTTTGCCGTATTTTCGTTGTAAGCTTCTTAATTCAAATAAACGAGAGTTGATGGAATCAATTCTTTCAAGAGAGATATCTAAGGAATCATATACTTCATCAAACACTCTTAAATCACTTATGAATTTGTTGATATCTTCAATCAGATCCTGACTCTTCTCTTTTAAAATCGTATCTTCAAAAGTCATTAATCTCGATTTCATCAAAGAAAGAGTAGTTGATAAATCACTAGGTTGAGTCTCTTCGAGTTTTACTAACTCTTCGTATTTGCTTCTTATTTTTTCATTCTGCCTGAAAGCTTCAAATTCTTGATTGAGATCTTCAATCTCATTCTCTTTAAGATGATATTTTTTAATCTCCTCAATCTGATATTCGAGGTAATTTCTGTCAGCTTCTTTTGCATCCTTTTCTAATTGTTCAAGTTCTTTCTTTTTATCTTTAAAAGCATTCAAGCTGATTAAATAATCTTCTTTTAATTTGGAAATTTCTTTACCACCAAAACAATCAAGATAAAAAAGCTGCTTCTTCTCATCAAAAAGATCGCTATTAGCCCCTTGAGAATGGATGTCAATCAAATGAGAAACTACTTCTTTATACTCACTAGCACTACAAAGCTTTCCGTTAATGTGATACCTGCTTGATTTATCTGGTGAAATCACCCGATTTAAAAGAAGAGAGTTATCGTCAACTAAAAACTTAGAAACTTCAGGATGTCTGTTAATATAGTCATCACTTAATGAAAAAGAAGCTGTTACTTTTGATGGTAGATTTTTATCTCGTAAAAGTGAGTAATCAGCTTTTTGACCAAGCAAAAGAGAAAGAGAGTTTATCAAAATACTCTTTCCAGCTCCAGTTTCACCAACTAAAGCGGTATCTTTACTTACAAATTCGAGATCGATATTTTTGATGACAGCTAGATTGCTGACGCTGAGTTCATTCAACATAAATCCACCTCAATTAATGTTATCTACTCACTTTTTGTTTTTTCTAAAATATCTTGATAAACAAACTTGATATCTAAGGAAAGACTCTTAAGAATAAGTTCATCTTCACCGAAAGTTACAAAATCATTGTCGAAAGCATAAGGAACAAATTCACCTCGGTACTTTCTTTTAAGAAGATAATCAGAAATCACAGAACAGGTTCCTTCTTTAATACCATAAGAATCATAAACGAATATCTTTTGATATTTTAAAAGATTGATTTTATCTAGTATCTCATCATTAGGGAGTAGATTAACAAGCATAGTTAGATCAACACTATTATCACTCATGAATTTTAAAGCTAGCTTATATCCATTAGAACCGATACCGATAACAAGAGAAGGTGCATTACTATCTTGATACTTAACATAATCTAATTGATAATCACCACCTTCAGAGTCAATCACTTTCTCTTTAGTGTATCGGATGAAAACAGGTACATCATTCTGAAAAGCCACTTTTTCAAATAAATCGTGATTTGTTTTAGCATCAAAAGGCATGTAGACCTTTGAATATGGAATCGATCTGACCATAGCAACATCATAAATACCATGGTGAGAAGAACCATCACCCCCAGCTAGCCCAGCTCTTTCAACTAAGAAGAGAGCAGAGACTTTTTCTCTTGCTATATCTTGAGCGATCTCATCATAGGAGCGCTGCATAAATGAAGAATAGATATCAACAACTGGTTTAAGTCCCTTTAAAGCTAATCCAGAAGCTAATGAAACTGCGTTTTCTTCAGCGATACCTACATCAATAGTTCTATTTGGATACTTATTAAATATGACTTCTAATCTTGAACCTTTCTCCATGGCAGGAGAGATGATATAGACTTTCTCATCTTTCTCCATCAAATTCTCAAGCTCTTCACTCTTAAGAAAAACAAAGTCCTTTTTAGGAATAACGCTAGCAGGTTCAGCAAAATAAGGAGCGACACCATGATAGTCACCACTTTTATCAAGTGCAGCTTCAGGATAACCAAACCCCTTCTTAGTGATGATATGAACGATAACACTGGAGTTCTCAGCTATGCTTTTTGCCTTTCTAAAAGCTAAATCCAAATGCATAAAATCATGTCCGTCAAAAGGACCGATATACTTTAATCCAATCGCTTCAAAGACTGTCTGTTTGATGAATAGATGTTTGATCTTATCTTTTAAATTTCTCAGATGTAAGAATAACTTCCAAGTAGGTTTACTCTTACTCATCGCTCTTCCTAAGGCGTTAGAAGTACGGAAATAAAAACGTGAGTTTCTAAATTTTTGAAACTTCCTAGCCATGAAGCCGATGTCTTTTCCAATCGACATACCATTATCGTTGATTACGACAATCAGCTTGGAATCCTTCATTGTGCTAAGCAAATTTAAAGCTTCCATTGAAAGACCTGATGAGACTGAAGAATCACCGATGATTGAGATCGTATACCCTTTCTTATTTTCAAGTCTTTTTGCAATGTCCATTCCTAGACCTACCGAGATAGAAGTAGCAGCATGGCCGTTTAAATACTTATCATATGGAGAAGAAAAACGATCAGAAAAAGGAGGTTCCCCACCAAATCTTCTTAATTTAGTTAACTTCCTATTAGTGAGAATTTTATAAGCATAAGTTTGATGCCCAACATCAAAAAGGATGTCATCTTCTAGTGGATCAAAAGCCCTTAGAAGAGCCATCGTCAATTCCACCGTTCCTAAATTAGAGGAGAGATGACCGCCATTAACATTGACAGCAGAAAGAATGTCAGCTCTGATATCAGAAGCTAACACCTTGAGTTGCTCGTCACTTAGAGAAGCTAAAAATGATTTATTATCAGCTTCTTTCTTATTCTTTGACCTCATCTTTAACTTGAGAACTTAGAACCTTAAGCATCTCTTCCATTCTCTTAGTGATTTCTAAGCCTTCTTGATAAAGCTTAGCTACTTCATCTAACGGAAGATTATCATCTTGGATTTTTCTTAAGATTTCCTCTCCTCTCTCTTCTAATTCTTGATATGAGAGTTTATCAAGAGGAGATATCTTTTTACTTTTTGTCTCAGCCATGTGCGACCTCCTTGACTACGACCTCCGCTTTTCCATCATTGAATGTGATAGAAAGCGAGTCATCTTTGTTTATATCTTTAATTGAAGTGATATGTTTTCCTTTAGAGAAGACCTTTGCTAAACCTGAATAAACAGATGGATCTTTCTGTTTTAAGGAAGAGATTAAGTCATTCAACTTGTTCTTCTTAATTGAAAGGAAATTTTGATAAGACATCGAAAGCTTTCCTTTAAAGTCAGAGATATCACTTCTTGCCTTTTTAATTTCAAGAGCAAATGCGTCATTTAAATTTCTCTTTAATGAATCAAGCTTTCTTTGATTTATCTCTACCTTCTTCTTCGGCGAGAGAGATTCAAGCCTTGATTTGAAATAAAAAAGCTGTTGTTCAGCTGCATATATATTTTCTTTAAAAAGATTATTCAAAGTTTCTTTTAAAGCGAGGATATTCTCTTCACAATCATCTAGAGAAGGATTGATCAAACTTGCAGCTTCCGTAGGTGTGATTGCTCTATAGTCAGAGACTCTATCTGCGATTGCGATATCAATCGTATGACCGATACAAGTGATAGTCGGAAAAGGACACTCAGCGATAGCTAGACAGACTTTCTCATCATCAAAACAAGAAAGATCAGTCTTGGAACCACCACCTCTTCCGATGATTAAACAATCAAACTGATACTTTTTAGCTTCATTGATAGCTTTGACGATTGAAGAAGCAGCCTTCTCTCCTTGAACTTGACAAGGAAAGAGAACGCTATCGACTGGAAAACGATCATGAAGTGTTTTTAATATATCCTGATAAGCAGCTCCCTCTTTGGCAGTGATAATAGCCACTTTCTTACAATATTTAGGAAGCGTCTTTTTTTCTTTTTTATCTAAATAGCCAAGAGAATCTAATTTCTTTAAAGTCTGTTGTTTAAGAAGTAATGCTTTTCCCTGCTGACTTTGGATGAGTTCAAAAGAATCACCCCAAAAGGTGATACTTGAACCATGTTGATAATAGGAAAGACTTCCGTGAACCTTGATGACATCACCTTGTTTAAGACTTCTAAAATCATATGGAGAGCCATAAAACAATGAGAAAGCGACTTTGATGATCGGTGAGTTTGATTGTTTAAAACCTTGATCTCCTAAATCTAAATATAAAAATCTGTTGGAGAAGTTTACTGAATAAATCTCTCCGTAAATACTTAAGCTTTTGAATAACGGATTGTCAAAACAGGATTTGAGAATATCAGATAACTGTTTGACACTTAAGACATGTTCATCAAGCATCTTTCTTAACCGCTTTATCTAAAACCGCATTGATGAAGCGGTGATCATTAGCTTTCAAATACTCTTTAGCAAACTCCACACATTCATTTAAAACAACAGCTCTTGGAGTAGTATCTCTCAAATAATTACCTTCACTAACACCCATCACTAAAATAGCTTTTGCGACATTATCAAGTCTTTCAAAAGTCCATCTTACTAAATGAGAAGAGATATTATCGATGATTTCATCATAATGAAGAAGCCCGTTTAAATAAATGCTTCTTGAAAGAAGAGGAACATCATGGACATCCTCCACATCATATTGAGAACATAACACTTGAATCTGATCATACTCTTCATTGTTCTCTTGAAAGAGAAAGAGCTGATAAAAGGCGCTTAGGACTTTGACACGTTCTTCATGGCTTGAGTATCTCATTGGTGAATGTTCTCCTTTTCTTCATATAAAGACAGTCTTTTTCTGACTATGGCTCCATAAACAAGTAGTCCTAAACCGATAGCATGAATGATGAATAAAAGAGCATAATCAATAGCTCGCAAAGTTATTTCAGTGATTCCAACAGCTGAGATGATACTGACAGGTATCAGTAGAACAAAGTCGACTCCATAAGCGATCAAAGTAACTAGATAAAACTTCTCATTACCTCTGATGCTTTTAGAAGAAGAGAAGATCATCACTATCGCATATATCACATCTATGACTGCTGGAAGAGAAGAAACCATGCTCTCATTTAATGAGTTAGAAGAAAGAAGAAGAGTCAAACATGAGAAAGAAGAGAGCATTCCAGCTGTATAAGCAGTTGAAAAACCAGTCTCGGCATCATAGGTGATGGTCGATTGAATGAAGATATCACCTATCAAGCAGATGACTACAAGTAAAATCGGTAGAGTAGCTAACAGAGAAAAGGTATTTCTTCCTTTCTGATAGCTTTGTGCATCTTCAAAAGGTTTCATTTCTTCAATGTGATGATAGAACTGACTAAAATATCGATAGTGATATTATTGACTTCGGTGAGTTCACTGATGGCATTATAAATTCTCTCTTGAATCAGCTTAGAGCCTTGCTCAACATCACAATCACTTGCGAATAACAAGGTCAACTTCAAAGAGAGTTTTCCATTCTTATTGATGATAGCTTCCGCTTTGCTTTTCTTAGTTTTGTAAGAGAGAAGAAGCTGATCTGAAAGTTCACGTTCAGAGAGAGCAGAGAGAGTATCAAGCGCAATCTGTTCAAAAACTGAAGTAGCTATATTAAGATTACCCATCTTGCTCTTACCAACTATCAAATAATCACCCATAACAAACCTCCAAATTAATTATAGACGTCAAGCCTCAATCTTGCTTGAGTCCTTTCATCGAAAGAGAGATTCTCTCTCTTTTTTTATCAACATCAATGACTTTAACTTTAACGATATCTCCGGGTTTTCCAAACTCATGAGGATCCGAGACGAATTTATCAGCGATTTCAGAGATATGGACTAATCCGTTTATTTCAACTCCTAAGTCGACAAAGAAACCAAAGCCAGTGACATTTCTGATCGTTCCTTCTAAGATCATGCCGACTTTAAGAGAAGAGATATCTTCTACTCCTTCAAGCAGCTTTGCGGTCTTTGCTTCTAATCGTGGATCTCTAGAAGGTGAGATCAACTCCTTGATGATATCAGTCAATGTATATTCACCAACATTTAAATCTTTCGCAAGAGTTTCAATTTCATTATCACTGATAGATGAGAGTTTAACTCTAGCATCACTGATCGAATCACATCCATAAGCTTTAAGAATCTTTCTTGCAACATCATAAGACTCCGGGTGAACAGAAGTGTTATCTAAAGGTTCAACACCATCTGGAATCCTTAAGAAACCAGCGCAGTTTTGATACGCTTTCGGGCCAAGATAAGGAACGTTCAAGAGATCCTCTCTTGTTTTAAATGGACCATTTTCATCTCTGTATTTAACGATGGAAGCTGCGATTTTAGCATTGATACCAGAAACATAGCTTAATAAAGAGATAGAAGCAGTGTTCAAAATAACACCAACGAAGTTAACTGTATCTTCAACAGTGCCACCAAGAGCATCCGAGAGAACTTTATTGTCGATATCATATTGATATTGACCGACACCGATTGATTCAGGTGGAATTTTAACAAGTTCAGCTAGAGGATCTTGAAGTCTTCTGGCGATGGAGATAGCAGAACGTATATTAGGTTCAAGCTTAGGAAATTCCTTAGCCGCCAACTCAGTGGCCGAATAGATAGAAGCTCCGGATTCAGAAACGATGACGATATCAAGTTCAGGAATTGATTCTTTCTTGATTTCCTTAAGAAGTCTTTCCGATTCTCGACTAGCTGTTCCATTTCCTAAAGCGATGGTATAACACTTATAGAGATTGATCAGTCTCACCAATATAGTCTTAGCTACAGCTTTGTTGTTATCGCCAGCAAAAGGATTGTTTAAAACACAGGTGTATAAAACTTTTCCGTTTTCATCGACAAAAGCGAGTTTACAACCATGAGCAAAACCGGGATCAAAACCGACCACTTTTCTCCCTTTTAATGGTGGAACTAATAAAGTCGCTCTAAGTGAGGTCTTAAACTCTTCAACAGCTTCCTGGGAAGCACTTTCAAAGAGGGTTGAATAAATATCATTCTCAATTGAAGGACGGATGAGTCTTTCATAACTATCTTCGATGATTTCTAAAAAGATATCTCGATAAGGAGTATCTGAAGGTACTTCACCTCTCTCGATGTATTCAAGAATCTTCACATCATCTAAAATCAGCTTTCTAGAGAGACATTTGAGTTTCACGCCCCTGTTGATAGCAAGGACGTTATAGCCTTTTAAAGATTTGATAGTTCTAGAGTATTTCTCATAGTTATCAAACTTATCAGATATAGCGTTTTTAAGTTTCTCAGTCTCAATCAAGCCCTCTTTAAAGGCAAGATTCTTAATATAAGTACGATACTTCTCTTTGTCAGAAATATCTTCGGCGATGATGTCTTTAGCACCTTGAAGAGCCTTTTCTTTTGTCTCATATCCTTCAGTCAGATATTTCTCAATTTCTTCGTCTAAACAACCTGTTTTATCAAGTTTTAAATAATTTGCTAAACCTTCAAGTCCAGCCTTTCTTGCTTTAGAAGCACGAGTGACTTTCTTTGGTTTATAAGGACGATAAAGATCTTCAAGTCTCGCTAAAGTATCAGCTTCCTCAATGTCTTTTAAAAGCTTCTCATCTTTGATTCCTAAAGTTTCTAAAGAAGCGAAGATGGTCTTTTTTCTGTCATCTAGATTTTTTAAATATTCAGCTCTGGTAGCAATCTTTCTGAGATTTTCATCACTTAAGCCACCAGTGACTTCTTTACGATATCTAGCGATGAAAGGAATCATATTTCCTTCATCCATCAAACTTAAAGCTGAGGCTACATTTTCAGCATTAAGATCAAGCTCTTCAGCGATTTTAATTGAATAATCGGTCATAAATACTCCAAAGCATTTTTAAGAAAATAAAACTATAAAAGTATATCATATTTAAGGCACCTGAAATTCCATCTCTCAGGACTATTGGAGGCAAAGATGAGCAAACAAATCGAAACTTCTCAGCTCGATAATTTTGAAACTAAGCTGAGCCACAATGATCAAGTCAGCCAGAGAACTGTCTCTCGTAATGGTTTAGTCAATTCAGCGATTGATCAGAATGTTTTAAATGATGCTAAACACATCTTCAGCATCGACATCAAAGCCGGTGATGTAACTAATCAAAAGAAGTCTGGTCGTTGCTGGATGTTCGCAGGTTTAAATGTCTTAAGAACAATCATCATCAACAAACTTCATGTCACTAATTTTGAGTTCTCTGAATCTTATCTTCAGTTTTATGACAAATTAGAGAAAGCGAATTTCTTCTTAGAGAGAATACTTGAACTCAAAGACGAAGAGATCGACTCAAGACTCAATGTCTTTTTCCTCGATAGTGGAATCTCTGATGGTGGACATTTCATCATGTTCACTAATCTCGTTAAGAAATATGGACTTGTCCCTTCATCAGCGATGCCTGAAACAAATGTTTCTTCAGCCACTGATGAACTTAACACTTTACTAAGTGACCTTCTTCATAAAGACGCACTGATTTTACGAGAAAAAGCATCTGAATTATCTAATGAGAATTTAGCTAAGCTGAAAGATGAGATGCTTCTTGAAGTCTATAGAGTCTTAGTTATCTCTCTTGGTAAACCTCCCAAGGATTTCACTTTAGAAATTGTCGATAAAGATAATCAGTTCATTCGCCTTGATAAAGAGACACCTCTCTCCTTCTTCAAAAAGTACATCGAGAAAGATTTAGATGAATACATTCCTCTTTCTGATATCCCGTTTAAGAATCTTCAAAGAAGAGAATGTTATTATTCTCACTATGTCAATAATGTAGAAGGTGGAGATGAAGTAATCTTCTTCAATGTTCCAATTGATATTTTAAAAACTGCTGTTATCAATTCATTAAAGGCTAATGAGGTTGTCTGGTTTGCTGGCGATGTTTTATCACAATCTTTAAGAAAAGAAGGAATCTTAGCTAGTGGACTGATCAGATTAGATGAGCTTCTTTCTGTCAAAACTTTAGAAACCAAACAAGACAGATTCACGACTCGTTCTTCTTTCTGCAATCACGCCATGACTTTCACTGGTGTCAATCTTGATGCTGAAGGAAAACCGGATCGTTTCAAGGTAGAAAACTCCTGGGGGAAAGAACCGGGAAAAGATGGATTCTTCGTCATGTCTGACAAATGGTTTGATGAGTATGTCTATCAAGTCATCGTCAACCGCAAATATGTCCCTGAAGAATATGTGACTTTATATGATGAAAAGAAGAAGAATCCGATTGAGATTGAACCTTTCAACACCTTCTTCAAAAGTTTTAATTAAAAGGAGATAAATATGAAAGAAAACATCGAATTAAAAGACCTCACTTTATTTGAGAAAGCTTTCGACAAAAACGAAAAGAACCTCATCGCTGAAAACGCCGCTTGTAGAGTCGGTATCGCTGAAGCCTGTGTCAACAACGAATTAGAAAGAACATTGACTCATAATTTTTCAATTAATGTCGAAGCTGGCACTATCACCAATCAAAAACAATCAGGTCGTTGTTGGATGTTTGCGGCTACCAATGTCTTCCGTATCGAAGTCATGAAAAAACTTGGTCTCAAGAACTTCGAATTATCACAAAACTACCCCTTATTCTTTGATAAGTTAGAAAAGAGCAACTACTTCTTAGAGAATATCTTAAGCACTCTTGATAAAGAAAACTCTTCTCGTTTGATTGCTTTTCTTCTTCAAGGCCCAGTTGCTGATGGTGGTCAATGGGATATGTTTGTCTCTCTTACTAAAAAGTATGGTGTTGTTCCTAAACAATGTATGCCCGAGACTGCTAACTCCTCTAACACGAGATCCTTAGATAGATATCTCACTTTAAAGCTCAGAGAATACGCCTGCACCTTAAGAGATGGATATAAAGCTGGTAGAGATATTGATACTTTGAGAGCTGAAAAAAATGAGATGCTTAAAACTATCTATAGAATCTTAGTCATTTCTCTTGGTAAACCTCCTAAGAAGGTCAACTTTGAAATTAGAAACGATGCTGGCGAATACATCACTATCAAGAATCTCACACCTCAAGAATTCTATGATAAGTATGTCGGCTTAAACCTCGATGATTTCATCTCTGTCATCAATGCCCCCACTGCAGATAAACCTTATCATCGTTCCTTCACCGTCAAATTCTTAGGAAATGTCGTCGGTGGAAGACAAGTTAAATATCTAAACCTTCCTATCGATGATTTGAAGAGATTAGCTATCGCTCAATTAAAAGACAATCAAGCAGTTTGGTTTGGTAGTGATGTCGGTCAATTCTCAACTAGAGACACTGGTTTCTTAGATTTAAATGCCTATCAAGCTGATAAACTCTTCTCCACCACTTTCCCTTTAACTAAAGCACAAAGACTCGATTATGGAGAATCACTTATGACTCATGCCATGGTCTTAACTGGTGTCAATCTCAATAAAAAAGGTCTTCCTGATAGATGGAAAGTCGAAAACTCATGGGGCGATAAAACCGGTGATAAAGGTTTCTATGTCATGTCCGATAATTGGTTTAACGAATTCACTTATCAGATAATTGTCAACAAGAAATATCTCTCTGAAGAAGAAATCAAGGCCTACGAAAGTGATCCTATCGAACTCGAACCTTGGGATCCGATGGGTTCTTTAGCTCTCTGAAGATTATTCGAAGTACATTTCTAAGTTCATAAAAAATAGTCAGGTCAATCCTTCAAAGGAGATGAGGGAAGACCTGACTATTTTCTTTTGTTGTAGTCTATAAACGTCTTGATTTCACTAACTAAAAATCAACGAGTGAGAATCGACGCTTTTTATTTAGCGACAATAGAGACGATCTTGTTTTTGACGACGATGACTTTAGTGATTTCTTTACCTGTTAAAGCATTCTTGACAGGATCAAGTTCTAAAACTGTTTTCTTTAATTCTTCTAATTCTTCATCAGAAGCATCCTTCTTAAAGTCAAAAGTAGTCTTCAAACGACCATTGACTTGAATCGCATAAGTCACTGGCTTTAAGGAAATTTTAGATTCATCATAAGTCGGCCAGGCTGTGAAATCTAAAAGCTCATCGTGACCGAGAAGTTGATAGCATTCTTGAGAGACGTGAGGAGCTATAGGGAAGAGAAGCTTAGGTAATGTCTCGAGAATCTTAAGAGGTAAAGAAGAAGCTTTATAAAGATCATTAACAAGGATCATCAATTGAGAAATACCGGTGTTGAAATGAAGTTTTTCAAAATCTTCACTGACTTTCTTGATCGTGAAGTTGAAGACATAATCAAGTTCTGGTACCTCTTTTTCAGTTCTCTTGGATAAGAACTCTTCATCACTATAAAGACGATAAACCTTGTCTAAGAATCTCTTTGCACCTTTAGGTCCTTCATTTGACCAAGGTAAAGATTGATCCACTGGTCCTTTAAACATCTCATAAAGTCTTAAACTATCAGCACCATATTCAGCGATAACTTGATCAGGCGAGACAGTATTTCCTAATGATTTAGACATCTTCTGTCCATCAGCGCCTAAGATTAAACCTTGATGATAGAGCTTTTGGAAAGGTTCATCACAAGAGAACACACCTTCATCATGTAAGAATTTGTGCCAGAAACGAGCGTAGAGCAAATGCAAAACAGCATGTTCAGAACCACCGACATAAACATCAACAGGTAGCCAGTGATCAAGAAGTTTTTTATCACCGATCTCATCATCGTTGTGAGGATCGATATATCTAGCATAGTACCAAGAGGAACCTGCCCATTGAGGCATCGTATTAGTCTCTCTTTCACCTGTGACACCATCGATATTAACGTTGACCCAATCAGTCGCTTTGCTTAAAGGAGGTTTGCCATCAGCAGCCGGCTTGTAATCAGCAAGTTCAGGAAGAGTGACAGGAAGAGAATCATAATCGACTGCTTTTAAGCTTCCATCTTCGAGATGGATGATAGGAATCGGTTCACCCCAATATCTTTGTCTCGAGAAGAGCCAATCACGAAGACGATAATTGACTTTATATGAGCCCGCCTTCTTTTCAATCAACTTGTCAGTGATCGCTTTTTTAGCATCTTCGATATTTAAACCATCAGCAAAATCAGAATTGATGTGAGCACCATCCTCTTCAAAGGCAGCTTCACTAGTATCACAATCGATGACTTTAATGATAGGAAGCTCATGTTTCTTAGCAAATTCATAATCTCTTTGATCATGAGCAGGAACAGCCATAACAGCACCAGTTCCATAAGTGGCTAAGACATAATCACCGATATAGATAGGAACTACTTTTTCATTGATGGGATTGACCGCATAAGCACCGATGAAAACACCGGTCTTCTCTTTAGCTAAATCAGTTCTTTCTAAATCTGATTTATGAGAGCATTTCTCAATATATTCATCAACTTGAGCTTGGCATTCTTCACTAGTGAGTTTCTTAACTAAAGGATGCTCAGGAGCTAAGACGCAATATGTGCAACCAAAGAGAGTATCTGCTCTAGTGGTGAAGACATCGAATGTATCTTCAGAACCTTGAACTTTGAAAGTGATGATGCTTCCTTTAGATTTGCCGATCCAATTTTTCTGCATCGTGATAGTAGAAGAAGGCCAATCGATTTCATCTAAGCCTTCAAGAAGCCTATCAGCATACTTAGTGATCTTAAGACACCACTGCTTCATCGGTCTTCTTTCAACTGGATAACCGCCTCTTTCACTCTTACCATCGATGACTTCTTCGTTAGCTAAGACAGTTCCTAAAGCAGGACAGTAATTGACTAAACGATAATCTTCATAAGCTAAATCTTTCTCAAACAGCTTTAAGAATATCCACTGAGTCCACTTGTAATAAGAAGGATCGGAAGTCTTTATTTCTCTTTCCCAATCATAAGAGAAACCCATTCTTTTTAATTGTCTTCTAAAATTGTCGATGTTTTTATCGGTGTAAATGCCAGGGTTTTGATTGTTCTTGATTGCAAATTGTTCAGCCGGTAAGCCAAAAGCATCATAACCGATAGGATGAAGGACGTTATAACCTTGCATCCTCTTCATCCTAGCTAAAGCATCGGTAGCTGTATATCCTTCGACATGTCCGACATGAAGACCGACAGCAGAAGGATAAGGAAACATGTCAAGAACATAAAACTTAGGTTTTGAAGAGTCATAGACATCTGTTCTATAGACCTTTTTATCTTCCCAAACTTGTTCCCATTTCTCTTCAATAGTTTTAAAGTCGTAGCCCATAGTTGAATACCTCAATCTTAAATAGATTAATTAATTTATAAATTAAAGCAAGATTTTCTTGCCTGTCTTGGCTCGTTTTGATATATTATGCGTTGCGCATTAGTAGCACGTCACACATGCTTTCGTCCGATGACGCCTTATATAAGTAGCCCTGCTACGTGGGCGAACGACGTTCATCCGGAAAGATAGGGTTGGCGCCTTATGTAATGCCAGTCTAGTATTACAGAAAGGAGACAAAAATGTCACGTTACACTGGACCTGTTTGGAGAGTCTCAAGAAGACTCAGTTATTCCGTTTTAGAAAACGGCACTGAATTACAACGCAGGAATTATATTCCTGGTCAACATGGTAGCCCGAAAGCTCGTCCCAAGAAGAAGACTGAATACGGAGCTCAAATGGCTGAGAAACAGAAACTTCGTTTCACTTACGGAGTCTCTGAAAAACAATTCCGTAACTTATTCGTCAAAGCTAAATCTAACAAAGAGCAAGTCACTGGTGTTTATTTCATCCAACTTCTTGAATCTCGTTTAGATAACCTCGTCTTCAGAATGGGCTTTGCCCGTACCAGAAGACAAGCTAGACAACTCGTCAACCACGGTCATGTCACCGTCAATGGTAAGAAAGTCGATATCCCTTCTTATCTCTGCTCCATCAATGATGTCATCTCTTTCAAAGAATCTTCAAAGAATCTTCAAATCGTCAAAGAGTGCATTGCTTCTAAACCTAACATCTTAGGTTTCGTCAATGTCGACACCAACAAAGTTGAAGGCACCTTCGTCCGTCTCCCTGAAAGAAACGAAGTCGTTGGTGAAGTCAACGAAGCTCAGATCACTGAATACTACAATCGTAAGCTCTGATTTGAATTTTTCATCGGCCGGCTAGTTCCGGCCTATATATGGCGGCTATGGTGAAGAGGTCAACACAAGCGGCTGTGAACCGCTGACTCATGGGTTCGAATCCCATTAGCCGCCCCATAATTGTAGTTAAATTTTGATACACTCTGCTGTGGCAAAATTGAATTTAGAAGTCTCGAGAAATCGGGACTTTTTTTCTTTTGTAATTGTTGCTTTTGTGGTTTAGGTCACTTTTAAAACTCAAAATTTATGAATTTTACCCACTTGCTCAACGATTAGGAGACTAGATAAACGTTTATACCACTAGAGAAACGAAACACCCGAAGCAGGAGATAAATGATTGTGTTGTTTTGTGAAAAAGTCTCGTAAAGTCACACACATATCTCGATTTTAAATCTATTTTATGTTAAAAAATTATCTAGTGATTATGAAGTTACATATTTTTGAATACCCTCAAAAAGATTAAAGAGTACTGTGAGATAAAATTCTTAACCTAAGAGGAACTTACTAAATTATTAAATGTTTGCTTTATTTCTATTTCTCGTTGGGAAAGAGGAAAGTTCGAACCAAACATGGAAACCAAGGAGAAACTTGTTGGGCTTTTCAAAGAAGCTAGAATGAAGATAGATGAATAAAAGAAAGGGATAACTAATGAATCGTAAGCGTCAAAAATAAAGCGTCTTAAATCAAGAGAAAGTGGGGCACTCAGAC
>CAYRUQ010000014.1:0-32559 GCA_964427595.1 uncultured Clostridiaceae bacterium | reverse complement strand
CAATCAATATCGCCTATAAAAGTTAAATGGTAGTATAAGTGCTGAAAAGTTTAGGTTATATAGAAAACGGATAAGATTAGGAAGAGATTTGATGTTAATAAGAAGTATTTTTAAAAACAGCTTTATTTTAATGAGTAAGAATGTTTTGTCTAAAAAAATAAAAAAACGCCATGTGATACATGACGCAAGATACATTACATGCCGACGACAGGACTTGCACCTGCACGGAGTATGAGTCCAAGAGGTTCTAAGCCTCTCATGTCTGCTGATTCCATCACGTCGGCAACAAAGTGAACTCACAAATTATAGCAGATTTAACAACTTGGAGTATCAGATGAGTCTTCTTCTTCTTCTTCTTCTTCTCTCTCGACTTCAGCTCTATCATCCTCTTCTTTGTATTTGTTTCCATAATTTGATCCGATGCTCATAAAGAGGATGGAAAACAAAACTAAAACCAGAATGACAGCACCAGCGATAGTAAGAGGTAGTGCCCAAGAGGGAGTTTCATTGGGATTAGGTGGTAAGAAGAGAGCGCCTGTTAAAAATATCGCACCACCAAATAAGAACAAAACAGTGGTTAAGACACAATAGCCGATAATCTTCTTTCTAGATAAACTCGCTAGATACTTCAAAAAACGTTTCATCTTCTTTTTCTATCACGTGCCCGAAGGGATTTGAACCCTTGGCAACAAACTTCGGAGGCTTGTGCTCTATCCGGGCTGAGCTACGGGCACAAATCTATTTGCTCCCAATCAGATTTGAACCGATGGCCTACCGCTTAGGAGGCGGTCGCTCTATCCAGACTGAGCTATGGGAGCAGCGCAAGAATTATAACACACTCAATATTTTCTTTTTGAACAAAATAGCAATTTCAGACTAACTCTAGTTGAAGGAGGAGCATATGAAGAAAACTAGAGCATTAATGTTTTTAGCATCCTTGTCTTTCTCTCTGATCACCACTTCTTGTTCTACTGATAGTCAGGTTGTCAAAGAGAAGTTGAATTATGATGGCAGTTATAATTCCGTCTGTGTGAAAGGAAATCTCAGTTATAAACAAGGGGCTAATTTTCTACCGAAAGGATTTTACGGGAACTATTACGATGTGGGTATCGCTGAAATAGGTGGCTATGCCGGTGATACATCCGGTAGTTTACTTCCTACTCTCACTTGGAATGGCAGTGGTCGTTTTATGGCTAGCATACAATTTGATGATAATATCACTCAGTTTAAGCAAGCTGATTTTGTCGGTAAACTCGGCTTTGAGATGTCTGTCTATGTTCCTGGTCAAGGTGATATCTATTTAGATGGCAGAAAAGAAGCTTTCAATTTCGAAAAGCTCTTCACTTATAACAGCGTCACTAATCTTTATATCTACAATAGCAGTTTTCAAGATAATCCGATCAATCCTGCTATGACTTATTGGCCTGAAGGTAAGTCGGTCTTGATCACTTTCAGTATGAAAGATGGTTATCAGCTCAATTACATAAGAGTGACTTATTCTGATCAACCTTCTTTGATAACTAACGCAGCTATCTTTAGTGAAGTGGCTAATCCTGTTCCATTGATGAGTCAAGAGTATACCGATAATGACTGCTCAAAAGATTCTTATACTGTCAATGTTGGCAGCTCTCCTGTTTACAATCTAGTAAGCCAATATGGCACCTGTTATTCAAAGAATTTCTTTTTAGATTCCTTCGTTTACAAAGACGAGTATGATGATGACACTAATCATGTCGAGATCATCGAAGATCCAGATCAATATTTCACACTTGGTTCCACAGCTCCTATCGGTTCTAAATTCACTATTTATCTAGTCGCCTATGACTCTTCATATAACAGATCGCAAGTGACTATAAACCTAACCGTCGCTGATCAAAGAGCACCGACACTTCAACAAGTCAGTCAAGGAACGATCAAAGCTTCTTATCAAGAAGTATTAGACCATGATAGTTTTATCGATAAGTATTTCTTGATTAAAGACAATTATGATGCAGAAGTTGATGCTGATTTTCGTTTAAAAAGCGGAAGTGATTTTCCAAACTATCAGATAGGAGACTTCTCATGTATCTTAGAAGCAGAAGATAGCTTTGGTAATGAATCTGAGCTTGAGTTTACTCTTCAGCTATATGATGATGTTCCTCCTCAAATTATCGCTCAACAAACTGAACTTATCTTAGCTCCTAATAAATACATGAGTGAGCAAGCTATCATTAATCTATTCACTGCCTATGATGAGGTGGATAAAAATATAGAAGTAAAGATCACTTCTAATGGCTACAAAGGAAATGAGAATCAAATCGGTGTTTATGCGGTAAAAGTGCAAGCGAGTGATAGCTCACAAAACATAGCTACCTCTAGTATCACGATCATAGTTCAAGATGATGAAGGCCCGGTATTCTTTGCAAAAGAATCGTTTATAACAGTGACAAAAGGAAATGTTCCATCTCTTGATGAAGTGATTGAATCGCTCATAAGACAAGGTATTATTCCTAATCTGAATTATACTGAGAAATCCATCATAGAAGGCCCGTTGTTAGATGACTCACTTGAGGTCGGTTTACATCAGATGAGACTATATCTAAAGGCAGAAAGTGGAGATGAAGAGATGGTACTCTTGAGTGTGAAAGTCGTCGAATCTAGTGATCTAAATGTCGAGGATGTCTCCCTATCATTTTGGGACAAATTCATCAACTTCTTCATCGAGCTTTGGAACAAAATAGTCGCCTTCTTCACCGGTCAGTAAATAACTCCCAAGGATTTGTTAATTGGGTGGCAAACTCATAGTGTTTGTCACCCTTTTCTAATGCGTTTTAAAATCAAACTTAAGTTTGTAAAATAACCATTGATGTCTTATATTAGTTATCTGCGGGGTCGTGGCGGAAGTGGTAGACGCGCTAGATTCAGGTTCTAGTGAGCAATCATAGGAGTTCGAGTCTCCTCGGCCCCACTTGGTAAGTTAATTATTTCCATCACTTATCTTTCGAAACTATCTCTAGAACTTCTAGGGATAGTTTTTTAGTTATAAAGAATTTAAAGTTTAGAATTTGTGGTAGCGAAATCATATTGATTTGGCTTGCTTTGAATAAGTTAAGACATCTAAAAATACATTATAAATTTAGATTCTGTCCTACTACAAAGTTGATTTAATAATTTGAAAATGTTTCTTCAGTTGATCAAGTTTTTAATATTTTCTGCGCTTAAAAATTCTTCGAGTTGTTCAACACTGGAAATGACTGTGTCTTTTGTTACTTGATATAGATGATTTATGATTTCATCTTCCTGTGTTGAAACAGATGAATAATCTTCGTCTGTGAAACCATTTATTGATTCAGCAATTAATGTCAAAAGATAGCGCCTAAGAAGACAGACTATGTCATTTTCAATCCAATAAGTGAATTCAGTGTTCTTGAGTTTGGAAGCTAATTTTTTAGCTTTGAAGTAGAAGGGTATCGCTTCACTCGCATTGTGATAGATGTCGAAGAAGGCAAAGTCGAAGTTCTGCTTTATAGCTTCTATTTGTAAGTATTTAAAAGCGTCTGCTTTCACTATTTTTATCTTCTTGTTTTTAATTTGAGGTTCAATACAAGTTTTATATAAATCGATGACTTCTTGTTCGCTCTCAATGACGATGATTTCATTCACTTCTTTTTTAAGGGACGCCATGTAAGAGAAATAGCCTAGTCCTAAGCCAATGACTAAGATCTTTCCTTTAGCTAAAGAGAGAGGCTTTCTCATCGTGTTTATCTCATGAGGAGTGATGAGCATGAAGACTTCATCATTTTTTAAAACTTCTGGGAATGTGTACTTATTGTTGAAGAAACCGAGCGATGATATCTCTGCAAAATTATCACCAGTCTTCATCTCATCAAAAATGAAACCTTCATATGGTTGGTAGTAGTTAGTGGTTATCTTCCATCTTTTTTGAGTTTTTAAAACTGGATTGATGTTTTTGAGATAAGGGTCGTTTCTATAGTCTTTATCGTCGAGAAGTTTTACTTTATCGATTTGACAGGTGGATTTTAAAATCTCAAGTTCTTGATCTTCAGTGACTTCCAGCGTGTTTAAAATGCATTGATAAAAAGCTTCTTCTTCACTGCTACCATCACTTTTGATGTCATTAATCATCGCTTTGGTGATGAAGTCATAAGAGTTTTCCAGATAAGAGTTATAAAAATCAGCTGCTTCTTGATTTAGTTCTAACTGACGGAGAAGCTCTTCGATTCTATTCTCTAAATTTTTATTGAGTATTATCTGCATATTTCTGTTTCCTTTTAGAGTTTGTTCTTATCTCCCCATTCACACATCATATCGAGAATCGGGATCAATGATTCTCCTCTTTTAGTCAGCGAATACTCGACTTTAGGAGGAATCTGCGGGTATTCCTTACGACAGACGAGATTATCTTTTTCAAGCTCTTTTAAAGCAGCACTTAAAGTCTTGTAAGTGATGGAACAAATGTATCTTTTCAGTTCGTTGAATCTGACCACCTTAAATTCCATCAATGTGTAAAGGATAGTCATCTTGTATTTTCCGTTGATTAAAGAGAGTGTGTAGGAAAAACCAGTCTGCTCTAAATTCTCGTCAGATATGCATCTTTTATCACCCATAAATGTCTCCCTATACTTTCTTAAAGGAAAGTATCGTACCTGATTGTGCGTACTAGTTAAAGATAACATACTTTGTTATATTCCAGGTAGAACTTGGAGGATGACATGAGAAGCAAAATCAGAGACTATGAAGCAGTCTATAAAGTAGCAGAGAAATTCACTAAAAGTGTCGCTGAAGGAAATAGTTCCTATGCGAAAGAATTATTCGTAGATGATGCTGTTTTGTTCGGCTTTTTTGATGGGAAGTTAGAACATGGATCAATCGAGCAGTTCTATCACAATGTCGATACTGTCTCTGGTGGTAAGAATTTCAAATCTCACATCGACATCATCGCTTTAGAAGAGACAGTCGCAGTCGTCAGAGTTTTAGAAGAAGGCTGGGGAGATAGAATCGACTTCACTGATTATCTGCTTCTTTTGAAGATTGATGGTGAGTGGAAGTGTGTCGCTAAAGCTTATAACCAAAATTCTGACACAATTTTAAAAAGCAAGAAGTCTATTCTTAACTGAGTTATCTCGATGTGGTAATTCCTCCTTTGAAGGTGCTAGCTGTAAGGCTAGCCCTTTTGTAGTGGAAAATATTAGTTTTGAAATATGTTTTGCTGTTTGTTTGATGGCGAAACCAAGATTTGAATTGTAAATTTTTTGTGGGAAACAGGCTATAAAACAGCCTTACGATACGTCATCAAGGGTTGTCGACGTCTCAATATATATAATTAAAATTAAAAAACAGAAATTTTTGTTGACATCACACTAGCAGAAAATTTATACTTTTCCTCGCTGAATGCCATTCAGCCCGTATTGACGTGTGAAGTTGCCGAAACGCCGACAGCGGTTGTCGACAACTCGGGTAATTCACACTGAACGGAAGCCTATACAAGATCTTAGGCAAGGAGGTAAACAAATGGCAGAAAACAAAACCATCCGTGTTCGTCTCAAGGGCTATGATCACAAAGTCCTTGACCAAGCTGTCACCAAGATTGTTGAGGCAGCTAGGAAGACCGGCGCCACAGTCACTGGCCCCATTCCGCTTCCGACTGAGAGACAGGTCTTCACCATCTTACGTTCTCCGTTCGTCGACAAGGATTCTCGTGAACAGTTCGAAATCAGAACTCACAAGAGACTTATCGACATCAACCGCCCGACCAAACAGACGATCGATCAGTTAAAGACTCTCGAACTTCCTGTTGGTGTCGATGTTGAAATCAAACTTTAAGTCAGGAAGGAGACTATGAATTTATGAAATCCATCATCGGAAGAAAGATCGGAATGACTTCTGTCTTCACTGAAGACGGAGCTTGCTACCCGGTCACTGTAGTCGAAGTGCTTCCTAACGTCGTCCTTCAGAAGAAAACCAAAGAGAAAGACGGCTATGAAGCTCTTCAAGTCGGTTATGAAGAAAAGAAAGAACAACGTGCTAACAAGTGCGAGTTAGGCATCGCTAAGAAAGCCAACACCACTCCCAAGTATGTCATCAGAGAACTTGAGGGTGATGAGATCTACCAAGGTTATGATGTCGGTTCCGCTATCGAGTGCACCATCTTCAACGTCGGCGACATGGTCGATGTCACCGGCATGAGCAAAGGTCATGGTTACACTGGTATCATCAAACGTTACCACGCTCACATCGGTCCTAAGGCCCATGGTTCTGGTTATCACAGACAGATCGGTTCCTTAGCTACCAATGGTAGATGCAACAACCGTGTTCACGCTGGTAAGAAGATGTCTGGTCAGTGGAGACCTAAGAGAAGAACGATCCTCGATCTTCCTATCGTCAAGGTCATCCCTGAGAAGAACTGCTTACTCATCAGAGGTTCTGTCCCTGGACCTAACCTCTCCATCATCAAGATCAGAACCGCTATCAAGAGAACTGTTAAGCCCTTCGCTGTCGGCAACATCGTCGATTACTCTGCTCAAAGCATCACTGATATCGAAAAGAAGAACGCTGAAGCCCTCTCCAAATTAGCTCCTGAGAAGATCGATATCGGTCAGAAGAAGAACACCGCTCACAGATCTCTCACTAACTCTGGTAAGAAGAATAAATAATAAGGAAGGAGAAACCACATGTCAGAAAAAGAATTGAGCCTTCCCGTCCTTAATTATCAAGGTAAGGAAGTCGGCACGGTCATCCTTCCTGATGACCTATTCAACGCTGAAATCAACCAATACGCTATTCAAAGAGCAGTCAGAAAAGATTTAGCTAATCGTCGTGTCTCTACCGCTCACACCCTCGATCGTTCCCAAGTTCATGGCACCAACCGCAAGCCTTATAGACAGAAGGGAACTGGTAGAGCTAGAGCTGGTACCACCAACTCTCCTATCTGGAGACACGGTGGCGTCGTTCATGGTCCTAACGGAGAACAGAACTATCGTCTCAAGATGAACAAGACTGAAGCCTACATCGCCTTCATCTCCGCTCTCTCCGAGAAAGCTCAGAGTAACGACATCATCGTTCTTGAAAACGAAGGCTTCGCTTCTACAAAGACTAAAGACTTCGCTAAGACCCTCGCTGATATCAAGGCTGATGAAAAGAAGAACCTTCTCGTTCTCTACCCTGTTTATGACAAAGAGAGTGACTCTTATTACTGGGATGAAAATCTCATCAAAGCTAGCAGAAACATCCCCTCTGTCAAGGTTGTCACTCCTGATAACTTATCCGTCTATGACATCCTCAACGCTAACAAACTGATTCTCACTCGTGATTATCTCACCGACACTGAAGAAGAAACCCAGGAGGAAGCTGAATAATGGCAGAAGAAAAGAAAGAAGAGCTTCAACAAGAAGAAGCTGCAGCCCCTGCTAAGAAGACCAGAAAGAAGAAGGCTGTTGTTGAAGAGACTGTCAAAACTGAAGAAGAACCCGAAATCGTTCCTTATCAGACTAGACCGGTCATCCTCAAGGACTTCAGCATCCTCAAGCACATCATCGCTACTGAGGAAACTCTCGCTCTCAGAGATAGTCAAAACGCCTTAGTCTTCGCTGTTGATAAGAGAGCTACCAAGCTTGAAATCAAAGCTGCTATCCAAGCCATCTTCCAAGCTAAGGTCAAGTCTGTTAATACCAGAAACGTCACTGGTAAGAAGAGAAGAGTCGGTCGTTACACCGGCAAATTAGCCGATTATAAGAAAGCTATCGTCAGATTCGATTCCGCCTTCGATCTCGGTAAGATTCAGGATGCCTACGCCAGTGAGGAAAGGCAATCCTACGCTGACTGACGAGAACACGATTATAGGAGACAATTATGGCTATTAAACAATACAACCCGCTCACCCCGGGAATGAGACATCTCTCCACACTCTCCACTGCTGATCTCACGAAGAAAGCTCCTGAAAAATCTCTGCTTAAACCTCTCCCTAAGACTGGTGGTAGAAACTCTCAAGGATACATCACTTGTCGTCACATCGGCGGTGGTAACAAGAGAATGTATCGTATCATCGACTTCAAGAGAAGCGGAGAACAGACCTCGACAGTCAAGGCTATCGAGTACGATCCTAACAGAAACTGCCGTATCGCCCTTCTTATTAATAAGAATGGTAGCAAGAGATACATCATCTGCCCTAAGGGACTTTCTATCGGACAGACTGTCACTGACGGCAAAGCTGGTGAGATCGTCACTGGTAACTGCATGGAGATCGGAAGCATCCCTGAAGGTATCTTGATTCACAACATCGAGCTTCAACCTGGCAAAGGCGGACAAGTCTGCCGTGCTGCTGGAACTTCCGCTCAAATATTAGGTAAAGAAGGAAAGTATGCTACTTTACGTCTCGCTTCCTCTGAAGTTAGAAAAGTACTCTTGACCTGCAGAGCAACTATCGGCACTGTCGGAAACGACGACTTCAACCTCGTTCACAAAGGTAAAGCTGGCAAGACCAGATGGCTCGGTGAGAGACCGACTGTCAGAGGTTCTGTCATGAACCCTAACGACCACCCCCACGGTGGTGGTGAAGGTAAATCTCCTATCGGTCACGATGCTCCTAGATCACCTTGGGGTAGAAGATTGATGGGCGTTAAGACTCGCTCTAAGAAGGCGAGAAGCAACCGCTTGATCGTCAGAAGACGCAGCAAGTAATGGGAGGAGAATGAGAAATGTCAAGAAGTCTTAAGAAAGGTCCTTATTGCGATCCTAAACTCCTCAAGAGAGTTCAAGAGCAAAATGCGACCGGCAAGAAAGAGGTCATCAAAACCTGGTCTAGACGTTCCACCATCTTCCCTGAATTCATCGAACACACCATCTCCGTTCATAACGGCAGAGCGTTTGTTCCCGTCTACATCACTGAAGATATGGTCGGCCACAAATTAGGTGAATTCGTCTTCACTCGCACCTTCACTCATCACAAATCTGGCAATGACTCCACGACCGGTAGAAAGTAAGGAGAGCTAAAACATGGCTGAAAAAGAAGAGAAAACTGTGACTGAAGCTGAAACTGAAGTCGCCTCCAAAGAAGCTAAGAAGGCAACTAAAGCTTCTGCTAAAGCCAAGAAACAACAAGAGGAAGCTGCTCAAGAGAACCTTCCCCTCAGGGATGAAGCCACTGCTGTCCTGAGAAACTATGGAGCCACACCCAGAAAAGTTCGTCTGGTCATCGACCTTGTCAGAGGCAAGGATATCGATGAGGCTTACGCTATCTTAGATAACACTCACAAGATCTGTGCTCCTGCTATCAAGAAGTTGATCAAGTCTTGTGAAGCTAATGCGGTCAACAACTTCCATATGAACAGAGATGATCTCTACATCTCTTATATCGCCGCTAACGATGGAATCAAGCTCAAGAGATATATGCCTAGAGCTAAAGGTTCCGCATCTGGATTAGTCAAGAGATGGTCACATATCTATGTGACTTTGAAGAACAGGGAGGCTAAGTAATCATGGGTCAGAAAGTCAACCCCAACGGATTGCGCTTAGGCATCAACCGTGATTGGTCTAGTCACTGGTATGCCGATAAGAAGACATTTTCCGTCTATCTCAAGGAAGATATCGCTATCCGCAATTATCTCGAATCTAAATTGAACAGCGCTGATGCTGGCCTCTCCCACATCGATATCGACAGAGTCAAGAACAAGATCAAAGTCATCATCCACACCTCTCGTCCTGGTATCGTCATCGGTAAAAACGGCGAGAACTTAAAAGCTCTCAGAGCCGGTTTATCCGAGAACATCAAGAAAGCTAACAACAACATCGTCATCGATGTCGTTGAGATCAATCGCCCTGATCTTGATGCTGTCTTAGTCGCTAAAGATATCGCTAAACAGCTCGAGCAGAGAATGAGCAATCGTGTCGTTCAAAAGAAGGCTATCCAAAGAGTCATGAAGGCTGGTGCTCTCGGTGTCAAAGTCATGAGCAAAGGCCGTATCGGCGGTGCTGAAATCGCCCGTTATGAAGAACATCGTGAAGGCGTCTTATCCTTACACACCTTAAGTCAGCCTATCGATTATGCTCATGTCGATGCTCATACCACCTATGGTGTCATCGGTGTCAAAGTTTGGATCGCTCTTCCTGAAAACTATGAACAACTCTTAAAGACAGCTTCTGAAGACACCAGAGGAAGAAGACAGCCTCGTCGTAACTTCAACAGAAATCATCCTCAAAACCAAGAGAGAGCTGTCGCACCTGCAGCCACTCCTAATCCTGACAAGGACAAGGCTACTAGTGCGAAAGGAGAATAAAAGTGTTACAACCGAAAAGAACTAAATGGCGCAGAACACACTTGATCAGACCTCACGCTAAAGCCAGCCGTCTCAACACTGTGGCTTATGGTGATTATGGACTCGTCGCCACTGAAGGTGGCTACATCAACAACCACCAGATCGAGGCTGCTCGTGTCGTCCTCGCTAGATATACTAGAAAGATCGGTAAATCCTTCATTCGTATCTTCCCTTACCTCGGTATCACCAAGAAACCTCTTGAAGTCCGTATGGGTAACGGAAAAGGTACTGTTGAAGCCTGGGCTGCTGTCGTTGAGAAAGGAACCGTCATGTTCGAAGTCGCTGGTGTCGATCCTTCAATCGCCATCCGTGCGCTCCATCAAGCCGGTTACAAACTCTCTGTCACTTCCCGTGTGGTTAAGAAAGGGGAGGAGAATAAATTATGACAATTGAAGATGTGAGAAAGCTTTCCGACGCTGAACTCGCTGGCAAGGTCTTCGAACTCAAAGAGAACCTTCTCTACTTGAGATTCCAAGCCAAGAGCGGACAGCTCGATAACGGAAAGAAGATAACCCAAGTCCGTAAGGACATCGCTAGATGCTTGACCGTTGAAAACGAACGCAAACGTGCCAAGTCAGAACAGGAGGCCTGATATGAGCGAAGAGAACAATAAAGTTTCGCCTAGAAGACGTCTTCAGGGCGTAGTGGTCTCCGATAAGATGCAGAAGACCATCGTAGTTCAAACTGAGAGATACAAAGCTCATCCCATCTACAAGAAGCGTGTTCTCGTTCACAAGAAATACAAAGTGGACGATCATCAGGAAATCGCTCATGTCGGTGACACCGTCATCTTCGAAGAGTGCCGTCCTCTAAGCCACGATAAGAGATTCCGTCTCGTCTCTGTCGTGAAGAAGGGAGAATAACATGGTACAGAATGAAACAAATCTCGTTGTCGCTGATAACTCTGGCGCTCGTTCTGTGAGAGTCTTCCGTATGCTCGGAGGAAGCTTCAGAAGAAACGCTTCTGTCGGTGACATCGTCATCTGCGCTGTCAAGGATGCTATCCCTAACGGCAAAGTTAAGAAATCTGATGTCGTCAAAGGCGTCATCGTCAGAGTCAAGAAGTCTTATCAAAGAAGAGATGGTTCCACCATCCGCTTCGATGACAACGCCGTCGTCCTCATCAACGAGGATGGAAGCCCCAAGGGTACCCGTGTTTTCGGCCCGGTGGCTAGAGAGTTACGTGAGAAAGGTGAGATGTTCATGAAGATTGTCTCCCTCGCTCCCGAAGTGCTCTGATGGTCAAGGAGGATCGGATATGAAAATCAAAACTGGTGATAATGTCATCGTCATCTCCGGTGAGTATAAAGGTCAGACCGGCAAGGTCACCAAAGCTCTCCCTAAGACCCATCAGGTCATCGTCGAAGGCATCAACGTTCACAAGAAACACGTCAAACCTACCCAAGCTAATCCTCAAGGATCAATCAACGACATCAACCTTCCTATCGATGTCTCCAATGTCGCTTTAGTCGATCCTAAGACCGGGAAAGCTACCAGGGTTGGATATCGTCTCTCTGGAGACAAGAAAGTCCGCTATGCTAAAGCTAGCGGCGAGATCATCAAGTGAGGTGAGTAACAATGGCTGAAAAGAAAACTAATGGCGCTCAACAAGCGAAAGTGATCTCTCGTCTTGAGACATTCTACAAGGATGAAGTCGTCCCTGCTTTGATGAAAGAATTCAACTATTCTTCCATCATGGAATGTCCTAAGCTCGTCAAAATCATCTTAAATATGCGTCTTGGTGATGCTGGAACTAACGAAAAGCATGTCCAAGAAGCTGTCAAAGAGATGGAAGTCATCTCCGGTCAACACCCCGTCGTCACCAGAGCTAAGAAGTCGATCGCTAACTTCAAGCTCCGTGAGGGTGTCCCTGTCGGTGTCAAAGTCACCTTGAGAAGAGTGAGAATGTATGATTTCTTAGATAAATTCATCAACATCGATCTCCCTCGTGTCCGTGACTTCCGTGGCGTCTCCAAAGATTCCTTCGATGGCAGAGGTGATTATTCCCTCGGTGTCAAGGAACAACTGATCTTCCCTGAGATCGTCTATGATAAAGTCACCCGTACTCAGGGTATGGATATCGTCATCGTCACCACTGCTAAAACTGATAAAGAGGCATACTTCTTGCTTGAGAAGCTGGGCATGCCCTTCGCTAAATAAGGAGGAACATCATGGCAAGAAAAGCATTAATCGTCAAGTGTGCCCGTCCTCAGAAGTATTCGACTCGTAAATACACTCGTTGTGCTCGCTGTGGCCGTGTCCACGCCGTCATCAGAAAGTTCGGCATCTGCCGTATCTGCTTAAGAGAGATGGCTTACAAAGGCGAGATCCCTGGCATGCACAAGGCCAGTTGGTAGGAAGGAGGAATCGAGAATTATGGTTAACGATACCATCGCTGATATGCTCACCCGCATCCGCAATGCCAATTTGAGCAAACAGCCCAAGGTCTCTCTTCCTACTTCTAAAGCTTGCGAAGAGATCGCTAAAATCCTCAAGAAAGAGGGTTTCATCGCTGATTACAGAGTCACTCCTGAGGAGAAGAAATCCTACAAGACCCTCACTATCACCCTCAAATATGATTCTGAAGGAAATCGTGTCATCACCAACCTCAAGAGAATTTCTAAACCCGGCTTACGTATCACCGTCCCTGCTGATAAGTTACCCAAGGTCTTAAACGGACTTGGCATCGCTATCATCAGCACTTCCAAAGGTGTTCTGACCGATAAGGAAGCTCGTAAACTCAACGTCGGCGGCGAAGTCGTCGCTTATGTTTGGTAAGGAGAAAGAACATGTCCAGAATCGGAAGAAAACCCATCGCTCTTCCCGCCGGTGTTCAAATCACTGTCAATGACGGTGTCGTCACCGTCAAGGGACCTAAGGGCGAACTCACAAGAGAATTCAACAAGCATCTTAATATCGAAGTTAACGGCAACGAGCTTCTCGTCACCCGTCCTAGCGATGAATATAAGATGATTCACGGCACGACCAGAGCCCTCTTAAACAACATGGTCGAAGGCGTCTCTAACGGCTTCACCAAGGTTCTTGAGATCAAAGGTGTCGGTTATCGTGCTGAGATGAGAGGAAATGACCTCGTCTTACACGTCGGTCATTCCCACGAAGATGTCGTTCACCCGGTCGCTGGTGTCGATGTCTCCGTCAAGCAGTCTGAGATCACGATCTCAGGCATCGACAAACAGAAAGTCGGTCAGTTTGCTGCTGTGGTCAGAAGCTACCGCAAGCCCGAGTGCTATCATGGCAAAGGTATCCGCTACAAGAACGAGGTCATCGCTCTTCGTCAGCCTGCTTCTGCTAAGAAACAGTCCGGTGGCAAGTGACGGAGGTGAGGAAACATGTATACTGCATTTGATAAAAACGCTCGGAGAAAGCATCGTCATAAGCGTATCAGAGCCAGAATCTCTGGTACCGCTACTTGCCCTCGTATCTCCGTCTTCCGCTCCAACAAGTTCATCTACGCTTCTCTTATCGACGACGAAAATGGCACCACTTTATGCTCATCTTCTTCCGCTAAGCTCAATTTAGAGAACCCCTCTAACGTCGAAGCTGCTAAGGCTGTCGGCGCCGACTTAGCCAAGAAGGCTACTGACTTGAAGATCACCAAAGCCGTCTTCGATCGTTCCGGCTACCTCTATCATGGTAAAGTCGCCGCTTTAGCGGATGCTTGCCGTGAGGGTGGATTAGTTTTCTAAGGAGGCACGTATGGCTGAAAAAGAAATCGAGAAAAACGAAGTGAACACTCCTGAGAGTCAACCTGCTGAAAAACAGGCTAAGACTAATAACAGCGGACGTGCTTCTAATCGTCAAAACAACAACCGCTCCAGAGGCTTCGGAAGAGCCCAACAGGAGAAGGAGTTTGAGGAGAGAGTCGTCAAAATCTCCCGTGTTACCAAGGTCGTCAAGGGTGGTAAGAGAATGAGATTCTCCGCTCTTGTCGTCATCGGTGATGGTAAAGGAAGATATGGATATGGACTTGGCAAATCCACCGAAGTCCCGGAAGCTATCAAGAAAGGTATGGCTTCTGCTAGAAAGAATCTCAAACAGATCGAGATCACCAAAGATGGCACTATCAACCATCTCATCATCGGTAAATTCGGAGCCACTGAAGTCTTCTTAAAGCCCGCTCCTGCCGGTACTGGACTCATCGCTGGTGGTGCTGTCCGTGCTGTTTTGGAGTTAGCTGGTGTCAAGAATGTCTATTCTAAGATTTATGGCTCTCGCACCCAGACCAACGTTGTCAAAGCTACGATCGACGGTTTAGCTAAGCTCAAGACTTATTCCAGCGTCGCTAGCTTACGTTACGGAAAGATCATCAAGCCTGTCGCTGAACAAGCGAAGAGCGCTGATAACGATTGAGGAGGACAATTATGGCGCTTAACAATTTGACTATTGCTGAAGGCTCACGTCACACCTCCAAGAGAGTCGGTCATGGTATCGGCTCCGGTATGGGAAAGACCTCCACTAGAGGTCAGAAGGGTCAAGGAGCTAGACAGGGTCAGAAGGTTCCTGTCGGTTTCGAAGGCGGACAGCTCCCGCTTTACCGTCGTATCCCTAAACACGGTTTTGTCAACTATGGCCGTGTCTCTTACCAAGTCATCAACCTCGTCGATTTAGACGCTCGCTTTGAAGATGGTGAGGAAGTCAACTGCATCTCTCTTCTCAGCGTCGGTCTCATCCACAATCTCAACAACCCTGTCAAGATCTTAGGTAAGGGGACTCTCAGCAAGAACTTAACCGTCTCTGTCCAAGCTTTCTCCGCTTCCGCTAAAGCTGCCATCGAAGCTAATGGTGGTAAGGCTGAAGTCATCTCCTTAAGAGATGCTAGAAGAAGCTTAAAAGCTCTCACTCATCCTCATTGTTGCTGTTGTCAAGACGAAGAACATAAGCACGAGGAAGTCTAATGAAAAAGCTATCCGCATTTTTTCACAACAAGGAAGTCTTAAATCGTATCCTGTTCACCTTCGCTATATTCCTTGTTTTCAGAATCGGATCGGCTATCACTGTTCCTGGCGTCACGGTCAATGAAGACATCTGGTCTGACACCACGAATTCCTTCTCCATCCTGAACATGATGGGTGGCGGAGCTCTCCAGAACTTCTCTATGTTCGCTCTGGGTGTCTCGCCTTACATCACCTCCTCCATCATCATTCAATTGTTGTCAATGGATGTCTTACCTTCCTTGACTCAGATGACGAAAGAAGGAGAATCCGGGCGTAAACGTCTCAACGTCGTCACCCGTATCCTCTCTCTTGTATTAGGAGCTGTGCAGGCCTACGGCATCATCGTCGCTCTCTCCAATAGCGATGGTATCACGATGGATGATTCTTCTGCGTGGGGTTACACCAAGATCATCATCTATATGACCGCTGGAACCATGATGCTCAACTGGTTAGGTGATCAAATCACCGATAAAGGTATCGGAAATGGTATCTCCATGTTGATCTTCTGCGGTATCATCTCCTCTCTTCCTTCTCAGATCACGACCGCTTTCAGCGAATACTTGGGAACTAGATTATCAACTGGTGATCCTTCCTTGATCCTCTCTGGTTCCGTTCAGATTTTCATCTACCTCTTGGCCTTCTTCTTGATCATCCTCTTTGTCACCTTCATTGAAAAATCCGTCAGAAAACTACCCGTCTCTCACTCCAACACCTCGCAATCTAGCGAGTTAGCTACTCAACAATCTTCCTTCCTCCCCATCAAGGTCAACGCTTCCTCCGTCATGCCCGTCATCTTCTCCTCATCCATCATGGTCGCTCCTTCGATCTTGATCGCCCTCTTCTCTAACGGCAATCCACCTGCTTGGACTGAGACTTTGGAAGCTGTCTTCAACTTCCAGTCGATGACACAGATGACTGATGACTTCGCCTTCCCGTGGGGTCCGATCATCTACGCTATCTTGATCATTCTCTTCTCCTACTTCTATTCACAACTACAAATCAATCCTGAGAGAATCGCTGAGAACTTCCAGACCTCGGGTACTTATATCACCGGTATCAAACCCGGTGCTGAGACTGAGAAGTACATCAAACGCACCCTCTCTAGAATCACCTTCATAGGGGCTATGGCCTTGACGATCATCGCTTTGTTACCGATCATCCTCTCATTATCTGGAGCGGTTCCTTCCTCCTTATCATTAGGTGGTACAGGTATCATCATCGTCGTCGGTGTCGCCCTAGAAGTCTATAACCAAATCACTGGTATCCTCGCCGGCAACGGCTATCAAGCGGAGAGTGAAATGTAATGAATGAATTAAACATCATCCTTATGGGCCCTCCCGCCGCTGGCAAGGGCACCCAATCCGAGCTCATCTGTGAGAGATATGCGATCCCGCATATCTCCACTGGTGATATGTTCAGAAGTGCGATTGAGAATAAGACTCCTCTCGGTTTAGAAGCTTCTGAATACATCAAATCAGGACGCTTAGTTCCTGATTCTGTCACTGTCGGTTTAGTCAGAGAGAGACTGAAAGCTGACGATTGCAAAAAAGGCTTCTTGCTCGACGGTTTTCCGAGAACGATCGCTCAAGCTGACGCTTTAGAAGAGATCCTCACTTCCTTAAACAAGAAGCTCTCTGTCGTCTTCCTCCTCACCGCTGAGGATGCTAAGTTGATCGAGAGAATCTCAAATAGAAGAGTCTGCACCGGTTGTGGAGCTTCTTACAATCTCAAGACTAAACCCAGCAAGGTCGAAGGTATCTGCGATAACTGCGGAAAAGAGTTGATCTTAAGACCTGATGATCGACCTGAGAGCTTCGCCGTCAGACTCAACGACTATCACGAAAAGACCCTTCCTCTCGTCAAGTATTACCAAGAGAAAGGTCTCGTCAGAGAGCTCGATGGTTTTAAAGATATCAAACTCGTCTTTGACGAAGTGCAAGAGATCGTCGCCAGTTTGTAAGATATGGTAAATATCAAAAGTCAAGCTGAACAACAGAAGATGATTGAAGTCGGTCGTAAACTCGGGCATGTCTTCGACTTGCTTAAAGACGAAGTCATGCCTGGGAAGTCGACTCTCGAGATCTCTTTGAAAGCAGAAGAGCTCTTAGCTGAAGAAGGTTGTAAACCGACCTTCAAAGGTTATGACGGATTTCCAGGAGCTATCTGCACCTCCGTCAATGACATCGTCATTCACGGCATTCCTTCTTCTAAGGTCATCCTCAAAGAAGGCGACATCATCTCATTAGATATTGGTAATGTCGACTCTAGTGGTTTCCAGGGTGACGCTTGTCGAACCTATGCTGTCGGAAGCATCTCCGATGAAGCGAAACGGCTCATCCGCTGCACCGAAGAGTGTTTCTATGAAGCCTTAAAAGTATGTCACGCCGGAAGACATCTCTATGAGATATCGATGGCCATTCAAAAAGTGGCTGATTCTTATGGATATTCTTTAATCAGAGACTTCGGCGGACACGGCTTAGGAAGAGAGATGCACGAAGATCCCTTCATCCCTAACTTCTATATTCCTCGGATGGGACTCGGTCCCTTCTTAAGACCCGGTATGGTCTTAGCCATCGAACCGATGGTCATGTCTGGTTCTCATGAATACATCGTCTTAGCTGACGATTGGGGAATCAAGGCGAAAGATAAAAAGCTTAACGCACACTATGAAAATGATGTGTTGATCACTGAAGAAGAACCCATCATCCTCTCAGTCGATTCAAACGTCTTAACCCATCTAGCAAACAGGGAGAACATTGTATGAGCCGAGAAGATTTCATCAAGATGGAAGGTGTGGTACTCGAGACTCTACCCTCCGAGAAGTATTCCGTCAAACTCGATGGTGGAGGAGCGATAATCCGCGCCCGCATCTCCGGTAAGATGCGTATGAACAAGATCAGGATCCTCCCGGGTGACCGGGTGACGGTCGAGATCTCACCTTATGATGTCACCTCTGGGTGCATCGTCTACCGGTATAAATAAACAGGAGAAAGCATCATGAAAGTAAGAGCTTCAGTTAAACCTATCTGCGATAAATGCAGAGTCATCAAGAGAAAAGGTCGTGTCATGGTCATCTGCTCCAACCCTAAACACAAACAGAGACAAGGCTAAGAAAGGAAAGGATAATATATGGCTAGAATCGCTGGCGTTGATATCCCTAACGATAAACAGCTCGTTTACTCCCTCCGTTATATCTACGGAATCGGACTCACCAGAGCTAAGAAGATTTGTGCTGATGCCAAGGTTGATGGCACCAAGAGAGTCAAGGACTGCTCTGAGGCCGAACTCACCGCTGTCAGAAACCAGGTCTCTAACTATGTCGTCGAGGGTGATTTGAGAAGACAGATCTCTATGGACATCAAGAGATTACAAGAGATCGGTACTTATCGCGGTCAGAGACATAAGAGAGGTCTCCCTTGCCGTGGTCAAAGAGATAAGACTAATGCGAGAACCTGCAAAGGTCCGAGAAAGACTGTCGCCAACCACAAGAAAGCTGGCATATGAGGTGATTAACAATGGCTGAAAAGAAAACTAAAGGTGGAAAGAAGACCACCATCAGAAAAAAGAAGGCAAAACTTAATTTCACCAAAGGCGTCGCTCACATCCACGCCTCTTATTCCAATACTATCGTCACCATCTCCGATGAAGCCGGCAACGTCATCGCTTGGGCTTCTGCTGGTACTTCCGGATATTCCGGTTCCAGAAAGTCCACTCCCTTCGCCGCTCAAGTCGCCGCTTCTAACGTCGCTAAAAATGTCATCGATCGTGGCTTAAAGAGCGTCGATGTTGAAGTCAAAGGCCCCGGCCCCGGTCGTGAGACTGCTGTCAGAGCTTTAGAGGCGGCTGGACTCAAAGTCACCTCCATCGCTGATGTCACCCCTATCCCTCACAATGGTTGCCGTCCTCCTAAGAGACCTCGTGGCTGATAAGGAGAATTAAAAATGAGAGAATTTAGAAAACCTTCGTTCACGATCGATAAACAGAATCTTTCTTCTAATTACGGAAAGTTCACCATCTCCCCTCTTGAGCAAGGATACGGCATCACCGTTGGTAATGCTCTTCGTAGAGTCATGCTCTCATCTCTTCCCGGTGTCGCCATCTCATCTATTCAGGTTGAAGGTGCTACCCACGAATATTCTCCCTTAGAAGGTGTCGTCGAAGATCTCACTCAGATCGTTTTAAATATTAAAGATTTAGTCCTTTTTGACGGACTTGGTCTTGATCAAGAGATCCCTCCGCTCAAGCTTGAAGTCAAAGGTAGCGGTAAGGAAGTCAAAGCTGGCGATATCGTCTGCCCTGATATGATCGAAGTCATCAACAAGGATCTCGTCTTATGCCACTTGGCTGAAGGCGGTCACATCAAGATCACCTTCTGGGCCACTCGTGGAAGAGGCTTTGTCACCGCTGAGGAGAACAAGAGAAGAGATATGCCGGTCGGAACTATTCCGGTCGACTCTAACTTCTCACCGATCATCAAGGTCAAGACTGATATCGAACCTGATCGTGTCGACCGTGATTCCTCTTATGAGAAATTGGTCTTAGAAGTCACCACTAATGGTTCGATGACTCCCCAAGGTGCTATCGCCTTAGCTTCCAAGATCTTAGATGAGCACTTCAAGCTCTTCGAAGAACTCGATGAAGCTGTCAAGCAAGCTACCATCATGACCATCTCCGAGGAGAAGCCTGAGAAGAACTATTCCGCTTTATCTTTAGAGGATCTCGATCTCTCAGTCCGCTCCTATAACTGTCTGAAGAGAAATGGACTCAAGAGCGTTCAAGATCTCTGCAATATGAAGGAATCAGAGCTGATGACCGTCAGAAACCTCGGCAAGAAATCCTACAAAGAAATTCTCGACAAGCTCGCCAGCATGAATCTCTCTCTCCAGCACGACGATAACATCAAAAAGTGAGGTAATTGAAAATGAGCACTATCGGTAGAAAGAACGTCCACGGTAAAGGTGGCGTCCGCTTCAAGGCGGGTTATACTTCCGACAAAGAGAAGAACATGCTGAGAAATGTCGTCTCTCAGCTGATCATCTCCGGCCAAGTTCAGGTCACCCTCTCTGTAGCTAAGAGAGCTCAGCAAGAGGCTGAAAGACTGGTCACTTATGCTAAAAACGGCGATTTAGCTAGTCGCAGAAGAGCGGCTAGATTCGTCCGTCCGGAAGGATTTGTTGATCCTAGAACTAAGAAGACTGCTCTTCAAAAGCTCTTCGATGTCTACGGACCTAAATACCGTGAGAGAAATGGCGGTTATACCCGCATTCTCAGGACTTATGTCCGTCGCGGTGACAGCGCCCAAATGGCTCTGTTAGCTTTTGTTGACTAACCAAGAAAAAAGAGGCGGTGATAAACCGCCTCTTTGCTTTATTTGAGACTATGCCGTCAAGAAGACTCGAACTTCCGACCTACTGATTACGAATCAGTTGCTCTACCGGCTGAGCTATGACGGCAGCGAAGAATATGATAACAGATTCAGCCTTTTTGCACAATGAAGGAGTGCTGATGAAAGATAACGATTTAACTGATTTTCTCCTCAAGATCGAAGAGTTGACCAAAGTCGGTCTCAAGTATTCGACTGATCCTTATGCGATCGATAATTACTTGGAGATTGAAAAAGAGGTCAAGTCTTTTTTAAAGAAGAAGGATATCATCTTTGAAGGAGAGAATATCTTTAAAAGAAACATCTATCCGACTCCATCAGTATCAGTAAGAAGCGTCATTTTTGATGAGAAAAGAGAGAAGGTTCTACTCGTTCAAGAGAGATCTGATTCTCTTTATTCGCTTCCTGGTGGGTTTGCTGAACTCTCTTTATCTCCATCTGAGTCAGCATTAAAAGAGATCAAGGAAGAAGCTGGTTGTGATGCGAGAATCATCAGATTAGTCGCTGTCTTAGATAGATATAAAGATCTAGCTACTACTTCCGCTCCTGAGTACATCATCGCTTTTGAAGCTGAAGTCACTTCTTCTTTCTCATCTCCATGCTTTGAGATTATCTCAAGAGATTACTTTCCTATTGATGATCTTCCTGCTTTTTCCAAAAAGAATGATGAGAGTGAGATGAGAAGGATCATACTAGCTGCTAGAGATAAGAAGACCATTTTTGATTAGTAGTTTTAAGAAAGACTCTCTTCTTAAGCTATAATAATTATTTAGGAAGGAGGTTTGCTTGATGGAAACGAAAAGCCGTGTCATCAAATACGCTGAGAAACGCCAACAAATCTCCCAGATGAAGTCTTATTCATTCGATTCTAAAGCTTTACCTGATAATGCTGCTCACAAAGTCAGTGAGAAGAATGATAACGATACGAAAAACACGCTCGTCTTATCAGCTGAAGAGCTTTTAGATCAATACGAGTCTTATTCTTCATCCTTAGAGAGAAAAGAAGTTAAAAGTAAGTACAACAAGAAGAAAAAGAAGAACCGATTCTTGATTCATTTCTCTCTGACTACTCTCATCTGGTCTTTAGTCGCTCTTCTTATCGTCGCTTTGATCGTCATCATCGTTTTAGTCGTCAATGGAGTACTGTAATGAAAAAACACTTTGCTATAGCTATCGATGGCCCAGCTGCCAGTGGTAAATCAACCGCCGCCAAAGGAGTTGCTGACATCCTCAATTTTTTGTATGTGGACACCGGGGCTATGTATCGAGCCTTCACTTATTTCATGCTCTCTTCTTCTTTAGATCCTAAAAGTGAAGAAGACGCCTTATTCCTTCTTCCTAAACTTCATTTAAGAGAGGATAAAGAAGGAAGGATTTATCTTAATGGTGTCGATGTCTCTAAGGAGTGTCGAAGCAAAGAGGTGACTTCTTTAGTCTCTTATGCCTGTGCTTATGAGAAGGTGAGAGAGAAGCTCGTCCTTCTTCAAAGAGAGATGGCTAGAGAGAATGATGTCGTGATGGATGGAAGAGATATCGGGACAGTCGTCCTTCCTGATGCTGACTTGAAGATCTTCCAAGTCGCTTCGGTAGGAGCGAGAGCTTATCGACGTCATAAAGAATATCAGGAGAAGGGAGTCCCTTCTTCTTTAGATGAAATTCAAGAGGATTTGATCAGGAGAGATCATATCGATTCTCATCGAGATATTTCTCCTTTATGTCAAGCTAGTGATGCTATCCTTCTTGATACTTCTAATATGAGCATAGAAGAGGAGATCAAAGCGATCGTTGAACTCTTCTATCGGAAAGTAGGTGAGCGATGGAAATATACGGAAAAGTCGCACTAGTGGGGTCTCCTTCTAGCGGTAAATCAACTCTTTTTAATCGTCTTACTGACTCAAGAAAAGAGATCACCGGTAAAGAGAGAGGTATCACTAGAGATAGAAACTATGGTGAAGGACACTGGCTTGATAAAAAATTCACTTTGATCGACACTGGTGGAATAACCGGAGAGAACATCCCTTTTCAAAAGGAAGTTCAATCCCAGGTGGAAGCTGGTTGTGAAGAAGCTGATGTCATCCTTTTCATCACTGATGGAAGAGCAGGGGTGACCGACGCCGATCTGTTTGTCGCTAAAAAACTTTATCCTTATCGAGATAAAGTGGTTTTATGTGCCAATAAGATAGATGATATCACTTTGATCGGTAATAGTTATGAATTCTGTTCTTTAGGTTTCGGAACTCCTTTCGCTATCTCTGCTGAGCATGGTATAGGACTTGGTGACCTGTTAGATGAAGTCATCTCTCGTCTTCCTGAGACGATCGTCGATCCTTATAAAGGTGCTTTGACTTTCGCCCTTCTCGGTCGTCCTAACACCGGTAAATCTTCTTTAGCTAACAAGATCTTAGGTTATGAGAGAGTCATCGTCTCTCCTGTCTCGGGAACGACTAGAGACAGCGTTGACATCCAGTTTGAAAGAGATGGAAAGAAGTACGTGATGATCGATACTGCTGGTATCAAAAGACCAGGTAAAGTCGCTTTAGACTTAGATAAGTATGCGGTCATCCGCTCAGCTGATGCAGCAAGAAGAGCTGATATCATCCTTTTACTCATCGATGCTGGAGAAGGTTTAGTCAGCCAAGATGTCCATGTCTCTTCTTATGCGGTGGAAAATGATAAACCGGTCATCATCGTCGTCAACAAATGGGATCTTCACTCTCATGAACAAGATGCTCAGATCAAGTACTCCAAAGAACTGAGAACCTATTTCAAGTTCTTGGATTATGCACCGATCGTTTATTGCTCGGCCAAAAACGGAACTAATATCCACAGGATCTTCCAAGCCCTCCATGAGGTTGATGATAACTTGAAGAAGAAAGTCCCTTCTTCTTTATTAAACAACGTCATAATGAAAGCGCAGATGGATAATGAAGCTCCCGATTTCAATGGTGGAAGACTGAGGATCAGTTATTGTACTCAAAGCGATGCTCTTCCTCCGACCTTCGTTTTATTCTGTAATAATCCGAATTATTTCCACTTCTCCTATAAGCGTTATCTTGAGAATGTGATCAGACGTTCTTTCGGATTTGATAATGTCCCTATCAGATTAGTCATCCGTGGTAAGAGAAATGGTATCGGGGAGGATTTAAAATGAAAATCACTGTCCTAGGAGCTGGTGCTTGGGGTATCGCTCTTGCTAATCTTCTCGCTAAGAAGAATTATGAGGTAGCTGTTTATGACCTCAATCCTATCTATGAGAGAATCAATGTCGACCATAGAAATCCACTTCATTTCTCAGATGTCGTTTTAGCTAGTACTCTCTACTGGACTAAGGATTTAAAAGCTGCTTTAAAAGACACTGATACCGTCATCTTCTCTGTCCCTTCAAAGGTTTATAGAATCGTCGCAAGAGAAGTCTCTTCTCTTCTTGATCATAAAGTTCATATCGTTTCGACTGCTAAAGGATTTGATCCTTCTGATTTTTCTAGGCTCTCTGATGTCCTACGCTCTGAACTTGATGAAGAGATAAGATATCCGATCGTCTCTCTTCTCGGCCCTTCTTATGCCGAGGAAGTCATCCATGATGGACTGACTTGTATCACCGCTACTTCTGTCAACTTGATAGAAGCTATTTATATTCAGAATCTCTTCTCAGGCCCTTATTTTAGAGTCTATACCAACAATGATGAACCTGGTGCTGAGATAGCAGCTGCTTTAAAGAATGTCATCGCTATCGCTGCTGGCACTTTAAAAGGTCTCGGACAAGAAGAGAATGCTAGAGCCGCTTTAGTCACCCGTGGTATCACCGAGATCATGAGATATGGAAAAGCCTTCGGTGCTAAAGATGAGACATTTATGGGACTTAGCGGTATCGGAGATCTCTCTCTTACTTGTAATTCCTTAAAGAGCCGTAACTTCTCTTTAGGTTTTGAGATTGGAAAAGCAGACTCTCCTGTCTCAGCTTTAGAAAATAACACCAAGACGGTGGAAGGTATTTACACTACGAAATATGTTCACGAAGTCGCTAAAGCTAAGGGTATTTCTATGCCGATTACCGAAGCAGTCTATCAAGTTCTTTTTGAGAACATGACACCTTCAAAAGCAGTTGAATCATTGATGATTAGAGAGCTGAAAAAAGAGTAGGCGATTTGCCAAAAATGGCTAAAATATCGCAAAATTGTTGAATTTTCTTCAACCTATATGATACTCTTATTAGTAGAAAGGTGGGATTATCTTATGAACGATCAAAAAACAATCACAAAGGAAGATTTAGCTACTCAATTAGCGCAAGATGGTCGCATGCAAAAGGGTGAAGCTTTAAAGGCGGTTGAACTGATTTTCGTCAACATCGCTAGAGGTTTAGTTGATCCTGATTACGGAACAGTTAAAATCGCTGGTTTTGGGTCTTTCACTCTCACTGACAGACAGGCTCGTGAAGGTGTCAATCCTTCTGATCCTAATCAGAAGATCACCATCCCTGCTAGCAAAGCTGTCAAATTCAAACCTTCTAAGACTTTAAAGGATCTCGTCAACAGCAAATAAGCGAAGAACTTCTTAACTGAGCCTGCCTATTGGGCGGCTCTTTTTGAATGTAAAGGAGCATTTATGACCATCACTCATGCCGATATTGATTGGAAGAATATCCTATTAAAAAGATACCGAAGCTATTCTTTGGAAGAATTAGATGTCATGGTTCTTTTCATGTGTGATCTTGTTTTATCAATCGAAGCTGATCAGCTTTTGACAGCTGATCTCCTCTCTTCTTATATGAGTGCGAAAAAAGAGGATATCGATGCTTCTTTAAATAAGCTTTTAGAGAAGAAGTATTTGACGATCGATAAAAACTCCTTCTTCTCTTTAGAAAGCTTTAAAGAGAGATTATTTGAAGACCTTAAAAAAGATCTTTATCTTGCTACTTCAACTGATAATTCTTCCTCGAGTGCGAAGTTAGTCGAGTATTTAGAAAAGCTGATCGGTAGGACTCTTTCTCCTATCGAGAAGGATAGCGTCTTCAACTGGCTTAAATCAGGTGCTAGCGAAGATCAGATCAAAGAAGCCTGTCAAAAGAGCATCAACAAATCCGGTTCTATCTCTATGAAGAGAGCTGAGAAATTGATTTTAGAGATGGAAAGAGGAGAGAGCCGAAAAGGCATCGGAGCTTCGATGGTCAACGAGGATACCAGAAAGAAGACTGATATTCAAAATTTGATGGATTATGACTGGACGACCAACTGATATTCTCAAGGTTTATCAGACATTAGAAGAACTTTATTTAAACACAGAGTGTTTTCTTAATTTTGATAAGGACTACGAACTTCTTTTTGCTGTCATCCTCTCCGCACAATCCACTGATAAAGCTGTCAATGAAGCCACCTCTCTCCTTTTTAAGAGATTTCCTACTTTAGCTTCTTATACTTTTGAAAGAAGAGATGAGATCATATCTTGTATTAAAAAAGTCGGACTCTCGACAAGTAAGAGCAAGTACTTGATAGAGGCCGCTTTTAAATTGCTTGATGAATATGAAGGTAGAGTACCTTCTTCTAGAGATGAATTGATGAAGTTTAACGGCGTCGGTTATAAGACTTCTGGCGTCGTGTTAGGAGAACTATTTAACTATCCTTTGATTCCTGTTGATACTCATGTCTTCCGAGTCTCTCATCGTCTTGGGATAGTTAAAGATGATTTGAATCCTGAACAGACTGAAGTCGCTTTAGAAAAAGCATTTAAAGATAAAAGCTCGATTGTTCTTCATCGAAGGTTGATTCTCTTTGGAAGAAATATCTGTAAAGCTTCTTCTCCTAGCTGTGAGGTATGTCCTTTAGCTAGCGAGTGCAAATACAGAACAAAGTTATTAAAGAAACAGAAAAATGTTTAATCTAAAACGAATAAAAAATAAGTTTACGGCCGGTTTATTCGGTCTTATTTTTATCCTCTTCTTCAATGATTTTCTTATTCAAGATGATATAACCTACTAGAGATCCGATGAATAGAGCGAGCATGACAAATAAGAATGTTATGACTGCTGATGTTTCTAAGCCATTGACACCATACTTGGTAAAAGTTATCTGTAATGCGGTGTAAAGGAAGAAAACTAAGAAGACGATTGAAAAACATAATAAGGCTTTACTGATTACTTTTTTCATAAGATACCTCCTTTGTTAGTAACACTTGCATTTGCTATAGTTAAGTTATTTTTTATGAATGATTGCTTTTTCGTGAATGCTTCAGCTGTTACCTATAATAATCTTACCTGAAAAGTTAGTTTCATTTAAAAAATGGGACAAATAGGGGGGGATGTATCAAATGTTAGAACTTAGCTATGTCCAAGAACAAATCATCAAGACAACGCTTCAAGTTCTTAAAAAGAAGGAGATTTCTCAAATTACTATTTCTGAAATTGTTTACCTTGCAGAAGTCTCTCGTTCCTCTTTTTATAGAAACTTTAAAACTATCGAAGACATCTTGTCATTAGAGATAAATAGAATCATATCTGAATACTACGACAAGCTTATTTTAGAGTCACCACATGATGAAAGAAGGAGTATCTTACTTCTCGTTACCATTTTTAAAAAGTACTCCGATTTTTTCGTTCTCCTATATAAGAGAGGGATGTATTTATTAATTCTTGAGAAGATTCATGATTTTATTTCTTACACTGCCGGAGAGGATTCAAACAAATTTAAAAACGCCTTTCTCTCTTATGGTTTATTTGGTTGCCTTTTATGTTATTTTGATGGAGGAATGAAGGAAAATCCTGAAGAATTTTTAAATATATATGAAAGTTATGCTCAAAAGTAGATCAAGATTAACCTTTATCAGTAGTTGTTTAGTGCATAAACGATAATCTTTGATTACTCTATGTGAAACAAAACTCTAAAATATGTGAAACAAACACTAATATTTAGTATTAAAAATGTTTCACATATTGATATAATAAAGCCATGAATTACGAGTTTTTAAATACTATTTCACTTCTTAAAGAATATGAAGGTTATAACAAGCAGCTAGAGTCTTTGTTATGGGGGACAATTGAAGTTCGAGAACAAAGAGAATCAAGATATATTTACTTACATAGAAGACAAGGAGAAATCTTAAAAACAATATATGTAGGTAAATATACCGAAGAACTATATAATGATTTGCTTTCTAACAACAAGAGAGCTCAAGTGATAAAGAAGAGCTTGCAAGTTTTACTTAATAAACTTAGAAGCAAAGGAATCACTCCATTTAATCTATCAGACAAGGTTAAGTTGAACATCGATTTTGCTAAGCGTAATCTTATCGATAGTATTTATAAACAAGCTGTTTTAGAAGGTGTAGCAGTCACTTTTTTAGATACTGAAACCATCATTGAAGGTGGTAAAGTCTCTGGTGTTTCTGTTGATGATATTCAGAAGATAAACAATCTTAAACATGCATGGCAATTCATACTTGATGAAGGAGTGCTCACTTCTCCATCGAGTTATGATGTTCTTTGTTTTATCAATAGGCTTGTAGAAGAAGGGTTTTACTATAATGCCGGTTCTTTACGAAGTGTTCCTGTGTCGATTAGTGGAACAAAATGGAAACCTGATCTTCCTATAGAAAGTCTTGTGAAAGAAGAACTAAGCACTATTTTATCGATAGATGACATATATGAAAGAGCATTAAACTCCTTATTGTTTGTGACTAAAAAACAGCTTTTTATAGATGGTAATAAGAGAACAGCAGTTATATTTGCTAACCACATATTGATATCAAATGGAGCAGGCCTAGTAGTTATACCTGAAGATAAAGTCGATGAATATAAGAAACTTCTCATTCATTATTATGAGACTGATGAAAAAGTAAAAATAATAGATTTCCTATCTAAATTCTGTTTAACAAAAATATAGAGACTGACTTCTGATTACATGCTTTAGAAGAGAGGCAAGGTGATATAAAAAAGGTTTTTATTCAAGGCTTTTTATCAGACTCAGAGTATCTGTAAAATGATTAAAATTGAAAATCTTGGGAGTAAAGTTCTGAAAATCTTGGGAATTTCTTATCAATTTTAAGATGATATTGCGCAGTTATGCTCGTAATATCTCTACTGGTGTTCCCAATACCACACTAATAGAAGATGTAAGAGCGAGCAATTCACGCACTATGGACGCTAAAACATTCGATGAGTATATGGAGGCATTACAAGATTTATCTCTGAAAAGAGCGAAGAAAAAGCACCTTCTTTCATGATGATTTTGACTGCTTCAGGTGCACTATATAAGCGACAAGATGGTATTTTTGTTGTCCCGATTAATTGTTTAAGACCATAAAAAGACAGAAGTTCATTTTGATCTCTTTTAAATGATTTTTCGGCAATCATTTATTCATAATTAAAACCGCCGATTTTAAGGAGTTTTACAAGCTAAATTTATTGTTTAACTAAGTGCTAAAAGCTAAAATATAAGTGTTTCTTTTGGAGGTAATACATGTTAGTTAATGCAGCTAGAATGTTGAGAGCAGCTAGAGATGGTCATTATGCAGTCGGTCAATTCAACATCAACAATTTAGAATGGACCAAAGCTGTTTTAACCACCGCTCAAGAACTCAATTCACCTGTCATCTTAGGTGTTTCTGAAGGTGCTGGAAAATATATGACTGGATTTAAGACAGTCGCTGCGATGGTCAAGGCTATGGATGAGTCTCTCGGTATCACAGTCCCGGTCGCTCTTCATCTTGATCATGGTTCTTATGAAGGTGCTAAAGCCTGTGTTGAAGCTGGCTTCACCTCCATCATGTTCGATGGTTCTCACTTCAAATTTGAAGAGAATTTAGCTAAGACTACTGAGCTTGTCAACTATGCTCATGATCATGGTTGCTCAATTGAAGCTGAAGTCGGTGCTATCGGTGGAACTGAAGATGGTATCACTGCTGATGGTGAGATCGCTGATCCTGAAGAATGCAGAAAGATCGCTTCTTTAGGTGTTGATTTCTTAGCTGCTGGTATCGGTAATATCCATGGTATCTATCCTGAAGATTGGAAGGGACTTCATTTCGATGCCTTAGAGAAGATTCATGAAGCTACTAACCATATTCCTTTAGTTCTTCATGGTGGAACTGGTATCCCTGATGAACAAATCAAGAAAGCTATCGCTAATGGTGTTTGCAAAGTCAATGTCAATACTGACTGCCAACTCGTCTTCGCAGCCGCTACTGTTGAATATTGCTTAGCTGGTAAAGCTGCACCTGATCCTGATAAGAAAGGTTTTGATCCTAGAAAGCTTCTCAAACCTGGTTATGAAGCTATCAAAGCTAAAGTCAAGGAAAGAATGGAAGTCTTCGGATCTGTTGGAAAAGCAAATTACTGAATTCTTTAAAACAGAAAAGAGGTGGCAACTGCCATCTCTTTTTTATTTCAACACTTTATCTTGGAGTTTATATCCGTTATTAAAGTCAGCACTCGTCATCATCTTCTTACCAGGTCTTTGTAAGAGAGATAGATTGACGAGTCCTTTTTCTAATTGAAGTATTATCTCTTTTTTACTAGCTTTGATGATAGTGCCAACAGGAGCTTTTATCTCATCTGATAAAGCCTCCGCTTTATAGATTTTAAGAATCTCATCACCAAGAAGCAGATAACCCCCTGGTGTCTCACTAAGAGAACGGACTTGGTTGATAAACTCTAAAGGAGTCTGATTTAAAAGGAGGTGTTCTTCCTCTTTCTTGATAGATGGAGAAAAGGAAACTTTAGATAAATCTTGTTTAATTGGAATAAGCTTGTTTTCAAAATAAAGGGGCAGAGATTCAAGTGCTAACTCTAAAGAAAGTCTAGCGATTTTACCACTTAAAGATGTGTAGTTATCATCAGGTGAGATATCTATCTCTTTTATAGCATAGACATCACCCGCATCCATCTCCTTTACCATCTCCATAAGAGAGACACCAGTCTTTTGATCTCCGTTTCTTAAGGCGTATTGAATTGGAGCAGCCCCTCTGTACTTTGGAAGAAGAGAAGCATGTAAATTCAAAGGTTTGTATTTACTTAGATGAAGGATATCTTCTCTGATTATCTGTCCATAAGCAAAGGTTAAAAGAAGATCAGGTTTTAAATCGATGATGAACTGATAATCGAGGTTTAATTTATGTGGTTTATGAAGAGGTATATTGTATTTTTCTGCTACTTTAGCGACTTCTGAAGATTCGATTTTATTTCCTCTTCCTCTGATTTTATCTTCTTTGGTTATAACACCGACGATATTAAAACCATCTTTGATCAAACCCTCTAATACATAGGCTGATATAGATGGTGTTCCTAAAAATATGATTCTTTCTTTGTCCATGTGTTGTTCCTACTTCCTTAATATCCTATCACAAGACGATTTTAGTTAATTTGAAAGGTTAGTTAAGACAGAGTAATAATAAATTCTCCTCTTAAAGTCTAAATGAAAGAAAATTCTCAATTGTTAATTTTCAGACAAAAAATTAACCGACTTTGTTCTTTTAAGGTTATAATTTTTCTAGTTCCTAGGAGGACTTAGACATGGTTAAATGGTTAGAAAAATCACCAAGACTCGTTAAAGTTATCTTAGCTTTACCTGTTCTTGACATCGTTTGGGCTTTTTATCGTCTTGCTAGATCAGTGAAAAAAGGCAGTTTGGTTGGTATCATTCTCGCTATCTTGATGATTTTCTTCTGCCCTACTGTCTTCTGGATTGTCGATTTAATCACTGCTGCACTCGCTAATAAGATCCTTTGGATTAACTGATTTTTTCTAAAAGTCGAAGTTAAATTTAGCTGTTCGCTTTTTTAGCGACAGCTTTTTTATATTGAAAAAAGGTGATAGTAATACTTAATACTTCACAAATTTTATAGTTTATTTCTAACGCTTATTTATTACTCGACATAAATCTCTAAGATGTCTTCCTAGAGTGAGTTTGATGTTTTTAAACATCACCTACAATAACTCGATAACCTACTATTTATTTTCATGTTCAATAACTTCTAACTCTTCAAAATTATAAGTGACAACATCAATGGGATAATTTGTCTCATCCCAAATCTCGACTTCACATACTGGATATCCAGTATATAAGGAAACTACCACTCCTTTGCTTCCTTTTGGGTATCCTTTTTTCTCAACTAATGTCTTTACTAAATCGTATTCTAAAATTTCCATTTTTTATTTTCCTTTCTTTTTAGTATAATCTCATCTTTGACAGTTAATGGCTAAAATTCCCATGAAATCGGCGTTTTTTGTCTTTTTGATGTAGCCAAATTATTTCATTAGCCAGCGTATTTTAGTGTCCTGATAATACTTTCTATTCAGTTCTAGTCCATAAGCTTCCTCTAAGGCGTCCAATGTTTTTGAACCTGTATATAAAGCTTTTCCAAAGCCTTTCTTATGAATGTCGATATTCATATTCTTCAAAGTTAGTATGATATCCCGATCTGTTATCTTCTTTTCTTCTCCGTTTATCTTTGCTTTTAAAAGAGCGAAGGGAACTTACAATAATTATGTGTTTATAAGAGAAGTGGAGTAGTAAGTAGTTGTTCTTTTCTTTGTCCGGACAAAGAAAAGAACAACACGAAAAGAGCTATGATTCTTTATGCTAAAATTTGCAGCTCTTATATATGATGGCTGTTCAAACAATGCCTCTATTGAAATCAATGAAATAATTATTCCATTATTGCTTGAGACATAGATAAACTGAGTCTACTGATTTTTGAAAGATAATAAACTGAACATAAAATATCCGGTACAAGCCAAGTGTGCAAATAAAATTTATGCTATTCAAAAACTGCGATTAGACATTTAATCACAGCTTTTCATATTAAAATAATTAAGAGTATTTAGCCATGATTTATATAGATGCAAATAATAATTTTATCTCGTACAGCCCCGTCTTTCGTGAAAAGCACTACATTTTTTCAGAAATAAGAGGGTGAATAAAGG
>CAYRUQ010000013.1:0-32951 GCA_964427595.1 uncultured Clostridiaceae bacterium | reverse complement strand
CTCCATTATGTGAAGACTAATAGTTGTTATATGCAATAAATTGTGATTTCTACTGACAAACAAAATTGCCATCTTTTTTCATTGGTATACATAGTCTATACAATGTCATTATTAATTTAGACAGAAGTGAGATTCCCACTATGGTTATATGCTAAGTGTAGCTATTAAATAATTTTTAAAACTCACTTAGACTTGATTTAGCAACTTTAAAATTAAATACAAACTTTGTAATTGTTCGTCTTGCACTTTTATTTCATATATTCAATGATAATCGGGTTTCAAAATGATTTGACATTTTCAAGCGCTTAAAACCCATTTACTCCAAAATCGTTTTTTGATTCTTCTGCTTTATTCTCGCTATGTCTCTACTTTCTAGTGATGCTAAAAACAGGTAAAAGAATCATCTTTCCTAATTTAATGTAAAAAGATAAATTCACCTTCTTTACAGATGTCTATTGTTTAATTTAATCGTCAAAAATCCTTGATTTACAATCTTGTCTCTTTCTGCTATACTTCTTACTGCTTTTTGCCAACTTAGCTCAAGTGGTAGAGCAACTGATTTGTAATCAGTAGGTTGTAGGTTCGAGTCCTATAGTTGGCATGTTATGAAATATCTCCTACCTGCGGGTAGGATTTTTTTATATTCTGAGTCCTTTAGGAAGATAGTTTTTAATGCGGTTGTTATCAGCTTTTCCAAAACCGAGACGTAAGTTTAGATAAGTGAGAACTACTAGTCCTTTTTCGTTAGATGGATTCTTAATCTCCTCTCCATGTAGATAAGAAAGAGCATCTTTCTCATCTAGTTCTACAAGAGGGATATCTTCAGATACTTTCGAGTAAGAGTGATTAAAAGTACATTTAGCATATTTAGAATCATCATAGACTTTAAGTCCAGGAGCTAAGTAGTGTAAATCAAAGATAGATTCATACATCTTAGAAAGTAAGTATTCATCTTTTCCTCTATAAAACGAATGAAGAGAAGTAAAAACAGAAGAAGGTTTGTACTTAATCTCCTCTTTACTTATTTCTTCATTTCCTTTTCTTTTTAGGAAAGCAAAATAAATACCTTCTCCTTGATAGATACCGGGTATGAGATGAATACCGATACCATCTCTTCCTGAGACCATATTTTCTTCTAGTTTTAAAGGAAGAAATTCAAAATCTTCGTGGCGAGATAAGAAATCGAGAACTTGATCTTCATCTTCTTCAACTGATAAGGAACAAGTAGAATAAGCTAAGATGCCTCCTTTTCTAAGATGCGAAGAAGCAACATCTAATAAATTTCTTTGAAGAGGAAGAAGACGAGATACTTTCTCTTTTGAATAATCAAAAAGCATCTTCTCTTCTTTTCTGATCATTCCGCTTCCTGAACAAGGAGCATCTAGTATCACTAAATCACATAAATACTCAGGTAAATCAATCGGATCATAATTAAGAGAAAGGATGTTTGTTAATCCTAGTCTCTCAGTGTTTTTCCCTATCTCTTTAGCTCTTAAATCAGAGATATCATTAGCTAATATCAAAGAAGAAGGTTTGCGAAAACTAAGTGCGATACTTTTTCCTCCTGGTGCCGCACATAAATCTAAAACTACTGCGTCTTCTTCTATCAAAGGAGCTAGATAGCGAGATATGACAGCACTAGATGGATCCATCAGATAAAAAGCACCGCCTTGGTGAAAGATTGATTTGCTTAGCTTATCAATGTCCTTGTCATAATAAAACAAAAAAGAATCGTTATCACTTTGTAAAACACTTTCATAATTAGATAAAAGGTTTTTAGTATTTTTAAATGCAGGATTAAGAATAAAACCAGAAATCGGCTTATCATCTAGTTTTTTCTTAAATTCCTCTTTTTGAGCAAGAGAAGTATAAGGAGAAATGAGCTGACAAATCTCCTCTTTTTTCTCTCTTGAAGTAGTTTCATTACTGAAGAAAGTTGTTTTTTTATTCACAAAGATATTATATTAAATTAAAGATAAACAAACATATTTATTGGAGGTTATCATGCCGAAAACGAGTGTTAAAACTAAAAAGACTACAGCCACTAAAGCTGTAGATACAAAAAAGGAAGTCGTCTCCGAAGAAACTGAAGTTGATCTTTATCTCTTACTAGCTGGTCAAAAACATCAATTCAAAGCTCAAAGATCTGCCATCTACGATGTAGAAGAATACTATTACAAAGGCGAGCTTCTTGAAGGTGCTCCTATCAAGTTCGTCAGAGAAAATGGACATGAAGTTCCTGTTCATCACACTGCTAACTGCGGATACACCTTAATCGGTAAAGCACAACAATACTTCAAAGCTAACAAAGCTTTATGCGCTAAAGGAGAAGCTAGCGATGACCAAGAGTATGTCTACATCAACGAGCATTCAACCTTAACCTATGTCGGTAAGACTGAAGAACATACTCTTTATGTCCGTATCTACGACAACCTCTCCGGTGTTGCAAACGACCGTTGGGTCGTCATCTATCTCGACTGATATTAGGACGCTTATGCGTCCTATTTTTATGACATACTACACTAATTTAATTTGCTATAATCTTTTGCACGAGGTGCTTTCAAAATGGACATTTTAGAAATCATCGAAAAGAAGAAAAACAAAAAAGTACTCACCAAAGAAGAAATCAAGTACTGGATTAAGGAATATTCTGCAAACAATATTCCTGACTACCAAGTCTCCTCTCTATTGATGGCCATCGTCTTAAACGGCATGGAAAAGAAAGAGATTTTAGCTCTCACTGAGGCGATGCTTAATTCTGGTACTATCATTTCTTTATCACAAATTGAAGGTATCAAATGCGATAAGCATTCAACTGGTGGAGTCGGAGATAAGACTACTCTCGTCCTTTGTCCTCTAGTCGCTTCTTTAGGTGTCAAGATCGCTAAGATGTCCGGACGTGGTTTAGGTTTCACTGGTGGCACTCTCGATAAACTAGAATCTATCCCTGGTTTTAAAACTGAGCTGTCAACTGAAGAATTCATCGATACCGTCAATAAGGTCGGCATGTCCGTCATCAGTCAAAGCTCTGATTTAGTTCTCGCTGATAAGAAGCTTTACGCTTTAAGAGATGTTACAGGAACTGTTGATTCTATTCCCTTAATCGCCTCTTCTATCATGTCTAAAAAACTCGCTTCTGGTTCTGATTGCATCCTTCTTGATGTCAAGTATGGAAATGGTGCTTTCATGCACACGAAAGAGAAAGCCATCGAACTTGCTAAGACTATGATTGAAATCGGTACTCACTTCAATAAAGATGTGAGAGCTGAGATCACTTCGATGGAACAACCTTTAGGATTAGCGATTGGAAATATCCTGGAAGTCAAAGAAGCGATTGATACGCTTCATGGACATGGCCCTGAAGACTTCGTCAATCTCTGTCTCTCTTCAGGAGCGACGATGCTCTTACAAGCGAAGATTTGTAAGACTAGAGAAGAAGCGATTGTGAAACTATCCGAAAATCTCTATAACAGCAAAGCTTTTGAGATTTTCCGTCAGTTTGTCATCGCTCAAGGTGGTGATATCAGTTATATCGATAATCCTGATATGTTCCCAGTCGCTTTATATAAACACGAAGTTAGATCGATCAAATCCGGTTATATCTCTAGCATCAACGCTATGGACTTAGGACTCACTTCGATGAAATTTGGAGCTGGAAGAGAGACTTTAGATGACATCATCGATCCGACTGCTGGTATCGTCTTAAATAAGAAAATCGGTGATAAAGTCACCAAGGGGGATATCTTGTTCACCGTTTATACTGAACATCCTAATAGACACGAGCTTTTAACTAGAGCACTCAATGATTTTGATTTCTCCGATGAACCTGTTGAAAAACCGAAGGTTGTCGAAACTCAAATCAGTTATGACAAAAAGGAGAATACTTTCATCATCCAATAAGGAAAGATAAATGACGTTATTATCAATCGCAGATTTAAGCAAAGAGTTTTCAGGTGAAGAGCTTTTTAAGCCCGTCACCTTTCAAGTCAAAGAACACGATAAGATCGCTATTCTCGGCGCTAATGGCTCTGGCAAATCGACTCTTTTAAAGATGATCTTAAACCAAGTTGAAAAGACGAGTGGAACGATCTCTTTATCTAAAAATGTCAGCATCGGTTATCTCTCTCAGGATGTGATTGAAGATCCTAAAAATACTCTCTATCAAGAAGCCTTGACTGTCTTTAAAGATTTGATTAAGGAAGAAAAAGCACTACATGAACTATCTGAGAAAATAGCATCATCTCCAAATGATCAGACTCTTTTAAATGAGTACTCTAAAAAAGAGACTGAATTTCAAAATAAAGGCGGATATGACTACTCTTATAAGATAGCGATGATCCTCAACATCTTCTCTTTCAAGAGGAAAGACTATGATAGAGAGATCTCCACTTTCTCAGGGGGTGAGAAAGCGAAAGTCGCTTTCGCTAAGCTTCTATTGATGAATCCTGATATCTTGATTTTGGATGAACCAACAAACCACCTTGATATCATATCAATAGAATGGTTAGAACAATTTTTATCAGAATATCAAGGTGCGATTCTCTTTGTATCTCATGATGTTGCTTTCGTAAAGAATGTCGCTAATAGAATCTTAGAAATCGAAGATAAAGTCTTTACGATGTATAACTGTCCTTATGATTATTACCTGGTTGAAAAGAAGAACAGGTACGAAAATCTTCTATCTGCTTATCACGCTCAAGAAGCTTTAAAAGAGAAGTATCGTAAGTTCATCACTTTCTATATGCCTAAACCTCGTTTTGCATCAAGGGCGAAAGATAGAGTTAAGAAATTAGATAGACTTGAGCAAAACGGAATTCTCGATCCCACTCATCATGATAAGAAGATTTCGATGAGACTAAGTGGAAATGTTAGAGAAGGAAAGAAGATCTTTGATTTCTCTGATGTTTCAATCGGCTATGATAAGCCTTTGATTTCTCATATCAGCTTCTCTTTAGAAGGAAAAGATCACTTAGCTATCATGGGAGAAAACGGCTCTGGTAAGTCGACTTTTGGAAAAGTCATCCTCAACGAGCTTGCTCCTCTTTCTGGAAACATCCGAAGATACTTTCATCTCACCTCTGGTGTTTTAAGACAAGATATCAGGACTTATCAATCTGAAGAGACTCTTTTCTCTCACTTTAGAAACAGATATCAAAGGCTTGATAACACTGAGATATATAACGGTCTTGCAAGATACGGTTTCTCTTATGAAGAAGCTAATGAGAAGAAACTCTCTAATCTCTCGGGTGGTGAGTTGATGAGGGTTGAACTTTATCAACTCTCTTTAGAAGACTATGATCTTCTGCTTCTTGATGAACCGACCAACCACCTCGATATGCTCTCTTCTTCCGTCTTAGCGGATGCTTTAAACGAGTATCAAGGAACTTTGATCATCATCTCCCATGACCGTGATTTCATCGATAAAACCTGTGATAAGATCCTCTACTTCCATAACGATAAAAGTTATTTCTATCCTGGTTCTTATGAGGAGTTTAAAAACGAGAGATTAAAAACCATCATGGCTGAAGAAGAAAAGCTTCTTCAGGAAGAAAACAAACAGAGAAAAGGGACTATCATCAAACCGAAAAACGAAAGAAAAAGAAGCACGAGAGAAGCTCCCGAAAAGATCATCGCTAAGATCGATAAATTAGAATCCGAGAAAACTAGTCTCTCCGAGTGTTTCTACCAGGAAGAGTTCTATTCATCAAAAAGCAAAATTGATGAATTAAATAGTCAGTTAGGAAAAATTGAAGAAGAACTAAAAAGACTTTACGAGCTTTTAGAATCCGCACTTTAGAAGCTGAAAGCTCTTTATATTAAGAAATACTATAAATTTAATATATAATTCCTTGGTTTTAAGATTCGCTTTTGGAGAGTAATTATGAACGAGAAAATCAGAAATGTCGCCATCATCGCTCATGTCGATCACGGAAAGACGACTCTGGTGGATGCCCTTTTAAAAAGCAGTGGCACCTTCAGAGATAATCAGCATGTCGAAGCTTGCGTGATGGATTCTAATCCCCTTGAACACGAGAGAGGAATCACGATTTTAGCGAAGACGACTGGCGTCTATTACAACGGATATAAGATCAACATCGTCGACACTCCTGGCCATGCTGATTTCTCAGGTGAAGTCGAGAGAATCATGAACATGGTCGATGGTGTCTGTCTTCTTGTCGATGCTTTTGATGGACCGATGCCTCAGACACGGTTCGTCCTCAAGCAAGCTATCTCTTATCACCTAAAGACAGTAGTCGTCATCAACAAAGTCGATCGCCCTGGCGCTGATCCTGAAAGAGCCTTAAATGAGATATTAGAGCTTTTCATCGAATTAGGCGCTGATGATGAACAATTAGAATTCCCGGTTGTTTATACCTCCGCTTTGAATTTCACCTCTTCTCTTGATCCTGATACTTCAACTCAACAAGAGACGATGGATCCTCTCTTTGAAACGATCATCAACACTATCCCTGCTCCTTTAGCTGAAGCGGATGCTCCTCTTCAATTCCAACCCTCCCTCCTTGATTACAACCGCTATGTCGGAAGAATCGGTATCGGAAGAGTCGACAGAGGAAAGATTTCCTTAGGTCAAGAAGTCACTTGTGTCAGACTCGATGGTTCAACAAGCAAGTTTAAAGTTCAAAAACTCTTCACTTTCCATGGCTTAGATAGAGTGGAAGCTGATGAAGTCGAAGCTGGTGATATCTGTGGTATGGCTGGTTTAACCGACATCATGGTCGGTGAGACAGTCTGTTCTAATAACAACTTAGAACCTCTCCCTCCTTTAAGAATCGATGAACCTACTATGAAAATGTCCTTCTTAGCTAATGATTCTCCTTTCTCTGGCAAAGAAGGAAAGCTTCTCACCGCTCAAAAGATCAAAGATAGACTTTATGAAGAGACTCAGAAAGATGTCTCCTTGCGCTTTGAAACCCAAGGTGGAAACGAGTCTTTCACCGTCACTGGTAGAGGAGAACTTCACCTCTCGGTCTTGATTGAGACGATGAGAAGAGAAGGTTTTGAACTTCAAGTCTCTAAACCTACAGTCATCCTCAAAAACATCGATGGTGTCATTTATGAACCTTTTGAGGATTTACAGATCGATGTCCCTGATGAATATGCTGGTAACATCATGCAGTTAGTCGGTTCTAGACAAGCTGAGATGGTCAACATGATCAGCGAAAATGGTCAAACTAGACTGATCTATGTCATCCCTTCTCGTGGTCTCATCTCCTTCATGAATCCGTTCATGACCCTCACTAAAGGATACGGAATCATCAACCACTCCTTTAAGGAATTCAGACCCAAAATCGATAAAGCTATCGGTCAAAGAAGCGCTGGTGTTTTAGTAGCTACTGATACCGGCTCTGCTACCGCTTATGCCTTAAAATCAGCTGAAGAAAGAGGAACTTTATTCATCTCTCCTGGTGTTGATGTCTATGAAGGTATGATCGTCGGTGAAAACAAATATCAAAACGATTTAGCAGTCAATGTCATCAAATCGAAGTCTTTAGGAAATCAAAGAAGTGCTAACAAGGATACCACCGTCGTCTTAAAGTCTCCTAAACACATGTCATTAGAAGACTGCCTCGACTATATCAACAACGATGAATTAGTCGAAGTCACCCCTACTTCCATCCGTATGAGAAAGAAGATTTTAAATACAGATGAGAGAAAGAAATACGAAGCTCATCATCCTGAAGAATACGGCAGGTAGTAATTTCTTTTGAAAATAGTGTAAAATCAATAGCGATGAAAAAGTTGGTCATAGGAATCGATTTAGGTAGCACTAACACCACGATCTACTCTTCACAGAGTGATGCGGTCGTTTTTGCTGAGCCGACTTGTATCGCTATCAATCCTTCCTCTAGGCAAATTAGAGAGTACGGATTTCTAGCAAGTAATATCAAAGATAAAGCACCTTTCAACTATCAGATTATCAATCCTGTCATCAATGGTTTTTTAGCTGATTCTGAAGCTGCTTTTCTCTTCTTGACCAAGATTTTTGAAAATGTCAATTTGAATAGAGTTTATAGAGGAGCCACCTATCTTTTCGCGGCTCCTTCTTTATCAACAAAGGTCAATACAAACGCTTTGATCAATTTAGCCAAATCTCTCTCTGCTAAAGAGATTTATATCGAGAGTCAAGCTAAGCTAGCGGCTTTAGGTTGTTCTTCAAATGTCTATTCTCCTTCGGCTACTTTAGTCTGTCATATCGGTTCAGGAGTGACTGATGTCGCTATTCTATCTATGGGACAGATTGTCAGCGTCGCTTCCACTAATATCGCCTCCGAATCAATCGATGAAGCTATCAGGCGTTATCTGATTCAAAAACAACATCTCGCTGTCGGCTTAAAGAGCGCTGAGCATGTCAAGATGAGAATCGGAAATGTCTCTTCTATCGTCGAAAATCAATTGATGGAGATCAAGGGACGTGATACTATCACCTCTCTTCCTTCTTCGATCGTCGTCTCTTCTTCAGAATTAAGGAATGTCATCCGACCTCTTTTAGATCACATCCTTCTTAAAGTCACCGATGTCATCTCCACTTGTAAACCGGAGCTGACTGCTGATATCGCTAAAAACGGACTCTTATTGACTGGTGGTGGTGCTCTTCTTGGTGGTATTAAAGATTACTTCCAAACTCAGCTTTCTATCCCAGTCAAACAAGCAGAGAAACCGGCTGAAGCTGTCGCAGATGGTATGCGGGTTTTCATATCTAATCTGACTAATAAGGCTCGCTAGTCATTTGTTGACTTTTATCTCTCTTGAGTTTAAACTTAACATTGCTGTTTTTGGGGGAATAGTTAAATGGCATAACAGCGGTCTCCAAAACCGTTATTGAGAGTTCGATTCTTTCTTCCCCCGTGTTATCTTGAGATTTCCTTCCGCTATAAGCGGATTTTTTGTTTTCATTTATTAAATTTAACTTGTTTTCTTATAAGTATCATCTATAACACCATGTTTAACAACTTTATTAGTTGCTATTATGTTGTCTTTTTTTAATCACTAGTGAATCATACGAATTTACATCTTTCATTGCATGGGAAAAATCTATTTTTTATAATTTTAAAAAGGAGGTGTGCTACGATGAAAATACTGGTAGTTTATTTTTCAGCTAGTCATGTCACTGAAAAAGTCGCTATACAACTAGCTCAAGCCTTACAAGCTGATTTAGAAGAGATCGTCCCACTTTCTAGATATACTGAGGAAGATCTCGATTGGAGAAATTATCAATCTCGCTCTTCGATTGAAATGCAGGACGAAGATGCTCGTCCTCCTGTCGTTTTCCCAACTTTCGATGCTGAAGAGTATGACTTTATTTTTGTCGGTTTCCCCATCTGGTGGGGGGTTGAACCTAGAGCGGTCGATTCTTACTTAGATAACTTCGATTTGACTGATAAGAAAATCATTCCTTTTGCCACCAGCGGTTCTAGTACGATTGAAAAATCAATCGAACATTTGAGAGATAATTTCCCTGAGGCTGATGTCAAAGACGGATTCCTCCTTAACGGTCCTATCGATATAGAGAAGATAAAAGAAGCTTTAAACTGAAGGAGTAATTAATGAAACAAACCGCAGGAAGAAAAGGATTAGGAGATTTAGCTCCTAAATTTGCTGAACTCAATGATGATGTTCTTTTTGGAGAGGTTTGGTCCAGGACAGATAAACTCGCTTTAAGAGATAGATGTATCACCACTGTTGTCGCTTTAATCTCAAAAGGCATCACTGATAATTCCCTTAAATATCATTTACAGAACGCTAAAAATAACGGTGTTACTAAAGAAGAGATGGTAGAGATCATCACTCACATCGCTTTTTATGTCGGTTGGCCTAATGCCTGGGCTGTCTTTCCTCTTGTCAGAGAAATTTATCAAGATGATAAGACTGGACATGAGCCATTATTTGGACTTGGAAAACCTAATGACGCTTATGCTAAATACTTCATCGGTCAATCTTATCTCAATCCTTTAAATAATGATGGAGTTATGATCGCCAATGTCACCTTTGAACCTGGGTGTAGAAATAACTGGCACATCCATCATGCGAGTAAAGGAGGAGGTCAAATTCTTCTTTGTACTGATGGAGAAGGTTATTATCAAGAAGCTGGTAAAGATCCTCAAAAACTCTTCCCAGGTGATGTCGTTTATATCGCACCTGGTATCAAACACTGGCATGGTGCTACCAAAGATAGCTTCTTTTCTCACTTAGCCCTAGAAGTTCCTGGTGAAGACCTCTCTAACGAGTGGCTAGAACCAGTTACTGATGAAGAATATCCACAGGATTGATCTTCTGCCCTGAACTGACAACCTTCAGGGCTTTTTATTTGCAAAATAGTGTCAGTATAGATTTTTGCAATTGTTGCAAAAATATTTAGTCATATCATCTTCTTATTGCTATAATACCAATATAGATTTTTGCAATTGTTGCAAAAATATTTAGTGGAGTGTTTATATGATTAAGAGAGATTATTATTTAACTAAACTGATTGATAGAATAGGCAATGGTCTAGTTAAAATCATCACCGGAATAAGAAGATGTGGTAAATCCTATCTTCTTTTCTATATTTTTAAAAATTATCTCTTAGAAAATGGAGTCAATGAAGAACACATCATTTGCATACGACTCGATTGGAAAAGTTTTACTGCACTGCAAAATTCTGATGAGTTATATAAATTTATACGTTCCAAGATAAATACTACAGAGAAGTTTTATATCTTTATCGATGAGATTCAATTGTGCCCGGGTTTTGAATCCGTTTTGAATGAATTCATGTACATGTCTAATCTTGACATCTATGTTACCGGGAGCAATTCTAAATTATTATCAAAAGACGTTATTACTGAATTCAGGGGCCGTGGAGATGAAATTCACCTGAATCCACTATCTTTTAAGGAATTTTATCAAGCCTATAATGATTTTAATGAAGCCTGGAATGATTATTTCACTTATGGTGGTATGCCTTTGGTCATAACTAAAAAGAGTGAAGCAGATAAGATGGCTTATCTAAAGGATCTTTTTAAAGAAACCTACATAAAAGATATCATCGAAAGAAATAAAATTAAAAATGATGAAATCTTAGAAGAACTTCTCAATATCATATCTTCTTCGGTGGGTTCTTTAACTAATCCTAATAAACTTGTTGATGTCTTCAAAAGCAAAGGAAATAAACTGATATCACCAATCACAATCAAAGAATATTTAGAAGATTTAGAAGATGCTTATTTGATAAGAAAAGTCGAGCGTTATGACATCAAAGGAAAAAGATATATAAACACTCCTTTTAAGTATTATTTCACTGATTTAGGACTTAGAAATGCTAGATTGAACTTTCGACAACAAGAAGAGAATCACATCATGGAAAATGTGATTTTTAATGAGCTTTGTATCCGAGGATTTTCCGTTGATGTCGGAGTTGTTGATATCAATGAAAAAGAAACTGATGGCTCATATAAAAGGAAAAAATTGGAGTGTGATTTTGTTATCAATAAGGGGAATTTAAGATACTACATCCAATCCGCTTATCTCATACCTGATGAAGAAAAGGAAAGACAAGAGAAAAGGTCTCTACTTAAGATCAATGATTCCTTCAAAAAAGTCATCATCGTCAAAGATAACATCAAGAAAAAGAGAGACGACAAAGGAATCATCACTATCTCTCTGAAGGATTTCTTACTAGAAGATAACGCACTAGATTATTAGGCTATCAACTATGAGATAACTAATATACTCAAAGCTTTTATTTATCAGAAGAGTTTTCCATCGGCTAAAAAATCTGGAATCCTTTCATGTATGATTCCATTTCTTTTCTGAAGGAATGAATCTAACGTCATCACATATTTCGGATAGTTATCTCTAATACCTTCTAAAGATCTATATTCTCTGTCTTCTAAACTCTTATCAGCATTGATTGTCATAGCCACTTGAACATATCGATAATCTAAATCACGATTTCTCAGTATAAAATCACATTCGAGTTTTCCGATTCGACCGATGCTAACTTGATAATTCTTGCTTAAAGCATAAGTGTAAATGATGTTTTCAAGTACCGGGCCATACGAGATTCGATTATCTGTATTAGTAGCAAAATAAAAACTGAGATCAGACAGGTAATATTTCTGTTCGCCACGAATAGATTTACGTGATTTTAAATCAAAACGGTCACATTCATAAAGAATTTTGGCGTCCTTAAGAATTGTGATATATCTTTGAAGTGTAGTCGGTTTAATATCAAGTCCAACTTTTTTTAAGTCTTCTAACATGTTTGAAAGACTAGTCGTCATTCCAAAGTTATTAATGAAATAGGTTTGAACAACATTAAAGGCAGCGATGTTACGAATCTTGATTCTTTGTTGAATATCTTTTTTTAGAATCTCTTGAATCAAATTTTGAACATAAACTCTCTTATCAGCAAAATCATCTAATTCTATTGTTTTTGGAAAACCACCTTCCAGAATGTAATTATTAAGTTCATTTGTTAAGGAAAGATCAATAGTTTTACCATGAAATCTTTTCATGTCTAAATATTCTTCAAAAGTCAAAGGAAGCATATCAATCTCTATGTATCTTCCAGTTAACTTCGTCACCAATTCGCCACTTAAAAGATAAGAATTAGAACCAGTCAAAAAGATAGAAAAATGTCCTTCGTTTCTATAAGAATTAATAAGCGGTTCGAAATTCTTTACATTTTGAATCTCATCGATGAAAAGAAAATAGTTACCATCATCTTTAACATGACTATCGATTATTTTTTCTAATTGTTCAGGTGTTGTGATATGAAGAAATCCTCTTTGATCAAGATCTAAATAAATGATTCTATCTTCTGAAATACCAGCTTCTAAAAGTTCATTTTGAATAGTTCTCATCAAACAAGACTTACCACAGCGTCTCACACCTGTGATGACTTTGATAATATCGTTTTGATAATAAAAGCCACGAATTCTTTGAAGATAGTTTTCTCTCTTGTAAAAACGACTCATAACATTATCCACCTTGCCAATAGAATAACTTCTAAAGACCTAATTTACAAGTTAAGGGGTGTATTTTTGATATTTTATTCATTTTTATACCCTTAACTCAGTAGTTTGTGATTATATACAAAGTAAATAACACCATAAATAAACACAGAAAAAGGTCATCCCTAGCAAGAGACAGCCTATCTGTTTCTATCACATATTCCTAGAAATAAGTTTGATACTTTTGAATACCACTAACAATTATTTTGTTTTTTCATCATCTACATATTTTTTTATTTCGTCAGCTTTAAAATCATAAACACCGATAGTTTTAAAATTTTCGTCAAATAATTCACAAGTATATGCTTCAAAATCTTTATAAATATGAACTACGCAACCAATTGTTCCTTTTGGAATATCGTTTTTATCAACTAATGTAATAATCGAATCAAATTCTTTTAATTTTTCCATATTTAGTCTCCTATTGGAATTTACAAAAATTATATGTAAGAAGGATAAACAAAAGTGTTGCTGTTGAACGAGAATCTAGTGTTTTAAGTGTATAATTGGGGTGTGTCAAGAATATTCGTGGGTCACCAAGAGATTGACACAACCTTTCCCTCTTGATGATCCTCGAATGTTCGGAAAGGTTTTTTATGTTTTCAGCAATAGAAAATTTTGATTGTAGAAACTTCAAAGCAACTAACTTTGTTTATCCTTCTTAAAGAAAAAAGCCTGAACACCACTACAGGTATCAGGCATAATTTACGATAATGTGGAGCTGACGAGGATCGAACTCGCGACCTCATCCATGCCATGGATGCGCTCTCCCAGTTGAGCTACAGCCCCAAAGGTCGCTTGTTTTTCAAGCAATGTGTATTTTACAGCAGTGATTTTTTTCAGTCAATCATTTCTTGTGTCAGTTTTATCCTTGAGTGAAAACTGATTCTAAAACTTCTTCAGCAAATTCATTTTCTGGAATTGTACTTTTTTGATTCCCGACCATCGCTTTCTCAAGTTCTTCTTTAAAAGCACAGGTCAGAACATCAATCGATAGATTCTTAACACCATCATTGTTGACGATGACATCAGCGTAAGTAGCACTGGGAGCGACTATCTCTTCAAACATCGGTTGAACAGAAGAGAAATACTGATTGACGATGCTTTCAAAGCTTCTTTTTCTCTCTTGGTGGTCACGGATGATTCTTCTCAAAAAGCGTCTTTCATGAGAAGCATAGATGAAGACTTTTAAATCACCGAGTTCTCTTAATTTCTTATCGACTAAAGCCATGATTCCTTCAACGACGATCAAATCACCAGGAACGATCGTCTCGGTTTCTTTCTTACGGTTATGGATAGTGAAATCATAAATCGGTTTTTCAATGCTCTTACCTTCTTTAAGAGCTTGAATCTGGGTTCTGATAAGCTGCCAATCAAAAGCCTTAGGATGATCGTAATTGACTTTGACTCTCTCTTCCATCGGGATGTTTGTCTGATCTTTGTAGTAATCATCGATTGTGATTCTAGAGATATGTTCTCTTCCGACACGAGATATGACTTCTCTAGTCACATAACTCTTACCTGATGCAGAACCGCCTCCGACCAAAATAACTCTCGGCATAATTAGTTCCTCACTGAAAATAGCTTAAACAAACTTGAAGAGAATGACAAAGAAAATTAGAAGATGTTGAGTTCACTCTTGAACAGCTTATCCATTCTTCTTGTCGCATCAAAGAAAAGAAGGACGGATAATCCGATATAAAAGAAAGCTCCGATGAAAGGTGCGATATAAAGAAGTTCATAAGCAAAGAAGATGAAGAGCATATCAAACCCGAGGAAGAAGATGGGAGTGAAGAGTGTGACTATTGTTAATAAGAAAGTACCGAATCCCCTTTGAACGATCTCCATCGGATTATCATAGCTGAATCTCGCAAAGATGATACCGAAAATCAATGAGACGAAAGCATCAAAGATAGAAAAAGCTAATAAAGATACGAATAATCCGAGGATATACATATATGGAAGATCAAGGAAGATAAAACAGAAGATAGTGCTGATCAAAGAGATGGTGAAACTGACAGTGAGACAAGGAACGACTTTAGAGATGACATATTTCTTCGTATTGATTGGAAAAGTCTTAAGAAGAATAAAATTCTTTCCTTCTAAAGAAGTTGAAATATAACTCAAAAGAGGAGACATCAATCCCTCTAAAAAGAGGAAATGTAATAAGAGGAAAATCAATGTTGTTTCTAAAGTTGAATTAGCAAATGTTTCAAGAAGTGTTTTAGTTAGAATGATACCAAGGAAGACAAAACAAACAGCTATGATGATAGAAGAGAGAATAGAGGAGACGATCAAAGCAGGACTTTTATTCCATAATTTGAACTCTCTTTTGATGAAGACAGACATCTGACCTTCAGAGACAGTCTTAAATGATTTCTTGATCTTACTATCTTTGTCTTTCGTCTTCTTCTTTCTTCCTTTATTACTAGAGATGGCCTTAAGATAAAGTTTCTGTCCAACAAAATAAGAAAGAAGGAAAGTACCAACTAGTATCAAGAAGATATAAAAAAGATTGATATAATCGCCTCCGCTTTCTGAAAGGAAAGTTCTTATCGGTAAATAACCGACGAAATGACAGAAGACAGTCCCGTTATAAATCTTTTCAAACGCATCAATGAAAGCTTCAAGAATTCCTTCGAACTCCACGCCAGTGAAGTCGACAATAAGACTCGGATTGATCAAGTAAGAAGTTATTAGTGAAGCACCGGCTAAAAGAGAGAACAAGACCATCAATATAGTTTTTAAAACGGCTTTTGAATTCAAATCAAAGAAATAACAGACCAAACACGATATGAGAAAGGTCAGGAAAGACATAGTCAAAAAGACGATGATAGATACAAAGATACTAGCTATTATCGCAATAGGAACAGGATTAAAAACTGTCGCACTAGCGATACAATAGACGAATATCAACCCGCCACCATAACAGAAAGTGTTAAGTAAATGTACGAGGAATCTCGCACTCAGTAATTCAAATCCTGATATTGGTAGTGATAAAAACGGCTCATTCTCTGAAAAGAAGAAAGTGCTGAAGGCTAAAGTCAGTGATTGGAAGAATCCATAAAGAATGACCAAAGAGAAAACAGGTAAGAGATAATAAAGCATCGTGTTACTATCAATGCCTAAGCTTTGATAAACAACCATGTTAGAAACATAGTTGTAACCGAAGATCAATAAAAGAAGCAACCCGGAAAGAAGCATCGGGAGATAAGATCCCTTTTTGAGCTTACCAGTCTTGCGATTTTTGCTCGCTTTAATATTGGTTGAGAAAACAGCTTTGACGAGAGCTATATATCTTTTCATTTTTGAGTGAGTTCCAAGAACAACTGCTCTAATGATGCTTCTTCCTCTCTCTTATTCTTTAATTCTTGAATAGAACCAGAGAAGATCAACTGGCCTTTGTTGATGATACCGATTTGATCAACCAGTTTCTCAGCTACATCTAAAACATGAGTCGAAAGAAGAACGATATGACCTTCATAAGCTCTTCTTCGCATCAATTCTTTGATTTTAAAAGCTGATTCAGGATCAAGACCGGTTAAAGGTTCATCTAAAATCCAACAATCTGGATTTCTCATCAATGAACCGACTAAAAATAACTTCTGTCTCATACCATGGGAGTAATTGATGATGTGATCATTTAATGAATCATAGATGCCTAATTCTTTAGCGTAGCTTTCTGAATTCCTAGAAGCTTCATCTTCGCTCATATTAAAGATAGTGGCGATGAAACTTAAATAATCAGCTCCCTTCATGTTTAAGAACATATCAGGTGAATCAGGATTGAAGGCGAAATGATGTTTTGCTTCCATAGCGTTTTTAGTGATTGAGACACCATCATATCTGACATCACCACTAGTAGGAGCTAAAATTCCAGTCATCATCTTCAAAGTTGTTGATTTGCCTGCCCCATTAGGCCCTAAAAGACCATAGATAATCCCGTTAGGAATCACTAAATTGATGTTATCAACGGCAGTGAAATCAGCGAATTTTTTGGTTAGGTTTTCAATTTCAATCATACTTCCACAATTATACACGCTTAAGCACTGCTCATGAGTAGGAAGCTTTCATCTCTTTGGTGTAAAATTACTTGAAATGGAAAAGATCAGAATTCAAAAAATCATCGCTGATAACGGATATTGTTCAAGAAGAAAAGCAGAAGAACTCATCATCGAAGGGAGAGTCACCTGTGATGGAGAGAGAGTTTCTGAACTTGGTTTTAAATGTTTTCCTGATGCTGATATCAAAATAGATGGTAGAGAGATTAAGAAAAAGAAGAGTTCTTTCCATTACCTAGCTTTAAATAAACCGCTCGGTTATGTCTCAACTATGTCTGATCCGCAACAAAGAAAGATAGTCAAGGACTTGATTCCATTAGAGTACGGAAGGCTTTTCCCAGTCGGAAGACTTGATCAAAACTCATCCGGTCTTCTCATCATGACTGATGATGGTGAGTTTGCAAACCTTGTCACTCATCCATCAAGCGCCCCTGAAAAAGAATACATAGTCATCTGTAAGAATAAGAAAAGAGGAGATGAAGTTTCTTTGATTAACAAAGGTATCTACATCCCTGAGGAAGGATATACAACCACTCCTGCTAAAGCTAAGGTCATCAAAGAGATGGAAGATTCTATCACTTTGTCAATCATCCTTCATGAAGGTAAGAAAAGAGAGATCAGAAACATGATGAAGACGATAAGTCATCCTGTCATCTCTCTCACCAGAATCAGGATAGGTTCTATCAATATCAATGATTTAAAGCGTGGTGAATTCTATGAGATACCTTTAGAAATCATCGATAAATTAAAACAAGAATGTCTACTGAGAAAAAAAGGAAGATATGTCAGTAAACTCGAGAAGTCGTAATCAAAAACAGATTCAAACGATCATCATAACCGCCCTTTTATCAGCTCTCGGCTATCTTTTGATGATGCTTGGAAAAATCATCCCTTTTGGTACTTTTTCCTTTCTTGAAGTCGAGATATCTGATTTGACTATCGTTTTAGCTTATAGCTTAGCTGGATTCTTACCTAGCATCGCAGTAGCTATCATCAAGACACTTTTAAATGCACTAACTTTTGGTTTCGTCGGTGTTCCGATACCGATAGGACAAATAGCTGCTTTGATCTCTTCTTCTCTTTATGCTGTTTTGATTTTGATAGCTGATAAAATCTTCAACTTCGCCTCTCGTTCTTTGATCAAAAGGATCTTTTCATATGTGATCATCACTCTATTTGTAGCTGCTGTTCTTTCTTTTCTTAATTATCTGTTCATAACTCCGACTTTCTTAACTTATGGATCTGAGTTTCTCACCTATTTTGATATCTTTTCGGCCGAGGAAAACTCAGCTATCACTCAAACATTAGAATCTTATTTTGGAGCTGTTGGCACTTCTTATACGGCTGCGATCTTCATCATCTACATACCTTTTAATGCTTTAAAAGGAGTCTTAATTTTCATCATCTTTGAAATCTTGATCTTCAAAGCTCTTCCTCACCTTGAGAAAGTCTCCTTCTTCAAAGTGAAACTAATAAAAGAAAAGAGATCTCTCCTCTCTTTTAGAAAACTGAAAATAAACGAATACGAGAAAACAAATATCCCTTTATTTGAACAAAAGAAAAAGCCCAGCTGACCAAGCCGAGCCTTCTTTGTTTTCGATAGTGCTTCTAGCTTCTTATTCAGCGGCGATAGCCTGAACAGGGCAGCTAGCAACAGCGGTATCGATAGCCTCATCATCGCCTTCGGCGACGACTGCTGCCTTACCCTCATCGTTGAGAGCAAAGGCGCTGCAGATAGCGGTGCAAGCACCACATCCAATGCATAAATCGGCATCGACAGTAACTTTCTTTGCCATAGTTTGTTACCTCCAACAATAATATTTTATTTTCTTATACATTTTTATTCAAGAAATGAACAGGCTCATCACCATTAAAAAACTGTTGACAGAAAAAGGGTCAAGATTTATTATATTTCGTGCGTTTTGGGCCTTTAGCTCAGCTGGTTAGAGCGTGCGCTTGATAAGCGCAAGGTCGGTAGTTCGAACCTACTAAGGCCCATGTTAAAGGAAAATCACTTGGTGCTTCGGTGCCAAGTTTTTTTGTTATATATGAAAGTTTTATTTCCTGAAAAATGTTGATTTTTGAAACTTTTTGAAGATGGGTTTAAGAAGTTTATAATTCTGTTTGGTTTGTAAACCTACTTGATTTTGGAGGTGATAAACATGGCAAATTATGAAAACACATTAACTAAGAATCTCGATAAGGGAAAAAGGATTAGAAAGATCCTTTTGATCATCTTAATCGTCTTTGTCGTCCTTTTACTCTTGATTGCTGGCGCTTTATTTGGAGTCGGAAATTATCTAGTTAACTTCGCTGTTCAAAGAAACGATAGTTTCAATGTCAACCTCGACCCTTCTAATGATGAAGAAGGAGAAGAGACAGAAGCCGATTTGATCATCGCTGAAAATACCGAAGCTTTTGACGAATATACAGATGCTTGGTTAGAAACAGTCGAAACTGAAAGTGTCTCTGTCACAAGCAATGATGATTTAACTCTCAAAGGAACTATTTATTATGCCGAAGAAGAGAGTCATGACTGGGCTTTGCTTCTCCATGGTTATCGTTCCACCTCTGCTGGCATGATCAACTTCGCTGCTGTTTATAACAGCAATCTCAATCTCAACTGTTTGCTTCCTGATATGAGAGCATCTGGTGAAAGTGAAGGCGAGTATATCGGCATGGGGTATTTAGATAGCCAAGATGTCTTGAAATGGATCGACTTAGTCATCGAACTTGATCCAGAAGCTAACATCGTCATCGCTGGAAACTCGATGGGCGGCGCTACCACGATGATGGTCAGCGGTTTAGAACTCCCTGATAATGTCAAATGCTTCATCGAAGATTGCGGTTATACATCTGTTTGGGATATCTTCGCTTATGAATTAGAGTATCTCTTCGGTCTTCCTACTTTCCCTATCTTAAACATCGCTTCTCTCGTCTGTTCTTGGAAAGCTGGTTATTCATTCACAGAAGCTTCCTGCTTAGATAGCTTAGCTAACTCTACTTTACCGATGTTATTCATCCATGGTGAAGAAGATGCTTTCGTCTCTTATTGGATGTTAGATGCCGTTTATGAAGCCAAGACTCAAGGTTATAAAGAAAAACTCACTATCCCTGAAGCTGGTCACAATCAATCTTACTTACGTGATCCTGAGACTTACTTCACCACTTGTTTCAACTTCTTAGATACTTATCTCTTGTCTTAAAAAGAAAAACTCAAACTCTCTATTTAAGCTCCGCTTTGTTTTAAAGCTTTTACATTGAAAATTAATGTCAGCAGGCAGTTAAGACAACCTCTCTTATTTCTGTTATAATTTTCCTGTTTATGAGCAAACGTTATTGTTTTGAGTGTGATAAAAAGCTTAAAGATGATATCTGCCTTAATTGTGAGGCTGATAACTCCTTTGAAAGACTCTCATCTCTCGATCATTATGAGCTGAGAAGAACTTGTTACAAGAGACTAAAAATCTGCAAAGATAAGATAAATCAAGGTCTGTCTAATCTTTTGATCGCCTGTATCCTCTTTGCCATCGCAGCTATATTCTTCGGTTTATCTTTCAAATTAGATTCTTTGGCCGTCAGAGGTTTTAATCCGGCTACGATGGAATTTGTCGTTTCGATGGTAGCTCTAGCTTTTTGTATCTTTTTTTTAACATTATCTTTGATCAAATTGATTCCTTATAAATCAAGAGAGAAGTACTACTCCTCTCTTCTAGCCTCAATCAAGAAGGATGAGACTAAAGAATAGAGAAACTAGTAAATATTTGACCGCTGTTGAAGTGCCAGTAGTTAAAAGACTACTGACTTCTTTTCTTGATATTTTGATGTGCTTCATTTTGACGATTTGTATCTTTTCCATCACCAACTTGATACTAGGAAGCATGAGCGTCTACACCTCTACAGCTGAATTGGCATCGACTCTTCAAGATGAGCTTTATGAATTGGTCGAAGAGAGCGGACTCTCTAAAAGAGATGAAGATGATGATATGTTGTTCTCTCAAGAAGAAAGTGCTGAAAACTACATCTTATCAGCGACTTTGTTGATACTAGAAGAGAACATCTCTAGTGATGAGATATCAAATACAATCTATCAAGATGTCACCTCTTTAGATAAAACTAATGATGGTTTATATCACTATAATGTCGTCTTTAAAAATGAGAATCAGTCTTCTTTCACTAGTGCGACTTTCTATGATGAAGAGAGTTATTATCAGAGGTTGACTTCCTCAGTTTCAGATAGATACGAAACTAGAGATGGGCTTCCTGTTTTTACTCTAGAAACAGCGATAGCAATCAATAATTATTACATTAGCAACTCAACTTCAGGATATGAAATCTATAGTGAAATCAAGAGCAATTACTTAACTTTACTAGATGAAGATATCACTGAGTTTACTACCTCTTATCAACCTTATGTTGAAAAGGAAGAAGATTTCATGGAAGCCACTTATAGCCAATTGAATATGACTGGGATAGCTATCCTGTTGTCCTTTGTCTTAAGTGTACTAGTTCTCTTTGTCTTACTACCTTTGATTTTTAAGGATGGTAAGACTTTATCGATGAAGATATTGTCTTTGGCTTATTGTGATGTCAATGGATATGAGTTTTCTGTTCTCAATTTACTATTAAGATTAGTCTTCACTTTCATCTCTATGATGTTCATTCCTTTCTTAAGCGGACTTCTCATCTATGGATATGAGGGTGCTTATTTTATGGAGATTAATGTTCTAGGTTTCTTCAATTTCTTCACGGCTTTCATCGTCTCAGTCGTTTATCTTATGATTTCTTCAATTGTCTCTTTGATTAAAAGAAAAAAAGGAAGGCAGTCCTTGACTGATATTCTCTCCCTTGTTTATTTAAAGAACACCAAAGAATACAAAGAAGATGAGGTGATTCACTTTAACAATGGCAAATCCAAGTGAGAATAAGAACATCGAGTTCTCTTATGACCGTGTCTCTATCATGAGGCGTATATCAGCCGCCTTATTTGATTTCTTCGTCTCTTTTATATGTGGTTTTATCCTATTATTTCTCACTATCTTTATCCTTTCGAAAGTACCTAGCCTTCAAGATGCGAGTGCTTTAAGAGTAGAGATAGCCACGATGTCTGGTTTATATGGAACTTATGATGGCACTTATCAAAGATATGTCGAATATGTCGATTCACTCGATCTCAGTTATGATGAAAAATCAGCTTTACTAGATGAGTGTTTGAATAAGTTTTTCTCAAACGAAGATTTCGTCATTGATGGAAGTGATATCTATCTAGAGATTAAGACTCTCTCTACTGATGAAGATGGAAACTTTATCTTCACCTCAGAAGGGGATAGAATCTTCGTCAATGATGACTATGATGAAGAATATTATTACTTCTATGTTTCTGTCTTTCAAACTGCCCTGAATTATCTTTCTGGTAATAAAGTCTATTCTGCTGAAACTAGTTTCCTTTATATCTCTTATATATCTGGTATCGTCATCACTTTCCTTGTACCGATAGGGTTCTTCTATATCGTGATACCGCTATTCTTTAAAAGAAACAGACAGACTTTCGGAATGAAGATAGTCAAGATAGCTTTAGTCAATGTGGATGGTCTGTCTTTAAAAATAGGTAAATATCTAGGAAGAGCTTGTTTCTTCTTTATAGTAGAGGTGATACTAAGTCTTGCCGCTTTCTTAGTTCCTCTGCTTTTATCTATAGGCATGTTAGTGCTGATGAAATCTCATCAAACTCTCCATGATTATGTGTTTAATACTTATTGTGTGAATCTAGATAGAGGAAAAATCTTCTTTGATTATCAAGAGTATCAAGACTCTTTAGAAGACAAAGAAACTATCTCTCTTGAAGATGAAAGTTATAAGCCTTCTCTTAAAAAATGAAGTTAAGAAGTGCAAGATAGGCTAAATGGACTTAAAATTATGGTGTGTGAAACGAAATGAAAATTAAACTCGTAAACCTAAACAAGACCTATCCTGGTGATAGCAAAAAGAACATTCCAGAGACGATCGCAGTTAATAACCTTAATTTTGAGGTGAATGATGGTGAGCTCATCGGACTTCTCGGCCCTTCTGGTTGTGGTAAATCTACCACCCTTTATATGTTAGCCGGCCTTAAAGATCCTACCTCTGGTGAGATTTGGTTTGATGATGAAGATGTCACTGAGTTAGAAGCACAAAAAAGAGGAATCGGACTCGTCTTTCAAAACTACGCCCTCTATCCTCACATGACTGTTTATAAAAACATCGCTTTTCCTTTGACTAATATGAAGGTTCTCTCTCCTAAGGTAGCTTTTAAAGCTGAGAGATATCACACCATCTTAGAGCTTTTAAAAGATGATCAGAAATTAGCCTCTACCATCAGAGAGAGTGCTATCGATGGAAAGATCAAGAAAGATAGTGCTATCCGACATCTCGCTTCGGTTTATAACATTCCTTTCTCAGTAGCTAAAGAGATCTTCGCTTTGAATCTCCATGTTTATGAAGATCCCTTCTTAGCTAGTCAAGAAGCCACTTTGAAGTATCAACAGAAACTCGATAAAGAACTTGCTCTTTTAGAGAAGAAAAACATCAAAGTAAACGATAAATTCGAAGAAGTTGATGAGAATGATAAAGTTATCGAAACAACTAGAAACCTCAACAAAGATGAGATCGATTGTTTAGTCATGGAAGTGGCTAAGCTTGTTCAGATTGAGAGGTATCTTGATAGAAAACCTAGCGAGTTATCCGGTGGTCAACAACAGAGAGTCGCCATCGCTAGAGCCTTAGTCAAGAAACCTCGTGTCCTTCTTCTTGATGAACCTCTCTCAAACTTAGATGCTCGACTCAGACTTCAAACTAGAGAAGAGATCAAGAGGATTCAAAAAGAGATCGGCATCACCACTGTCTTTGTCACTCACGATCAAGATGAGGCGATGTCAATCTGCGATAGAATCGTCGTTTTAGATGAAGGAAAGATCAAACAAATCGGTAATCCTCAATATGTTTATAAAGATCCTAACAATCTCTTTGTCGCTAAATTCTTAGGTAATCCTCCTATCAACGTCTTTGAAGGATATATCAAAGATGGTTATGCATATATCGGTGATGAAAAGGTCTACAAATTCTCCGATGAAACTGCTTATAGAGAGATTTATATTGCGATTAGACCGGAAGGTTTCCTCTATCAAGATGAAATCAAAGAAGACGATTTAGTAATCACTCTAGATGTCTCTTCTATCCAACCTAGCGGAAAAGATTTGTCTTTGACTTGTAATAAAGAACACTTCGTCGGAGAAGAAGACTTGAAAGTATTACTTGATGGAGATGCAGAGATCAAAGTCGGAAGAAATAGTTTCGGCATCAAGAGAAACAAAGTCTATTTATTCGACAGAAATACTGAGGAGAGAATCTATCCAGATGCAAGATAGCAAAAATAACTATCGGGCTTGGCTTTATTTGGCTCCTCTTTTACTTTTCATGGCCGTGTTCACCATTTTCCCAATCATCAATACTTTCGTCATATCTTTTTTGAAGGATTACAACTATGTCACCGGTGCTAATTCCGGTTTTACTTTTGATAACTACGGAAGAGTCTTAGGTATTACATTATCGATTCCAGGTGAACCTGATAGTCGCATGATCGACTTCATCAGATACGCCCTTCCTAACACCTTGTTGATCACTTTCGTCACTGTTCCGATATCCGTCATCTTATCACTTGTGATTTCCTTACTATTAAATAGGATTAAAGTTCTTCATAATCTCTTTCAAACTATCTTCTTCCTTCCTTATGTCACTAATGTCATCGCCGTCGGTATGGTCTTCGCTTTGATATTTGATACTACCGGTATCTTCAATAAGATATTCGGATTGACAACAAACTGGGTGGAATACCCAGGTGCGACTTATTGGCGGAGCATGTTTGTTCTCTTCATATATATCATTTGGACTGGTCTACCTTTTAAGATACTCATCTTCTCCTCTGGACTTCAAAACATCGACCAACAATACTATGATGCTGCCAAAGTTGATGGTGCTTCCAAGTTCAAGACTGATTTGAAAGTTGTACTTCCTCTTCTCTCTCCTCAGATTCTGTATATCTCGATAACTTCTTTCATATCTGGATTCAAAGAGTACTCAGCTGTAGTCGGTTTATTCAATCGTTCGTATACATCTTCTGCTAACATCCATGATCTCTATACGGTCGTCTACTACATCTATGATCAGATCAGCAGTTCTAATAGAAATCTTGAATATGCAGCTGCTGGCTGTGTGGTTTTATTTGTCATCATCTTTATCTTCACAATCATTCAATTACAGGTATCAAAAAGGAGGGTCTTCTATTGATGGATGAAACAAATGTCATGACATCAGAGAATATCCAAGAAGAGCCTCTTAATTCAAAAATCACGACAAGGCTCGTCTTGATCATTCCAAACACTGAAAAGAAGAGCGAAACATCTAAGAAAGCAAGGAAGGTTTTACACTACATCGGTTTAGGTATCACCTATTTGATTCTCGCCTTCTTCGCCTTTATCATCCTTCTTCCTTTCTATTACATGATCGCAGCTTCTTTGATGAGTGAGTCTGAGTTAAATAGTGGAGCGTTTTTCCCGACTATCACTGATATCCTTGATAACTTGATTTACAACTATTCTCAGACGGTCAACTCCAATGGCTTTAATTTCGTAAGTCTATTCACTAATACGCTGTTAGTGGCTTTATCGACGACTTGTGGAAGTCTATTGGTGACGATATTATCGGCTTTCGCTTTCTCAAAACTCGAATTCAAAGGGAAAGATGGTCTATTTGTGATCTTATTAGCGACGATGATGATCCCTGGTGAGATGCTGATCATCACTAATTTCTCAACAATGGCTAATATGGGTTTGATTTCGAGATATCAAAATTCAGTACAGGCTGCTTTGACTTTGATCCTACCTTTCATCTCCAATGTCTTTTATATCTATTTATTAAGACAGAATTTCAAGCAGATACCTGATGAACTTTATTTAGCTGCCAAAGTAGACGGTAAAACTGATTGGCAATTCCTATGGAAAGTGATGGTTCCTCTCGCCATGCCGACTTTGATCACGATCTTCATCATGAATCTGATCGATTCTTGGAATTCTTATGCCTGGCCATCTCTGGTCATCATGTCAGATTCCTTCAATGTCATCTCAGTCGCTTTAAGAAGTACGACTTTCCAAATATATGAACACGAACAATGGGTGTCTCAATATACTTGGCAAATGGCCGCTACTGTTTTGACTACTTTACCTCTTTTGATTCTTTTTATCCTATTCAGAAAGTATATCATGAGTGGCGTCGCAAGAGCAGGTATTAAAGGATAAGAGAATTATCTAGTTCCTTGCATTATAGAGTCTTGTTCCTATAATAGAAATGTTCTCAAGGAGGAGAGAAATGAAAAAGACTATCGCAGCGTTGATGGCACTTATCGCTAGCTCATCTATCTTTGTCGGTTGTACTACTACCCAATCTGATCAGATTGAGCTACTTTGGTGGAACGACTACAATCAGGATTCTACCAGTGACACTTCCCGCTATGACTTCGCTCAAAGTGTCATCGAAGACTTCGAAGAACTCTATCCCAACGTCACAGTCAAACAAGTTCAGTATTCGAGCTACAGCGAAATCGCCACACAGATCACCAATGGTCTTAGCACTCACAATGTCCCTAACTTAGCTAGTGTCTATCCTGATGATGCCGCCACTTTCGGAGATACCGTCTTACACGCCGCTGAGTATTTCGATGATGAAGAAGTTGGTTTTGGTAAAACAGTCAATTCTGATGGTGAAGTTGTCGATGATCCCTACACCTTGAAGGATGATATCGATTGGAGTTCTGAAATCGCTGCTTATGGCGAAGATGAAGACGACTTCCTCACCCTTCCTTACTCTCGTTCTTCTGAAGCTTTATTTATCAATCAAACCGTTTTTGATAAAGTCGGTGCTGGTGAATGCGGACATACCGCAAGTGAAGATTCTAGCGTCAATGGCGGAGAGCAGTACATCGCCCCCGTTGCAGCTGAAAGTAAAGTCGCTTATGAAGTCCCTACCACTTGGGGTGAGATGATCGCTTTAGCTAGACAGATGAAGGTTGATTTCCCTGAATTATTCGCTGATCAAATCGATGAAGATGGCTGGTTTAAAGCTGTTCCTATCTGCTATGACTCTTCTGAAAACCTCTTCATCTCCTTATGCAAGATGATGGGTATAGATTACACTTCCGATAGCGCACCTACTTTCAATAATGATGATGTTAAGAAGATGCTCATCCAACTGAAGAAATGGGTCAATGAAGGTCTCATCTGCACTTCTAATCAACTGATGATGTCCACCCCCATTTATCACTCTTATTCCACCTCGATGGTCAATTATGGAAGTGTTTTCATGCTCATCTCTTCGACCACTTCTGGAAGCTATCTTTATGCTGATGGTTATGTCGCTTCTGTCCATGCTACTCCTACCGCTAACAAGAGCGATTTCCCTGAATTTGAGTCAAATGAACAAGGTACTCACTACGCTATCTCTCAAGGTCCTTCCTTAGTTCTCTTCAGAGATTCTGACGAAGAAGTTGAGAAGGCTACCTTCAACTTCTATAAGTTCTTAACTAACACTCAGAATAACGCTAGCTTCGCCGCTACTGTCGGTTACTTCCCCATCCGTTCTTCCTCTAATGAAGAAGAAGCTGTTCAAAACATCATCGATGCCGCTGATGATGAAATCTCTGAATATTCAACTGATGAAGAAGCTTGGGCTGCTAAGAGAAATACCTATACTGGTCAAGCTTATCAACTCAACGTCGAATACACTGAAGAAGAAGCTTATTTCGCTGCTACTGTCTACTCCAATAGCAATTGTTCTTCAGCCGGTGCTAGAGATGCCGTCGGTGCCTTAGTTGACGCTGTCATCGAAGGCAATGCTGAGACTGATGAGGAGATTGAAGCTTTAGTCGAAACTCAAATGTCTGCTGCTTTCTCGCAAGCTGCTAATAATTAACAATCGAAGTTTAAAAAGTTTGACAGGGTCGCTTCATTGCGACCTTTTTTCATCTCATTTCTTTACTAAATTAGCTATTTATTAGATAATTAGGGCGAGGAGATTAAGTATGAAGAAAATCAAATATACACTCGGCTTTTTACTCGCCATTTTATTAGCTTCTTCTTGTTCATACAGAGGAGTCAGTTCATCTGTATTAGATTCTAGTGTCACCTCTTCTGTGACAGATAGTTCAACCTCCTCTGTTGTCACTGATTCATCAACAAGTGAAGAAGAGATCACTGATACCAACACCTATGGGTACGGCATCAGCGATAATGAGAAGATTTATCTTGCTCAAGTCGCATCCGGCACTTTTGCTAGAACGCTAAACTTCACTCCTGATGAAGGAAATGAGATTTTAAACACTCGCTTTGAAGTCACTGCTGATGGTGATGATGAAGTCAGCACTTATGTCTATCGAGGTCATAATGAGTGGGAAGAAGGTTATAGTGGTTTCTCTATCATCATGTCCTTTGAACTTTATGTTGCTATCTCTCTTGAGACTCTGACAATCAGCGCCTACACCTATGATGGAACTATCGCTTCTAGTGATTCCACTTTAGCTAACTTTCTTGATGATGGTCTAGGAGTCATCGGAACTGATGCTTCTGATATCGATGTGATCACTGGTTCTACCCACACTTCTGAATATCTTCTTGAGATCCTTCAAGCTTCCGTAAAACAAGCTATTTCTGATACTACAGAGAGCGGAGAATAAGTTTAAAAAGTTTCAAAAATCAACAATTCTTTCAAAAGTTGTTTTCTTGAAAAGATTAAATAAAATTACTATACTTCAACAGAAGGCATTAGATTGATATGAGTTTTGATGTGACTAAGGAATCAGAATCAATAGACCTAGTTAGTGATCAGATAAATGAATTAAGACAAAATCTTGCTATCTCTTTACAAGCTGATATTTGTAGTGTTGATAAAAGAGATACTGAGTCTTTAAAAAGGCGTCTTTCTGATTTCGTCAGTGAGCGTAAGTTCTCAATCTTAGAAGCTTATAAGACTTTAGAAATATATAATTTGAAAGTTCATAGTGCCTCTTTGATGGCTGATATCATCCGAAACATGAAGATCTCAGCTATCAATCCTGGTCTTTTCTCTTATCTACCTGATAGTATCGAACAAGATGAACCTCTTTATCTGTTGATCAAAGATGAAGAGATGTATTCACTAGCTAAAGAGAAAGGCATCATTTCTTTAGATCAATTTTTAAAACTCTCCGTCGATTCTCAAAGGTTCTTGCTGATCAAAGAGAAAGAACCTTCGTATGAATACTTGGCTTATCTTCAAGATAAAAAACTAAAAAGAGCGAAAGATAATATCACTTCTTTTATCACTCAAGAACATATCGATCAAGTCTTAAAGAAACTCAAAATCAAACCAAAATACTTAGAGATTATCAAAAAAAGAGGACTCATCTTTGATAAAGAGAGACGAACTTTAGATGAACTAGGTAAAGAATACGGAGTAACTAGAGAAAGAATCAGACAGATTGAAAGCTCTACTAAAACGAGAATTTTTAGGTGCTTCAACGCTTATTCATTCGAAAATCATTTTTTGAAATATTGTTTCAATGTCCCTCTAAATGACAATTTAGGATACTGTGATTTAAAAACGCTAAAAGAATTCATCAATAACGAAGATTATTTCACGATTTTAGCCATCAGTGCTTCTAATCCTAAAAGCACTCTTAAACTCTCTAGCGAATATGAAATCATCTATGATTCAGAGATCACTTCTCTTGATGAACTGATAAATGATGCCAAAAAGAAGATGGGTAAACTCGTCAACTCTTCTCTTGTTAACTTGGATAGTTTTAAGAAGACTGTCTTGAAAAATTTTTATCTAACTAAGGATGAGAAAGTTTACCGACTTCGTGGGTTCACATCTGTCGATGTTCTAAATCTCGCTATCGAGCGGTATTTTCCTAACGGATATCATATCAACCAGCTCAGTGAGAACGATGATTTCATCTATCTCAAAAAGATGATGAAAGAAGGTTTCGGAATGGAAACTTTCATCTGGACTCCTAGAAATGTTTCTGCTCTTTTAGAAAGAAATCCAAACTGTATCTTAATCGACAAAGGTCTTTATCAACTCAAATCTCGCTGTGCTTCTTTATCTGAAGATTTAAAAAAGAGAATCAACGATTTCATCCTCTCTAATCCTCCGATTGTTTATTACATCACAATATACACGCAGTTTAAAGATGAGTTAGAATCTCTTGGCGTTGATAACTACTTCTATTTAAAAGGTTTGATTGATCCTACTTTACCTGCTGGTGTTTATAGCAAGAGAAATTACATCCAAGTAGGAGAAAATAAAACTACAGCAGTTGATAACACGATCAAATACATGCGTTCTTTTCCTGGTGTCTTCTCTTTGTCAGATTTAGAAGAAGCCTTCCCGGGTGTTAAAACTTACACATTCATGCAATACGCCTATCAAGAAAGAAACAGAGGGTTGATGTTCCTTCCTAACAATCGTTTCCTTTATATCGAAAGATTAGATATCTCTAAACAAACTAAAGAAGATTACAAAGAGTTCTTGCTCTCTTTATTCAGTGAATTTAAAGTGAGTCTTTTAACATCTAGTAAAGTCTATTCTTTATTAACTGAGAGAAGACCGGATATCATTGAAGGCCTTAAGATAGCCGATGATAGTTATATCCTTTTCTCGATAACTGAACAGCTTTACAAAGATTCTTTCTATTTCAGACGCCCTTATTTCTCATTAGAAAATAATGCCAATTCTGATCATCTTTTAGAGTACATCTATACTCTTGAGAAGTTTAATAAAGATGATTTAGTGAATTATGCCAAAGCTACTGGGCTTAAGATTCTCAATTATCTGCAACTGATCAACAAATGCTATGAAGATTATGTTCAGGTTGATAAGTTCACTTTTGTTAGAAAGGATGTCTTTTCAATTACTGACGAAGATATAGAGAAGTGCCGACTCTTCGCTTTAGAGAATCTTGAATATGCGAGTCAATTCTCTTTATTAGAAGCAGATAGAACATCAAATCTGCCTTCTCTTTCCATCCCTTGTAATGGTTATTTGCTAGCTGGTATTTATAGAACTTTTCTTAATGATCAATTCAAAATCGTTATGACTGGAAGTGAATATTCATCTACTGATTATTTAGTTAGATTCAGGTAATTTTTAAAATAAAACTTTCTTAAACAAAAATAGAGAGGAAGGAATACCATAACCTTGTCTCTCTAACTTTACCTACTGCCTCTCTTACAGGATTTGCCTTTCAGGCGAAGCATAGTTTAACAACATAATTTCGTCTCGGTTGAAACTCTTTTTCTTATTTAAAACTTACTCACCTTTCTCAATACGAAACGACTTTTGTTCTTAAATACATAGTTTTAATTAGATGAGCATTTGAATTCTTAAAATCCTCCTAATATTTAAAACAGTGGCATGGAGAGCGTTACCTATGCCACACTTTACTCTACTCAAATTTCAAGACGCTTCCTTTCAATACTCCATGTTTAATGTCATATGAGCGGACAAGCAAGCTGATTGCTTGCATACTGAGAATATTTTTACGACCTTTCTCAGTTTAGTCAATCAAAAATAAAGGAGGTTTTCTACACTATAACAAGAGACACCCTTGCTATAGCTAATTTAATCTACTTAGCTTATTTAGCCTTTCGATTCCCCAGAAATTTTTGGGTACAGAAATTATAAACAAGACACATTTGAAAAAGAAATGAAATAACTACGAATGCGAGGTTTTTTGGACATTTCTTGTGTTAAAATTTACTTAGACTAGTTACAACTTTGGAGGTGAAATGTGGTTAAGAAAAAAATGATACCTTTCTATGTTCTCAACGTTTTACAGGAATATAGTGATGAGAATCACTATCTCACTCATGCTGAGATTATTCAACACATCCAAAATATGTATGGTCTTGTCGTCAATAGAAAGACTGTTGCTAGTGCTTTGAAAGATTTAGGTGATATAGGATACGATGTCTCTCAAAGCGATAATGGGAAAGGAGCTGCTTTATTCCAACGTATCTTTACGGAATCAAGTGAAATTAAATATTTAATTGACTCTATTTATTCTTCCCATTCAATCAGTCAACCCCAAGCTGACAAATTAGTATCTTCGATTCTCAAAACTTCCTCCCAATATGAAAGAGATAAGTTTGGTACCATTTATAAAAACTATGATAATAGAACTTTGAATCCCGACATCTTTTGGAACATCAGCATTATTCAAGAGGCAATCAAACAGAAAAAAGTCATTAAATTCAAATATCTAACCTACGATATCAATGGAAAGCTCGTTCCACGTAAGAAGCGTGAAAAACCTAGCGAAGATAAGTTTTATCGTATCAGCCCTTATTACTTAGTTAATAATTTTGGTAAGTATTATGTCTTAGGTTCTCAATATGGTTATGACCATGTCGTCACTTATAGGGTTGATTTTCTCTCCGATACTGCCATTTCTAGGTTAGCTGCAGTTGATAAAAATACTCTCTCTAGTTTCAAAAACTTTGATGTTGGTATGTATATGAATAATCACATCTATATGTTTAACAATCCCGTCTATGAACATACACTCCGGATTCAATCAGTCGATCAAGAAGAAAGAGAAAAGGGTATCAACACCATTTACGATTGGTTTGGCAAAAAAGCTTCCTGCTATATTGATAATGGATTTGTCAAAGCAAAAGTAACTAGCGGTATGATGGATATCATCTACTTCGTACTTCAATATTCAGATGTCTTTGTTCTTGAAGGTCCGGCTATCGCTAAAGCAGAGCTGATCAGAATCATAGATAAATTAAAGCAATATTATTAA
>CAYRUQ010000012.1:0-33840 GCA_964427595.1 uncultured Clostridiaceae bacterium | reverse complement strand
TATAGGACTCGAACCTATGACCTTCTGTACGTCAAACAGATGCTCTCCCAGCTGAGCTAAACGCCCCTGTTGCGTCAAGCGCATAGAAGATTATAAAGACCTGTCTTGACAAAAGCAACAATTTATTTTTTAAGATTTCAGATTATTTAAGCGAGAGATAAAGTGAACATCGTCTCTTCACCGAATTGTTCATTAGAGACCCAAGTAGCAGTCAAATCAGTGAGATTATAAAGAGCAGACCAAACTGTGATCGTGCTTCCAGCTGTATCACCATCCCAAGTTCTTCTTCCTACACTCTTAAGTAGCTCTAGGCAATCAGCTTCAGAATAGACACCTTCAGTATTGCTACCATCAGGGTTGATGCTCTCCTTGATGTAATTATAACGATCAAGTCCGAACATCGAGGATTCACTTTCGTAATAATCAGGAGCGACGATGAAGTTAGTGACATATTGGAACTGATTCTCAGCTTCATCTCCACCGAGTTCATCACCATCATTGTAATAGACGTGAAGTTCTCTTGCAGAACCATCAGTATCAGTGGAATCAGTAGCGTTGACCCATTCAAGGATGGCGCTCTTTCCGGTGGAATCAGCGACCATGTAGTGGAAAGAAGTGCTAGCTGAATCGTGAAGATCGTATTGGCTGACAAGTTCGACTGCCTCTTCGACAGAATCAGCATAGTCTAAGATGAGTCTTAACATAGTGGTGGAAGTCAAATCAGGTTTTTCAGTGTTTTGATCAGTAGCGACAGCTCCAGACCCAGGGCCTTGATAAGACATATAGATACCACAGCTGACACCAGCATCATTCATACCATCAAGAGGAACATAAGGAGCAGCTAGAGAAATAGCTTTACTCATGAGTCCATCAATCTCTCCTTCGATTCCTAAGAACTGAAGATCGACAGAAGAAACAGAAGCATGTCTATCATCGCCGGGATCGGTATATACAATCATGGAAGTGGTTGTCGAGAAGTCATAGTTTCTCGCAAATAATCTATCTCCGCTCGTATCTTTGGCAGTGAAAGAAGCACAACCGATAGTAGGAGCATCTAAGGAGACAGGGATGATACCTTTGGTTAAGTTATCAACGATGAAATTGATCAATTCTTGGTCGCTAGCAGCTCCGCCTTGTTCGATGAAGTCGTCGAAGTAATAACCACCTTTGATCGTCATCTGATAGACAGGGCCAGAGTAGTTTTCGTCATCAGTGTCAACAATCTTGACGAGGGTAGAAAGAGAAGCCAGTTCGTTTCCCCATAAACAAGCTACTGCGATTCCTAAACCAGCAGCGAGGACGACGATAGTAGAAACGACTCCGATAGTAATCTTTTGCCACAGTTTCATGTTACACCTCCTTTAAATTCACATGTCCTGATAAAAGATTTGGTGAAATAGGGGATGATTATGTAAGCTTTTTAAGCCCAATAAAATATACTATATTAGTTGTTCGCTTTGGGAATTAAGGGGAGGTATGAAATGAAATTTGACAATATATCTTGGGATGAATATTTCATGTCTATCGCCGTATTATCGGCTTTAAGGAGCAAAGATCCTAATACAAAGGTCGGTGCTTGTATCGTTTCCCCTGACCATAAAGTGCTTTCTTTAGGCTATAACGGCATGCCTATCGGTGTCGATGACCATCAGATTCCTTGGGGAAGAAAAGAGGAAGGTAAGTCGGTGCTAGATACTAAATATCCTTATGTCTGCCATGCCGAATTAAACGCAATTTTAAATTCTGCTCATAACTTACAAAACTCCATTTTATATGTCACTCTCTTCCCTTGTAACGAGTGCACGAAAGCTTGCATCCAAGCCGGTATCAAGAAAATCATCTATATCTCTGATAAATATCACGATAGTGAAGATGAGATTGCTGCTAGAAGGATGTTAGATATGGTCGGTATTCCTTATGAGCAATATCAAGGAAGAATCCCCACAATCGAGTTTGAAAATGACTTATAACGATCATTCGAAATTTCCGTTAAAACGCTGCATCATAGCCACGATAGTAATCGTGATTTGTTTCATGATGGTTTTAGTTCTTCTTTATTCGATCACTAATTCGACTGAGATGCCTGATTTAACTTTCATCCTCGCTATCGTTTGGGCGTGCTGCTTAGGAGCTAGCATACTCGGTTACTGGATTTATCAAATCATCAAATATAGAAAGACACGCAAAGATGAAAAATAAAGAGGAGAAGATTTCTCAACTTCTTAAAGTGGATGAATCGATTCCGGAAGATTCAGCGATTTTTCTTCGCAATCTCTCCTTTTGCTATGAGAAGAATCGACCAGTCATCAGAAACCTGAATCTCGATATAAAAAAGAGTAAGACCGTCGCTTTCATCGGAAAGAACGGATCTGGTAAATCAACTCTCGCTAAATTGATCGACGGCATCTTAGTTCAAGATGCGGGTGATATCGCCATCTTCAGAAGAGTGATGACTGATGAGAACGCTTTACTTTTAAGAGGAGATATCGGTCTCGTCTTCCAAAATCCAGATAGTCAATTTATCGGTGCGACAGTCGAAGATGATATCGCCTTTGGGTTAGAGAACAAGTGTCTCTCTCAAGAGGAGATGAGAAAAATCGTCTTAGAATGTGCTTCTTTAGTCGGGATGGAGAATTATTTGAAAGCAGCTCCTGAAAATCTTTCAGGCGGTCAAAAACAGAGAGTAGCCATCGCTGGTGCTATCGCAAGAAAACCGAAAATCCTGATTCTCGATGAAGCTGGTGCGATGCTTGACCCTAAAGGAAAACATGCGATCAGAAACATCATTAAAAAGGAAAAAGAATTGAACCCAGAGATGACGATTTTAATCATCACTCATGAGATTGAAGAAGCTTATGATGCTGATGAAGTCATCGTCTTAGCAGATGGGAATATCTTATTTTCTGGAACACCCCAAGAAGTATTCACTCACGAAGACAAACTCACTGAACTCGGCCTTGATATCCCGTTTGCCCATCAACTTAGAAAGAGATTAAAAGAGAAAGGTCTCTCTTTTGAGTCGTTTAATGATGAGAAGGAATTTATCCAGCAACTATGTCAATAAAGATAGAACATCTCTTCCATGTCTATGATCCTAATCTTCCAAGTGAGCAGAAAGCTTTGGATGATATCAATTGTCTTTTTGATGACCACTGTTTCTCAGCATTAATCGGTCAAACCGGCTCTGGCAAATCCACTTTGATTCAACATTTAAACGGACTTCTTCTTCCAACTTCTGGAAAGCTTGATGTTTCTGGATATCTCATCGATATGACTCTCGTTTACAAGAAAAAGAAAAATGAGATGATCGTCGATGAAAAAGCGATGAAGAAGAAACAAAAAGCGAAACTCAAAGATGTCAAAACTCTAAGAAAGAAAGTCGGACTCGTCTTTCAGTTTCCAGAATACCAGCTTTTTGAAGATACAGTCATCAAAGATGTCTGTTATGGACCGAAAAACTTCGGCCTCTCTCAAGAAGAGGCTTTAAAAGCTTCAAAAGAAGCTCTCTCTTTAGTCGGCATTGATTCTTCTTACTATGAAAGGTCTCCTTTTGAATTATCCGGTGGAGAAAAAAGAAGAGTAGCTATCGCTGGTATCATCGCCTCTAAACCTGACATCTTAGTTCTTGATGAACCGACTGTCGGTCTTGATAGATCAGGTGAGGATAAACTTCTTTCTTTAATTAGCGATATTCATAACGCTGGAACTTCAATCATCATCGCTACTCATGATATGGATGTCGTTTTGAAACATTGTGATAAAGCTCTCGTCTTAGATAAAGGAAAAATCATTAAATCCGATGTTCCTTATAAACTCTTCCAAGACGAAGAATTCTTAAAGATCTCGTCTTTAGAACCTCCAAAAGTTTTTGCTTTTGCCTTGGAATTAAAGAAAAACAACTTTCCTTTAGAATTAGAAAGAATCAAGGATGTCGAATCTCTTTGTGATGAGATCATCAGGGTGAAAGGAGAGAAGAGATGACTCTCACTTTAGGAAAATACACATCCTTTAACACGATCATTCACCGCCTTGATAGTCGAATCAAACTGATTGGTTTGATTGTTCTTTTGGTCGTCACTTTCCTAAGCTATGGAAATGGCTATATGAACATCACTATCAACTTCGGTATCTTGATATTAGTCATCACCCTTTCAATAGTGAGCAAGACGAGTTTCATCAGATTATTCAAATCATTGAAAGCTTTGTGGATGATGGTCGTTCTGCTTTTGCTTCTCAACATCTTCCTTCCTACTTCCACCGGTGGTGATATCGCCTTCACAATCGGAAGCATTGATGTTTACTATAAGACGATCGTCAATGTCTCTTTCATCCTTTTAAGACTTATCATCGTCCTTGCTGAGACAAATATCTTCACTTCAACTACTAAACCGATGGATATGACTTATGCTCTTGAATGGCTCTTCTATCCGTTAAAATTCCTCCATTTCCCCGTCCATCAATTTGCGATGGCAATCTCACTGGCCTTAAGATTCATACCGACTCTTTCTGAAGACGCTCAAAGAATCATGAAATCACAAGCTTCTAGAGGCGTCGATTACAAACAAGGTCGTTTCAAAGAAAAAGTGAAAGCAGTCGTCTCATTAATCATCCCTCTCTTTATGAGTGCATTTACAACCTCCGCTCAACTCGCTGATGCTTTAGAAGCTAGAGGTTATAACCCAGAAGCTAAAAGAAGCCGTTATCGACTATTCACTTGGGGTGTTAAAGATACGATCAGTTCAATCGTTCTCGTTTTATTCTTAACTTTGATGATCGTCCTTGCTGTCTATAAATTTGATATTTACGACATATTAAATGTCCCATTACCAGCATTATCATGAACATATTTATAAGAATCGCCTTCTATGGTGGTGCTTTCTACGGCACCCAAAAACAAACACGCTATAAGACTATCCAAGGAGAGTTTCAAGATGTGCTCTCTCGCATCTATAACACGCCTATTAAAGTCACTATCTCCTCAAGACTTGATAGAGGTGTCTCCGCTTTAGATTTTGGTATCAACTTCATCGCACCAGAAAGAGATTTTAATCTTAGTTACTTAGCTTATTATCTTTCTAAAACTCTTGATAATACTATTCATATTAAAGAAGTGATACAAGTTAGTGATGAGTTTTCAGCTCGTTATAGTATGAAAAACAAGACTTACATCTATCTGATCCAAGAAGGAAAGGAGAGAAATCCACTACTTTCAACGCTCACTTATCAACCGATTATCCCTCCTTCTAAAGAAAAACTTGAAGAATGTCTCTCTTTCTTTGAAGGAACACATAATTTTAGATACTTCTCTAAACCAGAAAAAGAAGACGAGAACACGATACTTACAATAGATGAGACAAGACTCATTGAGAGAAACGGTATCCTCTTTCTCTGTTTTAAAGGAAAGAGCTTTTTACGATATCAAATCCGTTTTTTAGTCGGTGCCGCTTTAAGATATGCAGACGCTCGACTTTCTAAAGAAACGATTGAAAAACTTCTCTCTGGCGAGAATATCCCTTATCAGAAACTGAGGGCGGAACCACAGGGGTTGATACTTGATAACATCTACTATCCCGAACTTGATCAAGCTGAAAAAATGATCGATCCCTTAACTAATAAATCTATATCTTTGCTATAATTCTATTGCTAAAAAGCAAATCAGTTGGAAATGAGTAAGAAAGAAAACTTCATAGCTGTTTTTAAAAAATATTTCCGTAAAGATGAGATTTTTCTCTTCCCTAACATCCTTTGTTATCTCAGAGTTATTCTCATCATCGTTTTCCTTTGCTTGTATTTCATCCCTTTCTCTATCGCTGGTAATGAATTCGCTAATTACTATCTAGCCGCTGCGGTGGTCGTGCTTGCTGCCTACACCGACTTCCTTGATGGCTTGGTAGCGAGAAAATTCCGTCAGGTCTCCCAACTTGGTAAAATCATCGATCCTATCGCTGATAAACTCTTACAACTAGCGGTGGCAGCTGGACTTTGTTACACCCTTAGAGACTATCCAATCGTCTATGTGATGCTTGGTGTCTTCATCATCAAAGAGTTGATTATGGCACTTGAAAACATCATCTTAGCTCAGCACAATAAAGCCTTCGGCTCTGCTCACTGGTATGGTAAATTCTCTTCTTTCGTCTTCTATGTAGTCTTAGGTGTCCTCTTAGTCGCTGCTCCTTTTATCATCAATAGTTATGCTGAGTTTTTGATTCCCGATATCGTATTTAATACCATGTGCGGAGTAGTCATCCTTGTTCTTCTCTTCGCCTCTATCAACTATCATGTCCTGTTTTTCAAACTGCTGAAGCATGGCCCTGACGAAATCGATTTTTCTAAAGACGAAAACAAGGAGGAAGAAAATGATTAAGATTTATCTATCTCCGGGTTGTTCTAGCTGTCGCAAGGTCAAAAGCTGGTTTATCAAACAAGGTATCCCTTTTAAAGAAATCAACATCCTCTCTCATGAAATCAGTGAAGAAGAGTTAAAAGAGATGCTCAATAAATCACTTGATGGTACTGATGATATCATCTCTAAAAGAAGTAAAATCATCAAAGATCTCCGTATTGATATCGACTCTATGTCCATCCACGAGTTATGTGAATTCATCAAAGCTAATCCGACTATTCTAAAAAGACCGATCATCGTCGATGATTCTAAGATTCAAGTCGGTTATAACGCTGATGAGATTGAAATCTTCGAGAAAGCTAAAAGAATCGCTGTTGAAGCCTGTCTTGATTGTGGAAAACTCGGTGATTGTGAGCATCCATTCAAAAACAGCAATAATCAATAAGAACTACCGAGACTTAAATCTAAATTAAAAAGCAACCACCTTTGCTTTTTACAGGATGGTTGCTTTTTATTTGTTTGTTGTTAGAAAGAAATATCACTTAGCTAAAGTGGCAGCGTTGATAGCTCTAGTCTCTTTGGAAAGAGTGTTTAAAACGAAGGGGATATCTAATTTCTCACAGAGTTCTTTGAGTGTGTTTTCAGATTTAAAAGCTGAATCCGCATCACACTCAAGCTCATAGTCAACCTGACCAGAATAGGTGTTTCTAGAGATATCGATGACTGTTCCGTTATATTCAACTTCTTTTCTCTCAGTAGTCAATTGAGCGAGTATCTTCAAAGTAGAAGGATCAATATGAAGGATATCTAAGAAATCGAAGATATCTCCTTTAGGAAAAACGTTCTTGTTCAAGACAGCGTCAAACTCATCGACGAATAATCTTTGATTTTTCTCTAAGAGTCCTTCAGCTAAGGGAGCCTTCATCGTGAGAAGAAAATGTCCGCCTGTCTTTCTGATTCTTATGATCATTCCATATTTCTTTAATGTGCGGTCATCAGAGTCGAGATAATAGTTGGTTTGAACGATCGTATCCTCACCGAAAGGAAGGGCGTTTAATACCTTGTTATATTCCTTTTGAGTGACGAGAACCTTCGCTTCTATTTCAATGTTATTAGTGGCCATGTGATGTCTCCTTTTCCTTAATTATGATACAATATCCAAAGCCGACGATAAAGATTTACAAGTCATGGAACCATGTCCTTTTGTCATCTGCACCATCCCTTCAAAACAGGGTGGTCAAGAAGCGGATCTGATTTACAAAAGACTTACTGAGGCCGGCTTCACTTTCACAGAAGATCGGCCGAAATTGATTGTCATCTTAGGTGGTGATGGATCATTTTTCTACGCTGTTCATCAATATCGCTTCAGAGGTGACTTCCTTTTAATCAACTCAGGACATCTCGGTTTCTTCGCCGATTATGATATAGAGCAACTCGAAGAATGCCTTGATGATATCGTCGCTAACGAAGAAGTCTATGAAAAGCTTCCTATCTATGAGATTTATCACGATGGCAAAAGAGCGAGATTCATCAGTGATCTATCTTTAGAAGCTCATAAGACATCTGAGTATTCACTTAGCGTTGATGAGACTTTCTTGACTAAAGGAAGAGCTAGTGGAATCGTCATCTCCACTCCTTCTGGTTCTACTGGATATAACTCCTCTCTCGGTTCACCAGTCGTTCTTCAAGATGCTGATATCTACCAATATTCGTTTGTGGCTAGCGTCTTTAATAAACTCTATCCAAACATCATCTCCAAAGGAATTCTCTCTTCTTCTCAAACACTGAAGATAAAACTCAAAGAAGAAAATACCATCTTCATCGACGGACAAGAGAGAGGAAGAGTCTCTGATGATGAGTTATTCATCAAAAAGAGTGATGAAACACTCAATCTGATTCATTTCAAAGACAGCGATAACTTGATCAGAATCAAACGTTGCCTATCAATTACACAGGAGGATTAGTATGAATCCAGGAGCAATAGCCGGTATCGTAATAGCGATAGTCGTTGTTGTAGCAGTCGTTGTCGTTCTTATTGTTCTTCATCTAAACAAGAAGAAAAAGATCGCTGAATCTGAAAAGAAAGCAGATGAGAAAATCAAATCTTCAGCTGCTGAAGTCTCTGATAAATTCGGTGGAAGAGATAACATCAAAGATATCTCTTCTAAAGGTTCTAGAGTAACAGTGAGAGTCATCGACGCTGAGAAAGTCGATAAAAAAGCAATCACTGAAACCCTCGAACAAGTGATGTTCATGGGGGAGAAAGTCGTCTTTGTCATCGGTTCTAAAAGTGAAGAATTCAAACAACTTTTAGAAGAAAATGTCGATAAAAACCTCACAGGTAACGCATAAATTTCATATTTATGCTTGTATTATCAGCGTTGAAAAATTAAAATTAACTCAACAAGTCCCGAAGGAGATTAGCTATGGTTACAACACGTTTTAAAGTCTTGGTGTGGTGGTTCATCGTTTGCGCTATCATCATCGGTCTTATAGTCGGCCTCGTCTTTTTACTTGACCCTAGTTACATCAGTAATTTTTAATTAAGTTTTTTTCTCCTATGAAAAAGGCAACCTATTTCTCCGGGGTTGCCTTTTTTTGTGCCTATATAACTATATGATTTCTAAATCGATCAAATCTTGTTCTAATTCTTCTTTAGGGAGTCCCATGATCGTCGACATGCTTCCTTTTAAGATGGTCGATTCGATGAAGTCTTTATCTTGGACTCCGTATCCACCTGCTTTATCAAAAGGACTGCCAGTATCGATATAAGCTTCTATCTCAGCATCAGCCATCTTCTCGATGTAAAGAGAGGCCTTCACTGCTCTTTCTTTTAGGACTTCTCCCTTGTTGATAATACAATAAGCGGTCACCACTTCATGTTTATCGCCCGAAAGTTTTCTAAGCATATCAAGGGCGTGCTCTCTATCTTTAGGTTTACCGAGTTCTTCACCTTGATAAAGAACCATCGTATCAGCTGAGATGATGACATCATCAGGATAAGAGAAAGCGACGCTTTTTCCTTTAGCCAAGGCTTCTTTTAAACAGAGACGTACACAATCTTCATCATCGATGCTTCTCTCATCAAATGAAGAAGGAACACAGGTGAAAGGAATATCTTCTAAAATGCTTTCTAATATCTCTTTTCTTCTAGGTGATTGGCTAGCGAGGATAATCATTTGAACATCTCCTGAGAACCAGTTGAATAATTGAGAATGACCGGGATGACCATCGGGGTTCTCTTGGCCTCTCTATATAAGAAATGAGAGACTGTATTTCTGATAACTTGTTTGATCTCTGAATAAGTGACTTTTGCTCCCGAACTCATCAATCTGTTGATGACAAGCCCAACCACTTCAGCGGCCTTAGCTTGTAAAGCTCTCTTGTTAGAAGAGATGAAGCCTTTTGATTCGACAATCGGAGTGGAGACAAGCAAATTCTTCTTGGGATCAATAGTGACAAAGACGCCGATCATACCTTCATTGATCAAAGTCGATCTATCCTTGATGACAGAGTTAGAAACACCGACAGAACTCTTACCATCGATATAGATGCTATCAGCTTGAATAGAATGACCACGGATGACTTGGTGGTTGAGTAAAGTTAAAACATCCCCGTTTTCACATACGAAAGTGTGATCTTTACTAAGTCCACATTCTACCGCAATCTTTGCGTGTAGTTTTAGCATTCTATACTCACCATGCACAGGGAAGAAATAACGGGGTCTAGCAAGCTTTTGCATCAAACGCATCTCTTGTCTTGAAGCGTGTCCAGAAGCATGGAGGTTAGTCAAAACAGAATTAGTCACAACCGAAGCTCCAAGTCTAGTGAGCTGGTTGATGACCGCATTGATAGAAGAAGTGTTTCCAGGGATGACTGAAGATGAGAAGACGATAGTATCACCTGGATGAACATGGATGTACTTATTCTCACCTCTAGCGATTCTAGAGAGAGCGGCCATCGGTTCACCTTGAGTACCTGTACAAAGGATGATGATCTCATTAGGTGGAAGCGAGTCTAAATCATTGACAGTAATCAAATAATCATCAGGGACTTTGATATAACCGAACGCTCTAGCTGCATCGACGTTTGATTGCATTGAACGACCGAAGACTAATATCTTTCTCTTAAACTTGATAGAAGTCTCGATGATCTGTTGAATTCTTGAGATATTGGAAGAGAAGGTCGAGATCAAAAGACGTCCGCTAGCTTCCGAGAAAACATCAGCGATTCCTTTGATGACGGTCTTTTCAGAAGAGGTATACCCTTCTTTTTCAGCATTAGTAGAATCAGCCATCAAAAGATCGATTCCTTCATCACCAAAACGAGTCAGCTTAGAGAGATTGAAATCATTATCGACAGGAGTTAAGTCGATCTTAAAATCACCGGTTTCCATGATGTTTCCTTGAGGAGTTCTGATATAAAGACCAAAAGAATCAGGAATAGAGTGAGTAACATGATAAAACTCTATTTTAAAATCACCGACAGAGAGGATGGTGTCCTCATCATACTCGATGACTTTGACCGCTGTTTTTAAACGGAAATCATCAATCTTGTGTCTGATTAAAGCACAAGCGATTTTCGGTGCATATATGACAGGGACATGAACTTGCTGAAGAAGAAAAGGGATACCACCGATATGATCTTCATGTCCGTGTGTGATAACTAAAGCTTTGATCTTATCCTGATTCTCTTTTAAATGAGTGAAATCAGGAATCACATAATCGACTCCAGGCATATTTCCTTCAGGAAACATGACTCCGCAATCGATGATGAGAAGTGAGTTATCATTCTCCACGCAATACATGTTCTTACCCACTTCTCCTAGTCCTCCTAATGCGTACACATTAACAGGAGAACTTAGAGCATCTTTAAAATTAGCCATTTGATAGACTCCTCAGTTATTTGGTGAGATTTATAAAAATTTTAAAATTCATATAAAAGGTAAAAGTATTCTAAAAAAACCTAAATTAAAATACAAGACTACTACTCTCTTGTAAAGAAAAATCAAAGTTCAACAGCATTTTCATCGACGGCAAATGGGTCATCTGCATCGATTCTCTCATAATAAAGAATGCCATCTAGATGATCATATTCATGCTGGAAAACAATAGCTGGATAACCAGTCAGTTTTAAGCACACATCTTTTTGTGAGACTACATCATAGCCTTTGATTGTGATTCTATAAGAACGATAGACAAAGCCTTTGACATCCTCAGGGACGGATAAACAACCTTCCCCACCTGATAAATAGGCTTTCTTTAAAGACTTAGAGACGATTTTAGGATTGACTAAGCCATACTCATAAGTCTGTTCTTCATCCTTGAAATAAATAGCGAAAAAGCGTTCCGATATTCCGATTTGAGGAGCAGCGATACCAACTCCCGCACGGATGTTATTCTTGCTAGCAAATTCTTCATCCTGAGAGAGTTTGAGATATTCAATCATATCTAATATCGTCTGTCTTCTTTCATCTGAAACAGGAAGAGAAACCTCAGTCGCTCTCTTAAAAAGCACCTCATCAGGAATGGTCGAAATTTCAAATAGTTTCATACAAAACTATTGTATCACTTTAAAAGAACTAGAGAACATTTATGACCTCACAAGTTTCAAGAAGAAGTGAGATGTTATAATTTAAGCATGGATTCAGAGACTTTTTATCTAGAGGAACTCTCCTTCATCGAAGAAGTTAGAAACTCATCTCTTTATCAGAAGATGATGACTCTTTCAAAACAGATCGATCAGGATGAAGAAATCAAAAATCTCGCCTCTAAAAGAGATGATTGCTATAAAAATGCATCTTCTCTTTCTGACCAAGAAAGAGAGATTCTTTTAAAGGAAGCTAAACTTCTTGATGATAAGATCAAAGAAAAAGAGATCGTGAAAGAATATCTGTCAGTTAGAGCAGAATTAAAAAGGACGCTGAAACCGATAGAGGATAAAATACTTTTAATAACAAAATGATTCGCATAATCGCTGGACAATACAAAGGAAGATTTCTGAAAGCTCCTACATCCAAAAACACTAGACCGACCACTGATAAAGTCAGACAGGCCGTTTTTTCAGCAATCAAAAACAAACCGGAAGATAGCATCGTCGTAGATCTCTTTGCAGGTAGCGGATCTCTTGGAATCGAAGCTTTATCAAGAGGAGCAAGCAAAGTCTATTTCATCGAAAAAGACAGAAATACTTTCAAAACTTTAAGAGAAAATGTTTTGTCAATAGAAGACGATAAATCTAAGTATGAAATATTAAATACAGACTATCGTCTCTTCCTTAAAAAACAAAAAGATATCAAATTTGATTTGATATTCCTTGACCCTCCTTATCGTTATGAAATCAACAAGGACATCATCGAATATTTAGATAAACAAAATCTCTTAGCAAACGATGCTATCATCGTCTCCGAGCAAGATTTTGAAAATAAACCAATCGATGGTTTTACGTTGAAAGACTATCGATATGGAGCCACACACACCGGTCTTTATAAAAAGGAGGAGTTATGAAAATAGCTTGCTATCCAGGTTCATTTGATCCGATCACTAACGGCCATCTTGATATCATCTTAAGAGCTAAGAAAGTCTTTGATAAAGTCATCGTGCTTGTCGCTGATAATCCAGCTAAAAGAAACACCTATCTCTTCTCGGTTGAAGAAAGAGTCGATCTGATTAAAGAGACCATCAAAAACATTGAAAATGTCGTCGTCACTTCCACAAATGGGCTCGTTGTTACCAAAGCTAAAGAACTAGGTGCACAAGCTCTTATCAGAGGCTTAAGAGCTGTCACTGATTACGAGGCTGAATATCAGATGCATGAAGTCAATGAATTTCTTGAACCTGATATCGACATGATCTACTTCATGGCTCATAAAGAACAAGCCTTCGTCTCTTCCTCAAATATCAAAGAGATCTTCTTCCATGATAAAGATATCTCTTCTTTAGTTCCTGCCTGTGTAGTTAAAGCTATGGAAGGAAAGAAGATAAAGTAATTAAGAATTAAAAAAGGTCGCCCACTGAGGCGACCTTTTACTTTCAAGCTGATATTTATTAAACAGTAGTCTTATAAACAGCGAAGTTGAAGACATCAAGCATCTGATTATTCATACCACCTTGAGTGGTGTAATCAAGATCACCGATAGCTCCGAAGATGACTTTGGTGGGGTTAGCGATGTCATAAGCAGTCTCATCCTTGCTCTTGGTGTAGAGAACGAAAGTAGGAGTAGGAAGAGTACCAGCTCCGTTAGAAGCATAGTTTGAGTTGAAAGTCGAATCATCGACATCATCGCTTTGATGGTCAGAATCCTGCTTGAGATAAGTGCTTCTGAGATAACCGAGCATCTCAGTCTGTTCTTCAAGAGTGATGGACTCATTCTCGTAGAGGTAGGTGTAACCTTCAGCAGTCTCAGATTCATCAGCATCATCAGGAACATAAGAGACATCGATGGTATAAAGACGGAGATTTTGGTTGATACCATCAGCACGGTTGAAGTTGTTATACCAGTTTTCGAGATACCATTGGATGCTATCGCAGTTGTCGCAGTTTGCTTTGACAAACATGAGAACGAAACCTTCACGCTCTTCAGAAACTAAGTCAGCATAAGTGCTAGGAGCGGTGGAAGAGGTGTAAACACCATCACCGACATAACCATCAGCACGATTAGGATCATTACCATCGATCATGTTGACAAAATCATCATAGGTGATTTCTCTAGACTCATAGAAGTGAGAATTGGTGGAACTCACCAAATCAGAGATACCCTGAACGATGTAAGGAATAGCTACGACGACACCGACAACGATGGCGACGATAAGCAGAACTTGGAGCCAAGCTGCACTCTTGAACCATTCCCAGGCAGCTGTCAGTCTAACCTTAGCTTTAGATGTAGTTTCTTTGTTTTCCTCGGTCAAGCTCATTACTTTACCCTCCGATTATGAATAGCACTTTTCAATAATAAAAATCTGCCTTGAACATCGATACGCTCGTTTTTACTTCTTACTCGGACAAGCCATACCGAAAAGACAGCTAAACAATTATAAATAAGTAAGTAGTAAAAAGTATATAGTTTTTTTCATTTAAAGACACCCGTTTAACATTTTTTATTTTCTGTGAGATAGTGAACAATCATCAAATAGCCACCATATAGAAGAGATAGGAAGAAGTGATGAAAACACCGCTTGAGACTAATAAGACATTTCGATAATTCTTCGAATGGACATAAGAGACTTTCTCTTCTCTGAGATTGTGGGTGAGAGTATTCGCTCTTTTATCTTGATAACAGAGACTGAGATTCTCTTTGAATGTATCATTGGCTTTCCCTAAGAGAATACTAGCAGGAAGAATGATAGGAACAATGTATCTGAAGTCCATAGAACAGCCATAAGGCATGCTCATTTGTAAGTAAAGGAACATAACTATGATCCCTAAGAAGATGAAGAGAGAAGCCATGCCATCCTGTCCGATCTTATTTCGTTTAACTAGTGCATAAACTAAATAAATTATTAGTAAGAAGTAGACGACATATAAAGATATAACTGCAAAGACACCGAAGATCTCTCCATTCCAATAAGTGAATTCTCCAAAGATTGAAGAACGAAGAGCGTAGGAGAGGACATTATAGTTATTAAAAGCACTACAGAAGAAAACGTTTCCACTAATGGAGAAGAATTCGGTGAAATCTATCGGAAGTATGAATCTGATAAAAATGTTATATAAAGAATTCTCGTAAATAAGACCACTATTATTGTTATCGTAAGAGGTGATAGAGGTAGGTTTATTAGTTAAAACCCAGTCTCTAGTACCAGTGAACAGAGAAGAATTAAGATTGTTGAACACAAAGTTAAACGGAAGTCCGTAAACATAATGTGAATAAAACTGGAACCATAATCCTAAAGGTGCACAGATGACTAAAAAGAGGAGATACTGTGAAGTGAGTCTTCCTAACGAAATCTGACCTTTCTTACGGATAGCTTTGACAAATTCGATGATGAAGACGATAGCGATACCGACACAGATGATCGCACCCGATAATTTAGCCATCATCGCTAAACCGATGAATAAACCTGCGAGCATGATGCTGCTGAAGGAATGATGATCTAAATACCATTTATAAAAGAAATAAAAGGCGATAGCTGACATACAGATACAAAGAGCATCATTATTTAATTGACCTGATAACTGGATCAAGCGAGGATAAAGACAACAGATTGCGATAGCAAGAATTTTAGAACCGTTAGAAAGCTTCGTCTTCAAGATGGTCTTAGCGAAGAAGACAGAGGTTAAAAACATATAGAAGCAAGAAAGAATCTGACAATCGATAAATAGCATTTCTATTGAAGAAGTCAGCGATTCCACTGGTATGACAATTTCACAAAGCCTCATGAACATGCCTTGAATAAAAGCGTTCAAAGGCGGGTGATAAAACTGATAAATCGAACTGGCATCGATATGATGATCAGGTAGTTGTCCAGTCAAATAAAAAGATAGAGCATAATCATAATGAGCATCGTTATTAGTTGACCAAGTATCATATTGTCTCGTCGTTCCCTGAGTGTAGAGCATATAGGTGAGTTGTATAAACAAAGCGAGTAGGAGAATAGTCACAATAGTCTTGTTAAAACTATTCTTTTTAAATATCACTAAGAAAGCATAGACGATCAAAGTGATACCGATAAAAGCACCCCCATAGACTTTGGCTATTAAGCCATCCGTGGTGCCGTTCATTTTGTTTAATGGTCTGATGATGACAAAAGAGAGGAAGATAAAAAGAAATACGAGGACGAAAAGCAAAAACTGAAGGAGAACCTTCATCCATCCTGTCGTATCAAAGATTGAATCCTTCTCAAAGTAGAAGAGAGACTTCTCATTTTGTCTCGTGATACTCTTGTTCAGTGTTGACATTCCAAATCTCATCCTTTTCAGGTTTGTTCTCTAAAAAGTTATCGACTGCTGTTAAAGCTGAGAGCATCGAGTGATCCATATTGTTGTAACGGTGCTGACCATTTCTACCGATACAATATAAATTGCTATATCCATTAAGCCATTCTCTGACTTTATCAAACTGATCATAAGTTCCAAAATAAGCCGGATATGCTTTCTTGACTCTTAAACGAACGGAATCAAGAACATTATCTTTAGAGGAAATCATACCGATCTTAATCAGTTCTGAGATAGCTAAATCGATGAAGGCTTCATCAGAGGATTCCCACATCTCATCACCTTCATTGCAAAAGTATTCAAGTCCGATCCAGATTTTAGAAGTGTCTTGAACCATATAAGGAGACCAGTTGTTGAAGATCTGGATACGACCCATCTTGACTCCTCTATCTTGGACATAAATCCAGTTATCAGGAATGATGTCGTTGACGGTCTTCATCTTGGTCTTGTTTTTGATCGCTAATTTATCGATGAGAAGACCGACAGTGATGAAATCACGATAAGGAAGGTTAGTAGCTATATCAAAGACATCTTCAGGCACTCTCTCTTTTCCTAAAGCGAAGAAGAGATCTTTTATCGGCATCGTTGAGAAAACAGCATCACACTCAAAACCATCCCCTTCTGAAGTGATGATTTTAGTGATCTTCTTATCTTCTACTTCAAAATGAGAAACGCTGTTTTTCATCAAGATCTGACCACCCATCTCTTTGATTCTTTCAGCCATCTTCTCATAGAGTTCGCCAGGACCTTTTTTCGGATATTCAAACTGTCCGATTAAAGAGGTCTCTTTAGTCTCTTTTTTTCTGAAAGGTTTAGTGATGGCGTTGAGCAGTGTCTTTCCTAAAGAGAGAGATTTGACTCTCTGAGCTCCCCAATCAGGAGAGAGATTGATAGGATCAACACCCCAAACTTTGCTGGTGTAATCTTCAAAGAAAAGCTGATAAAGAGGTTTTCCAAAACGATTGATATAAAAATCAGCTAATGATTTTTCTTCTCTCTTATGAAGGCAAGCGCCTAGATATCCAAACCCACACTTCATCGTTCTTAAAAATCCCATGTTGATGAATGTTTGCATCTTCAGTGAGATCGGATAATCAAAGAATTTGTTTAAGAAATAGATACGTGAGACACGATGTCTGATTAACATGACATCATCAGTGACTTCTGGATCAGGTCCATCAGGATTAAGAGGTATCTCTCTATTTAAAATAAGGTCATCAGAGCTTTGTTTTCCTTGAAGAGGAAGAATCTCTTCCCAAAGCTTGTTGACCCTATCATTTTTAGTAAAGAAACGATGACCACCGATATCCATCCTGTTTCCTTTGTAATTGAAGGTTCTTGAGATGCCACCGATAAAATCTTCGGCTTCCAAAATAATCGGCTTGATGTCACTTCTCTTAAGTAGTTCATATGCAGCACTCAGTCCAGCAGGGCCAGCGCCGATGATTATCACTTTTTTTTCGCTCATTTTTATTGCCTTTTTTTACGCAGAGAGGGTTAAATTCGATAAGACAATTATATAACTCACATTAAAGTAGAAGAAGAAATTAATAAGCAGATACGAAAAAAGGCCATCCGTAGATGACCTCGATTTTCCTCAACATGCCCCGTGCCAGAATCGAACTAGCAATTGGTCCTTACCATGGACCCGTTATACCACTTAACTAACAGGGCTTGAAGTGCGTTATTTAATATAGTCAAAGAAGATTTCGTTGTCAATTGTAAAGAAAGAGTTTTTCAACTCTAATGCGATAGTTTAAAAGAAATCGTCAGAAAAACTGATCAGATTTTCTTTCAACCTTTAAGGGTTTTGATAAAGAGAGCCTTTGATTCCTCTCTGATGAATTTAACTTCTTTAGTCTCATACTTGAGTATGTTAACTAAACCGATCTTCTCATGATTCTTCTTAACATCTCTTCTTTTGGCTATCAAAACTTTTCCATCTTCAAGGTGAGAAAGATACAAAGCTAATTCCATCGCTGTTAAATTAACTTCTTCACTCTCCTTTCCTTCTAAAATCAGAACATGGCTTCCTGGATAATCTTTAACATGGATGAAGATATCTTCAGGAGTGGCGATTTTAAAAGTCAGAGTTTCATTTTGAAGTCCGTTCATACCAAAACCGATTTTTCCTTCAGGAAGAACGAGATAATGAGGTTCATAAGATTTTCTCTTATCGAGATCCTTAATCGTTCTTTTACCTTGTTTTTCTTTGATATAACCTTCGTGAAGAAGTTCGCTTTTCAGTTCCAAGATGTCTCTCGGAGTTCCGTCTTTGACTTCTCTTAATTTATTTTCTAAATATTCACTTTCCGCCTTAGCCTTGATAATCAAATCGCCAAGGATATTGATAGCTGATTTAGCTTTCTGATATTTCTTGAAATAGGAATTAGCGTTTTGACTGACGCTCCACCTCGGATTTAATTCAATAGAAAGACCATCTCTTTCTAGCAAAGTATCTCCTTTAGCTATCTCACCTTGATAAAGATAGATAGTCTGTCCGTAGCTGAGATACTTCATATGATCTTTAGCGCTCTCCAAATCTTTCTTCAAATTAATCTGTTTCTTTTTAGAGACTTTGATGGCTTTTTCAATCAAAGTGATTAATTCTTTAACTTTGACAAGCTTAGCCTGGTTTCTTTGATCTTCGACAAGATGGGAATAGATATCTTCGATCTTCAGTTCTTTTAACGAGTCATCATCAAAGTTATAAGGAAGAATATCTTTACCGTGCACATAGAGAGTCTTAGAATCTAACATCTTTTCTAAAGTTAGATGAAATGATTCATTTTTAGAACATTCAACTAATCTTTTATAACAAGTGTTAGATAAGAAAGACCTCGTATCTTCAACATCTTTAATCTCGTCTAAATTAAATGGACGAGAAGGCGGATAAGTATACTTTGCATTCCTTATCAAAAAGATATTCTTCTCAATATTGGTTTTCTCTTTATATAAGCCAGTGATTTTACCTTGCGGATAAGCAATTAAATAAGCGTTAGGATGATTAGGAAATAGCTCTATTATCAAATCATATCCGGTGTTAGTTTCACTCAGTTCACTCTTATTGCTATCAAAACTGATCGTGACTATTCTCTCTCCTTCTAATTTTGAAACCTTAGTGACATGAGCTCCATAAAGTTTCTTTAAAGAGTTGAAGAAAGGAGTATTACTATCTAGTTTCTGATAACGTTCAAAAGAATAAGTGATAAAAGGACTAGTCGGATTTAAAGAGAAGATGAATGTCCCATGTCTATAACTACCATCTTCTCTTTTATAAGAGTAAGGAAAAGCAAAATCAGTAGGAGTGATTAAAAGAGGTTTTCCAAACCCACTTCCTATCAACTCTCTTGATAAACCATCACTGATGATGCGGATGCTTAAATTATCTAAAGCCATATGAATATGTTAAACAAAAAAGTCGATTCTTTGCATCTAGAAAGAGAAAAGCGTGAAAAAACAGAAAAAAGGAAAGGCACTTTTTTAGAACATTCAACAACACTATCATTCATTTTCGATTATTATTCTTATAGATGTTGGAGGGGTTAACAAATGAGTTTCATTAATGTAAAAATCATTGATAAAGATACTTTAGAACTCACTGATGATGCTAAAGCTGGTGATCGAATCGATTTGACTAAGATCACTACCGTCGATCTTTCACTCATCAATGAGCTGATCAATACCGATAAAGAAAAAGAGATTCAAAAAAGAATCGATGCTGCTATCGAGCAAGATAGAAAAGAACGTGAAGAATTAATCAGAGCTGATGAAAAAGCTAACAGCCAAAAAGAATATCATTCCCTTTCTCTTAAGTACACTCAAAAAGAGAGTGATTATGAGAGCCTTAAAAAAGAATTAAACAATCTCAAAGAACAGCAGGATACTCTCTTAAAATTGAAAGAAAGTGAAATAAGAAACACTTATTCAAAAGAGATTGATGAGCTGAAGACTAAAATATCTAACTTATCTCATGAACATGAGATTAACTTGTTAAATAATAAGATTGAGTTTGAAAAAGAATTTGATGATGAAAGAGATAGGCTCAATAAAGAATTCTTAAAGAAAGAAAACGAATACAAAGAGACCATCAGTGCTTTGCAAAGAAGTAAAGCGATGCTCAATGTTAAAAACATCGGCGAGGACTTAGAAACCTGGTGTGATAGAGAGATTCAAAGCTATATGCAAAACGGATTTTCTAACTGCACTTGGAGCAAGGATAATACAGTAGTCAAAGAAGAAGGTGAGACAAAGGGTTCAAAAGCTGATTTCATCTTCAATATCTATGAGGATGCTAGTAAGAAGGAACTACTTACTTCTATCTGTTTAGAGATGAAGGATGAGAATCCAGATTCAATTAATAGAAAAAGCAACAAAGATTATTACAACCAGCTTGATAAAAACAGAAAGAAGAAGAGCTGCGAGTATGCGCTTCTCGTCTCCAACCTCGAAAGTGATAAGCCTAATGAACCTCTGATTACTAAAGTCACTGATTATGAAAATATGTACATGGTGAGGCCTTCTTATATGGTCACCTTCCTCAACATGGTCGTCTCTCTTCATACTAAATTCAGAAAGCTTATCGAAAGCAGTAAAGCTCAATACGATAAACTCAAACAGTACAATGAATTGACAGAAGAGTTCAATAAGATCAAAGCTAGCTATTTAGAAAAGCCATTAGAAAGCTTAGAAAAACACTTAGAAGAGCTGGTTAAACAAAACGAAAACATCATCAAAGCTAATAGTGCTATCACTCAAGCGACTATGAAACTCAAAGAGACGATCAGGACGATTCAAGATAGATATATCCAAGAGATTGCTAAGAAGATTGAAAAGTTTGAAGTCAGTGTTAGAAAGACTTACAAAAGATACGATTAATCTTATCAAAACAACCAAAAAGGCTGACAAAGTTGCTTTGTCAGTCTTTTTTAGTTTCTAGTGATCTATAGGTGTCGAGATTACTCTCTATTAATCTATCTAAGAAAGAGATCTTCTCTCTTTGTTTCAAGTCTTCATCTACTCTGCTAGTGACAAGAAGATAGATGCAGTAGATGGCTGGTAATCCTAAGTTAGTTTCAATCAAAGAGTTAGTGATCAAGGTCTGCAGTTGTTCTGTTATATCCATGCTGGCACTTCTGATACCACCGATAAGGAGTGTGAATTCCCAACCGAATTGAACCGCTACTCCGATGATGAATAACCACCAAATTTTCATTCTCTTAAACTTCTCTTTTTGGAGAAGGTTATAAACGATAACAGCTAGATAACTGACTAGTAAGAAGACAGCCATGAACCAGTGATAATCACCAGTCTCTCTCCAGATATGAATCTGAGTTCCACCGATTGCATCATCTAAGATAGGACAGACGATCCACCAGATGAAGATGAGTAGCGTCCACTCTACTATGTGTTTATCTTTTTTAAGACATAACCAGATCCAAGCGAAGTTCGTGATTCCATAACTGAGTGACATCCATAGTAGCACCCAAAACATCAACCATTCTGTTCCAGCTATAGTGCCTCCACTTGTCTCTATCATCTCAATGTGTCTTGAACCAGTGGCTAAATGGAAGATTCCATAATCGATCAGAAAGTAAAGCACACCTCCTGCGATAGCCCATAAAAATGTCAATTTTCGTTTGGTGAAGAACAGAAGAAACAGAAATACAAGAATAAATATGGAATCAAGGATGATATAACCGATACCAAATTGTCTCTCTGCGATGATATCCATAGTCTTCCTCCTCTTGCTTTGTGAATTATAACAAAGAGAAAGAGACTTTTTATTGTTTGAAGGTTTTCAATTAAAACAAAAATGAGGTCTTTTCAGACCTCATCAGTGTTTTAGTTAGTTTGCCTATCAGAAGGCATTTCCGTGGAAGATGGTCTCGACATAACTAGTGACGATACCACGGAAGAAGTAATCTTTGACTTCGCTTTTGTTCTTTTTTAACTTCTTCTGATCGACAGTTTTTCTAGTAAAGTTTTTCATTTGGTAGTCCTCCTATGTAGATGTGCCATTCATCTCGTCCCGACGTTGTAGCATTCATCCCGACTGAAAGTAGAAGCATCGTTGTGAAATCGAATGGAAGAGAAATTATAAGGATGTGATTATTCTCTTTCAAGCATATTTTTATGAAAGCGGTTATTTTAATTTAGTTTTCTATATGTAGCGTTTTCATGTTTTAGGTATGAGCTAAACAAGATATATTCTTATAGCCTTACAAATTGGCTTATTTATTATTTACATTCCTTTATACTAAACACAAAAGAAATGGCTTAAGTGTGTAAGACAAATCACCTTTATTTATATCTGTTATGAAAAAAGATCCTATAGACCAAAACGAACAAGCTAGATTAGAAGAAGACGAGAAGAAGATGAAGCTTCTTTTCGATACTCATACGATTCAGATGCCACAACTTAAATATGTGGTCACCTATAAAGAGAAACCTGTCTATTCTTTCTTTAAGAGAGCATTTGATATCTTTTGCTCTTCTTTAGGAATCCTCGTTTTTAGTTGGCTATTTTTGATCATCGCTTTGATCATCAAAATCTCTGATAGAGGCCCTATTTTCTTCGTTCAAAAAAGAGTTGGTAAAGATGGCAAGAAATTCAAGATGTATAAATTCAGATCGATGATTCCTAATGCTGATGTCAGAGTTGTCGAACTGATCGGTAAAAACGAATCATCAGGCCCGCTCTTCAAGATAAAAGATGATCCTAGAATCACTAAAATCGGAAAGTTTTTAAGAAAGACATCTCTTGATGAACTTCCCCAATTATTCAATGTTTTCTTAGGTTCGATGTCATTAGTCGGCCCTCGCCCTGCCCTTCCTAGAGAAGTCACTCAATACGACATCACTGAGACAGTGAGACTTCTTGTTAAACCTGGTATCACCTGTCTTTGGCAAATCAAAGGAAGAAGTACCATCGGTTTTGAAGGTCAAGTCGCCCTTGATAAAGAATATGTTGAAAAAAGAAGCTTCTTTCTTGATCTAAAGATTCTAGTACTAACTATCCCTGCTGTCTTCACTCAAAAAGGTGCTGAATAATTAACCAATTTTAGTTGTTATTTCTAAATCGTTATTTACGCACTTTGATAATATCATTCTCTTGAACATGACCGATTAATAATGATGAATCGTCATCATGTTCTTTTACATTGTTATCGATATTTCTCTCATCATAGTTAGCATAGCAATAAAGACAGCGTGATAAACAAGTATTATAAGCACCGATATCAGCCATCTGGACACAATCACAATATGTATCTTTTCTCGCTGTTTGTTTCTTAAGTTTTATCTCTTTATCAGTAGCCTCAAGAAGAGAAGTCGCATAACTCTTCGATAAACAACCACCAGCAGAAAATCCGTATTCTCTTAAGTTTCTTTTTTCAGCACAGGTAAAGATTTCAAGCTCATTATCTCTAGCTATTTTAGAGAAAGATTGTCCTATCTCGTCAATATCTTTATCATCGATATCTTTCAACTTTAAAAGAGAAGCATTATGTCTAACATTCTTATAGATATCGATAAAAGAGATAACGACATGAGATGTATATCCTTTTAATAGCTTAGCTAGTTTTTCAAAAGCTCTAATGTGATACTCGAGTGTATATCTTGGATTTAAAAGAATAGGATCATATCTAACGAAGATTCGATCCTTCCCATATCTTCTTGATAAGTTTTTGATATCTTCAATCGCTTCTTTTTTGATGAGGCCAGTGACTGGTTCTATATCTTCGTGATAAGCAGTCAAAGTGATATGAAAAACTAAAGGAACTCCTTTTAATCTTTCATCAAGTTCATCTAAATAAGGTAGAAAAGGTCTTGGATTTTTACTGCAGAAAAGAATGATATCAGCATCAGAAAAATAAAGTCGTGAGACTAACTGTTTGTTGAACGGATTTCTCGTATCAACAAAACCTTCTCTGACTCTATTAATAAGCCACTTAGGATAATAACTTAAGATATCTGTTCTACCACTGATAAAGAGAACCATATTTATTTAAAAGACACTTCCTTGATTCTTTTATTTATCTTCTTCCACTTAAAATTATTCTCAGCTCTATCGAGGAAATAGAAAGTGACTGCTTCCCAAAGAAACACCCAAGCTATGATATCTAAAATCTCACAAGTGATTTCTCCCGATACACTACCTTGCTCAAAGAAGAGATTTTCTAATAAGAACATGATCATCAAAGAAAAGACACCGGCAGCGCCAAAGAAAAAAGCCAATTTTCTTTTGTTTAAATTGATTCTATCTTGCTTCATCGCCATCATATAACAGCTTTTTAGAAAGTAATCTGATGCTTTATTTTTATCGTATTCCCCATAGTCATCAATCTTTACATCAAAAACTATGTCATAAACGTTTGGGATTTTTAAAGAGATGTTCTCTATCTTTTCTAAAAGACTCGGGTTTAAAACCGGTGACTTAGCTTCATTAAGTTCAAAGCAATCTTGAAAGTTTTCAAACTTCAAAGTGATTGTGCATATGTTATCAACATCATTCAAGTCGTAATACTCACTAAGTAAATCATGAACTTGTTTCTTTATTCTCTTATGTTTTCCTATTTTTATCTTTTCAGCCATATACAACTCCTTGTGTGAAGATATTTTAACTTAATGAAGTTGAAGATAGGATTTTTAACTAAAACAAGTAATAATTTACAATCGCATCGTGCTTAGAAGGTTTTCTTCATATTAGACTTGAAAGCCCACATTTTTACCCACAAAACCTATATTTTTAATATACTTTAAGGCAAAACGGGGCAAAATGCCCCGAAATTATTAAGAAAAACGGGGCATTTTGTTGTTTTTAGTTTTGAAATTCTTTATCATTAAGCAAAAGAGGTCTCTATGTATCGTTTTTGTGAAAAGAAAATTAAAGACTGGTTGAAGAAAGGAAAAGATGCACTTCTTGTCAGCGGCGCTAGACAAGTCGGAAAGACATACATCATCCGCAAAGTGCTTCAAGAAGAAAATCTCTCTTATTTAGAGATCAATTTTCTTGAAAGACCAGATATCCTTCAATCATTAAAAAAGACAGATGATATCAATGATTTTATCAATCGTTTGCGCCTCTATTCTTCTACGCCTTTAGTTGATAAGAAGAGCGTAATTTTCTTTGATGAAATACAAGAATTTCCTGAGATTGTTACCAAGATTAAGTTTTTAGTAGATAATTCGACTTTTCGTTATGTTCTAAGCGGATCTCTTTTGGGATTAGAGCTAAAAACTATACGTTCTGTACCTGTCGGTTATTATGAAGAACTCAAAATGTACCCGATGAGTTTTCTTGAATTTTGTTACGCTCAGAATGTTAGTGAAGATGTGTTTGCTCATTTGCTTGAATGTTTTAACAAAAAGCGTGCTGTAAATTCGATAATTCACAATAAGATACTGAACTTGTTTTCTTACTATCTTTTAGTTGGTGGCATGCCAAGAATCGTTCAAACATTTTTAGAGAGTGGAAATTTAGTTAAAGTTGATGAGGAAGCAAAAAATATCATCTATCAATACAAAGCAGATTTTTCTAAATATGAAAGTGATGATAAAAAATTAAGATTGCTAGCTATCTACGACAATATACCTTCTCAATTAAATAAACAAAATCTTCGTTTTATCTTCAGCTATTTAAACAAAGAATTAAAGTTTGATCGTCAGGAAAACTCTTTTCTATGGCTTAAGGATGCTGGAGTAGTCTATCCTTGTTATATCGCTAATGAGATAAAGACCCCTTTACTCATTTCAAAAGAAAAGAATACATTTAAGCTTTTTATGAATGATATTGGCTTATTAATGAGCACTTTCCCATTCTCACTTCGTTATGAGATTTTAAAGTTAAGTAGTGGTGATATCGATGTAAATTTAGGTGCTTTATATGAGAATTATGTGATGCAAGAATTAGTCTCTAATTCATTAGATCCTTACTACTATAAGAGCAAAAAAATCGGAGAGATTGATTTTATTGTTGAGATAGATGGCGGAATCTATGCTATTGAAGTCAAATCTGGAAAAGATTATAAAACGCACAAAGCTTTAGATAATTTACAGAAACAAAAAGAATACAAAATTAATAAATATATCGTTCTCTCAAACGAAAATCTGTCTGAGGAAAATAATATTCTGTATTTACCTATTTACATGTGTGGATTCATCAAAAATCAAACACCAGAAAACATGATTTTACCTAAGATACAATTCTAAAATCTAAGAAGAGCGTCTTTATTTATACATTAGCAATTGCTTTATTTAAAAGAAGTGAGAATTTTAGTAATTTCAAAACATATAATTATCTCAGAATATTGCAGTTTTAAAAACTCGTTGCAAGATTTTGTGGTGTTTTATTTCAAACTTTTGTGGCATTTCACTTCAACATTTTGCGGTATTTTGCTGCAGAACTTTGCGGTAAAACATTATGATTTTTGTTTTGAGCGTACTCGAAGAAGAATTATTCCTTATCAATCCGATAGTAAGAGATGCTTTTACCAACACCTTCTCTTTTGATTTCTTTATTCTCAACTAACTTTCTTAAAGCTCCTTCAATTGAGCTTAAACTGATTGATGTGCAGAGTTCTCTAATATCTTGCTTAGTGAATCTGCCTAACTTATATTCGACAGCTTTCTTAACTGCCTCATAAGTAGATTTAGTATCAATTAAAGAATATCGATCTTCAAAGTCTTTATAAGCAGCTAATATTGTTCCTAATAAATACTTGATGAAACAATTCACATCTTCTTTATTTTCATACCAGCCCTTCTGTGATTTAAGAAGAGACTCATAATATAGTTCTTTATTCCGAGCAATCTTACTTTCTAAAGATATGTATTTACCGATATAAAGCCCGCTTCTATAAAGAAGTAATGTGGTGAGTAATCGAGATATTCTTCCGTTTCCATCATTAAAAGGGTGAATACATAAGAAATCATGTATGAAAACAGGGATGAGTAATAGCGGATCAACTTCATTATTCCCTATCGCACGGTTATATTCTTCACAGATAGTTTCTAAGGCTTTTGGTGTTTTAAGAGGAGAAAGAGGAGTAAAGATAGTTTCTCTTCTTTTATCTGAATAAGTCATACAGATGTAGTTTTGCTCACTCTTACACTTACCAGCTAGAGGATTATTCACATATGAGAAAAGAATCTTATGGAGTTGGAGAATATTATTCTTAGATAAAGAGATTGAATCAAAACTTTCATGTATCAGTTTAAGTACATCTCTATATCCAGCTATCTCTCCTTCACTTCTATTTCTAGGAGTTGTCTTTTCTTCAACTAGTTGTCTAAGACGAGTACTAGTGGTTGAAATACCTTCTATCGCATTAGACGCCTCTGTACTTTGAACTTTAGCTATCTCTACTAAGGTTTCTAAAGCGGTAGGTTGAATCTTTAAATATAATTCTTGCTTTCCTGCTTCTTTATAGATACCTGAAATTAGGTTTAGAATCTCCAAATCCCATTTTTGATTTTTTAAATTTGAATAACTGAATATTCTCATATTATCGTAGCTTTCCCCTTAAAAGATATATTATTTTAAGGGGAAATAAAAGTATTTAAGTGGAAATAACATTATTTTGACTCTAATTTTAATGGCAAATGGCTTTCTAAAAATCTATAAACAATTAAAAATCTGACCACCTGGAAGTGATCAGATGCTTTGTTTTACTGGTGGAGATGACGGGAGTCGAACCCGCGTCCAAACCAAGCTTTTCAAAGAGGCCTACAGTTTAGCTTCAGTTCAGTTCAGTCGTTCTTCTCCTGAAGCTGAGAAGAGTCGACTTATCATTTCTGATTAGAATCAAAGCGAGGAAATGAGACTCACTTTGAAACCTCAGGTCTTATACTCCGAAGCCGACGACTTGAGTGGATCGTCTCCGGGTGTGCGTCAACCTACAATGAGGTTGGTTAATTCTTGACTGCTATTAGCAGCAAGCGGCAGCTAAAGAAGCGGCCGGAGCACGGAACATGACAGGTTTTTCGGCATTTGTCTTTTGCCGGTGATTAGGTCACCACTCCACTGCCCTCAGAGAACTTCCTAGCCTGTCGAAACCGGAACATCCCCAGTCTTAATAGTATAAAACAAAATAGTGTTTTTAGCTATAAGACTTTTGTTAAGCAAATAAAAACTAGAAACCTTGTTGGAAGTTGGTTTCTAGTTTTTATCGCTAATTAAACCTATTCTGCTTCAGTTTTATTTGTTTCAGTAGGTTCAATAGTTAAAGGAGCAAGATTGAGTTCAGGTTTGGTATCAAGAAGGAATCCATAAGCTTGAGTGAATAGTTTATTCTCACTTTCAACACGTCCAGAGCATTCTAAATCAGCGATAGTCTTCTTATAGTCCTTGATAAGTTCGTTGACAGCTTCTGCATCACCGGAGATCTTTCCTAAGACGAGAAGAGCTGTTCTATATCCAGAGAGCATGATGGGTTGACGGACATATTTACGATCATCACTCTTTAAGGTTCTATAGAGAGATTCAGCACCAGCATCATCCTTGATTAAATAACGGAGATAAACGGATTCAGCAGTGTGAAGATACTTTTGATCATCAGGTAAATAATTCTCTAAAGAGGCCATCAAAGTGAGAGTCTTAACTGCTTCTTCTAATTCGTTCTTATAAAGAAGGTCAAGGTAGTGATAATAGAGAGTCTGAGCTTTGTAGTATGACTCATAAGAAGTGAATTCAGGATAGATATATTCTTCACCAGAGAATTCTCTCTTGGCATTGATCTGCATGATATTGAAGGCGACTCTATCTTCTTTAGATCTAGTCATGATCAAGTTATAGATATCAGTAGCAGCATCTTGTTTGAAAGGAAGGAATTCATAAAGAACGATGACAAAGCCATAGATAAGAGCAAAGAGGGATGCCCAGGCGATAGCTTTCTCAAATGTTGTTCCACTTTGGAACAGAAGGAATAATACTAAAGCGATGATAGCAAAGAGTGCAAAACCTGCAAGACCACCAAGGAAGATAGGTCGAGGATTTTTCTCTGTATTGTCATCAGCAGGTGCAAACTGCATAGCGATATCAAAGAATCTAGTGATGTCATAATGGGTTTTCTTGACTGCGCCTCTTTCAACGATGATGCCAAGGAAAGTGAAGTAGATGATTTGATAATTATTAACCTTAGCGAAGATGAGCTTTCCTAAGTTATAGAATAAGACACTAGCGATGATACCGATGATGATAGTCACTAGCAGATAAGCAGTTGAGTTGATGGTAAGACCAACAAATGAGTAGACAGCTTGATGGGTATAGAAGATACCGATCAAAAAGGCTAAATAGACGACTAAAAGTGGCCAAGAGGCGTTTCTTTGTAATAGCGTCTTATTGGTTTTGACACTTTCTTTTTCTTCCATTTGAATCCCTCCGATTGTTAACGAAAAGTCAAGCTATGACATTATACTTCTTTTTTACTTACTTTTTTCTTAAACCTTCTATATATAGTTAGTAAGAAATAAAAGATCTGTTTTGATTTCCCTAAATAAAAAACAGATCATATGATCTGCCATGACAAAATATGACACAATTTGTGCCTTCTTCTTTTTTACTAGGGAAGAATAGCTAGAATTCACTATTAGTTTTTGCCTAAGCGACTGGCGAGGCTTCTGATATCATCAATAGTTCCGATGATAGCTAAGCAGTATTTAACGCATTTCTCAGCAGACGGATAATGTTTGTTGAGAATGTAGCTTCTTAATACTTCTAAGAAACCAGCTGAATAGAAGTTAGTGAATGCTTCCTTTTGTTCGATGTAAAGAACTACATATTCATCGATGTTAGCGGTGAAGAGTTTGTCGAAGACTTCATTGACGAAGTCGAATAAGTTATACCAGAAGAGTTCGTGAGCAGTGGAATCAGCCATACATTTGTTGACGAAATCAGCGTTCTTAGTCACAAATGCGAAAGTATCACTGATCAGATACTCTTCTCTGATTTGAAGTTGAAATGTTTCCTTCAAATAATAGACCAAACAATCATCGATGGTGTCGAAGTAATAATAGAAACTCTGTCTAGAGCATTGAAGATTCTTGCACAAGTTAGAGATAGAAAGTTTGCTGTAAGGAACAGTGCTCAATTCCTTTACTAGCTCTTGGGCGAAGAAATACTTCTTTTTGTTCATCTAATCCTTCCTCCAATTCCTTTTTTCATCCACTAATAAGGATGATGCAAAATTATTTTTTAGTTTAATATGAAAAAGTCTTCATAAAAAGTTTTTTTTCATTTTTTTGAATGATAAATTCAATCTTATGTTAAAAAATGGAATTTTAACTGAGATTTTCATCTTCAAATTTGAATTTTCAATTTTCTTTTTCTGTAAAAATTGCTAATAAAAAGAAGTTGAAGGTCTCAAAATAAAAGGCTTCTTTTCACAGGAAGCGATGCAAAGTTTATCACCTGCTAAACGATTAATTATCAAGGCGTTACGAGACCTCCATATCTCTCTTATTTTTATAACTAGAGTGTCTATAAAGAAGCAATGATAAGAATAGGTAAATCGTTAAGAAAAGTATAAGAATTTTTTCTTTGTAATCAAAAGAAAAATTACTCTGTTTTTGAAATTGTTAAACCAAACTTAAGATTTGAAAATCAACCACTAAAATCAAAGTCAATTTATACTGTAATCTTCACTCTTAATAGTTGAAACCAAAAGACTGACGCTCTTTTCTATATATATTTAATATAAAAGAACAAATGATAAACCCCTTTCTCTCAATTATGATAAAATACCTTTTGGGGAAAGAACCCATATTGTTTATTGGAGGACAAATGTCAACTAAAAAACCTAAGACCAAGTACATTCCTGGTCAGTACGTTTATGCGTTCAAAGATGGTTACGGACTCGGCAAGCCCCTTTTAGGAGGTAAAGGAGCTGGTTTAGCTGAGATGACTCACATCGGTATCCGTATTCCCGATGGTTTCACTATCAGCACTGAAGCCTGCACTCTTTATTACGATTCTGGTCGTAAGATTTCTGATGAGCTTAAAAACCAAATCGTCGAAGGCGTCAAAGCTCTTGAAGAGAGAACTGGTAAGACCTTCGGTAAAGGGCCTAACCCTCTCTTAGTTTCCGTTCGTTCCGGTGCTAGAGTTTCCATGCCCGGTATGATGGACACCATCTTAAACCTCGGTTTAAACGATGCTACTGTTGAAGCTTTAGCTACCAAATCTGGTAACGAGAGATTCGCTTATGACTGCTACAGACGTTTCATCTTGATGTTCACTAACATCGCCAAAGGTATCGAAAGAACCGATATGGATCGTATGTTAGATGAGATCAAGACTCGTCTTGACATCAAGAATGATGCTGAAATCCCCGTCGAGGAGCTCAAAGTCTTAGTCGGTAAATATAAAGATTATTATAAAACCAAGTTCAATGAAGACTTCCCCGCTAATCCTCTTGATCAGCTCTTAACTGCTGTTCAAGCTATCTTCCGTTCTTGGGATAACGAGAGAGCTAACACTTACAGACAGCTCAACAACATCCCTTATTCTTGGGGTACTGCCGTCAACGTCCAAATGATGGCTTTCGGTAACCTCGGTGAAAACTCCGGTACTGGTGTCGGTTTCACCCGTCATCCTACCGATGGTGTCAACGAGATCTTCGCTGAGTACTTAATCAACGCTCAAGGTGAGGATGTCGTCGCTGGTATCAGAACTCCTCTCCACATCGATGCTCTCAAAGCTCAACAACCTCATATCTATCAACAGTTAGTTGATTCTGCTAAGACCTTAGAAAAGCATTATAAGGATATGCAAGACTTCGAGTTCACCGTCGAAGATGGAACTCTCTACTTCTTACAAACTAGAAATGGTAAGAGAACTGGCCCTGCCGCTTTGAAGATCGCTGTCGACATGGTCAAAGAAGGTCTTCTCAATGAAGAAGAAGCTCTCTTAAGAGTCGATCCTCGTTCACTTGATCAGGTTTTACATCCTTCCTTTGTTGAAGCTTTCTTAAAGAATGCTAAAGTCATCGGTAAAGGTAACCCTGCTTCTCCGGGTGCTGCTGTCGGTGGTATCGTCTTCACCGCTGAAGATGCTAAAGCTAAGCTTGCCAAAGATAAGAATTGCAAGATGATCCTCGTCAGAGCTGAGACTTCACCCGATGATTTAGAGGGTATGATTTCAGCTAAGGGTATCTTAACGATGAGAGGTGGTATGACTTCTCACGCCGCTGTCGTCGCTCGTCAAATCGGTAAGTGCTGCATCACTGGTTGCAGTGAAGCCATCATCAATGAAGAAGAGAAGACGATGACTATCGCTGGTAAGGTCTACCATGAAGGAGATGTCATCTCCATCAATGGTTCAACTGGTGAAATCTATGATGGTGAAGTTCAAACTCAAGAAGCTACCATCTCCGGTAACTTCTCTAAAGTCCTCAAGTGGGCTGATAAATATTCCAAGATGATCGTCTATGCTAACGCCGATACTCCTGAAGAAGCTGAGAATGCTATCAGATTCGGTGCTAAGGGCATCGGTTTATGCCGTACTGAGCATATGTTCAGAGGTGGAAACCGTCTCATCGCCATGCAGAAGATGATCTTAGCTGATACTACTGAAGAGAGAATCAAGTGGTTGAACGAGCTCGAACCCTATCAGGAAGAAGACTTCTATCAGATGTACATCGCTTTAGGCGGTGTCAATATGAACGTCCGTCTCCTCGATCCCCCGCTTGATGAATATCTCCCTAGAAAAGATGAAGAGATCGCTAAGTTAGCTGAAGAGACTGGCAAACCCTTCGAGAAAGTCAAAGCTCGTATCAACGAACTTCATATGACTAACCCGATGATGGGTCTCCGTGGTTGCCGTCTTGATGTCGTCTATCCTGAAATCGGAAGAATGCAAGCTGAAGCTGTCATCAAGGCCGCTTTAAGAGCTGAGAAGTATCTCTCAGAACAGAAGGGTAAACCCGTCCACATCACCGCTTCCATCATGGTTCCTCAAGTCGTCGAGGCTAAAGAGCTCAAGTTCGTCAAAGATATCATCACTTCCACTGCTGATAAGATCATCGCTGCTTCTGATTACGACAACAATCTCAAATATGTCGTCGGTACGATGGTCGAGACTCCTAGAGCTGCTTTAACTGGTGGTGAGACCGCTAAGTATGCTGATTACTTCTCTTATGGAACTAACGACCTAACTCAGTTCACTTATGGTTTCTCCAGAAATGATTACTCTGCTTTCATCAACGAGTACATCGATAACAAGATCCTCGACTTCGATCCTTTCAAGACCATCGATCCTAATGGCGTCTGCCGTTTGATCAAACTCTCCATCGCCGAGGGTAAAGCTACTAATCGTAAACTCCATTGTGGTATCTGCGGTGAAGCTGGTGGTGATCCTGAGTCCATCGAGCAATTCTATGCTGATGGTGCCGATTATGTCTCTTGCTCACCTTTCAGAATCCCTGGTGCTAGATTAGCTTGTGCTCAAGCTGCTATCAAAGCTGAAGGCAAATATAAGTACTAATCAGTACTGATTAACTTTTAAAACAAAAAGGCTGTTGCACTCACTGGGGCTATGCAACAGCCTTTTCTTATGTTTATAAATT
>CAYRUQ010000011.1:0-43085 GCA_964427595.1 uncultured Clostridiaceae bacterium | reverse complement strand
AGTGAAAAAAAACGGAGATTCTAAAGTTCTTTTTTCTTTCCTTTTTGCTATATTATTACTTCAGGAGAAAACCATGAATAAAACATATACATATAAGCCTCAGGGAACTTGCTCTGTTCAGATGACATTCACTCTCGATGAACACGATATCATCGAGGATTTTTCAGTTGTTGGTGGCTGTCCTGGCAACCTCAGTGGTATCCGTGCCCTCATCATCGGCATGGACGCTCATGAAGTGATCAGAAAGTTAAAGGGAGTCACCTGTAGAACTAAGATGACTTCTTGTCCTGATCAGTTAGCTAGAGGCTTAGAAGAGATGCTTAAAGAGGAGAAAGTTCAATGAATGATATCAAAAAAGTAAAAAATCTTTTCACTTCTGAGAGTGTCTCGGAAGGACATCCTGATAAAATCTGTGATCGAGTCAGTGACGCTATTTTAGATGAATGTTTGAAAGCTGATTCTAATAGCCGTGTAGCAGTCGAGGTCATGGCATGTGAAGAAAGATTAGTAATCTCGGGTGAAGTTACTACTAAAGCACATGTTGATTTTGAGAAAATAGCAAGAGATGTTGTTAGAAACATCGGCTATACGGATAAAGAAATTGGTATTGGTGCTGACAGCATGGTTGTCGAAGTTTATGTCAAAGAACAAAGCCCTGATATTGCTTTAGGAGTCGATGCTACAGAGAACAAAGAAATCGGTGCTGGTGATCAAGGTATCATCTTCGGTTATGCGACTGATGAGACTGAGAATCTGATGCCTCTTCCTATCGTCATCGCTCATAAATTAGTGAGAACTGCTACCAATATGAGAAAGAGTGGTCAGCTTCCTTTTGCTAGACCTGATATGAAGTCTCAGGTGACTATCGATTACACTGGTGAAACACCTACTTGTAACGCTATCGTCATGTCCGTTCAACATGATCCTGCTACCGATATTGAAGAACTCAGAAAAACATTAAAAGAGAAAGTCATCGACCCTGTGATTGATTCTTTCAATTTAGATAGAACAAATACTGAATACTACATCAATCCGACTGGCCGTTTTGTCATCGGTGGACCTAAAGGGGATACCGGTATGACTGGAAGAAAGATCATCGTCGATACTTATGGGGGAGCTGCTCCTCATGGCGGTGGTGCTTTCTCTGGTAAAGATCCTACTAAGGTTGATCGTTCGGCTGCTTATGTGGCTAGATATGCTGCTAAGAATATCGTCGCTGCGGGGCTTGCTTCTAAATGTCAGGTTCAACTTTCTTATGCTATCGGCGTTTCTGAACCGGTTTCTATCGCTGTAGAGACTTTCAATACTGAAAAAGTTGATAAGGAACTGATTTTGAGATGTTTGCTTGATGATTCAATCTTCGATTTCACACCCAAAGGTATCATCGAAGGATTTTCACTTTGCAAGCCTAGTTTCCGTTATCAAGATTTAAGTGCTTATGGTCATTTCGGAAGGCCAGATTTAGATCTTCCTTTCGAAAAGTTAGATAAAGTCGAAGCTTTGAAGAAAGCTTGTCATCTTAAATGAAAAAAAACGACGAGGAGCAACAGAGAACCCCTTTTCTCGACGCTTTAGTCGAATATATCAAATCTGACCCCGTGCCTTTTGATGTGCCTGGTCATAAACTGGGTTCTTTTGAGACGGATCTTTCTCGCAAAATCTCGCCTTCTATTTTAGGCACTGATGCTAATGCTCCTATCGGACTTGATAATCTCTATCATCCTACTAGCGTCATCAAAGAAGCGGAGAGATTAACAGCTAAAGTCTGTCAAGCTGAGCACTGTCTTTTCTCTGTCAACGGGACAACCGGCGGTATCTTGACGATGTTTTTAGCTTGTCTTTATAGCAAAGACAAGGTGATCTTACCGAGAAATGTTCATAAGTCAGTCATCAATGCTTTAATCATCTCGGGTGCCGTTCCTATCTTCATCACTCCCAATATCGATGCACACCTTGGTATCGCCAATTCTGTGACCTGTGCTGATTATGTCAAAGCGATGGATGAAAATCCGGAGGCTAAAGCTATCTTCATCATCAATCCGACTTATTTTGGAATCACTTGTGATATCAAGACGATCGTCACGGAAGCACATAAGAGAAACAAGATCGTCATGGTTGATGAAGCTCATGGATCTAATTTCTATTTTTCTAGAAAGCTTCCTCGTTCAGCCATGTCAGCTGGTGCTGATATCAGCGCTTTAAGTTTTCATAAAGGATCCGGAGCTTTGACGCAAGCTTCTTTGATTTTGACTCAGGGCAGTCGTATCTCGATGTACGATGTTAAAAAAGCTTATGCGATGATATCTTCAACTTCTCCTAATCCGTTATTGATGGCCTCTTTAGATGCAGCTAGAAAAGAGATGGCAATTAGAGGAAAAGAGGTAATCGATGAAAACCTCGCTCTTGCTGATTATGCAAGAAAGATCTTAAACACGATTCCTGGTATTGAAGTCTTTGGAAAAGAATACAAGAGCGAACATCCTGATGATGTTTTTGATCTTGATTTGACGAAGCTCGTCATCAATGTCAGAAGACTGGGCCTTTACGGATACGAGGTTTATAAGCTGATCAGAGCTGAAAGCAATATTCAGTTAGAGCTCGGTGAAGTCTATGTCGTTCTAGCTTTGATAGGGCCAGGGACGACTAAAGATCATATCGATAAACTCTACTTAGGGCTCAAGCATCTCTCTGATAAGTATTTCGGCGTTAAGAGAATGAAGAAAGCCATCCGTTATCGATATTCTTATCCATCACTACTCGTCCCACCTAGAGAAGCTTATGATGCGCCGATGAAGTTGGTTGATCTAAAAAGTTCGATCGGAGAGATATCTGCTGAGACAGTCATGGCTTATCCACCTGGCATTCCTCTTGTCATACCAGGTGAACAGATCACTTCTGATCTTCTTCATATCATCGATTTCTACTATCGAGAAGGAGGACAGGTTTTAAAAGATTCTCAAAAGACAAAAATCAAAGTCATCAACAGAGAGAAATGGTATCTCTCTCAAGAGATAGAGAAGATAAACGATTGATCAAGTTGAAATAATAAACACAAATAAAACAGGCGCCAGAGCACTCGGCGCCTGTTTTTTCTATTCAAAGGAAGGAATAGAATCGTTAGTTAGCTTTCTTTTTCTTGCGAAGGGAATTGATATAAGTCACAACTACCCATGCCACTGAACCAGCGAAGAGGATACCGAAGACGACATCACCAGTGATGACTAATTTCTGCCAAGTAGGCATGAAACGAATGACGTGACTATTTGTTGACATACCATTGAAGGCATTGGTGGTTAAGGTCGCATAGCAGATGCGTTTGCAAGCTTCTCTCATCGCTTGAGCGAGATTTCCATAACCGCCAGGACCACCTTCACTAGTGGGGGCAAAGCTCGCATAAGTGTAGGAGCTTCCTGTGTAGTCAGGAGCATCGGATGAATAGTTATATTCGTTTAAGTCAGTTGCTCCGGTGTAGACATTGCAGATTCTAGAAACATAGGCTTCACCATGGGCACCATCGGTCATATCACCAGCACAGTCAGTTTCAACAATGCCAGGAAGTCCGCATTCATTTCTTAAGAAGACTTTGGTGAAGACATCACTATTAGCGACAGCGACAGTACCGATTCTAGAGAAGGAAGTCATGACGTTATAAGCACCACCATCGACGATACCGATCTCAAAGGCTCTTAAGTAATTTTCTCTCATCGCCTGTTCACTGACCCAAGTGTTGACACCATGTCTAGCTGTCTCACATTCATTCATAGCGCAGTGCTTGATGAAGCAGTGGACACCTCTTTGTTCAATCTCTTGAATCTCAGGAGCGGCAATCAAACCAGAGAGAATAGCATCTTCAGAATAGTATTCAGAGGTTCTACCAGCATAAGGTGAACGAAGGATGTTTAATCCGACGCCAAGAAGACCGGACATACCACCCCAGATACCTTCATTACCAATCTGTTTACCGACTTTAGCAGCTAACTCTCTATTGAAGGAAGCAGCTAAGACGCCGTTAGAAGAGAAGCCGGTTAATGTATAACCACTTTCGATATCGGGATCAGGTATGTAATCTCTGTTTTCATCAAAGCCACCTGCTCTTTCAGCATAGGGATTAGTCGGGCCAGAATATCTACCACCAGCAGCTGCATAACCATAGTTAGTTGCGTTGAAACCATTAGGTCCGTTTTCATCACCAGTACCAGGTTTGTTGATGGATTCGATAGCTTGGGTCTTATGACGTCCATTAGAGAGAAGGTCAACCGTCTCATCCCAAGTCATCTGATCAAGAAGTTCATCCCATAAAGGACTCTCATAGGATTCATCTTTAAGATCTAATAAGGAGATTCCGTTATTAGCACCATAGGTCGGATATTCGCCACCTTCTTCGATGACTTTAGAAGCATCCATCTGATCCTTCATGTTAGTGACCATATCCTCAGTCAAGACTAACTCAGCGTTATATTTGACTAAAGTTCCGTCATCTTTTCTTTCAGGAAGCTTAATTGAATCCCAGTTATCACGAGAATAGTATTCGACTTGATTATCACCTCTACCCTCATAGGTGTTGATATCAACAAAGTCGAAGGATCTAGTGATCGGGTTTCCAGTAGCAGTAGAGATAGACCAAGTCGCATCATCATAGCTATATTCGATAGCTTTGGTCAGGCTAGCCTCACCTTCAGCATCCATTCTTCCATCAGTGTTAGAGGGAGTGTAACCCTTAGCAGCTAGAAGATTGTTGACAGCTTCATGAGCATCAGAGGCGGCGATCAAATAATGAGTGCCTTCCATCGTGATATAAGTTCCAGCTCCGAAGGTATCGAAGGTTGAGAAGTACTTTTCATTGACTTCAATAGAGATGGTATAAGTATCGCCAGGTTCAATTTCTGGAGTCTTTCCAAAGTCAATCAATTGAACGGAAGGAACTTGGATATCATTTTCTTGAGCGTATTCTCCATAGGGTTTGGCGATGTAAATCTGAACAGGAGTTTTACCAGTTACATCACCGGTGTTTTTAACATCTAAAGTCACAGTATAGGATTTGTTTCCTTTAGTGACTTGCATGTTGCTGAATTCAAACTCAGTGTAAGAAAGACCATAACCGAACGGATAAGAGACGACCTCAGAGTAATCGAAGTCACCGACATTCTCTCTTCCGGTGACATAGTCTTCGTATCTGGTTTCTGTGTACTTATAACCGAGATACATACCCTCTTGATAAACAGTGTAAGTGGAGAAGGTTGATTGATACTGGTCATCTAAGGCCGGGTTCATGAGTCCGTAATCTTCATAATTTTCATAGGTGAAGTAGTAGTTTTGATCCATGAAGTTGTTGTTGACCGGATTCTTGAGATTATCAGCCCACAAAGTTGATGAAGCACCAGCTGAGAAGTTGTACTCACCAGTTAAAAGTTTAGCGACTGCGACGGTTCCAGTTTCACCGACAGCACCAGTCCAGACACAAGCATCGATGTCATATCTATCATCTTGCAAGAAGTCGAGTTCAATCGTACTGGCCATGTTTAAGACCAAGATGATCTTTTTGATCTTTCCTTGAGCTTTGAGTTCTTTTAATCCGTTTAAGACAGTGATTTCAGTCGGGCTGAGTTGAAGATAATCACCATCAGTACCATCGTTAGTGGAGATAACCGCATTATTCTCATTTCCATATTGGCTAGAAGCACCGCTAGTAGCCGGAAGATCATATCCCTCACCACCGGTTCTCTTGATGATGTAGATGGCGGCTTCGTTATATTCATCGATAGCAGAATATCCATCAGAAGTCTCAACGACATTCCAGGGGACATCACCGATATGGACAGTAGATGCACTTGAAGAAGGTGCATATTCGGAGTTAGCAGACCAATTAGTGTAATCAGTAGCTAACTGTTCATTGATATTGAGGATAGTTTCACCTTTGATATAAGCGGTAGGATCATTGATATCAGAATGAGAATAACCTCTGAAAGCGTCATACCATGTGACTGCTTCGGTGGAGTTGATACCGCCAGAACCAGAAGCACCATAGAAAGGAACAGCGCTGGTGACACCAAAGAGGGAAACATTGCTTCCTTTTTCTAAAGGAAGAGCATCATTATCGTTTTTTAATAAGATAGTTCCTTCTTTCTGTTCTTCTTCTTGAACTTGGAAACCGTTATAAACAACTTCCTTTAATGTAGAATAATCGCTTTTGTAATATTCAAGCTCTTCAGCTGTCGGTTGCTCTTCTGTTTCGTCTTCAACGATAGCGGAGTTAGGTTGATTTAAAGCGGCGGAGATAGTATCAGCGTTAGCGAAAGTGATCGAGGTGACAGTAGCCATCAAAGCCACGAGATAACCGGTGGCGATGAAAGCAGCTTTCTGAAGCTTTGTTCTCAATGTTTTATTCATTTGACTTCTCCTTCTTGAATGCTCTCTTCAGCAGGTTCTTTAGTGTCTTTCAGTTGCTTGAGGAAGACAGCGACAGTTGATAAGACGATAGTGGTAGCAAATAAGGCGGTGCAATGAATGAAACTAGCGCTGAAGGAAACAATATCGATACCGACTAAGACGACGGTGACATAGTTGTAGATTTTGGTGATGTAAAGCATCAATGCGATGAAGTTGAAAGCCGCCAGGATGATAGGTGCCCAATCATATTTTTTAATAACGATTGTGATCAGGGCTAAGACTGCTCCGATGATCATTAAATAAAATCCCGGCCAAGACATGTAACTCTCGTAATTCCCATATCTAGAAGCGTAGATAGAGAGGGTGATGATAGTGAAAAGAAGAGTCACTAAAGTCACATAAAAGCCATAATTTTTCTCTTTAAAATAACTTTTGATAGTTTCCATAACCTTCTTCCTTAAAATTCATGTCAACCGGATTAAGCTTAATTATTGACAAGTAGAGTTTAAGACCACATGAAAGCCCTTTTTTATTTCTCGGGGCGAATTGTCATATTTTGGGCTAAACTGCTTAATCTTCTGATTTTCTAAGGAATGAGAAAGAGACTTTGAAGATCTCTCCATCAGATTTGACTCTCAAAAATCCTTGATATTTCTTACAGATATACTCCATGCTTTTCAGTCCAAAGCCGTGATAACCTTGCTCTGTTTTCTTACTTGTGACTATCTTATCGTGTTCTTTTACTAGCTCACCAGAGAAATAGTTGCTGACACCGACGACTAAAAGATCGCCTTTCTCTTCTAGTGTGATGTTGATCATCTTCTTGTTTTCATCATCAACTTTATCGAGAGCTTCGATAGAGTTATCAATCGAGTTTCCAAAAAGAGAGTAGATATCACTTCCTCTCATGAAAGAGAGGAGTTTACCATCACCAGTGAAATTGATTTTGATACCTTTGTCATGCAACGTTTTAAGATTCTCATTCAGTGCGATATCAAGAACATCAAACCCAGTTTGAACAGGATTGTCATAAATATCGATGATTCTTTTTATCTCTTCTTTTTCTTCACCAGATATCATTCCTAATTGATGTTTAAGATCATGGCATTTGATGTTTAAAAGCTCCATGTTCTGTTTGCTGATCTCGTATTGTTTTTTTCTTTGAGAAATTAAAGTAGCTAATGTTCTGTTGGAAGTGATTAAATTAATGAACTCATAAGCCCCATACTGAATAGTCAAAGCGAGAATACAACAAGTCATCGCATACATAGCGATGCAGATAGTGGTGATATTATCGTTAGCACTTAATCTTGCAAAACGATAGATGAAGATACAGATGAAGATGATACAAGCTGAGATGATGATGAATCTATCATCGTAATTTTCAAAGTAATTATGTCGGCGTATGAAGTGTCCGAGCGTGAAAAACAAGATGATATAAACAATTAAGCAGGTCATAGATTCAACTAACATCGAATAGCCTTCGAACGCTTCAATTAAAAGTAAGAGAGTTGTTATTTGATAGGCGATATGTTGAACTGCATAACCGGCTATACATCCAGAGATGATGGCGGTCGGTTTACCACCAAAACAAAGTAGCATCGCCAAAGTGGCGATAGAAAGCATCGTCATGAAACGTAAGAAACCTAATACTGGATCAGCTAGAACAGATTCGGGTTGAGGAAGAAAATAACAAATCAAAACAGTCAGACCAATAAAGATAGGAAGTCTGATGAAGAAATGCTTCCTTTTTGGATAATTAGATATGAGTAGAAGTTGGGCTAATATCAGTTCAATGCTGAAAATTAGATTTCCCATATCAAAATCCTTCTAAGAAATCAGCATAAGCTTTGATGAAGGAATTTTTCTGGGGCCTTGAGATAGGAAGTTTATCATCTCCTATAACACAATAATCTTTCTTGATTGAGTCAATATAGCTGAGATTAATTAAATAACTTCTATTACAACGGACAAAATGCTTCTTTGAAATATTAAGCTCAGCTTGCTTAAGTGTCTGATATTCTTTGTAATCGCCATCAGTAGTATGGTAAATGATATAGTGATCATCAACTTCTAAATACTTGATTCTATCAATCGAGAGTTTAATCAGCTCATCATCGAGGGTTTTAATCAAGACAGAGCCTGCTTGACTCTTATGCAATCTTGAGATGATTCGTGACATTTTGAGACGTATGATTTCTGGTGTTACTGGTTTGACGATGAAATCTAAGGCATCGACTTCATAGCCTTCAGATGCGTATTTAGCGACATTAGTGACAAAGACAAGAATGACTGTCTTATCTATTTGACGCAGTTTTCTTGCGATTTCAATTCCATTTTCATCACCTAACTCAATATCTAAAAAGATGATGTCGTATTTAGCTTCATAACTGGAGATAAAACTTGACCCTGATGAAAAATAAAAGAAGTTAAAAGATAGGGAGAACGATTTCTCGTTTCCTTTTAAAGCGTCTCCTAGTTTTTGAGAATCTTCTTTAAAGTCATCTACTATCGCTATATTAATCATATTTACAGGTTTTTAGAATTATCTTAATTATTTTAATTAAAGTGTGCAAATACAAGGCTTATTTTAATGGGTCTTTTTAGTTGCTTCTAAGGCGTTTAGAAAAAAAGCGAAAATGCCGATATTTATCAAGATGTGAGCGCTAACAAAAATCCTTATATTTGAGCTGTGTTCTTCTTTGAAAGAAGGGGCTTTTAAACTATAATATTGGTGAGGAAAGAAAGGAGATACAAATATGATTTTCCAGTATGTATGCAAAGATGTGCCGCTCACTCCCGCCATGCAGGAAGCTTGTGAATCCAAGCTTAAAAGGTTCGACCGCTATTTCCGTTCCTCAGATGAAGTCAAATGCGTCGTCAACATCTCCATCTATCATCAAAACAGACAGGCGATTGAAGTCGCCATCAGCTCTCTGTCCGATTTCACACTAAGAGCCAAGCAGATTGAAGAAGATTTCTATGCCGCTTTAGATGGAGTCATCGATAAGCTTGAAGGACAGATGCGTAAAGTAAAGACTCAACTCAAGAGAGCTCAAGATCCTAGAAAGAATAAAGGTTTCTTAGAAGCGGTTAATCTCGATCAAGTTAAAGAGGTTGAAGAAACTGAAATTGAGATTGTCAGGAAGAAAAAACTCAGTCTCGCACCTATGGATGCTCAAGAAGCCTTGACTAGAATGGATGCGCTTGGTCACTCCTTCTTTATCTATCTCGATTCCACCACTGGTTTAGTCAATGTTCTCTATGAGAGAGCAGATCATGGTTATGGCGTGATCGAAATTGAGAAATAATTATTGGATTTTTCTCCTTATTGACAAAGAAGGCCGCTCTGCTTTGGCCTTCTTTTTTAAATCTTTATTTTTTTCTTATAATTAAAGACATGAATAAGAAAAATATCTTCAGCTTTCTTTTTGTTACTCTGCTTCTCAATAGTTGTACTTTTAGAAGTGGAACTTCTTATCAATCGGTATCTTTAGATACCGGTCTTATTTATTCAACCTCAGGAAGAGTAAAACTTGTTTTAGATGGTAGCGGTGATGTTTTAGTTCAACCATTCAACACTTTCATTTCTGCTACCATGTATTTAGAACCTGATACTTTAACTGATGATGAAATAACTGCTCTTGAAGATGAGTTTCAGTTTCTCTTCAGTTATTACTATGCTTTAACTGATAGACATCACTCCTACACACTTGATGATCAAAATCTAAATAACATCAAAACTATCAATGATAGTTATGGCACAGGGGAAGCTGTTAAAGTTGATTCTTTTCTTTATCAAGCTTTGAAAAGTTCGTATCAGTTTTCTATTGATTCAGGCGGTTTATTTAACATCTTCATCGGAACCTTAAGCGACCTTTATGAAGAGAAGATAGAAGAGGCGCAACTCGAATATCAAACAAGCCTTGATAAAGCACTGACACTTTCTAACAATATTCTTTTTGGTCAAAGCTTTGAGTCAGAAGCATCTGAGTTAGCAAGTACTATACCAAATACAGCAGAAGAACTTACTGATTTACTTGTTTTTGATGATGAAAATCAGACAGTCTTTTTTAACGCCTTTTATAAAGATGGCGAGAAAGTTGATCTAGCCATCACTTTAAGTGGCATGTCTAAAGGTATGGCGACTGAATATGTCTCGGATTATTTAGAAGAGAATTATGAGGATGCTTCTATTTTGATCAACTCTGGTTCGTCATCTATCAAAGTTATCGGAAGAAGACCTGATGATCGTGACTGGAAAGTCACCTACATGAATCCTTTATATACAGAAGCGATAAGTAAAAGTGGATTCAACTCAGCAGAAGTATATTATGAATTCTCTTCATCTTTTGCTATGTCAACTTCTGGTTATGCAGAGAATTATTTCTACACTTACAACAATGATTCAACCTTTGAAAGAGTCGGACATATCATCAATCCTTTGACTGGATTATCAGAGAGTTATTTTGATCAAGTCAGCGTTTTTATGGATGACTCTTCTTTAGCTGATATGTACACGACTGCGTTGATGAACACTTCTTCTCTCAGTCAAGCTTTAGAGTTGTTTGATACTCTGAATTCTATTTATGAAATAGAAGCGGAGATGACTTTATGCTTTAAAGAAGATGAAGATGGACATTATTCATACTCAATGTCTGATTTAAGTCCTCTTTCATCTTATAATTTACCTATCGTCACTCTCAGTAATCAAAGTAGATACGAAGGTGATTATTCAGATATTGAACCAGATGATATCTCTTCTTCCATCACTAGTGCTGAGCGTGATTTCAAGATGATTTATCTGATGACGTCAGATATCTATGAACAAGCAGGACTGATTGAAGATGAGACATTTGTTTCATCTAGCAATGTGTTTTACGCTGAAATACAGGAGATTATAGATGATTAAACTGATTGCTACTGATTTAGATGGCACGCTATTTTATCCAAAGAAACGCATCACTGGTATGCCGTCTTGTAATTATCGTTTTGTCAAGGAACATCTTGAGAAAGGATATGAGTTTCTCTTCATTTCTGGAAGGAGCACGATGGTTCTTCCTAAGCTGAAGAAGAGATTTAAAACCGACATTCCTTTTTTGGGTTGTAATGGTTCTTATCTTTATGAAAATGATCAGTTGAGTCAATGCTATCCTCTAAATAGAAAAGCTATATTTGATTTTTATTGTTGGGCGAAAGCTTATTATTCTGTTTTGATTTTCTTTCTCTTTGATGAACATATGCCACTTTACACACATTTTGATAAATTGGCTAAATATCTTCAATATACATTCGTCATGGGAAACAATCTCTTTTATGGATATTTCAGAGAGAAGTTAGTCACCGAAGAAGCTAAGTTTGTTGAAAAACTCACCACCACCGATAACTACAAGCTGATGCTCTCATTCGGTTTTGGCCAATCCGAAGCCACAAAAGCTCATGAGGTTTGTTATGATTGTCAAGCCAGATTTGGTCAATATTTTTCATTTGCGGTTTCTGACTCCTCAATTGAAGTCACAGCTAAAAATATCAACAAAGGATTTGGACTCAAAAACTTCTGCAAAAACCATAATTATTCTCCTGATGAAGTCTTCGTTATCGGCGATTCTGGAAACGATCTTTTCATGTATCAAGACTTCCCACATACATTCGCTATGACCCATGCTCCTGATTTTGTCAAAAGCCAAGCCAATCATCAAGTTGAGCGAGTTTCTGACTTAGAAAAGTATCTTAATGACCCCTCGCTTATCGCTGACGATAAAGTGCGAGAGATTATCTTTGATAAAGAAGTAGCAAAATAGATATTAGATTTGTATAATCTATAAGACTTTGTGTTCATTCGAGGTATTTACTATGAATAAAGAAGAATTCGGAGTATTAGAGTTTCTCAACATCGGACGTATTCTCTCTGATTGTCTTGATTACTGTCTGACTAACGGAGACGCCAACAGATTTAATGTTGAGACTCGCACTAATCTTGGAAACAGAATTAAACAACTCACTAGAGAGAAGAGCAATTTCTCTGTCAATTGTGAGAATAACGGCGAGAGCGGAAAACTCTATAAAGATGAACTCACTTATTTCATTGAGGACGTCTTTGGTGAAGATGGCCGTATCATCTCAGTCACTAGAGAGGGCAAGATTCATGTTGAAGAATCCCTCGTCATTGAGCTTTTGACTTCTATTGTCAAACTTCGTCTTTATACCGAATCATTCATCAATGCTGGTATGAAGCTTCTCAATGAGAAAAGGTTACTTGATTCTGACTTTGAAAATTTAGTTAAAAACGATCTTCTCCACTATCATTCTAAAGCCGCTAAAGTCGCTTCCATCTTGTTAGCCAACAAGTTTGCAGAATACAGAAAGAATGTCCAACAAGTTCTCTCTGATTACAGCCGTACTCATGGTGGCAAAGATCCTAAGGATGATCCCGAATTCAAGCTTGATGATGATCCTTCAATCAGAATGTTAAGAAATGAGTTTGAAGAGATCTCTAAAGATCTCAACACCGTTCTTCATTTCGGTGATGATAATGAAGAGTTCAAAGCTGCTAGCCAAAAGATCCATGATGACTTCCCCTTCTTTTCTGGCAAGAAGAGACCTACTGATACTCAAGTCTTCATCAACATGTTCATCAGCTATTTCGATAAACTTATCGCTGTAAGCCAAGCTGCTTTGCAGCATTATTCTTTTATCGTCAATGAAGCTACTAAAACCTTCGTTGAAGAATTGAAGAAAGAAAGAGAAAATCAAGCCGCTCAAGCAACTGAGCCTGAGCCTAGCGCTGAAGCTAAGGAGGAATGACATGGCAGAGACTAATACTGAAATCGTAAAAGAAAACAAAGAAGAGAAAAGAGTAATTTATACTTCAGAGATTGTTCTCTACTCTATCTTCGGAACAATCTGGTTATTTGGCTTCGTCTTAGGTATCTTAGGAATCTGTGCCTATAACATCGGTAAACTCTCCAACAACCCTCTTTATCAATTTGAAACCAATTTAGGAGCCTTCTTGGGTTGGGATGGTATCTGTGACCTTCGTATCGTCGGCACCGTCATCATGTTGATTTCCATGGTCATTCTTCTCATCATCATTTATGTTTACTCCGTCAAAGTTAAAGAGCAGCTCGCTACCGAGAGAAGAGAGGCTGAAAGAAGAAGAATCTTGATGGATGATCTCGAACTTGATGAATCCGATCTTCCTTCTGCTAAGAAGAATCAAGCCTCTACTAGCGAAGAAAACAAAACTGAATAAAGCAAAACGAGGCTCGTGATGAGCCTCGTTTTAATTTAAAGATATGAAAAAAGCGGCCTAAGCCGCTAATTTCCAATTCTGATTAGAAGAAGCTTATTACTTAGCTTTTTGAGCTTTCTTCTGTTTAGCCAGACGAGCTAATCTTCTCTCTTTCCAAGCTTGAGCGCAGTTTCTGGCTTCGAATCTCTTTTTACCCATGTTATTTACCTCAAAAAAATAGTCGCAGAGAAAATTATACAAAAATATGATGGTTTTGCAAGTTGTAAAGCGTATCTAAATCTATTAAGTTTTATATTTGAAGACAATAGATGAAGGAGAGAGAAAATGAACAAGTTAAGTTTTGACGAATATCAAAGACAGGCTTATGAGTTGGTATCTGAAGAAGGAAGAAAAGATTTGATTTTAAACGGAGTGATGGGGCTTGCCGGTGAAGCTGGTGAGTGCGTTGATCTCGTCAAGAAAGAGAGATTTCAAGGACACACTCTCGATAAAGAAAAACTGATGGAAGAGATTGGTGATGTTCTTTGGTATATCGCTGAGACGGCTTCTGGTTTAGGTGTCAGTTTAGAGGAAGTGGCTTCTTATAATTTAGACAAGCTCCACAAAAGATATCACGGCGATAAATTTAACAAAAACGATTCAATCAATCGTTAATTTTCTTCTTTGATGTATTCGTTCCAGTTGAGACCAGCGGCTTTTCTGAATTCGAAGGCCTTGGCTAAACCGACGATAGCGAGATTGGGATCATAAATGTAATTGTTGATACCGAAGATAGGAAGATAATTCTTTAATGGCTCAGCTGCACCACCGGTGACATAGATAGTGGCAATAGTCGGTTTCATTTGAGAGAGAATCAATCTGACCATATTAGCTAATGCTGCAGCAGTTCCAAAGAGAGAACCGGAGTTGAGGCATTCTTCAGTTTTTAAAGAAAGAAGATAGTTAGGTTTCTTTTTGGTTTCAGCGACTCCACTAAGTTCGGTGTTTTCGAAGATAGCTCTCTTAGCGATTTCAGGGCCAGCCATGAGAGAAGCACCATAGAAGTTATTGCGTTCATCGATAGCTAAGACTTTAGTGACAGTTCCGATATCGAGGATGATACGGAAGGTCTCAGGATTAGTTCCAATCAAGTCACAGAACAGATCTTGACCGAGAACATTAAGATTAGAAATTTTATAGCCATAAAGATCGCAATATCTCTTCATTCTTTTTTCAGTTAGGAATTTGACTACGATACCCCTTCTCTGTAATTCCTTTACTAATAAGTCAAATCCTTTTCTGCAGACTGAAGAGATGTAGGCGGTGACAATTCCACCTTGATTTTCTTCAAACAGCTCGTCGAGATCTTTTTTGAAATCACCATGAGAGCTAGTGACGACTTTTTCCATCTTAAAGAAATCAGTCAACACTAAGCTGGTATTGGTGTTTCCAATGTCACAAAATAAAAACTTGTTCTTTTTCATACCTTAATTATAGGAAAATCAAAAGTCTTAAAGCAATGTAATATTAGAAAATACTAAATATATAAATAAATTTGAGGAAATAATGCTAATTTTGATTGGAGTTTAACTACTTGAAAGTCACTTGAATCGTCCCTTCTAAATCGGTTCTTTTATAGGGGATTTTTAGTTCTTCAAGCGTGCTTATGGTTTCCTCACTCGGGTGTTTGTAGATGTTGTTATAACCAGCTGAGATGACTGCTAAAGAAGGAGATACTGCTTGTAAGAATTCTTTTGAACTTGAGGTTTTTGAACCATGGTGACCGATCTTTAAAATATCACAGCTGAGTTCTTGATATTCTTCAATCAGTTTCTCTTCCACTTCTTTTGGAGCATCGCCCATTATTAATAGTTCACTCTCTTCTCCAGAGATATAGTAAACAGCGCTATTGTCGTTAGAATCATTTGAAATTTGATAATCGTTGAGATTAGTGATGGTGATATCTTTTATGGTCATCGTGTTGTTTTCAAACTCAAAGAAATCATAGTAATAATAAACTTCTTCAACTTGAAAGTTAGCTTCTAAACTGCTCAAAGCTCCATAGTGATCATAATCAAGATGGGTGATGATGACAGCATCTAATTCGCTGATGTTTTTAGATTGGAAGAATGGTATTAAACATTCGGTGGCTAGGTCAGTATAAGTGTTTCCACCAGTATCTATTAGAATATCCGTCTTTTTATATCTTATAAGAGTTGCATCGCCTTGTCCTACATCAATAAAGTAGACTTCATAATGATTAGAGAAGTCTGGAATAAAGATTAGACTTGATGAGATTAATGAGATGATTATTGTGGCTTTGGCCTCTCTTTTATAATTGTAAGTTCTAAGTATGAAGAAAAGAGAGATAGGAAGATACATCAATAAAGCGAAGATGATATTAAGAGAACCATTGACTAAAGTCGGTGACCATTTATGAACAAAGGAAATGATATTGAGATAGAAAGAACAAATCGGATTAAGAATAAAGGCGATTTGTGGAATAAGTAACAAAGGAAGAGATAAAAGAAAGACTAGATGACTTATCGGAAGAAGAATGATTTGAGATATCGGACTTAAGATATACAATACCGGATTACTAGCAAGTCTAATGGGAAGATAAAAACATAGTAGTAAAACTGTGAATGCCCATTTTTGTTTACGAAAATCAGGTTTGAAAATCCTTAAGAAGAACAAGAATGGAAATGAGTAATAAAAGGAAGAAGAAAGGAGACTATAAGGCTCAAAAACTAGCATGATGATAGCTGAAAGAGAAAGAACATCTAAAGAAGATAACTTCTTAGACTTGGAGTTAAATTTATAAAGGATTTTAAGAAGGAAGATTCTTCTCATCGCATATCTAAATCCAGAGAGAAAGAGAAATAGAAAGACGAATACTAATTCGATATAGTCATAACTGGTTTTGAGTTTTTTGCCTATTAACTTTCTTACTATCAAAAGAAAGAATGAAAGATGAAAACCACTTAAAGTGAAGGCACTTGTTAACCCTAAATCCTGAAGAAAAACGCTGTTTTGAATATTAGAGGAAGACTCTCCAAAAAGGATAGAAGCGACGATAGCTTGGCTAGTTTCATCAAGATAGGAGAAACAATAATCTTTAAGAAAATCTAATTTGTAATGTGTATTTAAAATCAAAGTGACAGAGTCAGCTGTCAGCTTATAGAAAACACCTTGTGTCTTCAAATAAGCGGCGTAGTCAAAACCTGATTCGTAATGTGAGAACAAAGCCTGTTGTGAATTACCACTGACTTTAGCGATAGAAAAGAGAGGAATCTTACCATCATCATAGACTAAGTATTTTCCTTCTATCGTCAAAAGATAGATATAACTATCCTTTCTTAAAACACAGATTCCAAGCAGTTCTTTCTCTCCTTCACTACCTCTTGGTAAAAGAGATAAAAGTAGTCCGACGCCCAAACCTATTAAAGAGGCGACGAAGAAAGATTTTGGTTTCTTCTTCAAAAATAAGATGAAAAGTAATGGAAGAAAGAGAAGTAAAAGAAATGGAGAAAGAGTGAAACTTAAAATGGCGATGATGAGAGAGAGGAGTCCTGAAAGGAACATCAGGAGATAGTGATTTTATCCTTGACCTTATTAAAAGTGGCTTCACCGATTCCTTTGACTTTCAAGATGTCCTCAAGAGCATGGAAAGCGCCATTTTCATTACGATAAGTGATCATATTGGCAGCTTGAGAGGTATTGAAACCGACATCTTTTAGTTCTTCTTCGGTAGCAGAGTTGATGTTGACCTTTTCAAGCTCAGTCTCAACGCAGACGGAAGGGACTTCGCTGATAGGAGCAATGTAGAAAGAAGTGTAAGAACCGATTAAAAGAGATTCGTTATAAGCGCTAGGATCAGCCTTAGAAGTGACACCACCGGCCATCGTGATGAGAGTTCCTAAAGTATCTTCGGTGTAGAGAGAATATTCTCCTGGATGATTGATCTCACCACTGATATCGACTTGAACCTGATCCTCTCCGACTACTAGTTGAGTAGAAGAACCACCAGAATTAGTGTTCTTTGTCATGTCACCGACGAAAGTTAAAGCGACTAATGTAACTACTGTGACGATGAGACCTATGATGATAGTTTTGAACATATGATAAAACCCCCTTCACCTACTATTAGAGGCAAAGAGGGTTATTTTCTAATATTGAACAGATTTATCTGTTCAGCTGACTTTTTCGATGAGAAGAGAGTAGACGTTTTGTGCTTTGACAACAACGGTATCACCGACTTGATGATTCAAGACAGCTTGAGCGACCGGACAGGTGTTGGAGATCTTACCATGAGCGGGATCAGCTTCGGCAGAACCGACGATGGTGAAGACATAAATATCATTGGTGGAAAGGTTCTTAGCAGTGATTTCACCCCCGCCTAAACGACAGGTTTTACCACCAGAGGTGTTTTCAACTATCGTGCAGTGATCAAGGGTGTATTGGATATTAGAGATTTCGCTTTCGATGCGTTGGCATTTTTCACGAGCAGCATCGTAATCAGCGTTCTCACTTAAGTCACCTTGAGATCTAGCTAAGTTGAGTTCAGCGAGAGCTTTAGGTTTCTCGTTTTCTTTGAGATTTAAGAGTTTTGCTTCTAACTCTTCTTTTCCTTTTCTAGTTAAAACAATTGAACTATCAGCCATGATTTTTACCTCTTTTGAGCAACAAATTATAACACAAAAACAAAACATTGATTTGTAGAAGTTTATATATATAATTAAAAGGCAATTTGCAAGGGCTTTCATGGAAGGAGGAGATATGATTATCACACAACATTTTCTTAAAGGTGAAACTCCATTAGATAAACTCCCAGATGAAGATAAGAAGAAATATATATGCGTAGAGGTCAATGGTAGACTCACCGAACTTAATCATCCATTTTCTTATGAATGTGATGCCACTTTAAATTATTTAGATTTAACTAGTAATACTGCTACTAAGATTTATGAGGCTTCTCTTAGATATCTTGTTGCTCTAGCTGTAAAATCGATAGATTCAAAATTAGATTGCAAATTCTTTTATAACATTTCACGTTCTGTATTTTGCCGTCTTTTAGGAAGAAAAAAGCTTCATACAACGCCAAGTATTGTCAAGAAGATTGCAGATAAGATGCAAGAGATTGTCAACCTTGATGTTCCTTTTACCAGAGTCAAAGTGAGCAAGGAAGAAGCTCTCAAGATTTATCATCAACAAGGATTGTTTGATAAGATCAGCGTCCTTAGGTATCGCCCTGAAAACTTCGTTCATTTATATAAATGTAATGCCTTCGGTTTTGATTATTATGACTATCTCTACTCACCGATGGTTCCTTCTAGTGGATTTCTTAAAGACTTCATTTTGAGATACTACGAACCTGGTTTCTTAATCCAAAGTCCTCGCTCAGAATGTGGTGGTAGGATTCCGCCTTTTGAAGATGAATTAAAATTTGCCAGAACATTAGCGGGTGTCAGTCGTTGGTCTGAAGAAAATCAACTTGATACTGCTACTGGAATCAATCGCTTTTTGAAGAAGTATGGTTCACTATCTTTAATCAATCTTGCTGAAAGCAGAATGAATGACATGTTAGCTCATCTTGGACAAGATATCGTTTCTGGTGATAATGCTGTTCGTCTCATCTGTATCGCTGGCCCTTCCTCCTCTGGAAAGACTTCGTTTGCTAATCGTCTCACCTTTGAACTCATGTCCAAAGGATTAAGACCTATCAGAATCTCTGTCGATGATTTTTATATACCTAAAGGAGAATTAGTGCCTGATGTTGATATCGAGAGCATCGATGCTATCGACACCACATTGTTTAATGACACCATCTCTGCCTTGATCGCTGGAGAAGAAGTCATGCTTCCTCACTACACTTTTAAGGAAGGAGTGAGAACCTTCTCTAAACCGATTGTTTTATCTCCTAATCAACCCATCATCATGGAAGGTATCCATGCTTTGAATACCAAACTCGGAACATCTATTCCTGAACATCAGAAATATCGTGTTTATATCTCACCGAAACCTCAGGTCAACATCGATAATCACACACCGATGAGCATGACTGATATCAGACTTCTCAGAAGAATCACTAGAGATGCAAGAACGAGAGGCACTGATGCTAAAACCACTATCTCAATGTGGCCAGCTGTCAGAAACGGAGAATTTAAATACATCTATCCGACAGAAGAGAATGCTGACTTTGTCTTTGATACCTTTATGTCTTATGAACTTTGTGCGATCAGAAATTATGTCATGCCTCTTCTTAATGAGATTCAACCTTCTGATAATGAATTTGCGACCGCTAATAGATTAAAAGCGTTACTTAAATATTTCTTACCGATTGGGATTGATGATATCCCTTGTAATTCACTCATCCGTGAATTCGTCGGCGGCTCATCCTTTAAAGACGCCCGTTAATTTATTGATATGCAAAAGAAAAAACAGCCTCCCACAAGAGAGGCTGTTTTGGTGTCGGAGTGATTAACTTCTAAATATGATAATCAGTCGACAAAATGGATGTTGTTGGCTCTGAGACCTTTTTCAGTAGTGGTGGCATCGTATTCGACGTTTTGGCCAACCTCAGCGGTCTTGAATCCATCCATAACGAGCTGGCTGTAGTGGAAGAAATAATCCTTGTTGTCTTCGCCAGTGATGAATCCGTAGCCTTTGTCTTTGTCGAACTTCTTAACAGTACCCTTCATAGTCTAATAACCCTTTCTGTGTTGATGAACACACGATAAAAATATATCACAAATAGAAAAGAAAAATTGTAGTTATATTTGACTTTACTTCTATGAAAGCGGTTATTTTTTACGAGTTTATTTTTTGAATGGAAATTGATGGCTTTTTGAAGAAGAAAAACACACATAACACGTGGAAAAATAAGCAGTTTTATAATCTCTATAATTGCTCTTTAAATCAAACGGGCTATGTATCTTGTTTCGTTTATTGAATCTTTATAAGTTATAGCACCGAAGTCTACACACCATTTATAAAACTTGTCATAAATCATTTTTAATTCACTAAATTGCTTTCTATCACAAGTCGATGGATCATTAAGCGTATAAAGAATTTTAAGTACTCTTTTTCTTATGTCAGCTAACATATTCTTTATCAAAACAGGAACAAGCCAATCACAATCTCCTAAAGGAGCTTGTGCTTTTGACAAACTGTATGGAATTACGTAGAAAAACAGATCCATAGTATTCTTGAGAGCATCGTTATCGGGAACTTCGTCAGTATTAAGAAAGGCTACCATCTTTTTCATGTCCTGTATCATTTGGGAAAAAATTTGAAGCCAAGATTTAAAACCTTTATTCACTGACTCATTATTTTTAACTTCCGTTTGCGCCATTTAAATTCTCCAAGTAATAAATAAGAAAAAGGATGAATATAAGTTTGTTAACTAAAAATTAGTAAAGTATATCTTTTCGAGAAACCATTTCTGGAAAATCTTTTCTTCTGAATCTAAAGGCGGTAGAGTGTTTAGGTTGGAAGCCAAAGCCTTTACCCCAATCTAGAAATTCATCATATAATTTGCGTAAATAATGGTTAAAAATCCTATTTTTAATTCTGTTTAGTGCTCTTCGAATCGAGCTTCTAAGTTTTTGGTATGTATTTCTGAGAATAAGAGGTGCAAGCCAACCGCAACCATGGTTTGTTTCAAGCCTTTCTGCTAAATGATTGACATAGTCAAAGAGAGATTTAAGTTGTTTTTCAATTTGAAGAATAGCATCCATCACTGAGATGGCTTTTGAGGGATCATCGTGTTCCGGATCAAAATCTTCAAGGCTATCGATGAACTCACAAAGACTATTGATAACAATTATGGTTTCGTTTAATTGTGGCTTAATTTCTTTTAAAGCCGGTAAAACATTTTCAGGGAATAGATTTCTAAGTTCTTCGTACTCACTCAAATTTTCGAGCAGGTCTTTTGTTAACATTTTATGTCCTCCGTTATGTTGTAACTCAAGAATAAATTGGAGGCGGACAACAAGCAATATTGAAAATATAAGTGTCCAAAATATTACACACTTGTTTCTTTTATTTCGATGAATTGTGCCTTTTTGGTATTAGGAAGATAAGAAAATTTAAGGTATTTTTTTAAAACGACTTAAATCCCACTATTTACGTCTGAAGGTATCTTTGGGACTCAGTTTATTAATTCTTAACCTCATAGCTATACCAGTTAAACCTGTTGATAATAAAGAAGCAAACAAACTGATGAGATAAGGAAACAGATTAAAAGAATAGGATCTTAATATGTCTTCTAAAGCACCTTGAAGCATGAGTTCAGTAAATATAGAAAGAAAGACTGATAACACATAGGCGATCAGTCCGACTATTAGAGACATCAGAAAGTAATAATTACAAATCTCTTTCTTTTGATATCCTAAAGCTAAAAGAATTCCTAAAGCTTTCTTATCTTTATTAATCATCAGATAAAGGGCTAAAAAGAGAAGAAAAGCCGATGTCACTAAACCCAAGAGAGCGAATATTAAAAAGAGAGTAGAAAGAGAAGAAAGCATGCTTTCTATCTCTTTTAACATGCTATCGATTGGAAACTGACCGAGTAAATCGGCTGCTTCAAGACTAGTCAAGTAATATTCACTGTCGTAGTTTTCTAAATCAACATCGACAACTGCTTGTGTTATTCTGACTTCTTCAGGGGATAGTTCAAGATGAGAAAAAGCATAACAAAGAGGAAAGAGAGCTTCATGATATATGGCATTATCTTCTTCATCGCTGACACCGACAATCGTCAGTTTTCCTTCAGCAAATACATTTTCATACCCATAATCTTTCTCTTCAGTTTTAAGAAGGGTGAGAGCATGAAGAGTACTACCAAGAGCTTTTTCAACTTTGGTGAAGAATTTTTCAGCTAAGCCTTTAGAGATAGCTATTTCATTATCATTAGAGGGTTCTTTACCTGTCGTGATTAAAGATGGCGAACTTATTCGAAAACTTAAACCATCTTCTTCTAATGCCGAGAGAAGATCAGCCTTGACTACTTTGTCTCCGACTTCCATTAAAGAACCTTGAAAAGCACCTAAATCAATATCAGACAAGTGGTATGAATCTTGAATGTAATTGAGTTCCTCAAGATTTGCCGAGAAGAAGAAAGGTTTTTGAAAACCAGAGATGTAACCACTAGCTGTACAGGTATAAATTGGGGAAGAATACATGACTTTAAAGATTTTATTTTGGTTTTCTCTCACATAAGAATCTACCTTGCTTAAGGCGAGTTTAGGAAGATAGTCTTTATAAATCAGAATTCTATTATGAGTATCTAAATCATCGTGTTGGTAATAGGAAGTAGTAGTTAAAACTTGTGGCACATAAAGATTACAGGTTTCATCTTGAAGAAATGCTTTTAAAAAGTCACCTGTCTTACCAGGATAAAGTGTTAAACCTGGGGCATACTTTAAAGTCCAGGGGACATCTTCATCAAATTCTTCTTCAAGGAGTATCTCTTTGAATTGGAGAATCTTACTGACGAAGTAAGTGTTAAAGTCACTATCAGTATGTAGAACAGCAGGGCTATCACTGATGAAGAACCCTTTTATTTTGAAAGAGTAATCAAGGTGATAATTCCACTGACCTTTACTAGCTACTACTCTTAGAGATATGGTCTTATTGACCAATTGATAACCGAGTTGAGTCATATTATCTTCATCGATACTATCGGGAGTAGTTTTATAGAGCAGAAGATAGAGTGCAGATACATCTTCCTCTCTTATGCCTAAGACAACTTCACTTTCATCTAAAGATGTGCTTCCATAAATTTTGATATCACTACTCAATTCTTTTGTACTCAAAGCTTCTGTGAATGTTTTTAAAGAAAAACGATTGAGCGTATAGCTTTCTTTATCATAAATCAGACTGATTCTTTGATCACCTTCAAAGATATCATCAACAGAAGTCATATAAAAATTAGATACATCTGCGATTATATTGGGATATCGCTGTTTCAATGTTGTCAGAAAATAAACATCAGAACTCTCAAAAGAAGTGCCGTTATAACTCTCATCTTTTTCAGAGATGACTAATGAATTATCAGACATATAAGCGGTGATCGTATCATTTAAAGAGTTTTTGACTCCTTGTGAGAGCAGGAAAGAAAAAGAGATAGAAAATAAAGCGATGACAAGACTGATGATGCTGATAGATAACAGCTGTCGTTTAGTCTTGATGCTCATATATAGTTGCCTTAAAAGATTTGCTCTAGACCACTTGGTTCTAGTTGGGCCTGTGAGAATATCTTTCTTTTTCATAGATGTTTCTTTTTCCAGAAACAAATGTCCGTTGATGATTTTTAAAACACCGGCTTCTTCTGGTATTTCCTCTTCTTCATGAGTGATGACTATCACTAATCTCTTTTCTCCTTCTTTTAAAAGCAAAGAAGTGATGTCTTTTCTCATGTTTTTATTCAAAGAAGCTAGTGGCTCGTCAGCTAGAAGAATCGGGGCATTTTTGACTAGTCCTTTAGCAAGGGCGATTCTTTTCTTTTCTCCACCAGAGAGATTTTCAAAATCAGAGTTTAGTTTGTCTTCAAGTCCGACATCTCTCAACCTTCTTTTAATCAGTTCTATCTTTTCTTTGTCTTTTAAATTAGAGATAGCTAATGGTTTGAGCAGATTATCTTTTACGCTTTCTTTATCCTGGGCTAAGCAGTCTTGAAAGACGAAAGATATCTTCTTATAGCGATAATCAGCTCTCTCTTTCTCAGTCAGTTCTTTGATGTTTTTGTTATCAGTTATCAGATCTCCTTCAAATTCGAAATCCATTCCACCGATGATAGATAGAAGAGTAGATTTTCCAGAACCAGATTTGCCAGTCAGAAAATAAAGACCAGTATCAGGGAATTGATAACATGCATCAGTGATAGTGTTCTCTTTTGCACCCGTGTATCGTTTGGTGATATGGTCAAGTTTGATCATTCTTCGCCCTCCAATTCTTTTTTGATGTCATCGTCCTTGATTCGTTTTAAAGGTAGAGAAGAAGCTAAAAGAGTGATTAAAAAGGAAAGGAGCACAATCAGAAGAAAAGCGATAGGATCAAAGACACTTAAGAAGGAAGGGTAAGAAGCTTTATTTAAAAATGAATTTATGAAGAAGACTGAGATGTTTGAAAGAATTAAAAACAGAATGATATTAGCGATGAAAAAGAAGAAGAAAGTCCCATCTGCTAAGACACGTTTATTTTTCTTTTTGTTTGGATAGATGTTGATCAAAGCAAAAAGCCTGATGTTTTCATCATAAAGAGAATAGACAGCCAAGAAATCAAGCATGAAAGCAGAAATCAGAGTTAAGAAGATAAAAATGCCTAAGATAGTAGTCAGTGAAGAGACGATGGTTTGACTTGATTCTTCTATCTCTAAGACTTTAGAAGTGACGACGATATTTTCACTGACAGCAGATATTTGATCTCTAAAAGCTATCGGATCACTTAAAACGATGATGTTCTTTTGACTCCTGAAATCGTCATTCAAGTAATGAGTCTTATTAAAGAGGTTGATAACAGAGGTTAAGGAACCTAGTTCTTCAGAGATATTAGTGAGATAAACTGATTCTAATAAAGAATAAATCTTCTGATATGAGTAATAAATTGTTGCATAATTGAATAATTCTTTTTCGTTTGAAACACCAACTATTTTGAAATTGAAGGTTTGACTATAAACATCCGATGCAGAGATGCTAGATACTCTAACTACTTTCTCTTCGGTGAAACGAATCTCTTTATCAATCGCTTCAGTCTCACCAAGGTTAAAAGTATTAAGAAAGGAGGTGTTAACCACCACATCAAAAGTATCTTTAATCACTTCTCCACTTTTTAGTTTCTCTTCTTTTTGGAAAAAGGAAGGAAGAATCTTAACTACACCAGTCTCTCCATTAAGAAAAATCTCTTTTTCTTCACTCAAGAAGTAAGAAAGTGATGGATATGTTTCCTCAATACCGATGACAGAGAGTTCACTTTCAGAGAGAATCTCGTATCTTTGTAAAGTTAAATGAGATGAAGAAGAGGCGATAATCGTCTTTTTATAGATGTCACAACTTTCATATGAGTAAAACTCTTTTAAAAGATTTCCCATCGCATTTGATAGATTATTCTTAAGATTCAAACCTAGATAAAACAAAGAGAGAGCGAAAGATAGAAAGACAGTGCAAAGAAAGACTCTTAGCTTTCTTTTAGATAGAAATTTCTTGGTCATCAAAAAGCTGAAATGAAAACTTATGGGTGCTACTTTTTTATTGTCATTCTGTTCTTCGTTTTCAATTTCCTGTTTAGGAAGTTTCTTCTCATCTTTTAATCTCCCATCTTGCAATAGAAGGAGTCGATTAGCGATTTTATATGCGTTTTTCTCATCATGAGTGACTAGGATGATGAGCATCTCTTTTGATAGTTCTTTTAGTAATTCATAAATCTTATTTGAAGTTTCTTCATCTAGTTGACCAGTAGGTTCATCTAGTATCAAGACCTCGCTTTTTGTAATTAAAGCTCGAGCGATGCTAGCTCTCATCGCTTCTCCACCTGAAACTTCACTTGGATAACGATCTAAAAGATCTAAAATTCCTACTTTATTAAAGACTTCTTCAATAGATTCTTTATCTTTTGTCCCACTTAGTTCAGCAGATAAAAGTACATTCTCTTTCAGAGTTAGATAGTTTAAAAGAAGAGGAGATTGAAAACAGAGTGCTGGTTCAGTCTTATAAGTGTTTTTGATCTCACCAGAGGATGGAAGAAGAAGTTTACCAATAAGAGATAATAGGGTCGATTTTCCCGAGCCAGATCTGCCTAAGATGACAGTCAAACCGACACCTGAAAAGGTCACATTTAAGTCATTAAAAATCTTATTATCTGAATAAGAAAAGCTGACGTGTTTAAAAGAAATTAACCCCATAATCCTCAACTATAGTTAAGGATAAAATCGTGTTTTGTTCAGTTTTCTTCTTCTTCTTCTTCTTCTTCTTCTAAAGTGATCGCATTTAAAATCAAACAGAGAGCGGTGAGAGATCCGATGCCACCCGGGACAGGTGTATAGTTGATATTCTCTTCAGGAAGGAAGTTGATATCACCATGGCCGTCATGATATCCACAATCTAAAATATATTCTCCTTCATGAAGATGAGAAGGTTTAACTATTGAGGAATCTCCGCTTCCTAAAGCTAAGATGTCTGTTTCGATTAAAAGCTTATTTAAGACCTCTTTTGGAGTATGAGTATGAGCGATAGATACTGTTGCATTCAGTTTTTGAAGAAGCAAAGCTAACGGAAGCCCGACTGTCAATGAACGACCGATGACTAACGCTTTCTGACCATCAGTTTTAATATCATAACATTCGATGAATTTTTTTACAGATTGAATAGTAGCAGGAAGACGAGTCAAATCACCTTTAAGGAGTTTTCCAAGATTGACGTCGCTGATCATATCAGGGTCGAGCTTGGGGTTGATTAGTGAGAGAAACTTCTCCTCAAGTTCTTTTGTGATGCCGAGAGGCCTAGCGATGATGGTGAAGGAATCAGAAGCTTGTTTCTTAATCAAATTCAAAGACTTAGTAACATCACTTTTATCAACCGTCAAAGTTGAGTAAGGAATATCATTATCAGTCAGAACTTTTATGATCCCTTTGATGTAATAAAAAGAATCGAGATTCTCACTATCATAAACAAGAAGAAAAGGATGTTTTAAAACTTTCTTTTTTTCTTTTATCTCTAGAGAGAGTTGTTCTTTAATCGGCTTAGCAGATAATCTCATCTTAAGATATCCTTTCCTCTAGGAATCTTAGGAAGGCCGGGCATAGTCATGACAGCACCAGTTAAAGGAACGATGAAAGATGCTCCTTTAAAAACTCTTAAGCTTTTGACATGGAGAGTATGTGTGGGAACATTTAAAAGATGGGCATCATCACTTAAGGAGTTAGGAGTCTTGCTGATACAGACATGATAGTTTTTCTCTTCTCCAACATTCAGTTGTTCAATCTGTTTATAAACTTCTGGAGTATATTCAACTCCACTAGCTCCATAAATCTTTTTAGCGATCGTCTCAATCTTAGTGAAGATGTCCATACTCTCATTCACAATCTGTTTGAAATCATCAGATGAAGTGGTGTTTAGTATTTCAACAGCTTTTCTAGCTAAAGCGGTGGCACCTTCAGGGCCATCAGTGTAAGAGGAAATGATTTCACTTGGGATAGACATTGAGTCGAGATGTTTCTTGATGATTTCTAATTCTTCAGAATTATCACTGGCAAATTTATTGATAGCGACTAAGACAGGCAGATGATAAAGCTTGATGTTTTCGATATGTTTATCAAGATTAGCTAGGCCTTTTATCAAAGCATCGTTATTCAAGTAACCGAGTTTTTCAAAAGCCACACCGCCATGCATCTTCAAAGCTCTAGTAGAGCAGACGAGGACTACTAAATCGGGATGGGTATGAGAGATAGAAGAGACGATATCAAGATATTTTTCCATACCCAAATCACTTCCGAATCCGGCTTCCGTGACTACATAATCAGCGAGTTTCATTCCTAAATTAGTAGCGATGATCGAATTAGTTCCATGAGCGATATTAGCAAAAGGACCACCATGGACGATGACTGGTGATGAATAATAAGTTTGAACTAAATTAGGATACAAGGCTTGATGGATCAGACGTTTGATACTGGTTCGGATACGAAGATCTTTGACTTTGATCTCTTTTCCATCTCTTGAATAAGCGACTAGTATATTTTCAACTCTATTAAGAAAATCTTCTTCATCAGATGCTAGACAAAAACAGGACATGACCTCACAAGCAGCAGTGATGACAAAAGAGGAAGGGTGCTTTTCTCCATCCTTTCCACTAGTAGCTACATCGATGTTTCTTAAGGAACGATCGTTCATATCCATCGTCCTCGGAAAGATGATTCTTTGAGGGTCAACATCGAGATTTGAATTCTGATAGGCCTCATTATCGATCATGGCACATATCAGATTGTTAACTGCACTGATAGCATGGATGTCACCTGTGAAGTTAAGATTGATGTCTTCTTCAGGATAAAGATTAGCTTCTCCACCACCACAGCCACCACCTTTGACACCGAAGACAGGGCCGATAGAAGGTTCTCTAAGACAGGCGATAGCATTTTTCCCAATTGCTCTTAAACCATCGGTAAGACCGATAGAAGTAGTGGTCTTACCTTCGCCTGCTTTAGTAGGAGTTATTGCGGTAGTGAGAATCAGTTTAGCTTTTTTATGACCATCAACTCTGACTTTCAGTTTTGCGATACTATCACCATAAAAGTACAAATCTTCTTCAGTGAGAGCAAGCTTTCTAGCGACATCGCTTATCTTACTAATTTTTCTCATTATTCGCCTCCTCATATAATGATTTTAAGATGAAACTGGTGATAGCTAATCCACCAGAGACAGGTGCAGTAGAAAGAGAACCGATTACCTTACTATTTTTCTTTCCTTTAATTTTACCAGCGGCGGCATGAACGATGTTTATATCATCGATTTCTTCTGCAGATACTTTATTTTCCATAAGTGAAGCTTTGAAGTTTCTTGAGAGTGGATCGTTAGCCTCAGAGAGCTTTCCATATCTCACTTTCGTGGAATCAAAATGAAAACCTAAACCTTGACTAGATATGAATAAAGAAGAATCTTTTTTAGCTTTTAGATAAAGAAGAGTCTTTCCATTAGGATCATCGATAGCATCGATGATGATATCGAATCTTTCATCTGGTAAATCTTGCTGACAACTTATTTTAGTAAATAAAGCTTTTATCTTAGCTAAAGGATTGAGTAAAAGTGATTTTTCTTGGCAAACTTTTGTCTTTTCTTTTCCGACATCCGAAAAATCATACATCTGTTGCCTATTGATGTTTGATTCGTTTATATAATCATAGTCAATGATGGTGAAATCACTGAAACCGAGTCTTAGTAGACTTGATAAACAACTTGAACCGACTCCTCCTAAACCAGCAAGAAGAACTTTTTTGCCTTCGATTTTTGCAAGCATTCCCTCTTTATAAAGAAGAGAGCTTCTCTCTTTAAGAAGGTGATTTTGCAAGATGAGATTATAAATGTTTTCTCTACTAGCTTCTTTGACATCAGGGAATTGCGTTCTCATGAAAGTTCTCTGTCTTTTAGCATATTGCCTAGTATGAACCTTGATGTCTTCTTTGATTTCTTCGATTGATTTGCCACTCTTTAAACCAGAGATGACTTCTTTATAACCGACAGCTTGGAAACCACGACTATCGAGCGGATGTTTATTAACTAGATCTTTAACTTCCTCTAAAAGTCCTTCCTCAAACATCTTATTGACTCTTTGTTCGATAAGTCGATTACCTTCTTCAACATCAACTTTTATCTTGAAAAACCTAGTCGGATAAAGAGGAGTTCCATCATTAAAAGAGAGGATCTCATCTCTATCTATTCCTTCATCTAACTGTTCTAAAGCTCTGACTAACCTCCGTGGATTATCGTGGTCAATCTCTTCGTATAGTTTTTGATTTCTCTTTAAAAGTTCATCTTGAAGTTCTTTTAAAGAAAGATTTCTATACTTGCTATCAGAGTTATCTTCTTCTTGGAAATGATAATCAAAAAGGAGAGCCTTTATATAAAGGAAAGTACCACCGGTGATGATGATATCCTCATTGTTTAAGACTTTCTTTTCAATTAAAGGACGATATTTTTTTTGAAAGTAATAAGCACTCACTTCATCTTCAAGAGATAGTTCATCTCTAAAGAGATAGTCGATTCCTTCTACCATCTCATCACTCGGTTTATCAGTGCCGATATTCATCTCTTTACAGCACTGAAAAGCATCAGCTGAGAGGATAGGAAGTGATAATTTTCTTGCTAGTGATAAAGCTAGCGAAGTCTTTCCAGAGGCGGTTTGACCTAAGATGACATAAATCAAAATCCCGTCCTCCTGAAGATCTTTTCGATATCATCTTTGCTGATGCGGATGATAGTTGGTCGTCCGTGTGGGCAATTAGAAGGGTTATCACACTTATTGAGTTCTTTAATCAATCCTTCCATCTCTAAAGATGACATCAGATGATTAGCTCTAATCGACATCTTGCAAGCGATATTGGCGATAGTTAAATGAAGAAGGTCGACTGGATTAGTAACTTCGTCATTCAAACAAGAATGAACAGTGTCGTTGATGACACTTTCTAAATCATCATCGTTTAAGAAAGAAGGAATTTCAGTGACTTTGATAGAACGATCAACATATCTTTCTGTGAAGATTCCATTCTCTTCTAATTGTTTGATATGTTTTTCATCATAGTTTTCCATCTCTTTGAAAGAGAGATCGATGACTATCGGAAAGAGAGGCATCTTTCTATCTTTGTTATTTTGGAATTTCTTTTGCGTTTTCTCGTAATTGATTCTCTCAGCTGCTGCATGTTGATCAATCAAATAGAAACAATCAATTCCATCGCAGATGATGTAAGTCTTTAAGACTTGACCGATAGGATGCATCTCGGGGAGTTTGTTTGCTACTATTGTTTCTTCTGTTTTTTCGACAGTAGAAATTTCTTTTTCTTGCACAGAAGTGTTTACTGGCTGTTCAGTTTGTGTTGCAATATGAGAAATAGAAGTCTCATAAGAGGGTTCTTTAATCAAAGTCTCTTGATGGAAAGAAGTATCAATCGCCTTTTTTACTTCTTGATAAGGAATATCTCTCATAGGGGTGGAAGGAGTTTTAATCTCCATCTTACTGATTCCTAATTCCTTGGTGGTTCTTGAATCTTGACTTGCAAAATAAACCGGTTTTTGAGATAGAAGCACATCAGTTATGCTTTGTCTGATAGCAAAGGCGATTTCATTTTCAATCGAAATACGAACTTCCTTCTTTGTCGGATGGACATTGACATCGACTAATTGGGAGTCGACATCGATTTTGATGACTGCAAAAGGATATCTCAGCGGTGGTAAGTAATCTTTATAAGCGTCTTCTATCGCTTTGGAGATTCTATAATCGGAGATAGAGCGATTATTGAGGAAAAGAAGCATGTTGTATCTCTTTGAATAAGAGATTTCAGGTTTTCCGACATAACCGGTAAATGAAAATCCGATTCCTTCTCCTTTAATTTGATAAAGAGATAGAGCGATTTTATTTCCATAAATTTTCTGAATAGTCTCTAATAAATCGCCTCTGCCTGATGTTTTGAAGATCTCTCTATCATCAATAAAAAGTGAAAAGGCGATGTTTGGAAAACCTAAAGAGAGACGTTGAGCTTGCTCGATGATGGCGGAGTTTTCAACTTGGGTAGACTTCAAATACTTCAGTCGAGCAGGCGTATTGAAAAAGAGGTCAGTCACTTCAAAAGCACTACCTTTTCTTAAGACGCCAGGCGAGATAGTCAACCCCTTATCAGGATCAGATTCAACTTTCGTTCCAACACTACCATCAGAAGTATTCAAGATGACTTTTGAAACAGAAGCGATAGAAGGGATAGCTTCTCCACGAAAACCGAGAGTATGAATTCTATTTAAATCAAACTCGCTTTTGATCTTGCTTGAAGCATGACGAAGAAAACATAGCTTTGCGTCTTCTTCATCCATGCCTGAGCCATCATCTCTGACGAGAATTTTCTTTCTTCCACCATCAAGAACACCGATGTAGATGTTACGACTGTTGGCATCGATTGAGTTTTCTACTAGCTCTTTAACGACACTCGCTGGTCTTTCGATGACTTCGCCAGCTGCTATCAAATTAGCGAGTTCTGGTTTCATCAGATTGATCTTACTCATTTCTTCAACCTCTTTTTAAGACTAACGAGATAATTAAGAGCATCTAACGGAGAGAGAGCTAGAGGGTCAAGTTTCTTGAGTTCATCTAAAATGTCATCGTCTTTTTTAGGCTCTACTTTGATTTCTTTGATGCTTTCTTTTTGAACGACTTCTCTTTGTTCTAAACTATTTAAAAGCTCTTGGGCACGCTTGGTGATATCAAGTGGTAAACCAGCTAATTTAGCGACATTGATACCATAGCTTTTATCCATGCTTCCTTCTTTCATCTTATATAAGAAAGTGATGACTCCGTTTTCTTCGTTGACATCACAATGGATGTTTTTGATAGCCGAGATCTTTTCAGAAAGTTCAGTTATCTCATGATAATGAGTGGAGAAGAAAGTCTTGGCGTGGATATTTTTGACGATGTATTCAATGATGGATTGAGCGATAGCCATACCATCAAAAGTAGCAGTTCCTCTTCCTATCTCATCAAAAAGGAAGAGAGAAGAAGGAGTCGCCTTACTCAATGCTTCTGCTACTTCTGACATCTCTGTCATGAAGGTCGATTGACCTTTAATCAAATTATCAGAAGCACCTATTCTGGTGTAAAGTGAATCAAAGACGGGCAAATCACAATAAGAAGCTGGGACAAAAGAACCGATTTGTGTCATGATTACTAAAAGACCAAATTCCTTCATATAAGTGGATTTGCCACCCATGTTAGGACCGGTGATGATCAAGACATCAGTATCTTTATCCATCTGGTAGTCATTGGCGACAAAGATGGTTTCCGGGCTAGCTTTTTCGATGATAGGATGACGAGCTTCTTTCACTAAGATATGATTATCATTGTTAAATATCGGTTTAGTGTAGTTGTTCTCGCTAGCTAAGAAAGCGAGAGATAAATAATAATCAAGTTCACTTAAAGCGACGCTAGTCTTTTGAATGCTGATTGTGAAAGAAGAGACTTTCTTTCTGAGTTCTTTAAAGAGCCTGTATTCTAAAGACATTCTCTCATCTTTGGCTCTTAAGATTTTATCTTCTTTCTCTTTGAGCTCGGCGGTGATGTATCTTTCTCCAGTCTTCAAAGTTTGTTTTCTGATGTAGCCAAACTCCGGTTTGACTTGTGAGACCTGACCAGCGCTGATCTCTATGTAATAACCAAAGACGGTGTTATAACCGATACGAAGAGTCTTGATACCTGTCTTTTCTCTTTCGGAAACTTCTAAATTGTTGATCCAAGATTTGGCATCATCAGTCAGTTCGATAAGCTCATCTAATTCTTGGTTATAACCTTTCTTAAAGATGTTGCCTTCAGTGATTGTGATAGGACAATTTTCATCAATCGCATTTCTTAAGGTATCAGTCAACTCTTGATAATCACCTAAATCAGCTAGAAGTTTTCTAATCTCAGATTCCTCATTTAAGGAAGAGAGATGTTCTTTTAAAACAGGGATGATCTCAAGTGATCTTAAAAGCTGAAGCATGTCTTTTCCGTTGGCGTTTTCATATCCCATCCTAGCGATGAGCCTTTCCATATCAAAGACAGCTTCTAAATCTTTTCTCAATTGTTCACGAATAAGATAGTTTTCGACGAATAACTCAGTTAAAGAGAGTCTTCTTTCAATCTCTTTTTGGTCAGCGCTAGGAGAGAGAATCTGAGACTTTAAATAACGGGCACCCATCGGTGTCTTGGTCTTATCAAGAAGCCAGAAGAGAGTTCCAAAAGTCTTGTTATCAAGGCTTTTGACCAGTTCCATATTACTCTGGGCGGAATAGTCGATTTTCATCTTCTTAAGCCCCATCAAATTCTCGACAGGACGTAAGTAGGTCAAATCTCTTTTTTCGATATTTCTTAAATAATTATAAAGACGAGTTGCACAATCGACTTGACGTTCATCTTTAAGATTTGTAAATAAAGCATTTGCTTCTAGCGAAGAAGAATTGTCATTGTAATAGGAGATGCAAATATTAGAGTTTTTCTTGATATGAAGAACTAAAGCAGCATCGATATTAGTAGGAACTACTAGTTCCTTAACATCTAAAGAAAGAAGCTTCTCAAGGATGAATTCTTTCTGATAATCAAGATTGACGCATTTCATTTCACCGGTGGTCAAATCGGCATAAACAATCACCGACATAGAGTTATAAGTCATAAGACTAGCGATGAAAGTATTATCGTTAGTGGTGATATCTAAGTTTGCACCAGGTGTGATGATTTGAATGACATCTCTTTTGACTAATTTCTTAGCTAATTTAGGATCTTCAATCTGCTCACAGATAGCGACTTTATATCCTCTCTCAATCAGTTTTTGAGCATAACTCAAATAAGCCCTGTGAGGGATACCGCACATCGGGATTCGCTTTCCGTTTCCACAAGCTTTTGAGGTCAAGAAGAGCTGAAGTTCTCTTGAACAAAGTTCGGCATCCTCTAAGAACATCTCATAAAAATCGCCCAAACGGAAAAAGAGGATGATATCCCCATATTGTTTTTTCAAATTGAGATATTGTTCCACCATCGGTGTGAACGAACTCTCTTCTTTTTTATTCTTTTTCTCGGTCATGCCGTTTTCGTTCCTAAAAAATTATACTCTAAAACTTCTTTCTTCTAACTACAAAGAAAGAGAGACTTGTTTTTAAAACTCAGTCTCTCTTAAAGGGGCAATCAAATCTTCAATCTCCTTTTTATAAGCCTCATAATTGATATGAAGAGGAGAAGAGAGCAGTGCATCTCTTTCCTCTTTAATTAAAGAGAGAGCTTCTTTTCTCTCTTGGTAGTCTTTGATTCTAGAGGCTTCTTTCTTTTTCTTTTCTAATTCTAAAAGAGAGAGATAAACCTGAGAGTTCAGATATTCTTCTTTAACTTTCTGATAGCGTTTGACGACATCTAGGGAGAGAAAATCGGAGACGAGTTGTTCGACTTTTTCGCCTAACTCACTCATCTACTAATTCTCCAATCAAAGAATAGGTGTGTGATTCTTTTATATAGACCTTTTTAATTGAACCGATCAACGAAGGATCAGCTTCCACATGGACGAGTTTACCTTCAGGTGTATATCCAGAAAGCCTTCTTTTATCTCTCTTAGAGAAAGTTTCAAAAAGAACATCGTAAGTCTTTCCGACAAATCTCTGGGCGCTCTTGGTAGAAAGCTCATCAATCGTCTTCTTCAAAATGTCGAATCTTTGATGTTTGACTTCATCGGAAGTATCATCAAGCATCCTGGCAGCTGGAGTTCCTTTTCTAGGTGAGAAGATGAAAGTATAAGCGGCATCAAATTCAACTTCTTTGACAAGTGAGAGGGTGTCATTAAAGTCTTCTTCAGTTTCACCCGGGAAGCCGACGATGATATCAGTGGTCAGGAAAACATAAGGAAGTCTCTTTCTTAACTCATGAATGATATTAAGATACTCTTCTCTCGTATAACGACGATTCATCTTTTTTAAAATCCGATCAGAACCGGATTGAAGTGGCATATGCAAAGATGGCATGATATTTTTATTATCGGCCATGACATCGAAGACTTTGGTGTTGAAATCGGATGGATAAGGAGTCACAAACCGGATTCTTTCAATACCTGTTTTAGCTACTTTATCTAAAAGATTGGCAAAAGCGGTCGGATCATTAAAATCCTTACCATAGGCGTCGACATTCTGACCTAAGAGAGTGATTTGTTTATAACCGAGTTCTTTTAATTTGATTACCTCGTTTAAGATATCTTCTTCTTTTCTTGATCGCTCTCTTCCTCTGGTATAAGGAACGATACAATAGGTACAAAACTTATCGCATCCATACATGATATTGACAAAAGCAGAGATGTTAGAAAGACGGGCTTTTTGATTCTCTTCAAATCCTTCATAGATGAGATCACTATCAGGTTTGACATCGACTAATCTTTCGTTGTTCTTTAAACAATCTTCTAAAAGTTCATAGAAGGCGTTTATGTTATTTGTTCCGAAGATGAGAGAAACAAACGGAAAATGATCTAAGACATATCTGACTGGTGCTTCTTCTTGCATGACACAACCGCAGACAGCGATGATGATATCGTGATTGCGATTATAGGCATCTTTTGCTAAACCGAGTTCACCATAAAGGTGATTCTCAGCGTTCTCTCTGACCGCACATGTATTGAAGATGATCAGGTCAGCTGAAAGAAAGTCATCTGTCTCCTCCATGTTCATCTTTAACAAGAAAGAGCGAAGAATCTCAGAGTCTCGGACATTAGCCTGGCAGCCGTAAGTGCGTATACAAAAATGTTTTCCTTGTCCCCAAGAGGCAAGGAAAACACTGAGTTTTACATCCGCATCTGCAAACTTTACTGCACTACCAAGCTTCCGTCTAGCTGCTTCCTTCAAATTTGGAAGGGAGATGAGGCGGAGCTTTTTCATCCTAATTCTTTTGCTTAATCAAGCAAACCTTCGTGGTGAGGAACATCCGATGACACTGCGTTGGCAGGATCGAAAGGAACCTTGATGATGTGGAGCATGATGGTTGTGACTTCACGAGCTTCACTATCAGCGGGTTCTGAGAAATTCTGCATGAGGAATTCGGGTTGGACAGCGATGTCGCTGGGTTCAGGATCATCCTTCAAAAATCTTCTAGCGACGATGCAAGCTTTGATGGCTTGATTTAAGGCAGAAGCTCCAACGAGGGAGATTTGAACCGCGCTCTCTTGGCGGATATTGCCAGCGATGGCGCCAGCAAGTTTTTGAATCTGGGTGTTTCCACTAGCTTTTAAGGTAGTCATTTGTTTAACCTCTTTCCACATTATTATAACCAAGCGAAAACAATTTACAACTTTAATTGTTATTTTCATTTCCGTTTCAACTCTCAGTTTCACAAAATAACTAAAATGCCGATAAAATGGCTCTTTTTCGAGAAAAAGGCCAAAAATAATTAACTCCTACTGTGAGTTAATTTAAGTGGTTTATCCTTATTTTTATTCCAAATTCACTCTATAAAAACATCAAAAAAGCTAAGCCTCGGAGTTGAGACTTAGCTTGAGTTTCATTCGGATATTTCGTTGATGATCTTATAAGAGATGACTTTATGTGAGTTTTCATCAACATCAAGAAGGACGCCGTTTGTCAGAATTTTTCCTTTAGATGGAACATCCATCAAGGCCGGTAAATCTGTCATTGTTCTTCTGATTGAGTTTTCTTTAACATCTCCTAAGATCGAGTCATAAGCACCATTCATACCGACATCAGTCAAGAAGAAAGTACCTTGAGGAAGATACTTAGCATCATTTGTCTGAACATGGGTGTGAGTGCCGATCACAGCAGTTACTCTTCCATCCACATACTCAGCCAAACATCTTTTTTCAGCGGTGGCTTCCGCATGGAAATCAACGATATGTATCATCTCTTCACTAGAAGCTATGATCTCATCTAAAGCATAGAAAGGATTGGAGGGGTTTTGAGTCATATAAACTCGACCGAGCAGATTAGTGATTCTGATTTTGATGTTGTTTATAGTGATGACTTCTGTCCCCTTTAAAGGGGTCTGAGGATCAAAGTTATAGGGTCTGATCTCTTTAGAAAAATCATACTTTTCATTGAAGGCGTCTTTGTTGTTGTAGAAGTGATTGCCACTAGTGATGAAATCAACACCAGCATTTAACAACTCTTGGTAATGTTTGTGAGAAAGGCCATGTCCATGGGTGGCGTTTTCGCCATTTGCGATGACAAGGTCAATTTGATCCTGTTTTTTATGTAGGGAGAGATAGTGTTTAACACCTTCTCGCCCTAAAGGACCTACTACATCACCTAGAAAGAGAATTCTCATTTTGCGATTTGTACAGCCCTTGTTTCACGGATGACGGAGATCTTAATCTGACCAGGGAACTCCATCTCACTTTCAATCTTATCTCTGATTTGAATAGAGAGTGCCTTAGCATCTTCATCAGAGATCTTTTCAGGAACGACCATGACTCTTAAATCACGACCGGATTGGAGGGCATAAGTGGTTTGAACACCTTCGAAGGAACCACAGATGGATTCGAGTTGTTCAAGTCTCTTGATATAGCCTTCCAGCGTTTCACTTCTAGCACCAGGGCGAGCAGCGGAGAGAGTATCAGCAGCAGTGACGATCTCAGAGATAAGATAAGCTTTCGGAACATCACCATGGTGAGATTCGATAGCGTTGATGACTTGATCGGGTTCACCAAACTTCTTAGCTAACTGAACACCTAACTGAACGTGAGAACCTTCTTGTTCAGCATCGATAGCTTTACCGATATCGTGGAGAAGACCAGCTCTCTTAGCCATGACCGGATCAAGTCCTAATTCGGCAGCCATGACGGATGATAAATAAGCGACTTGAATAGAGTGATCGAGGACATTTTGTCCGTAAGAAGTACGGAACTTGAGTCTACCGATATAAGGATAAAGACCAGAGTTGATACGAGGTAAACCGAGTTTGAAGACGGTCTGCTCACCGATTCTTCTTAAAGTATCATCAAGTTCAGCGGAGACCTTGTTATAAATATCTTCGATTCTTCCGGGTTGGATACGACCATCTCTGATTAATGCTTCTAAAGTTCTCTTAGCCTTCTCTCTTCTGATAGGATCAAAGCAAGAGCAGGTGATGGTTTCAGGAGTATCATCGATGATAAGAGAGACTCCGAAGAGAGCTTCCATTGATTTGATGTTTCTTCCTTCACGACCGATGATTCTTCCTTTCATCTCATCGTTAGGAAGAGCGACGGTGGAAGTGGAGTGCTCAGAGGTGACATCTTGAGCGAATTTCTCCATCGAGAGGCACATGATCGTTCTAGCTCTATCAGCAGCTTCTGATCTAGCTTCTTCTTCCATCTGTTCTTTATAAAGAGCGATTCTTTTGGCTTCCTGTTCTTCGACCTTGTTCATGAGGATAGCTTTAGCTTCCTCTTGACTCATCTTAGCGATCTTTTCGAGTTCAGAAGTGATGCTGGCTATTTTGGCATCAACTTCTTTCTCTTTGATTTCTAAAGCGGAGACTTTCTTTTCGAATTCATTTTTCTTCTCATCGAAGATGGTTTCACGATTAGTTAAAGAGAGTTCTCTGTTATCCAAAGAAGCTTCTCTAGTGGCGATGATGTTCTTTCTATCATTGATATCATCTTCAGCTTCTTTCTTGAGTTGATCAATTTCTTTTCGACTTTCTTCTCTAGCAAGGGAGGTGATTCTATCGGCTTTATCGTTGGCTTCTTGAGTGATTTTCTCAGCTTCAGCTTTGGCTTTCTGAACAGCGTTTTGAGCATCTTGGATGAGATTTTCAGCATCACTTTTGGCTTTTTTATTCTTTTTGATTAAGAAGTAACCGGTCAGTAGTCCGCTTGCCAAAGCACCGACGATGAAAAGAACAACACAGAGTAAAATCCAGTTTGTTTGATCCATTGTAAAGCTATCCTTTCCGGGCATAAGTAAAAAATAGTCAGTTTAATTGCCCATAAAAAACTCACTATTCAAATTTATATGCAGATTTAATATCGATAGCCCAACAGGGCAGGAATGTTAGTAAATCATACATATATTAAAGTGGATGTAACTCCACACGCAAATATTATAAACTACAAAAATGTTTTACTTAAACAAAAACAAGAAAAAGAGAGATTCGGCAATCTCTCTTTTCAACTTTATAGTTTTGAATTATCAGTTTATTGCGAGTGTTTGAGACTTCGGTTTGAGAAGTTCTTTAATTCTCTCTTCGATTGTTTTGGCAATATCAGTGTTAGCTTTCAGCCATTCGTAAACTGAAGAGATACCTTGACCGATCCTCTCTCCTTCATAGGAGAACCAAGAACCTGATTTTTCAATGATGCCATTATCGACTGCTAATTGACATAATTCATGGTCGTGAGAGATGCCTTTTCCGAAGATGAGTTCAATCTTGCAATTTCTATAAGGAGGGGCGACTTTATTCTTGACGACTTTACAATTGACGATATTACCGATGTATTTATCGCCCTCTTTGATTTGATCAGCTCTTCTGATTTCAATTCTGATTGTGGAATAGAATTTCAAAGCTCTTCCGCCAGTGGTCGTCTCAGGATTTCCATACATGACACCGACTTTTTCTCTCAACTGGTTGATGAAGATGATCGTGCAGTTGCTCTTAGAAAGGATACCAGCTAGCTTTCTTAAGGCTTTGGACATCATCCTAGCTTGTAAACCGACTGAAGATTCTTCAAAGGTACCTTCTAATTCTTGTTTGGGAACTAAAGCAGCGACAGAATCGATGACAATCATATCGACAACGCTGGTTTTAGCTAACATATCGACGATCTCTAAAGCTTCTTCACCATAATCTGGTTGAGAGAGAAGCAAGTTATTGATATCGACACCTAAGACTTTAGCGTACTCAGGATCAATAGCGTGTTCAGCATCGATGAAAGCGGCTGTTCCACCAGCTTTTTGAACTTGAGCGATAGCTTCTAAAGCTAAAGTGGTCTTACCAGATGATTCAGGGCCATAGATTTCGATGATTCTTCCACGAGGATAACCGCCTACTCCTAAAGCAGCATCAAGAAGAAGTGAACCAGAAGAGATGGTTTGAACATCGACGCTAGGAGCATCGCCCATCTTCATGATGATACCTTTATCATTAAAGTAATTACGGATATCTTTCATCGCTGCTTCTAAAATCTGATCTTTAGAAGCTTCGTTTGCCACACTTGCTGTCTTCTTTTTCTCCATGAGTCAAGTTACCTTTCATTTATTATTATTATCTTTCAATCAGAGAATTGTTCAATTTCTTCGTGTTCATTTTTTCTCGATAGTGATCTCTTCTTTTGATTCATTTGTTGAAGTTTCTTTAGAAAGAGAATTAATCAAGATTTTAAAAGCAAAGGCAGACGCTTGCTCTCTGATCTCGTTTCTACTTCCAGTTAAATGTAGTGTATAGACAGATAAACTAGAACGGATTTTAACTCCGATATAGACGAGTCCAACAGGTTTATCATTTTGGCCAGTCGGTCCAGCATTACCGGTGAATGAAACGGCGACATCAGTATTGTAAAAAGAGGAAGAAGCTAAACACATCTCTTTGGCACATTCAGGGGAAATGGCGCTATCTTCTTCTAAAGTTTCTTTAGAGATACCGGCTTTGATTTTAGCTTCATCACAATAAGTGATAAGGGAACCACGGAAGACTTGACTAGCACCTGGGAAAGAAGTGAAAGTAGAGGCGAAAAGTCCACCTGTGATGCTCTCACAGCTTGATAAAGTGAGTCCTTGTTGGATCAATAGGTTTAATAAAGTCTCACATTTCATCTCAGTCTTCTTCCTTGTGTTCCTTAAGAACATCTTTATTTTGTTTTAAGTAGATGGCACCTGAAATCAATGATGCAATCAAAGCGATTACAGCTAAACAATTGGTGACGATATAAGTGTATTGGAAGTTTCCTTGACCTTGTAAATCAAAGTAATTGAATGGGAATCCGTTTAAGAAGATAATCGGAACAACAACCATCTGCAAAACCGTCTTTATCTTTCCATAAATATTAGCTGCTAAGACTTTATTTTGATAATTAGCTACCATCCTTAGACCATCGACAGCTAAATCTCTTCCGATGAAGAGAACAGTGATCAAAGGAAAGAGATAGAAATTACCATCATCAGTAAGTTTGGTAGTCAAAAGGATGAGAGCAGAATCGACGAGAAATTTGTCGGCCAAAGGATCCATGAACTTACCGAAGTTAGTGATCATGTTTCTAGATCTAGCGATATGACCATCAATCGCATCAGTGATAGAACCGATGATGAACAAAAGAGCACAGACTAAGTCAATCCAAGTGAAGTTGGTGGTTCCTAATTTGGGTGCAAAAACCTCTGCTTGTGGCAAGAAGGATAAGCAGTAGATGATGATCATTACTAACCCAAATGCGAAACGGGTAACTGTGATCCTGTTGGGTGTGTTCATATCTCTCCTTTCTAGAAGTGAGTGCCGGCCCTATAAGCCATGTTTTGTCTAGGATGAAAATTTATCTAAGTGTTACCTTGCCGTCGACGGTTCGTTTCCCGCCTTCGACCTCCCTTGCCTAATTCAGGTTTCTCGCTTGAGGGGCTTTCCTACGTTTCATTCCTGAAGTTTCCATCAGGTTCGTCACTGTGGAGCTTTTATAGGGAAGACATCATGCCGAAGTTTAGATTCTTCCCAGCCGTTTGGACTCCTCCTACCCAAAGTTATTTTTTCCTTTGGCACAATCACTACTCCCATCACAGAGAGTGCGAGCATGGACTTTCCTCAAAAAGCTTTAAGCTTCCTGCATTCATCTAGGCCGGCATTTATATATTTTAACTCAATCGATTGTATTTGGGTTGATTCCTGCTTTATTAAGAGCTTTTTCTAGAGTATTAATTCTTTTAAGAAGCTCAAGATTGTTGAGACCGGCATCATGGTTGTCACTGATTCCGGATAATTTGGATTTCAATGTTGCATTTTCAGTCTCAGCCTCTGTCAATTGACTATTTAAAAGATTGATTTTGGTGTTGAGTTCTTTAATCGTGTTTTGAGCATCTGCTTCAAACTTTTCAAAAGAATCATAGTCTTTGATGACTAAATCAAGAAAAGTATCAACCTGAAGAGAATCATAGCCAGGATTACTAGCAGTGAATTCTTTGTGAAAAATCTTATTAGAATCTAAATATAGTTTCAAAGCCATAATCTGTCCCTCCTCGTTATTATAGAATTTATGTATTTTTAATAAAATAATCTTTTAATAAGATTAGTTGTTTAATTAATAGAG
>CAYRUQ010000010.1:0-48259 GCA_964427595.1 uncultured Clostridiaceae bacterium | reverse complement strand
CGGACGGCGACAATACCTTATCGGGAAGATAGCTGCAGCCGCCTTTTTTTGTGGTAGAATATTTTCTGAGGTTATTCATATGCAAGAAAAAGATCTCTCCCCTGTCATTCATGAATCTGGTGAAGATTATTTAGAGATGATTTTGAGGCTTCAAGAGAAAGGACTGAAAGTCCGTTCGATCGATTTAGCTACTGAATTTGGTTTTTCTAGACCTGCCATCTCCAAAGCGGTCAAGATTTTAGTCAATGATGGTTATCTTAATGTTGATGAGAAAGGACATCTATTATTGACTCCTTCAGGCTTAGAAAAAGCCAAAGCCGTTTATGAAAGACATCGTTTTTTAACGGAGTTTTTTCTTGCGATCGGGGTCTCTCCAGAGGTCGCTGAACACGATGCTTGCAAGATTGAGCACGATCTTCATCAGGAGACGATTGACGCTTTAGAAAAACTCTCAAAAAATATCAAAAAATAGTCTCATTTTTTCTCTTTTTCTTGCACTTTTTGGGCGTTTGTCTATAATTATTAATGCTGTTTCTTCAGCCGCTTAAAAATGGTCATAAATTCCAATTCTGGATACCATCATAGCGCTTTTACTGGGAGGTAAAACATGTACGCAGTCATTTTAACTGGAGGAAAGCAGATCAAAGCCGAAGTCGGCCAGACGATCTACTGTGAAAAGCTTGAAGGCAACGTCGGTGATTCCGTCGTCTTCGACAAGGTTCTCTACGTCAGTGGAGATAAGACTCAAATCGGGCATCCTTATGTCGAAGGTGCTAAGGTCACAGCTTCTATCGTCAAACAAAGCCGTTCTCGCAAGATTAGGGTTCTCCGCTACCGCGCTAAGAGCAATGTCCGTGTCTTAAGAGGACATAGACAACCCTTCACTGCTCTTTCTGTCGAATCAATCAGCTTATGATCTCGGCAGGTTGGGCCTGTGATAAGTTCTATCCGGATGAGATTCTGATAGAAGGACACGGGGAAGATGAATATGGTAAAGATATCGTCTGTTCTGGTGTCTCCTCAGCTATCTTCGGATGTCTCAACTCACTCACAGACCTAGATTGTTTCAAAATTAAAACCAAATCTGGTTACTGCCGGATCAAATGCCTGAGATATCCGGGAGAAAAGAACATCAGGGCGCTTGGGATACTGATGGTATGTCTCTTCACTATTGAGAAAGAATATCCTCAACGAGTGCATGTCTATCGTATCGAGCGCGATTGAAAGGAGAAAGTACAATGGTTATTCTGTTTAAATTGGACATCCAGAACTTCGCTTCTCATAAGGGTGTCACTTCTACAAAAAACGGCCGTGATTCACATTCCAAGCGCTTAGGTGCTAAGTTATGTGACGGTCAATTCTGTCATTCTGGTTCCATCATCTATCGTCAAAGAGGAACCAAGATTCACGCCGGTCACAACGTCAAGAGAGCCGGAGACGATACACTCTTTGCTTTACAAGACGGCTACGTCAAGTACGAGCGTCTCGATCGCCATCGCACCAAAGTTTCCGTCTATCCGGCTAAGAGCAACTGATTGTTAAAGCTTCGGTCTAACCGGGGCTTTTTTCTACTTTAAGGAAGAATACATGATCGACAGAGTTAAAATCACTCTCATCTCTGGAAAAGGTGGCGATGGTGCCATCGCTTTTCGCCATGAGAAAAGTGTTGAGATGGGAGGCCCTTCCGGTGGTAATGGAGGAAGAGGGGGCTCTATTTATCTGGTCGGAGATGAAGGAGTCAATTCTTTAAGTGCTTACCGCTTTGGTAAGACGATCAGAGCCGATGATGGTCAAGATGGCAAAGCTAAACTCGGCTATGGAAGAAATGCCAAGGATATCACTCTTCCTGTTCCTCTTGGAACTGTCTGCACCACTTTAGATGGTGAAGTCTTATGTGATATCACTGAACACGGTCAGAAAGTCTTGATCGCTAAAGGTGGGAGAGGTGGAAGAGGAAACGCCGCCTTTAAATCACCGGTCAGACGCACTCCTAAAATCGCTGAAAACGGACTTCCTGGTGTCACTCTACCTGTTTATTTAGAGTTGAAGTTGATCGCAGATGTCGGTCTTGTCGGTCTTCCTAATGCCGGTAAATCGACTTTCCTTTCGGCTAATACCAGAGCGGATGCCAAAGTCGCTGATTATGCTTTCACTACTTTAGAACCTCAGTTAGGTGTCTGTATTCTCTCAACTGATGAGAGATTTGTCATTGCTGATATACCTGGTTTAATAGAGGGTGCTAGCCAAGGAAAAGGTTTAGGATTAGCTTTTTTAAGACATATCGAAAGATGCAAAGTTCTTCTTCATTTAATCGATGCTACCTCTACTGAGCTTCTTTCTGATTTTGAGATGATCAATGAAGAGTTAGCGTCTTACGATGAAGAATTAATCGAGAAACCGATGGTGGTCGCACTCAATAAGTTGGATGTGCTATCTGATAGAAGTTTAGTCGATGAATTCATCAAGAAATATCAGGATTCTTATGAGATATATGAGATCTCTGCCAAGGAAGGAGATGGGGTTAAGAAGCTTCTAAAGAGGCTTTATAAACTCTCTCTTACTAAGGTGGAAGATAAGACGACTGATTCTGAGCAAGAAGTCGTTTATAAAGCAGTTAAAAAGGATGATGGTAAGATTCCTGAATATAAAGTCGTACGAAGAGAAGATGGTGCTTTTGAAATCATCGGAGAGAGAGTCTTAAGGACGAAGAGATTGATCAATCTTTCGACCGATGAGGGCTTAGATCGACTTCTTAACTATTTAAACCGTATCGGTATTGATGATAGATTAAAAGAAGCGGGTGCTGTCTCTGGCAATAGTGTCATATTAGATGATTTCGAGTTTGAGTATTACGAATAAAGAGGTGGTAATTTGTTTTATTATCTGCACGGATTAGTAAGCATGCACCTTAAAGGTGCAATCGTCATCGAATGCGGAGGCGTCGGCTATGAGTGTCTAGTGACTGAACCGAGCGATTTTCCTATCGGTGAGAGCATGTTTGTCTATGTCTGTGAGATCAGAAACGAGAGTGATAACTACCTTGTCGGTTTTCGTCTGATGGCTGAAAAGAAGATGTTTTTAGCTTTGACCAGTGTCAAGGGAATCGGGCCAAAGATCGCCATGAGCGCTCTTTCTTACACCACTGTCGAAGCTTTGGCTAAGGCGATTAATGAAAACGACGAATTCTTTTTGATGAAGATCCCTGGCTTAGGAAGAAAAAACGCCTCTCAGATCATCCTCGATTTGAAAGGAAAACTCGACTGGAGCATCACCAACCGCACTTTATCTTATGAGACTTCTGAAGTTTCTTTAGCCTTTGATGCTCTTCGTGATTTAGGTTTCAAGAAGAATGAGATCGATGAGGTCTTCAGAAAAGAGGATTTCCGTGATATGACCACTGAGCAGATCATCGCTATGGCTCTTAAAAAGATCAAGAGATGAAAGATAAGACTAATGATATCGTCGCTCAGGATGTCACTGACACTAGCGATGAGATCGAGGTCTCTTTAAGACCTCAATATCTCAAAGATTATATCGGTCAAGAAGACATCAAGAAAGAGCTTGCCATCTTCATCAATGGTGCCAAGACTCGTAAAGAGTCATTGGATCATGTTCTTTTCTATGGCCCGCCTGGCCTTGGCAAGACGACCTTAGCTAATGTCATCGCTCATGAGTTGAACAGTGAAATCAAATTGACAAACGGATCTTCGCTCGTCAGAACCGGAGATTTAGCTGCTATCTTAGCTTCTCTTAACCCTGGTGATGTTCTCTTCATCGATGAGATTCATCGTATGCCTATCCAAGTTCAAGAAGTTCTTTATTCAGCGATGGAGGATTTCTCTTTATCACTGATCGTCGGTAAGGGTGCTGATGCTAGGACGATATCGATTGATCTTCCTCCGTTCACTTTAGTTGGCGCGACTACTGATCCTGGTTCTTTATCGGCTCCTTTAAGAGACAGATTCGGTATTCTCTTCCGTCTTCAATACTACAGAGCTGAGGAACTCTTAGAGATTGTTTTAAGGACTAGTAGAGCCTTAGATTTTCCTATCGTCTTTGAAGCCGCTTATCAAATTGCTTTGCGCTCAAGAGGCACTCCTAGAATCGCAAATAGACTATTTAGAAGAGTCAGAGATTACGCAACTTATGAAGGCAAAGGTATCATCGATTTATCATCAGCTGAGAAGGCGATGAAATTCCTTGCCATCGATGAGCTAGGCCTTGATGAGACCGATAGAAAGATATTGGAGTGTATGATCTACCGCTACAATGGTAAACCAGTTGGGCTTTCTGCTCTCGCTTCAGCTATCGGAGAAGGCGTAGAGAATATCTCGGATGTTTATGAGCCTTATCTTGTTCAAATCGGACTAATCAACCGATCACCTAAAGGAAGAATTCCCACTAGAAAAGCCTATGAACATCTCGGGGTAGAAGCCTCTAAAATCCCTGCTAATTGTTGATTTAAAAAATCAGGCTGAAATTCTATCGTTGAATATTAATATTTATTTTGTTATTTTATTCTTTGTGTATGAGTGTGCTTTTTCATCTATAGGAGGATTGTGACATGCGCCGAATAATGGCTTACCTCGTGATGATGCTTACTGTCATCGGATGTTTGGTCTTTAATATCCAGACGACTCTCTCCAATGCAAGTGATGGTATGGAGTTTACTAGATCCACCCAGCTTGTTTTCAGTTTGACGAAGAGAGAAGCGACTGACTATGATAGCGAGCTTTATCCTTCCATTCAAAACGGAACAGATGATCTCGATGATATCGATATCGAAGAAGTGGTCATGGAGCGCCTTGATTTAGCGGGAGTCAGAAATGCTGAAGTCGCTATCGTCAATGGTGATGCTGATACTAACGAAGGTTATCAGCTCAAGATCACGATGTCACCTTATTCTTCTACTGAGCTTGAGAATGTCATCGCTATCGTCTCTAGGACCGGTTATCTCTCGGTCGGAACTTATGAAGATCAGACTATTCTCACTCAAGATAATAGTGATTTCTTTGCTGATACCGTCGCTGAACTCGTCTATGATGGAACCACTCCTTACCCGACCTTAAACATCGGCTCTGATGTCGATTTCCAAACGATGGTTTCGGCTGCTCAAGAAGCGGCTACCCTCACTGGTACTGATGCCTCAACTGATGATTCCGAGACAGAAGAGACCGAGGAAACGGAAGACACTGAGGAAACAGACGATGATTCCTCTGAGGATCAATCCGATAAACTTTATATTTGGTATAACAAGACTTTAGATGACACTTATGCTAAAGCTTATGGAACTGATGATACTGTCATCGATGAAGATGTCTTGAGCAAAGTCGTCGCTATCATTGATGTCGATGACTATGACTATGATGATGCCACCTGCACAATCACTTCTGATCTCGATGGTAATTCGTTCACTATCTCTGGTGCTAGAGCCTTAGTCAATTTATTAAATGCTGAAGATTACGGATTTGATATCCAATATCTTTATTCAAATAGAGTCTCTGCTTTATTCGGAACTAGCTCTCTTTATATCATCTATGCGATCATGGGAGTAGCCTTGCTTCTCATCTGCATCCTTCTTGGCTTATTATTCGGCTTATCTGGAATCACAGCTTCAGTCACTTTACTGGGAAGCATCTTCTTCAGCTTGCTGTTATCTACGCTTCTCGGCTTTGAATTCTCGATGCCTTTCATCATCGGTCTCTTCGTCGTCGCTTTCCTATCACTCTTCATCTCTGTCAACTACTTCCAACATGTGAAGAATGAGCTTAAGAAAGGTAGAGATTATGAGAAATCTAATTCGGAGGGTTATCATAAATCCTTCTTCATCTCATTAGATGTCTCTGTCATCATCTTCGCCGTTTCTCTCTTCAGCTTCTTACTCTCCTCTGGTAGTTTCCAAGTCTTCTTCGGCGTCGTGATGGTCGGAAGTATCTTCACTTTCTTCATCACCAATTATGTCAACAAGATTCTCTCTTACTTCTTAGTTAAGAACGCTACTGAAAATCGTCATTACTTCTCACTCTTTGATAAGAAAGAGAATGATAAGAAAGTAGCTGCTGTTAACACTACTGCTTCAACAACGGAAGCTGAGAATGAAAAAGTTGAAGAAAAGAATGATAAACCTAAGAAGAAACGCAACTGGTTATTGATCGCAATTCCTACCGTCGCTAGCGTGTTATGCGGTGTCTCTCTTGGTGTCAACTATGCTGTCAATGGTTCTCTCTTCAACAGAACTGATAGTTATGAGAATACTTACACCTTAAACATCACCTTCCAGACTGATAGAGAAGCTTATGATGAATTAGATAGCACTTCAGCTTTCTTACTTTATATCGAAGGTATCGGTGAGCAAGCTTCTGATGGTCAACAATTCACCGCTTATAGTGATGATGAAGCTCCGGAAGAACTTCCTGATTATTCCTTCATCTACTACACTGACACCGCTTATGTCACCCCGGTTGAAAAGACTGATGAAGATGGTGAGACTTACTACATCAACTACTACACCGTCGAAGTCGATAGAGATTTGAATGAAATCGTCTTAGCTGATGGTACCACTGATGTCTTAAACCTCATCTCTGAGACTGTCTTAGATGGTGAAGTCACGATCGACTTAAATCCTAATACCACTTATCAAACCTCAGTGCTTGTCGCTCCTGGAAGAGATGGAACTTATATCAGAAGTTCACTTGAAGTCGGTTGCTACTTAACCACTCCTACTAACATCTCTTACATGACCAATAACTTCTTCTTGATCTTCTTCTTGATTCCTCTCTTTGCTGCTATTTATGCCCTTCTTAGATATGGACTCAATATGGCTCTCACCTTGCTGATCACTGGTGAGACGGGTGGATTACTCTTCGTCGGACTTCTCTCTGCCTTACAGATTCCGTTTAACACTTACACTTCTGTCGGTGCGATGGTCGCTATCATGGCCTTACTCGTCATCTTGATTCCTCTCTTATATAACAACCACATCGTTCTTAAAGAGAGCAAATCTCTCAAATACACCTTCACTGATGAGCACAAAGAAGAGATCGTCAAGGATTCCTATAACCGTTTGAAGAATGTTCCTTTAGTTCCTGTCGTTTCCTTAATCATCCTCTTCTTATCATTATTCATCGTCAATTCTCTCTTATACGGACTTGCTATTTCCTCTCTGATTTATTTGGTCCTTCTCATTCCTCTCGCTATCTTCTTCGGCGTCAAACTCTACCTCTATCTCTTCCAGCACATCAGCTTCAAGAAACTCTATGATAAACATATGGCTAAGAAGGCTGAAAAAGCTGAAGGACGTCAAGTTGCTCAAGATGGTATCACCTATGTTGATGATGGACCTCATGAGACGATCATCCCTGGACTCAACGATTTCTTACGCTAAACATGCTTGATTCCTTTCTCATTAAACTTTTGAATCATTATTCCATGTCCTGTCAAGACCTCGATGCTCGTATGAGCACGGGGTCTTTTGTCGATTTAAAAAGACCAGATCAGCTTCCTGATTTTAAAAAGCTCATCTCTTTTTTAAAGTCAGTCAAAGAGAAAGGTGAGAAACTAGTCATCTACGGAGATTATGATGTTGATGGCATCACTTCCACAGCTATCTTGAAGAAAACTTTTGATAGCATTGGAATAAAGACTGGTTATTTCATACCATCAAGATATAAGGAAGGCTATGGTCTATCTCTTTCTAGGGTCGAGGAGTTTTACCAGAAAGGTTATAAACATATCTTGACTGTCGATAATGGCATCAGGGCTTTTGATGCGATTGATAAAGCCTATGAATTAGGGATGGACGTCATCATCATCGACCATCATGAGGCTGATACTACACTTCCTAGATGTGAAGCTTTATTTCACCATAAAATTTCAGATTTCCTCTCTTATAACTGCTCAGCTTGTTCACTTTCTTATTTTGTCGCTAGTGCTTTACTTGAAAGGGATGATGAATATTTTGCCCTTCTTGCTGGGCTTGCTGTCTTCTCCGATGTGATGCCGGTTATAGAGAATAATCTTGTCTTTGCTAAACTCGCTTTGAATGGGTTAAGAACACATCGATATAAGCAGTTTGAAGCTCTTCTCAGATATAAAAGAGACATATCTTATCACGATATGAATTTTACGATCGTACCTGCTTTAAATTCACCTGGTCGTCTTTATAGTGAGAGTAAGATTCCTAATCTCGTCTGTAAGTTTCTTTTAAGTGAGAATCCTAGTGAGATAAATGAGCTTGCTCGTTTTATTTTAGAGACTAATAAAAAGAGAAAAGAAGCTGTTAAGAAGATTGGAATTGACGCCAAGAACGTCTATGAGACATCCCATGGACTTGCTTTAAAAGTTGATGCTTTAAGCGGTTTATCTGGCCTCATTGCCAATAAACTTATGAGAGAGAAGGATGAGCCGGTCATGGTGATGATGGATGATGAGAAAGATATGGAGAATATCATCTCATCCATCAGGACTCCATCTCATATAAATGCTAATAGTTTCATCGAGAAAAATCCGACTTTATTCATCAATGCTGGCGGGCATAAAAACGCATGCGGTGCCACTTTTAAAAAATCTAATTTACTGAAGGTAGTTACTTTATTTTTAAGTGAGATGGAGAAAGCTTATCTTTCTTCAGATATGAAAGTGGATGATGATAGACCGATAATTATCGAATTAGATGATATTTGTGAGAGAAACTTTGAAACGCTTTTGAAGTTTGCTCCTTTTGGTAACGGATTAGAAAGCCCTGTTTTTCAAATCACACTTTCAACTTGTGATTTGATGCCTTCAAAAAATAACAAATGCGTTTTCGCTTATCGTGGAAATTCTAAAGATCATCTAGTCTGTTTTACTGATCCTGATGAGTTATTAAAACATGGCGAGAGGACGATCACTTTCATAGGGGAACTTGAAAAAGAGACTTTCAGAAATGAGAGTCGAATCGTCTTAAAAGCTAGTCAATATTCCCTTAATTGAACCAAAAGATTCCCACATTTTTTCAATCTGTTTATTTTGTTTTATGAAAGGGCTTTAATAGCTTCATAGGAGGCTGTTATATGCTCTACTTTTCTAGTTTGAAGGCCAAGGATGATCTGCTTGAAAGGATTGAGGATCGACTTTATCCGGAAGTGAGTTTACAGAAATTAGCTTCTATCGTTTATCAATCGGTCAATGTCGCTCCTTTCATCTTCGGTTTTGTCATTCCCTTAGATGAACTCTACACTGGGATGAACGGGTATTTTTATTGCATCTCTAGCAAGATGCCAAATGAGAATAGGCTGATCGTTTCTCCTAGCTCATTTAGTGATGAGAAAGCATGTTCAAAAGAACTATCGATGATGATCAGATACTTCCCGCTTTTTGGCCTTTCTAAGAGATATCTGTACTGAAGTTTGCTGAAGATTATACTGTTTGTTTTTCTCCCATAATTCTTTATAAATTTATTTTTATAATATAGAATATTTTCCGTGGGAGCACATGAGTAAAAGATGGCTGAAGAAGATGCATTTTATTACACAAAAAGCCTTGAAGAATTGGATACTGCTTTAGCGAAGACAAAGACTAAAACTACCATTCAGAAGTTTGTTTTTGGTCTTCTTTTCTTAGTTTTCGTTTTTGTGATTATCCTTTACTTTTGTCTACCTAGTTTTCGTGTTTCTAGCATGAATATCGACGGGCTTGTCTATTTGACTGCTGATCAATATAGAGAATTAGCTGGTATCTCTTCATCCTCATCTCTTCTCTTCTTTGATGCTCAAGAAGCTAATGACACTGCTACTGAGAAAGCTGGTTTCTTGATCCTTGATGGTAAAGCCTATTCTAATCCGTTTTATGCGACAACTGAGGTGTTAGAAAATAGACCGCTCTTCCGCTATGGAACTGATACTTACTTCCTTAACGGGCAGACTTATTTTGAATTGCAAAGTAAAATCGCTTCTTTGGGAACTGCTTATAGCACTACTTATTCAAATTTGATCAGTAATGAAAGTTTTCCAGAAGTTCATATCCCAGCTAATCAAACTATTGAAAGTAATCAAACTAACTTGATTTACATGACTTTCTATTCTCTTCAATATATCAATCCTTCATCTTTGTCTAAGTTAGCTTATGTTCAGTTTATGACTTCTAGTTATGACACCACTAATTCATCTTTTTCTACTTGTGATCTCTTCTTCACATATGATGAGTTAGATGATACTTACATTCAATTTTCTTCTATTTTGATAGAAGATTTTGAAGACATCTTTGCGTTTGATGTCAGCGAGATGTTAGATGAATGCTACTCTTATATCAGTGAGGAAAACGCCACTTTCACTTCTTATACTTTCCTTGATGATAGTGATAGCAGCATCGATTGCTATTCGTTTGATATCTCACTTTCAAGTGATTCTGAGTTGAGAATAATACCGTCATAACTGACTGGAGGGCAACATGAATAAAAACATCACCGCCATCGAGATTGCCGCTTCTGGCATTAAAGTAGTCACAGGTTATTACAAAAATAAGCATCTGATCATCAGAAAAGCTTTGACTGGCGATAAGCTTCCTTTAGATAGCTCTAATAACATTGATTTAAATGAGGCTAAAGCTTCTTTAAATAACCTTCTTAATGAGTGTAAAAAGGAAGTTGAAGATCTCGGTTTATATGTGCCTATTTATCCAGCTATTGGGCTTAAGATAATCAGCGATTTAAAAGCTACTAGCTTTAATTCGGCTGAGAACACTCTAACATCTGATACTTACAATAACTGCTTAGGTCAGCTTCAAGGTATGGCAAGAAGAGACTCTGGCGCTTTAGTCACCTCTGTCCCATTTCTTTTTCAAATCAATGATGAGGGAAAGACAACTGAGAGAGATTATTCCTTTGAATTAGGAACAAAAAGCGACAGTCTCACGATGCATGCTGATTGTTATTTGATTGATTCAGGTGTTCATCAACGCTATGAAGAGATCTTACGCTCTTGTATCTCACCAAGATATTATTTCGAATTGATTTCACCTCTAGCAGTCACTCATCTGATCAATAAGATGCTTGAGAATGCTCAAAGAAAATTGAATAACTATGTCATCGTCAACTTTGAGAAGAATTGCACTCATGTGATGAGTGTCTCTAACAAGAGAATGAAAGCTTGCACAATCATACCTAAAGGTTATATCGATTGTGTTAACGAAACATCTAGTAAACTTAGTATACCTTTTGAAAAAGCTTTAGAACTCGTCAATTTATTTGGTTTAGAGACTAGTGTTCCTTTGAATAATGCTCTTCCTGATAACCTTGATTTTGATGCTTATAAAAGGTCGTTTTCTGCTTCTATCAATGCTCTTCTTATAGAAGTTAAAAAAGCCATTGCTAGTTTTGATTTTACTGAGCAAGCAATCATATTAGAAACAGGTTCTGGTTCGGATATTCTTCTTCTAGCTGAGAGGTTGACTGAAGTGACAAATATGCAAGTCATCAAATTCCAACCTCCTGTTCTTGGGGCAAGAGATATGGGCTATCTTAGCTGTCTAGGTGCGATAATGATGTCGACAGAAGGTTATTTAGGAAATCAAGCTTCTGCCTTAAGACATCAGAAAGACAGCACTCTTCAATATGAAAAATTCGGTAGAAATTGAAATAGGAGAACTCAAACATGGATGATTCAATGGTCAAACCGATCTTCGATGAAGAAGGTCTTAAAGCGAATGCAAAGATAAAGGTCATCGGCGTCGGTGGCGGAGGTTCTAACGCCATCAACGAGATGATTAAAGAGCAACGTGAGAATGTCGAATACTGGGTTTTTAATACTGATAGTCAAGCTCTTGCTAACTCAGTTTGCGAGAATAAATTAGTCTTAGGAAGAAATGTCACTAAAGGTTTAGGTGCCGGTGGTCTTCCTGAGCGTGGTAAAGAAGCAGCTACTGACTCTTATGAAGATATCAAGCTTGTCGTCAACGGCGCTGATATGGTCTTCATCGCCTGTGGAGAAGGTGGTGGAACAGGAACGGGTGGTGCTCCTCTGGTCGCCAAAGCGGCTAAAGAGACTGGTTCACTCGTCTTAGGAATCGTCACTAGGCCTTTCACTTTCGAAGGAAAGAAAAGACAGACTAACGCCTTTGATGGTATCAATGAGCTTCGTAAATATGTCGATGCTTTAATCATCGTTTCTAACGATAAATTGATGTTCAACAATGGTTCTATGCATATTCAGGATGCCTTTGCTGTCTCTGATCAAGTCCTAGCTAGTTCTGTCTCGACTGTTACCGATTTGATTTTGAAGCATGGTATCATCAATCTCGACTTTGCTGATGTCAAAGCCACTTTATCTAATAAAGGTTTTGCCTTGATTGGCATCGGTCTTGGTGAAGGTAAAGATAAAGCTACTATGGCTGCTAATAACGCTGTCAACTCTGCTTTATTAGAAACATCAATCAAGGGTAGCAAAACGATGATTATCAACTTTTCTGTCGGATCTGACACCTCTCTTAATGAGATTCAAGATGCTATTGAATTTATCAAAGAAGCATCCGGAGTCAGTGATGATGATAACAACACCGATATCATCTTTGGCGTTCAACAGGATGACGAGCTTAATAACAAGATGAAAGTTGCTATCATCGCTACTGGATTCAGTGAAGAACTCGAGTTTAATAACACACCTCAACCTTCTTCTAAACAGGATTTTAAACAAATTGATACTACTATCATTAAACCGGAAGAAAGTAGAGCTTATAAAGAGAAAAAGGAACGTGAAGAATCCTTCACCCTTCCTAATTACTTAAAGAGTCTTCTTGGAACTAAAGACGAAGTTTTATCGCCTTCTAAAGTTGAGGATTCTCAAGCAAAAAAAGATGAAACAAACGATCCTCAAGAAAAGAGAGAGGAGATATGAGTATGGACATTGAAAAATTAAAACAGGAAATCAAAGATGAGCTTAAGCTCTGTCATAAAGAGATTCTCGATGTCGAAGATAGAGCTGCTTTAAATCAATTTAAAGGTGCTCATCTCGGAAAGAAGAGTCTTTGTACTGCTCTTTTTGCTTCAATGAAGGACGTGCCCCCTGAACAGAAGAAAGAAGTAGGTGCTTTGATCGTCTCTTTAAGAGATCAGTTGAATGTTTTATTCACTGATATGGAAAAACTCCTTGAGGAAAGAGAATTACAAGCTCGTCTTGCTACTGAAAAGACCGATATCACTCTTCCTGGTAATATTCATCATTTAGGAAGCAAACATCCCTGTAATGCCATCATTGATGACATCACTGATTTCTTCATCGGCTTAGGTTATGATGTGGCATCTGGTCCGGAAGTTGAAAGTGATTTAAATAACTTCGAATTGATGAACATCCCTAAAGATCATCCTAGTCGTGATATGCAAGACTCCTTTGCCATCACTGATGACACTGTCTTAAGATCTCACACTTCCGCTGTTCAAGCTCGTGTGATGAAGCTGATGAAAGGAACCGGCCCGGTTAAGATCATCTGCCCTGGAAAAGTCTATCGAAGAGATAATGATGCTACTCACTCTCATCAGTTTGGTCAGGTCGAAGGCTTAGTCATCTCCGAAGATACGACCTTTGCTAATCTTTTAGAGACACTTACACTTCTTTTACAACATCTCTTTGGCGAGAAGAGAAAGGTTCGTTTCCGTCCCTCTTTCTTCCCCTTCACAGAGCCATCAATCGAAGCTGATATCTCTTGTTTTGAATGTGGAGGCAAGGGTTGTCATTTATGCAAAAACACCGGTTATATTGAAATCTTAGGTGCTGGTATGGTTCATCCTAATGTCCTTCGTCTTAATGGATATGATGATACTAAGTATCAAGGTTTTGCTTTCGGTGTCGGTGTCGATAGAATCGCCATGCTCAAATATGGTATCGATGATATCAAGCGTTTCTACACTAATGATGTCAGATTCATCGATCAATTTTTCAAGGAGTAGACCATGTTATATTCATATAATTTGATTAACAAGTTGATTGACTTGTCCTCTCTTACACTTGAGGAAGTCGTTGATAGACTGACCTTCTCTGGTTTTGAAGTGGAAGGCACTCATCCTTTAGCTAGCGCTAATAATATCATCATCGGTGAGATTCTCACTTGTGAAAAAGTCCCGGGCTCTGATCACCTTCATGCTTTGAAGGTGGATTGTGGTAGTGAAGAAGGTATCAAAAATATCGTCTGTGGTGCTCCTAATGCGAGAGTCGGTTTAAAGGTGATCGTCGCTCTTCCAGGCTGTGAATTAAAAGCCTTGAATATCACTATTAAGAAGAGCACTTTACATGGTTTTGAATCAGATGGTATGTGCTGTTCATTAGGAGAACTTGGTCTTGATAAGTCTCTTTTAAGTGATAAAGAAAATGAAGGAATTCATGAACTTCCTTCTGATGCTGAAGTCGGCAATAGAGATGTCTTAACTTATCTTGGTTTGAATGATACTGTCATCGACATCAATGTTCTTCCTAATCGTCCTGATTGTCTCTCTTATATCGGAATCGCTAGAGAGATTTCCGCTTTATTTTCTCTTTCTTTGAGGGAAAACCCTACTTTAACTGAAAGCTTGAAGCATGATTTATCTAAATATCCTTCAAAGTTTACAGTTACCTCTTACACTGATCGATGCCAAGCTATCGACTTTTTAGGAGTTAGAAACATCACTCCTAAAAAGGAGACTCCTTCTTTCGTTAAGGCTGAACTACTCGCATCGGGCATAAGAAGCATCTCTCCTATCGTCGACTTAGGAAACTATTCGATGTTGATCACTGGTCAACCTTTAAATATGTATGATGCTTCTAGAAATCCATCCGGTGTCTATTCAGTCAGAGATGATTATTTTGGAAAGTTCAAAGCTTTTGATGGAAGAATTTTGACTTTGAAGAAAGGTGATTTAGTCATCTATGATAATCAAAAACCGATTTGTTTAGCTGGTATCTTAGCTGGTGAGAATGAAAGCATCACCTCTTCCACAACTGATATCGCAATTGAAGCAGCTGTCTTTTATCACGCTAATATCAGGAGAACAGCGCAAAGACTCGGTGTCTCTTCTTTCTCCCAACAGCTTTTTGCTAAATCAAGAAATCCTTACACAATCAAGGAATCTCTATATACGACTATCTCTCTCTTACCTCTATTTTTCGATAACTATGAGATTTATTCCTACACTTCCTTTAACAATCTTTCTCCCTTTGATGTCAAAATCGATTTCTCACTTGAGAAGATGAATCATCGTTTAGGTTCTTCTTATACCCAAGAGCAAGTTGATACTGTCTTGAAAAATTATCGAATCAAGAAAGATAAGAACGGACAGCTCATCCCTCCTACTGATAGAACCGACTTATTAGAACAATGTGATATCGAGGAAGAAGTCTTCCGTTATTATCCTGCTAAAGAAGTCACCCCTTCTTTAGAACATTCACCGATCACTTTAGGAAAGCTGACTCCTATTCAAAATGGTGAGAGAAAAGTCAGAGAGTTTTTAGTCGCTCAAGGTTTTGATGAAATCATGAGCTTCACATTAATTGATCAAGCTAGTGATAGTAAAATCAGAGTCTTCTCTAAAGAACCTTCATTTAGAATTCAAAACCCGATGACGAAAGATCACGAATTTGTCAGAAGTGATTTGCTTTCTTCGATGCTTGACACTCTCAATTACAATCTTTCACGCAAGAATGAAGATTTATCATTATTTGAAGTTTCTAATATCGATACTCCTAGCGGCAGTAAACTTTACTTATCACTTGGTATAGTTGGGCGCCGTTATCTCTCCGGTTATTCTTCAGCTAGAGAAGTCACATTCCAAGATATCAAAGGTCCGGTGATGGCTATCTTAGAGTTATTAGGTATCAATGCTTCAAGAGTTCAACTCACTTATTCGAAAAACGATGCCTTCCATCCTTATGCTAGCGCTGATATCACTTTAGATAAGAACTTAGTCGGTACTTTTGGTCAGCTTCATCCTAAGCTTTCTTCCACGAAGATTTTCTTGGCTGAACTCGATTTAGGAAAACTTCTCAATACTAAAGGAAGCAAGAGTAAATTCACTCCTTATTCATCAGCTAATTTCGTCAAACGTGATCTATCATTCAAACTCAAGGAAGGTGTCTCTTACCAAGATGTTGTCAGAACGATTTCTAAGGTCGGAGTCAACATCTTAAAAGATATCAATCTCTTAGATATCTTTAAGGATAAGCAGACGAAATCTACTTATTTAGGAATCACACTGCGCCTTTCTAAAGAAGAAGGAACTCTCACCGATCAAGAGATCACTGCGGCTATCGATAAGATCACTCATGCTTGCGTTGAGAAGTTAGGATTGACATTAAGGGGGCAGGAATGAATAGTTTCAGATTGGTTGAACCGAGCATCGCTTTTATCGATGCTGATGATTTCTTTGATAAAAACGCACTTGTTGCTCATAACTGTTATCAAGTCGCTGATAAAGGACATGATGAAAACATCCTTTTCATCTCTCGTTTGATCAAGAATCAGCATTTGGCGATGATCGAACACAAGCGTTTCATATTTAAAGTTGATAAAGAGCATTTTATCGCATTTCAAGAACTCAACAATCCCTACATTAAGCTTATCAAACCTTCAAAGAGCGTGGAAAACATCTATCTTGTCTCTTGTTCATTGCGTGTGATGCTAGAAGCAAAGACCGAAAGAGAAATCGCACTTTTCCATTATTTAGAGAGAGCTTTGAAAGATGATGTCAGAGCTTTGTTTGTCGATTTGCCGCTTGGTGAATGTGCTAGCGAAGTCTCTCTTGATGATTATCGTTTGATTTTAACTGAAAAAGAGATTGACGATTTATCTTTCTATACCTATCAGATCATCACGGATAGAGGTGTCACTCACGAATTAGTCCGTCATCGTCCTTGTTCATTTGCTCAAGAATCGACTAGATATTGTAATTACACAAAAGATAAGTTCTCTAACCAGTTAACTTTCATCAAACCTTTGAGATACGAAGAATTTAAAGATATTTATGATAAGTTCTTTAAAGAGTGCACCGACACTTATTTTTCTTTAGTTGAAAAAGGTGCTAAGCCGGAAGAGGCGAGATCGGTTCTTCCTAATTCTTTGAAGACTTCGATCATGGTCTCCGCTGATTTGACTGAGTGGAAACACATCTTTGAACTTCGTTGTTCACCTTTTGCTCATCCTGATATCAATACTGTCATGACTTTAGTCAAAGAAGATATGATCAGAAGAGAGATACTCAAGTGAAGAAAACTGGTATTTTTCTCGATAAATTAAAAAGTACTGATACTCCTGTTGAATTAGAGTATTCGATCTCTGATGAAGAACTTGCCGAGTTTTTAAAAACCGGTATTTTGCAGATTTTTGAACCTCATATCTTCTATACATTGAAACGTTCTTCTCAGATTTCCGTTCTTTCTTTAGAAGCCACTTGTTCTTATACGATCATCGATAACCACACTCTTGAACCTGTCAGTCTTGATGTCACTGATAAGACTGATGTCACGATCGATGAGGTTGATGATGATAATTCAGATATTCAAAGAGGTAGTGATGGTAGATTTGATATCCGACCGACGATTTTTTCTCTCCTTTACTATATGATCCCTTTCGATTATTCCGAAGTTCCGCTGACAAGGATTGAAACTCCTGATTACACATTGATGTCAGAGACTGAATATTTGAAGGAAAAAGTTGATCAAAACAATCCTTTTGCTTCATTATCGGTGGAAGATATTGAGACTGAGTAGTTAGTTTTGGCAATAGAGCGATAAAATTTTCTTAATTTCTTTACAATTTCGGACATAGGCGCAACCTGTCATCAAAAAATGATAGGTACTTGCGCCTTTTTTGTTATGTAGCAACCTGTTTAATTTTCAAGGTTGCTAGGTTTCGCCTTCTATTTGATATTCAATTTAGAAAATTAAGTGGTTGTGATGTGGGTTATTTGTGTATAATAGTGGGCGAAAGTGGTAAACGGGAAATGTTTTACGGACAAAAAGAAGCTGCCATCGACGATAAAGGCAGAATGGCCTTACCATCGCTATATCGTGATCAGTTTGCTGGTCAAACTTGCTTTGTTTCGTATGGACTCGATGATTGCATTGAACTCTATCCCAAAGCTGTCTTCGAGAAAATCGTCGCCAGCTTCAGTAATAGTGCCATCGAGTTTGATTCCACAGCTCGTCGTGTAAAACGTGTGTTTCTCAGTAACTCATTTGAGATTCAAATCGATTCCCACAACCGCATCCTCTTACCTAAACCATTGCTTGAGAAAACGAAGACCGGGAAGAAGGTTATCATTCTCGGCATCGGTGATCAATTACAGGTCTGGGATGCAATGCGTTATTCTGAGGTCAGCAAAGAAGAAGAAGAGAGTTTTGCAAACGATGCACAGCATCTGATACAACCCGTCAATGGATAACTATAATCTTCATCAACCAGTGTTGTTAGAGGAAGTGCTCAGCTTCGTCAAAAGTGATCAGGTCCACGTTTTTGTCGACATGACTCTTGGACGAGCCGGTCATTCCTCACAAATTCTCGAACTTCTTGCTGATAAAGAAAACCCTCCTATCTTCTATGGTTTTGACAAAGATGCAGAAGCGATCTCCTATTGTGATGAAAAACTTTCTCATTTCTCAGAAAGCGTCAAGCTCAACATTATTCAATCCCCCTATTCAAAGGCGGTTTCTCACATGAAGAGAGACGGCATTCAAGGCGCAGATTTGGTCCTCTTCGATATCGGTGTCTCTTCGCCCCAGTTTGATGACCCGATGAGAGGTTTCTCCTATCGCTTTGATTCTTCATTAGACATGAGGATGGATCAACGTGATACCATGACTGCCGCAGATGTCGTCAACACCTACAGTGAAAGAGAACTTATCAGAGTCTTCAGAGACTTAGGAGAGTGTCACCACTATAAAAAAGTGGTTGAAACCATCATCGCCCGGCGTCAAATCAAGCCAATAGAAACCACCTTCGAGCTCGTCGACATCATCAAGAGTTCACTTCCAGTATCTGAGCTAAGAAAAGAAGGACATCCTGCCAAACAGTTCTTCCTAGGTCTCAGGTACGAGGTCAACCAAGAGATGAACGAGCTGAAAAAGGGACTTGAAGAAGCTATCAATTTCTTAAGTCCTGGCGGAGTGATCGTCATCATCACTTTCAACTATGAAGAAGACAGAATCGTCAAAGACCTCTTCAATCGAGTCAGTAAAAAACCGGCTGTCGACAAATATCTCCCTCCCGTCGATAGCAAAGTTCAGTACCTCCAACTGACAAGGAAACCCATCCGTGCGAAAGAGGCCGAACTGAAGCGGAACAACAGAGCTAAGCCCGCTTTATTAAGAGCTCTAGAAAGGAAAGATACCGATGAAGGATAGACTTCACCGTACTGGTGCTAAAAAACTTAATCACACAGTTAAGTCAATCGGCGGCACTTGTGCGTGCGTACTCTTTTCTTTTGCTCTGATCATCACAGTGGTAGCCGTTAACGTCAGCGAGAGCAATCGCTACGTCAGCGACAACATCGTGACGAATTATGTGCTTCAACAAGCTGAAAATGATACTTCAGTTGACGAATATACACTACTGCCTAGTGGCAGCTGAGAGTGCTGCTTAGAATACCTCCTTTCTAAAAACAAGTCGGTTCCTCTCACCGACTGACAAACAAAAAAAGAACCAGGCCCCTTTCACTGGTTCTTTTTTATATTTGTAATTTATTGATTGATTATGAGCGTTTATATGCTCTAGTTTTGATGTCTTTATTGATGAGAGAGACAAACTGAGAGAGAGTGACAGTCTTAGCATCTTTAGAACCATGGATTCTATAGGTGAGAGTTTCATCTTCAGCTTCTCTATTTCCGATGACGAGAGTGTAAGAGACTTTCATCGTTTGAGCGTCTCTAAATTTATAACCGAGCTTTTCGTTTCTATCATCTAAAGAGACACGGATATTGTGCATCTTGAGTTTGGCGTACACATTCTTAGCGTAATCCATCTGAGCTAAATCAGTGTTATTGACTACTAAGATTCTGCACTGTTCAGGTGCTAACCAAGTCGGGAAAGCGCCTTTGTAATTTTCAGTGATGATAGCTAAGAAACGTTCAATCGAACCGAAGATCGCTCGATGAATCATGACGGGTTCTTTTTCAGTTCCGTCTTTGGAGATATAGGTACATTTGAAGCGATGAGGAAGCTGCATATCAAGTTGGATGGTTCCACACTGCCAGATTCTGTTTAATGAATCCTTGAACTTGAAGTCGAGTTTCGGACCATAGAAAGCGCCATCGCCAGGGTTGATCTTATAAGGGATGCCGTTTTCTTCAAGGCTTTCTTTAAGCATCTCTTCTGCTTTATCCCAGGTAGAAATCTTACCGACATATTTATCTAAAGGACGGGTTGAAAGTTCGATTGTGTAATTGAGGTTGAAGAGCTTATAAACTCCATCAAAGATTTTAAGAAGTCTCTTCATCTCATCCTTGATTTGTTCGAAAGCTAAGAAGATATGGGCGTCATCCTGAGTGAAGGCTCTGACACGGAAGAGTCCGTTTAAAGCGCCGGAAGCTTCATGTCTATGAACTAAGCCGAGTTCAGCTAAACGATAAGGTAGCTCTCTATAAGAGTGGAGATTATTTTGATAAGCCAAGATAGCACCAGGGCAATTCATCGGTTTGATGGCAAAAGGACGACCATCGACCTTGGTGATATACATGTTATCCTTGTACTCTTTCCAGTGACCAGAGGTTTCCCAAAGCTGTCTAGAGAGAATTTGAGGAGTCATGATCATGTTGTAGTTGTTATTCATGGCAAGTTCCCAGTAGTAGTTTTCCAGTTGATGTCTGACGAGCATGCCATTAGGAAGCCAGAAAGGAAGACCAGGTCCATAATCAGAGATCATGAATAAACCCATCTCTCTTCCGATTCTCTTATGATCGCATTCTTTTCTTTCTTCTAAAATGTGGAGATATTCATCAAGATCTTTCTGAGAGAAGAAGGCGGTACCATAAATTCTTGTTAGAGAGTCGTTATTCTTATCACCTTTGAAATAACAAGCGGAAGTGGAAAGTAATTTAATGGCCTTGATCGCACCAGTTGAAGGCATATGTGGTCCTAAGCAGAGATCAGTGAAATCACCTTGTGAGTAGACGGAAATCAAAGCGTCTTTATCATCTAATTCATCGATGTGAATCAGTTTGTATTTTTGATTTTCAAAATAGGTCTTAGCTTCACTAGCAGTGACATCTTTTCTAGTGATTTTCTCATTTAAAGAGATAATCCTCTTCATCTCAGCTTCGATTTTAGGAAGATCTTCAGTCTCAGAGATAGGTTTACTAAAGCGGATGTCATAGAAGAAACCTTCTTCAGTAGCTGGGCCATAAGCGAAGTTGGCATCAGGATAGAGATGCATGACCGCTTCAGCTAACAAGTGAGCAGCTGAGTGTCTTAAAACATGAAGAGCTTCTTCAGATTCTTCGGTGATGATTTCAAAAGTACAATCCTTGTTGATAGGCTCATCTTTATCATAAAGTTCACCATCGACATTAGCGCAGATAGTTCTCTTAGCTAAAGAAGGGACGATCGATGAGGCGATTTCTAAAGGAGTGAGACCATCTTGGTATTCACGAACTTTCTTATCGGGAAAAGTGATTTTCATAACGACCTTCTTTCTTGATTAATCTAATAAAGGTAAACAGGCGGCTCCACAAAGTCCGACATCCTGTTTGAAGTGAGCAATCTTAAAACGGATAGGATGAAGATGCCAAGAGGCGATTGATGCGTTAGCTACTTTCTGAAGATCATCTAAGAAGACATCAGCACTTTGAATGACACCACCACTTAATGCATAGGATTCGCAGTTGAAAAGTATGTGGAGATTTCCAAACCAAAGACCGATCAAACGAAGCCAAATGTTGTAGATTCTAATGTACTCATCCTCGTGTCTTCTAACGTGATTGAAGAAATCAGCTGCGTTTTCAACTTTGACTCCATTTAACGCACAAAGACGGACGATTCCCTTACCGGAGCAAAGATATTCGGTCTCATAAAATTTTTGATTGTATTCGATCATCATTCTTCCACCCTCTAAAGGAAGATCAATCATCTCACCCGAGTGGATGACACCGATTCCGATACCAGAGGATATCGTGATGAAAGCAGAATCAGGAAGACCTTTGTTGACACCATAATAAGCTTCGGCTAAAGCAGAGCAGTTTCCATCATTAGCGATTCTGATCTTGGCGTTAGGGAAGGAGTCGACAAAACGGGAATAGAAATCAAATCCGAATTCTAAGCCGAGATTTCCACACCTTCCGACTTTGTTATGAGAGACGATACCACAGATAGAAACACCGATTCCTTCAACTTGGACATGGGCTTCTTCTGCCACTTCCAAAACTAATGATTTCATCTTTTGAAAGAGAGTCTCCCCGTCGTCGTGAACAGTGGGGCCTCTTCTGACAGCGAGAATATTCATCTCTTTATCGATGACAGCTGCTCTGAGGTTAGTTCCTCCACAATCGATTGCGATAACTTTATCAAGTGCCATAGATGAGTTCCTTTCTTACTCAGTCATCTTCAGCGGAATTCTCATTGAGAGTGAGAACTTTTAAGAAATTAGTTTTACCAGCACCAACTGGTGTACCACCAGTGAGGATGATTTTAGAACCATTAGGAAGTGAATAATCTTTAGCGATCTTCAAAGCGAGGACTTCCATCTCTTCTAAGAATTGAGGGACTTTGCTGACTTTATAAGGGTAGTTGGCATAAAAGAGCATCGAATGAGCTAAGACATCTTGATCGGAGGAGACGACAAAGACGGGACAGACCGGTCTTGTCTTAGAGATACGAACAGCCGTCATACCACTGACTGAGAAACAGACGATCAATTTAGCGTTGACTAGTTGAGCAGTATCAGCGACAGCGGCAGCGATAGCATCGTTAGTCGTTTTAGAGGAGGAGACGAAGGCTTGCTTGGAAGCTTTCTGATAATCGAACTGGGCTTCCATCGTAGTAGCGATTCTCGCTTGCATGTTGACGGCTTCCACTGGATATTCACCATTGGCTGATTCACCAGAAAGCATGATGGCATCAGTGCCTTCTTCAATCGACCAGGCGACATCAGAGACTTCAGCTCTAGTCGGATAGGGATTTCTGATCATCGAATCGAGCATCTGAGTAGCGGTGATGACCGGTTTACCAAGCTGACGGCATTTCTCGATGATCAATTTTTGATAAACAGGAACCATCTCGAGAGGAATCTCAATACCGAGATCACCTCTAGCGATCATGATGCCGTCGGATTCTTTGATGATGTCATCGAGATTTTCGATAGCTTCAGTATTTTCAATCTTGGAGAAGATCAAGATGTTATCTCCACCATGTTCATGGAAGAGATCACGAATTTCTTGGATATCTTTGACATTTCTGACGAAGGAAGCAGAGCAGATATCGACATGCTGCTCACAACCATAAATGAGATCAGATCTATCTTGAGGAGAGAGATAATCCATGTTGAGATGAGCACCAGGGCAGTTGACACCTCTTCTATCATTACAGGTATGGTCGTTTAAGACTCTGCAGATGAGTTCTTTTTTCTTCTTGTCTTTATCGGTGACTTCTAACTCTAAGTTTCCATCATCAAGGCGGATGTGAGTTCCGATTTCAGCATCGTCATATAAACCAGTGTAAGTGACTCCAAAGCGGGTATTATCGCCTAGCTCATCAGTGCCCATGTATATACGGACACTTTCACCTTCTTTGAAACTAGCTTTACCGCCGACGAATTTACCAGTTCTAATTTCAGGTCCTTTAGTATCTAAGCAGATAGGGATGATTAATCCCTCTTCTTTCTCAATCTCTCTGAGTGTGTTGATTTTGCCTTGGTGTTCAGCGTGATCACCATGCGAGAAGTTTAAACGCATGCAAGTCATACCGTTTGCCAAGAGCTTCTTCATCGTCTCTTTGTCTTGAGAGGCAGGTCCGATAGTACAGACGATCTTCGTCTTCTTGTCGATACAATAATTCATTAACTCACTCCTTAATTATCGAAAATAATTTATTAATCAAAACACTAAAATATTTTAGTCTTATAAAGTATTTAATTCAACATATCAGTTAAACTGATATGCGCTAGAAATAAAGGAATTTTTGATTTCAAACCAGTGTTCTTCAAAATGCTTTATAATATCAATTATGCAGATAATAGAGCCTGATTCAGTACTATCAATCCAATGTGATTTCACGCTCTCTTCTATCGACGAGGAAGTTTTGGCTTGTCTTTATTTACCGATAATCAAAAACCAAGCTTTTGCTTTATATCACTGCTTTTTAGCTCTCTCTAAAATCTCCATCCCTTACTTTTCACATGAAGAGGTTTTAAACTACACTGGCTTAAAAGAAGCTGAGTTTCTTCAAGCTAGGATGAACCTTGAAGGCATGGGACTTTTAGAGACTTATCGAAAGAAAGAAAAAAGAGATCAACAGAGGATTTTTTATAGCTATCATCTTTTTGCCCCTAATACTCCTATGAAGTTCTTCGCAGATCCACTTTATCGTCCCTTATTCTCTTCAATTGTCGGAAAGAAAAAGTATCTTGAAATCGCTTCTTATTTCAAAAGCATGGATAACTTCAAAAAGAATGAGTTCATCAATGTTTCCGCTAATTTTAAAGACATCTATTTTTCTTTGATTGAAGAGAATAGTATCCAAGTTGAAGACATCTCTGAAAACTTGATCACTAAAGAGATTAAACCATCTGTTGATTTCTCTTTTGATGAACTTGAAGCTGAACTTAAGAATAATAGCTTCTCTCTTAAGTTAAATGGCGATGATAAAGAGATGATTTCGAATACGATTTTGCTTTATCAGGTATCCATTCCTACTGCCGCTAAACTCATCGTTGATAGCACTAGCTTAGAGGGTTCTTTCTACTCCACAAAATTCGTTGAGAAATGTCGTCAGCTTCATTCTTTCACGCCTGAAGAGACGACTTCAGGCGAAAATGTAGCTGTCAGTGGAAAAGTTAAGAAATACATCGACGCATTAAATAGCACTACACCTCAAGACTATCTTTTCAATCGTTTTCAACTCAAACAACTTCCCAAATATATGTATGAAGAGATTGAGAAGTTAAAGAATGATTTTGATCTCACTAATGAGATGATTACTTTAATCATTGATTATTCCTTAAAGAAGACATCGAATTCGTTTAATGGTCTTTACATGGAGAAAGTTGCGGCCTCTTTAAAAGCTAACAAGGTTCTTGAACCCTATCAAGCGATGGTTTACCTTAACACACATGATTTTGAAAAGATCGGAAAGAGAAAGAAGACTTCTTCTAATAAGAAAGTCGAACAAGAAGAAATCATGGACGAAGAGGATATCTCTCGTTTGAAAGATGAGTTGAATCTGTGAGTATCGATTATGCAAAAAAGTTCTGACTTATTTAAGATAAACATCGAGATTGATGAAAAAGATACCAATGAACTCGTCAAGCTGAATCAAAGTATTTTAGATGAGAATCTTTCTCTTTCTTTGTATATAAAAAAATTAGGTCTCAATGATGAGGAATTAAAAGATAACAGCGGAGTTATTCATAATTTTCTGAATGATCGTTTGTTATGTGAACATTGTTCTAAGCTTTCTGAATGTCAGAAGAAACAGTATATCGGCTACCAACAAAATCTTTCAAAAAATGGTAAATTCCTCGATACATCCCTCTTATTCTGTTCTTATAGAAAAGAGCAAGATAAGATACTTAAAAATGTGTATTCTGAAACTGTTGATTCTATTCAATATTATTTGAATGCTTCTAAGTTGCTTTCTTTTTTAGGCACTGGAAATAACAGTAAAACTTTTAAATCTCTTACGCTAGCGACAACTAAAATAAATAAAAGATTTCCTGAAAAAAATAAGGTTGTTAAAGGGATTGCTTTTCGCTCTCTTTCAACTAAGAAATATGAAAACTGGTTATTATCTTTCGCCTGTTATGTTAATGCTAAGAAGAATCATAAAGTCGTCATACTCGATTCAATGACTCTCTTCTCCGATTTGAATTCTTATAGGTCTGATGAGTATGAAGCAGGTATGTTAAATCTTCAAAAAGCTTATGACGCTGAAGTCTTGATTTTAGAGGATTTAACTTCTGATATTTTCTTAAGCTATAAACAAGCTAGTGAACAATTTTATAAGCTGTTAACTAAGAGAAATAATGTCAATAAATTGACCTATTGCTATTTAGATTCAACATCTGATTTTAATAGTTTCTTCCGCAAGGCTTTCTACAACTTAGATTCCAATAGAAAGAAAGAAGCTATGAATTTAGTCGATTATCTTTTCGAGGATCTTTTGATCAACGAATTAGGTTGAACAATACTCGTCTTTTCCTCTAACAATAGTTGGAGGTGGACAATGGTTTATCAAAGTACGGATATAGACTGTGGGAAAGCATGTGTTCGAGATGTGCTTTTCCTAGTTTTTGAAGATGAAGATTATCGATACCAAACCTTAAAAACTGAATGCCGAAGTTTTTATGATATCAGAACTGAATTAGAGAGTGCGGGATTGGATTATATCTCTTATGATGTCGAAACTCTTGATGGCATAACTGAAGATAACCTTCCTGCTATCGCCTTACTTAAAGATGAGAATTTCTCTCATTTTGTAGTGGTGAGAAAAATTAAGAATGACAAAATCACAATCGATGATCCTCAATTTGGAACAGTCGTTTTAAAGAAGGAAGACTTTTTATATGAGTTTTCAGGGAAGATCATGCTATTAAGTACTGTCGGAAATAAAATTCCTACTGATAAGATCAAGATATTTAAGAAATCTCAAATCGCATTCTTTTTGATCATGTTTCTTCTAGAGTCATTCTCCTTTTTCTTCTTTTTTTATTTTCTTTCTCAAAAGGATGCTCAGCTATTCTCAGTCTGTTTTGGAATACTTGCCTTAGTCTTAATAGGTATTCAGGTTTTTATCAGCAATTCTTTTAGAAGCAAATTAGATAGTTCATTGTTTCTTCCTTATCTTGAATACACGAAAAATCTTGATGATGCTAAACCATTATCCGAATACTTAAATAATTCGATTGAACGTGCTAACAAGTTAGTTTCGTTTGGAGTGTTAACTCTGCTTGCTTGTATCGTCTTAACTTCTAATGGATTTTATTTATCTTTATTGTCTGTCCTTTCGATATTAGTTGGCATATTCGAAGTGTCATTTTTAAGACAAAGAAATCAGGTCAATCGATATTGTTCTCACAAGGAACAGAAATATTTCAATTCGTTAAAACTTAATTCTCCAATAGATCGAGCTTCATTTAACGATGCTAAAAAGACAGCCAAGCAGCACATCTTAAAAACGATATTAACTAAGATGCTTGAAATAGCTCTCTATGCTCTACTTATTTACATCTATATGAGTTTGATTGATGTATATACGATAAATTTCTTCCTATTCAATTTGATGATTCTCATCAGTTTACAAAAAGCGACCAGTTCATTAGTCTCTTCATATATTGACGATTCTAAAGAGGTGATTTTACTAAATAGCTTAAGCTATCCACTAAGTAGCTTTCTTATCAAGAATGAATTGACAATGGGCTATAATAAGAGCGGAGGAAAAACCGATGAAAAAGCCCAAACATATGATGGATTATCTGGACAAGACCAATCAGAAGAAAAGCCTAGAAGTTCTGTTTAGAAAGGCTTTCTCATATGTTTTAGATTCTCTAAATAAAAAAGGCGATTATCTGATTTCTTTGACTTTAGTTTCTAAAGAAGAACAGAAGAAACTTAATTCCTCCTTCAGGAACATAAATAAATCGACTGATGTTTTAACTTTCCCTTATGGTGATATGAGTAAAGAAAATACAGGTGAGTTTGTTGACTTGGGTTCAATCATCATTTGTCCTGAAATTGCTGAGAAACAAGCTGTAGAATATGCTCATCCCTTTGAAAGAGAGATGATCTTCTTATTCATTCATGGTCTTCTTCATATCTTCGGTTATGACCATATAAAACCCGAAGAAGCTGAAATTATGTTTGCTCTACAAAATAAATTATTAAATCGTTTTCCTTATGACTTCTACACGGATTTAAGAGTCCTTAAAAAAGAGTTAGTAAAAGCTAGGGAAATGGCTGTTGCTACTTATTCACATTTCCGTGTAGGTGCTGTTGTTGTAACAAAAGATTTGAAATACCACCTTGGATTTAATATTGAAAATGCTGCTTATTCCGCTTGTGTCTGCGCAGAGAGAGTCGCCCTATTTAGCACTTATGCTAAAGGCTATACGAAAGATGATATCGTCGCTCTTGGTTGTCTGACTGATTCTAAGAATGTCGGAACTTGTTGTGGTGTTTGTAGACAAGTTATGTCAGAACTTATGCATCCTTATGCACCTGTTTACATCTTCTCAGGTGATTTAAAAGAACACCTCTTCACTACAGTTGAAGAACTTCTTCCAGCTTCTTTCTCTAAAGGAGATTTACAGGCATGAAAAAAGTCGGCTATGTCACTGTCTTCGGCCGTGCTAACGCCGGCAAATCCACTTTGATCAACGCTATTTTAGGTTTTGATCTTCTTCCTGTCACTGATAAACCGCAGACTACTAGAGATAATGTCAAAGCTATCTATAATGATGAAGATAGTCAAATTATCTTTCTCGATACTCCTGGTATCTTCAAACCACACGGCAAATTAGGCTCTATTTTAATCAAGACTGCTAAAAGTGCTCTCGAAGGAACAGATGTCATCCTTTATGTAGTCGCAGCTGATGAATCACCTGATTTTGAATTGGTTGAACTTCTTGATAAGCTTGATATCCCGGTCATCATGGCTTACAACAAAATTGATAAAGTCAATGTGAAAATCGGCGAGGATAGACTCGAAAGATACCTAAAAGTCTTCACTCGTAAAATCGATATGGTTCGAATTTCTGCTTTAAAAGAATATGCAATCGAAGATGTCATCGCTCTTATCAAAGCAAAACTTCCAGAAGGCGTTGAAGAATATCCGACTGATATCGTCTCAGATAGACCTAAAGAGTACATCATCGCCGAGATGATTCGTGCACAATGCATGATGCTTTTAAGAGAGGAAGTTCCTCATTCTATCTATATTGATGTAAAACTTGCTAAAGAGGATGAAGATGGGCTTGAAGTAATCGGTGACATTATCGTTGAAAAAGACTCCGAAAAAGCAATCGTCATCGGAAGAGCTGGCAAGATGATTGCTGAGATTTCTAAAAATTCAGAGAAGAAGATTTCGAAGTATTTTGGTTTACCAGTTTCAGTTAATCTTCTTGTTAAGACGATAAAAGATTGGCGAAACGATGACAAATATTTAAGACGTTTCGGTTTTGAGGAATGATCAAATATCAAGTTTCTACCTTAAAGGGAATCGTTCTTTCAGTAAGTCGATATGCCGAAAGTTCTGCTGTCATCACTTTAGCCACTGAGAAAGGTCTATTCTCTCTTATTGCTAGAGGTGTTTACAAAGCTAAAAGCCCTCTAAAACCTGTGCTGATAGTTGGAAATGTTGTTTTATTAGATATTAAAGAAAAGGGTTCTGGTCCATCTTTAATCAGTTCTGCTAAAACTGTATTTGATGCAAGCATCTTTTATGGAAACCAACAAGATATTTCTTTTCTCTTTGTTTTAGAACAACTTTCTAGAGTGCTTTTTTCACAAGGTGACAGTTATCCATTAGATGAGGTTATTGAGATACTTTTAGGACTAAAAGATGATGGTGATGTTTTATCACTTACTCTTCTACTAGTTGGAGCTTTTTATCGTAACTTAGGCTACAACCAAAATGTGAACTCCTGTATTCGGTGTAATAATAGTAAAAATATTGTCGCCTTTGATTTAGATGCTGGTGGTTTTATCTGTAATAATTGCGTTCAAGACGAACAAGTAAGAAGCGCTGAACAATTACAAGTCATTAAATATGCGTTTTCGACTATTGATGAAAAGAATTTAAAGAGAAAAGTTCCTAAAATCACTGGTAAATTAATTTGCTTAGGACTCGTTAATTATTTGCTTAATATCTTTGATTTAGATAAATGTTCTTCTTTGGATAATTTATTAGCCTTAATAGATTAGTTAAAGAAGGCGACTTGCGTTTATAATATTTTCGTTTGGAGGACTGTTTCATGAGCGGACATACTTTCGAAGAAATCACCACACATCTCGTGACTTCCGGTTTCGTTTATCCCGGTAGTGAAATCTATGGTGGACTTGCAAATTCTTGGGATTACGGACCTTTAGGTACTCTTTTGAAGACACACTTAAAAGACTTATGGACAAAACACTTTGTCCGTGGAATTGAATACAATGTTCAAATTGACCCAGCAATCATCATGAATCCTAAAGTTTGGGAAGCTACTGGTCATGTAGCTAACTTTCATGATCCTTTAATCGATTGTAAGAGCTGTCATTCTCGTTATCGTGCTGATGATTTAATCAAGGAACAGAAACCTGAACTTGATGTTGATAACATGACGTTAGAAGATTTAAATGCTGAGATTGCTAGAGGTGAAATCACTTGTCCTAAATGTGGAAAGGCAAATTTCACTCCAATCAGACAATTCCAAATGATGTTTAAAACCTTCATGGGTGTCACAGAAGATAAATCCTCTGTCGTTTATTTAAGACCTGAGACCGCTCAAGGTATCTTCGTCAACTTTAAGAATGTCTTAAGGACAACAAGAAGAAAGCTTCCTATCGGTATCTGTGATATCGGAAAATCCTTCAGAAACGAAATCACTCCAGGTAATTTCACCTTCCGCACTAGGGAGTTTGAACAGATGGAAATCGAATTCTTTTTCAAACCTGGAGAGGATGATAAGTGGTTTGAGTTTTATAAAGATAATTGCAAGAGTTTTGTTGAAAAACTCGGCTTACGAGAAGAAAACATCAGATTTAGAGATCATGAGCCCGTTGAATTAGCTTTTTACTCTAAAGCTACCACTGATATCGAATATAAATTTCCTTCTCTTGGTTGGGGCGAACTTATGGGCATCGCTTGTAGAGGTGATTATGACCTATCAAGACATATGGAGTTTTCTAAGGCTGATTTGACTTATCTTGATCCTGAAGATAACACGAGATATGTCCCTCATGTCGTTGAGCCTTCTTTCGGTTTAGATAGATTGATGCTCGCTTTACTATGCGATTCATATGATGTTGAAACTTTAGAGAACAACGATTCTAGAATCGTCATGCATTTAGCACCTGAACTCGCTCCTTATACTATGGCTGTTATGCCACTAAGCAATAAGCTTATCCCTGATGCCAAAAAAGTATTTGATTTTATTAAGGAAAAGTTTGATTGTATCTTTGATACTACTGGTTCTATCGGTAAGAGATATAGAAGAGAGGATGCTATCGGTACTCCTTTATGCATCACTTTCGATTTTGATTCTTTAGAAGATAAGAAAGTAACAATCAGAGAAAGAGATAGCATGAAACAAGAGCGTGTTTTAATCTCTGATATCGCCTCTTATGTACATGATTTCCTTTCAAAGAAGAAGATTTCATAATGGTGTTAGATGGCTGAGACTAATATTTTTAGAGAAGTGGCTTCGAAAGCTGATATCGTCAAAGTCGTTTCATACTTTCTTGGCTCACAGGCAATTCATAAAAAAGGGAATGCCTATTACTCAATCTGCCCTTTTCATGATGACCATCATCCTTCAATGAGAATTGATCCAAAGAGAAATATCTATAAATGCTTCTCATGTGGTGCTGGTGGGGATGCCATTACTTTTGCTGAGAATTTTGGAAAGTTAGAAAAGATTGAAGCTTTGAAGAAAGTGGCTGATATTTGTAATATCCCTGTAGAAATTTCTGAATTTAAACAAAACGAAGACTATTTTTTAACAAATTTTCCACAAGAGATAGATGCATTAAAGGCACTCAATTATTATTATCAACTTGTATATCAAACAAAGGACGGAAAAGAAGGAGCTGATTACCTTAAAGCAAGGGGAATTTCCGAAGAAACACGTTTGCATTTTAAAATCGGCTTTGCACCTGAAGATAGTAAGAAAGCCATCGAAATTCTACGCCAAAAAAATGGTTTTTCTGTCTCTACTTTAGAGAGAGCCGGTATCATTAAAAATTCTGGTGATTTAGAAGATAGATATAAAAGCCGTTTGATGTTTCCTATCACTAATGAAAAAGGGTATGTAGTTGGTTTTTCTGGAAGACAGGTTAGAGATGGTCAAAGCGGTGGTAAGTATATCAATTATCCTGAGACTGAACTCTTTCAAAAAAATCGTATTCTCTATCATTTTGATAAAGCAAAAGAGACGATGAGAAAAGATGGCTATCTCTATCTTTGTGAAGGATTCATGGATGTCATCGCTTTTCAAAGAGTAGGTATCAACTCGGTAGCTGGTTTGATGGGAACAGCTTTGACTGATTACCATCTTGAGATGATTAAAAAATTTAATGTACAAGTCAGATTAGCTCTCGATTTTGACCAAGCTGGACAAACAGGTGAAGAAAAAGCTTTAGCTAGCCTTCTTAAGTATAAAATTCCTGTCAAAGTCGTACGACCAACTCGTAAGGGTAAGGATCCTGATGCGATATTATCTCGCTTTGGTGAAGAAGTCTTCACTTCTATTTATACTCAGAACTTATTAGATCCCGTGTTATTCCTTCTTGCTCGTGTTTTAAATGGTGCTAAGTCTCTTACTGAAACGGGGTTGATCAATCAATTTTTAAGTAAAGCTGGGCCTTTCTTTCAAAGTCTCACTGAGGTTGAGCAAAGTAAAGATTTAGATATCCTCGCAAAAGTCACTTCATTGAAAACTGATGTTCTTAAATCTGTTTTGATGAAGGAAAATCCTAAAATCGAAGAAAGAGAAGAAGCTAAAGAAGAGAGAATTTATAAACCAAGAACCAAATATAAGCCAAAGAAAAACGATAAACCTTATACGGACTATCTTTTAGGTGGTAAGTATAAGTTTGCTGACGATATCGATTCTTATCTTGATTCTCTTTCTGAGGTTGCAGATGACATCATCGACCACTCGATTTTAAAAAATGAGGCCCAAATTATCTTCGCTGAGATGAAGAGTAGAAGTGCCTACCATAAATTTTCAATTGCTAGAATCTCTCTTCTTTATGAACCGTTTTACACTTTGAATTCTCTCGTCACTGAGTTTTATCTTAATAATCAGGATGCGATGACTTTTGAGAACAAAGATTTCGAAGATCTCATTGCAAAAATCGTCTCGACCAAGACTGATTTCACGAATGAGGAGTTTGATGATGCTATCGATTTGTCCGATTTACAGGAAAGTGATGAGTTGTCATTGAGTGAAAAGGAAAAATCTCTTCTTCTTAATCTGATTCAGATTTCACAAAAGACTATCAACTCTGATTTTGACGAGTTAGGTTTAAATAAAATTATTGAGATGGAAAAGATTTATAACAAAATGGTGTCATGTAAGAAAGACGCCGTTGTTTTAGGATATACCCCAAGTGAATTGAAGAGTCAGTTAAGCAAATTTAAGCTCCAGTTAAATAAGATTAGAAATTCATAGACTTTTTTAACTAGTTAAAGAAATTGCTAGCCAAAATTTGAGTTAAATATCAAGATTGAATTGAAAAAATAGCCGAATTTATCTATAAATAAACTAGTTTCTCAAACCGATGTCTTCTTTTAAAAACATACTTTGTTGTTTTTGACTATTTTTCACAAAAAAACTTAACAAAATACACATTTTTGTAGCTGTATTTTGTTGAAAAAGTCTATTTATTTTCTAATAATAAATTTTTGGAGAATTTATTCATGGCACAAAAAACAAAAAAGACAAAATCCCTAGATGAATCAACTGAATCTGAGGCTGAATTAGAAGTTAAAACTAAGAAAACCTCTAGTAAGAAGACCGCTAAAACCAAGACTGCTTTGAAAGAAGATTCTTCAGCTGAAAAGAAAGCTGATTCTAAAAAATCTAAAGCTACAAAAAAAGCTACTGATGAATTAAAAGTAGAAACAGCAAAACTCAAGTCGTCTGTTACTGAGAACTCAGCTAAGAAAACTTCTACTAAGACCAAAAAGAAAACAACCAAGGAAGAAGATTCAGTTAAACAAGAGACTTCTAACACTAAAGCTTCTGCTACTAAAAAGTCTGTTTCGGATAAGAAGAAAACCAAGTCTACTAAGAAGTCTTCTTTAAAGAGTGAATCTACTGAAAAGACAGAGGAAAAGACTTCCAAAAAGAAGTCCAAGAAAGCTGAAGCAGAAAATATTGTTAAGGAATCTAAACCCAAGAAAAAAGCTTCGAAAAAGAAAGCTGAGGTTTTAGGTGAAAATGAGACAGAAAAGACACAAGCCGATTTATTAGAACTGATTCAAGAAGGTCAAAAAGAATTAGAAACTTCTAAAGCACAAGCTAAACTTGCCAAGGAAAAAGGCAAGAAGAGCAAAACTAAAACAGTCAAAGAATTAGCTACTTCTAATTCTGAACTTATGACTTTAGAAGATATCAAAAATGAGATTCTAAAGAAACACAAAAAGGGTTCCTCCCCCGTCACTGTTGAAGAGATTGATAAATACATCAAGCATCTCACTTTGACTGATGAGGAATATAGCGATTTATTAGAATACCTTTTAAGCAACCAACTCACTGACGAGGATGACGAAGATCTCGAAGAAGAGATTGAGGAAGAAATCGAGGAAGATAGCGAAGATGAACTCGTCGATGACTTAGATGATGAAGATGATTATGAGATTGATGAAGATGGTGATGACCAACCTTTTGTCGACTATACGATTCAAGCTGATGTTAAAAATAACGACCCTGTAAAACAATACCTTCACAAAATTGGTGCCTATACTGTTTTAAAGACTCGTGAAGAAGAAGTCGCTTTAGCGAAGTTAGTCTTAGAAGGTGATCAAGATGCTAAAGACGAATTGATTCAATGCAACTTGAAATTGGTCGTCTCTATCGCTAAGCACTATGTCAATCGCGGTATGGATTTCCTCGACCTTATTCAAGAAGGCAACCTCGGCCTTATCAAAGCAGTTGATAAGTTTGATTATACCCGTGGATTTAAGTTTTCTACCTATGCTACTTGGTGGATTAGACAAGCTATTACTAGAGCTTTAGCTGATCAGGCAAGAACGATTAGAATCCCGGTTCATATGGTCGAAACGATCAATAAGATCACGAGAGCTCAAAGAAAACTCGTTCAAAAACTCAACCGTGATCCTACAGCTGAGGAGATCTCGGAAGAACTTGGTGGTCAATTTACCGCAGCTAAGATCAGAGAGATTCAACAAATCGCCCTTGAGCCTTTATCATTAGAGAAGCCGGTCGGTGAAGAAGAGGATTCTCATGTCGGTGACTTCATCGAAGACAAAGATAATATCTCACCTTATGAATATGCTAATCGTTCTATGGAAAATGACAGAATCAATGAGGCTTTAGCTCAGTTGACCGATCGTGAAGCTAGAGTCTTAAAACTCAGATACGGCCTTGAAGATGGTCAATCACATACCTTAGAAGAGGTCGGAAACGAATTTAATGTCACTCGTGAGCGTATTCGTCAGATTGAGGCTAAAGCCATCAAGAAACTTCGTCATCCTGCCCGTGCTAAACTTTTAAAGGATTTCCGAAATAGTTAAATTATCAAAACGACTGTCTCAAGCTTGTGAATATGTCGAAGCCGAGACTGTGATTCTAGATGTCGGTGCTGATCATGGTCTCGCTTCGATTTTTCTTGCGCAACAAGGAAAGAAAGTCTATGCTTCCGAAGTAAGAAAAGGACCTTATGAGACACTTGTCTCACATTTAAAAAAATATCCAAAATTAGATATCACCCCTTTATTTATGGATGGATTAGAGAAGATGTCAGAGGATGTGACATCTGTCTTGATTCTCGGTATGGGTGGAGAGACTATTTTCAATATTTTAAAAAATAGTAAGGAAAAGTTATCCCAATTAAACTCAATAGTGATTGAACCACAAAGTGATTTTCAAAAACCTATCGAATTTTTAATTTCTAATGGGTTTAAAAACGATGCTGGTCGCTATGCTTTTGAAAAACACTATTATCCGATACTTAGATTTGTCAAAGGTGAACAAGAAAATGTCTCTGAAGATGAACTAAAATATGGAATCATTCCTTACCACAATAAAGATAAAAAGCTGTTAGAATATTTCCGTTCTCGTTTAAAAGAGCTAGAAGCTTTTCCACCTGAGATTCGGGTTTCAAAAGAAGAGGAAATCACTTCGCTGAGGAGACTTGTTGATGATTTTGAGACAGCTGATTAGAAAACTTAGCCGTTATTGTCCTTTTTCGCTTCAAGAAGAATGGGATTTTTGTGGTTATCAAACTGGTAAAAAAGATCAGAACAAAGAGATAAAATCAATTCTCCTTTGTCTAGATTTTTCCGAAGAAGTTTTCACGAAAGCATTAGAGATTAAACCTGACTTGATTTTGACTCATCATCCTTTTATTTTTGGTTCTCTTTATGAAGTCTTAGAAAATGATCCTTTGAAAGCTGAACTATATAAGAGAGTCAACGAAGAATTATCCTGTTCAATTTATTCTTACCACACCTGTTTTGACAAAGCAGAAGAAGGCATGAATCGAACTCTTTTGGAGTTGCTTGATGTTTCGGATATTAAAAGTGTTCCGCTCTCTTATCTTTGGACTGCAAGGTTAAACCGAAAGATGAGTTTTGAAGAATTGTCATCTCATATCGCTAAGACTTTCGGTTTCTCTTATCTAATCGGTATGAAAAATGATGACAAACAAATCAGTAAAATCGGTTTTGTTGCCGGTGGAGGTTCTTCTGATTTTATGACTGCTCTTAAAGAAGAAGTCGATTGTTTCATCTCATCTGATTGCCCTCATCATAGCAGGCTTGATATGAGAAGATATCATATCAACTACATCGAAGAACCACATGAGGTTGAAGAATTAGGTTTCATAGTTGGAATAAGCAAAATACTAAAGAAAATCGATTCAAATTTGATTGTTCATCCATATAAATATGAAAAACCATTCTGTTTGTTGGAGGATAAAGAATGATTCAAAACCCTCATTTTGATATTGATGATGAGCTTGAAGAAGAGAAATCTGATTCTTTTGCTAAAGAAACAGATGCTGAATATGAAGCTTATCTTCAAAATATCAAAGCTCCAAGCGCAAGTGAAAATAACCTTTATTTACAGGAATATCATGAGAACCCTTCTGTTGAATTAAGGAACTTGATTGTCGAAAAGAATCTTCGTTTAGTCATCTCAATCGCTAGAGATTATGCCAAGATCAATCATGTTTCTATCGATGATTTAGTTCAAGAAGGATCACTCGGTTTGATGAACGCAGTTCAAGACTATGACATCACTTTAGGCTATGCTTTTTCTACCTTCGCTACACCATATATCAAAAATGCGATTAGAGGATATCTTTCTAAACATTCGAGAATGATCGCAATCCCTAATTGGCTTCAAACTAGAAAGAGAAAAGTTCAAAACGCACGTGAACAATTGAAGCTCAAACTAGAGCGGGAACCTACTGATGAGGAAGTAGTTCAATATTTAGATGATGGAACTTCCTTAGATGATATTGCCGATTTAGGTATTTTTATCAAGGATGTTTATTCCTTAGACCAAAATATCCGACCTGATGATGAAGATAAAGGCTCTCTTTATGATGTGGTAGCTGATACTGGTTATTCTCCTTCAGAAATCTCTTCCTTACTTGAACAGACAAAACTTTTTAAAGAAGCTATTGATACTCTTCAACCACGTGAAAAAGAGATTTTTTTAGCCCGAAATCTTGATGAAGAAAACGGCAAATTAAAAGATTTAGCTAAGAAATTTAATCTTTCTAATGAGAGAATCAGACAGATTGATGTCAAAGCTAAAAAAGAGGTTCTAGATTACATCAAAAAGAGACTTTAATTCTCTTTCTAAATTTTCAACTTCTTTTTTGCTGACACTGGTTGCCGAAGTGAGATAAATGTCTTTATTAAAGAGCAACTTTAAATCTAGTTGCTCTTTTTTTAATGCGATATAAACTGGGATGTTTGGATAATTTAGCTTGACTGCTTGATGTATTTCTTTTGCATTACTTGAAGAAGGATCGCCAGCGACGATGACAACAGCGTTTAAAGTATCGTTTTCTTTTAGAAAATCTAGAACTTCCTCGCATCTTCTCTTGTAGATTGGACAAATGTCTAAATGTTCAACCACTCCTTTCTTTTCTAGAAGAGAGATGGCTTTATTTAATGTGTTGAGACCTATCGTTGTTTGAGGAACAAGGAAGATTTTGTTTTTTAAAGAGAGATTTTCGATTTGATCCTCAAGTGGCTTAGTAGAATCAAGAAGAGTTAAAAAAGGAAAATGTGAGAGAAAACCGAGTGTCTCTTGATGCGTTGGCTTACCTAAAAAGAGAAAAGTGACATTATCGCACTGATGGTTCTGTAGTAGCTGATAACGCTGTTTGATAAGTGGACAAACCGCATCAATAAGATGTGTTTTATCTTGGTATTCTTTCTCCTGTTCAATCGTATGACCATGAGCGGAAAAAACGATAGCTCCTTCTTCTTTCAAATCTTCTTTATTTTGAAGTAATTTGGCGTTTGTTAGCTTCATCAAAGCCTCGTTAGCACTGACATTGTGAATAAGAGGATGCGATAAAAAGAGTGGTGAGTATTTTCCACCAGCTTCCAGTAGTTTTGTAATAGCGTTTTCCACACCATAACAGTAGCCGTATTGACCGATAATTTTAATCATATAAATAAATTTATATATAATATTACAGCGAGATGAGACGTATGTTTCTAGTCTCTAAAGGAGGATAGTTATGGACTATACAAAGTATATCAGCACAACGATGGATTTCCCAAAAAAAGGAATCGCCTTCAAGGACATCTCTCCTCTTTTAAGAGACCCAGTCGCTTTTCAGTCATGCATCGATGATTTAGCTAAGATCGCTGAAGAATACAACCCTAATATCATCTGTGGTCCTGAGTCTAGAGCCTTCATTTTTGGAGCAGCTTTAGCCTACAAGATGAAACTCGGTTTCGTCATGGCTAGAAAAGCTGGTAAACTCCCCGGCATCATCTATCAAATCTCATATCAACTTGAATATGGAACAGCCACTTTAGCTATACCCAAGGACTCTTTTAAACCTGGTCAAAGAGTTCTTCTCGTCGATGATTTGATGGCTACTGGTGGCACTTTTGCTGCTTTGAAAGATCTTGTTTCTCATGCCGGTGGTATTCCGGTAGGAGCTTTAACATTAATCACTCTCAAAGATTTGCATGGTGAAGAAGATTGTCAGTTGAAATGCTCATCTTTAATTGAGTTGTAAAACGATGGAAATCAAAGACCACATCACCACATTTGAAGAATTAAAAGACACTTATTCCACCTATATCAGTGATACTAAAGACCTTGAATTAATTCAAAAGGCCTATCTTTTTGCTAAGGAAAAACACGAAGGTCAATTCCGTAAATCAGGTGATCCTTATATCACGCATTGTTTAGGTGTAGCTGAGATATTAGCAGAACTTCATGTCGGTCCTCAAACGATAATCGCAGGTCTTCTTCATGATACGGTTGAAGATACGACCACCACGATTGAAGAGATCAGTGATATCTTTGGAAAAGAAGTTGCTCAATTAGTTGATGGTCTGACAAAAGTCACTCGTCTTTCTGATTATAAGAATGTTGAGTTTACGGCTGAGAATCACCGCAAGATTTTCGTAGCCATGGCCAAAGATGTCCGAGTCATCATCGTCAAATTAGCTGATAGACTTCATAATATGAGAACTCTCGCTTTTCAACCACAGCATAAGCAAGAAAGAATTTCTAAGGAGACTCTTGAAGTCTATTCCCCTATCGCACATCGACTCGGTTTATATAAGATTCAAACTGAGCTAGAAGATACTGCTCTTTATTATCTTGAGAACGAGAAATACAAGTTCATCGAAAAGAAACTAAATGAACTAATCAGTGATGCTAAGGGTTCTTGTACGAAACTTAAGAACGAACTTATCAAGATATTAAAGCCGACTAAGATTCCTTTTGAAATAAAAGACAGAGTCAAATCGATTTATTCGATTTATAAGAAGATGTATATCAAGCATCATTCTTTTGAAGAGATTTATGACATCATGGCTCTTCGTATCATCACCAAGACAGAACAGAATTGTTATGAGACTTTAGGCTATGTTCATGCTAACTTCAAACCTGTTCCTGGGCGTTTTAAAGATTACATCGCTATGCCTAAACCGAATATGTATCAATCTCTTCATACGACTATTATTACCGATACTGGTCACATGTTTGAGATACAGATCAGAACGAGTGCGATGGATGAGTTAGCTGAATCTGGCGTCGCTGCTCACTGGCGTTATAAAGAAGGCACTTCCTATGATGCTAAAAAAGAGCAAGTCGAGATTGAAAACCAACTCCATTGGTTTAAAGATTTCGTCTCGATGTCTTCTGAAAACGACAATAAAGAACAAAACGCTAAAGACTATGTCGAGACTCTCTCTCATGATATCTTTGACGCTAATGTTTATGTCTTCACTCCCAAAGGAAAAGTCATCTGTCTTCCTAATGGATCGACACCGATTGACTTTGCTTATCGAATCCATTCAGATATCGGAGAACATGTCTCTGGTTCTAAAGTCAACAATGTCTTAGTTCCTCTTTCTACCACTCTTAAAACCGGGGATGTTGTGGAAGTCATCACTTCTAAAAATTCTTCTCCTAATAGTGAATGGGTCAACATCGCTAAGACTAATTTTGCAAAGAACAAAATCAGAAAATATCTGATGAAGCAAAATGCTGACTACCTGAGAGAAGATAACATCAAGAAGGGTAGACAGGGTTTAAATGATGCTTTAAGAGAGAGAAAACTCAATATCGATATCACGAAAGTCATCACTAAAAAAGTTTTAGAGACATTTAAGTGTCAATCGGTTGATGATGTCTTAAATTTGATAGGTAATAGGAACATCATGCCTTTCCAAGTCATCGATGCTTCCGATAGTGTTGAGTATGATGCTAGACCATCTGCTCAACAGATGGCTGATCACATCAACCAAAAGAAGATGAAGAAGAACACCTATGATGCGGTGGTTTTACAAAACGGAGACTCGGTTTTGACTTCTTTAGCGGCTTGTTGTCAGCCTATCCCTGGAGATGAGATAATCGGATTTGTATCAACCGGTCAGGGTGTCAAAGTTCATCGAAAAGATTGTGTCAATATCACTAAAAGTGATGAGAGTCGTTTGATCGCAGTTAAATGGAATCTTAATTCTCCTAAGAATAAGAATTATCCAGTCGATTTAGCGGTTCAATGTCAGGATCGAAACGGACTTCTTATCGATGTCTTAAATTGTCTTAATGCGCAAAACGCTCAGATCTTCAAAGTCAACGCTAAGTATCATCCTTCTAACTCAACTACTACTATCAACTTGACTTTGTTAGTGGCTGATACGCAAGTTTTAGCTCATTACATTAATGCGATATACCAAGTGAAATCTGTTTATCGAATCGACAGAGTTACTCATTAGAAAGGATCATTATGGCAAACGAGATCAAAAAACCACGTGGGACGACGGATTCTTATGGAACTGATCAGTCTCTTTATGAAGGTATAAGAAAGCTTCTTTTAGATGATGCTCTTCTTTATGGGGCTAAAGAGATGGATGTCCCGATGTTTGAAGAACTGCGTCTTTTTAATAGAACTGTCGGTGAGAGCTCTGATATCGTCTCTAAAGAGACTTTTGATTTAGTTAAAAAAGGTGATAAACAATACGCTTTAAGGCCTGAATACACTGCTTCTATCAACAGAGCAGTCTTAGAAAACAAGCTTTATGCTTCACCTGACCTTCCTTTGAGAATCTCTTATTGTGGACCTGTTTTCCGTTATGATCGTCCTCAGGCAGGAAGACTGAGGGAATTCCATCAATTTGGCATTGAGTTTTTGGATACTAAACTCGATTTACATGCTTCTTTAGATGCTCTTCTTTTAGCTGTCAGAGCTTGTGAACATCTTCTAGATAAGAAAGTCATTGTAAAACTCAACTTTTTAGGTTCTTTCTCATCTAGAGAAAAATACAAAGTTGCTCTGAAAGATTACTTCACACCTAGGATTAAAGATATGTGTGAAGACTGTCAAAGAAGACTTGATCTTAACCCGTTGAGAATCCTTGATTGTAAAGTTGAAAGTGATCAAAAGATTGCTATAAACGCACCTAGAATCAGTGATTATCTCATTGATGAAGATAAAGCAGAGTTAGATCACATCTTAAAATCCTTAGATGAACTTGGTATCTCTTATCAGTTTGATGATGGGCTAGTAAGAGGACTTGATTATTACACCGGTCTTGTCTTTGAACTTTACGATGCTTCTAATCTTTCTATCGGTGCTATCGGAGGTGGAGGAAAGTACGCTAATCTGATGAAGGATATCGGTGGCCCTCGATTTGAAGGTATCGGATTCTCCCTTGGTATTGAAAGACTCACTTTCTGTCTTGATGAGAAGAGAAAAGCTGAGCTTATTAATGATGAAGACATCGATGTTTTCATCATTCCTAAAAAGGGTGAAAGTCGTGTCAGTTATTTGGCTGAAAAGCTGAGAAGTCAAGGTCTTAAAGTTACTTATCCATCAAGTAGTAAAGGTCTTGGTGGTGCCTTCAAAATGGCTGATCGTTTGAAAGCTAAGTATGTCATCATCGAAGATGAAGATAATTACAAGCTGAAGAACATGGAAAGTAGAGAGCAAGAAGAAGTCAGTCTTGATGAGATTCTAGAAAGAAAGCTCAAGAGGTGAAATATGCTTAGAACACATACTTGCGGTGAACTGACCGCTAAAGATATCAACAAGGAAGTCACTCTCTGTGGGTGGGCGGATACGATCAGAAATCTCGGAAGCTTAGTCTTCATCGATTTAAGAGATAAATATGGTATCACTCAGCTTAATGTTCCTCCTCATCTTTATGAGTCTAATCCGATTAAAAGCGAATACTGCCTCAAAGCAACGGGTATCGTCTCTAAGAGAGAAAGTGTCAATCCACATTTGAAGACGGGAGAGATTGAAATTCAAGTCAAATCAATTGAAGTATTCTCTGTTTCTGAACTTCCTCCTTTTGAGATAAAAGATGATACTAATGCACTAGAGGATACGAGACTTGAGTATCGATATTTAGATTTGAGAAGACCTCAGATGCAAAAGTACCTAGCTATCCGTTCTGCACTTAGTAGATATGCACGTGAGTATTTATATGAACAAAACTTCCAAGAGATTGATACTCCTACCTTGATTAAGTCAACCCCCGAGGGAGCAAGAGACTATCTTGTTCCTAGTCGTATCTTCAAAGGTTCTTTCTATGCTCTTCCTCAATCTCCGCAACTTTATAAACAGCTTTTGATGGTGGCAGGAACTGATCGTTATTTCCAACTCGCTCATTGTTATAGAGATGAAGATCAAAGAGCCGATAGACAACCCGAGTTCATTCAAATTGACTGCGAGATGTCTTTCGTTGAAAGAGAAGATGTCTTAAATGTCATTGAAGGGCTTTTAAAACATATTTTTAAGAAAGTCATCAATGTCGATCTTCCTGATTTTAAGAGAATAGATTATGCTGATGCTATTTCTAAATATGGAACTGATAAGCCTGATATGAGGTTTGACATGCTCCTTGAGGATGTCACAGATACTTTAGAAGGTTCTGGCTTTAAAGCCTATGAAGGAAAAGGTGTCATCGCTTTAAAAGTTGATAATATCGCTTTAGAAGTCACTAGAAAGAACCAAGATTCTGATAATGAGTTAGCTAAGAAGTATGGTGCTTTTGGTGTAGCTCATCTTAAGTTTGTTGAAGGGCAGTTAACTGGAAGCATCGTTAAGAATCTAAATCTCGAAAATGTTAGTAAGCTTGTTTCTAAACTTAACCTTAAGAACAACGATTTAGTAATCCTTTGCGCAGATAGTAAGAAAGAGAAAGCTCAGAAGGCACTTGGTGCTTTAAGACTTCATTATGGTGAGAGATGTAATTTGATCAAAAAAGATCAATATGCTCCTTTATTCGTCATCAATTGGCCGATGTTTGAAAAGACGGATGATGGTTATGAATGTCTTTCTAATCCATTTACCAAGCCTTTAGATGAGGATTTGAAATATCTTGATACTGAGCCTGAGAAAGTCAGAACAGGAGCTTATGACACTGTTTTAAATGGGGTTGAACTCTCTTCAGGAGCTTTAAGAATTCATGATAGTGCTGTTCAGAAGAAAGTCTTTGAAATCATCGGTTTAACTGATACTGATATTGAGGAGAGATTCGGTTTCTTAGTCAAAGCTTTGAAATACGGAGTCCCTCCTGAAGGTGGTTTTGGAATCGGTGCTGAGAGGCTTGCGATGATTCTCGCTAATACTGATAACGTCAGAGATGTGGTCGCCTTCCCAAAGAATCTCAAAGGCGTATACCCGATGTCTGCTTGCCCTTCTAAGGTGCCGACTGCTGATACTGATGTATTAGGGATAAAAACAGTCGAAGGAGATAACGATGGAGAGGCTTGATTTTCGCTCCTTTGCGCTCTCTAATGAGCTTACCACCGTTTTATCTAACCAAGGTTTTACTAAAGTTTCTTCAATTCAAGCTAAAACTATTCCCCTTTTATTAAAGAAGGAAAATGTTCTCGGTTTAGCTCCGACAGGAACTGGTAAAACCCTCGCTTTTTTAGTGCCTATCATCTCTAATCTTGTTAAAGATGGTCATTTACAGGCCATCATCATTTCCCCGACTGTTGTTTTAATCGATCAGATTAAGAGCGTAGCTAACAAGATATTGAAGGATCTCGGTTATCCGGAAGATAGTTTAAAAGCGATTAAAAGCAAAGCAGATTTCACGAAAGCTGATCCGCTTATTGTAGTGACTACTCTTTCTCAACTGAAAGAATTGTTTTCACACTATAAATCGGAAAATTTAAACTATATCATTATCGATGAAGGTGATATGGTTGCTTTTGATGGCTTTGAAGAACAGCTTACAATCTTAAAAGGTTCTATCGCTAAAGGCATCGTCTCTTTCTTTTCTGCGTCTTTAAGCATTCAAAATATCAAGAGGATAAAATCATTCTTCAATATCAAAAATATCGTCGATGCTAGAGATGAAGGAATCAATAACACGACGATCTCTCATCATCTAGTCAACATTAGAAGCAGTGATAAATATGAAGCTTTAAAGATTCTCCTTAAAGGAATCAAATATTATAAAGCTGTTCTCTTTGTCTCTTCTAAGAAAGAACTTTATCAACTCGCAGACAAATTAAAGAATGATGATATCGATTTTCTTCTTCTCTCAGGGGATTTAGAAAAGCGTGAGATCAAGAAGACATCAGATGCTTTTTCTAAGCCACAACACTCTCTTTTAGTAGCTTCTGATTACGCTAGTCGTGGTCTTGATTTTAAGGAAGTCGATACTGTCATTTCTTATGACTTACCTAAAGATACTGATTATTACTTCCATAGAGCAGGAAGAGCAGGAAGATTCTATTCTGAGGGTGATTCTTTTATCATGTATTCCGAAGACGATGAAAAATCTTCTTCCGATATCAAAGCGATTTTAAGAAGAGGCGTCAAAGCTGATTTATTTGTCATCTCTAAAGGTGAATTAAAACTCACACGTGAGAAGTATGTCTTTAAGAATCTTGGTAAAAAAGATCAGTCTACTGATAAATTACAGAAACAGATAAGACATGCCGTTATGCAGACTAAATCTAAGAAAGTCAAGCCTGGATATAAAAAGAAAGTTAAAAAAGCGGTCGAAAAGGTCAAACGAAAACACAGGATGAAAGTCGTCAGAACTAACATCGCTAAAGCAGGTGGTAATGCCGCTGATTACCACGAGGATTAAAAGTTATCGATTAATTCAAAGAGGCGTTTAAGCGCCTCTTTTTCGTTATAAGTACCAAGAGGTTTGCCTTTAGCAAATAAAAGAAGGGTATGTTCTTGACCAGTTCCAGCGATGCCTAAATCAGCGTCTTTTCCTTCACCAAGCCCATTGACTGGACAGCCCATAACTGCGACTTTTATTTCCTTGAAGAGAGTGTCAAGGTGAGATTGGACTTTTCTAGCCGTGTCTTTTAAGTCATAAGCTGTTCTTCCACAAGTAGGGCAAACTATAAGTTCTGGAATATCTTTTCTCCGACCTGTGACTTTTAAAAGTGTCTTACAAGCCCTTAGTTCCTCTTCTCTATTATCAGCAAGTGAGATACGGATAGTATCTCCGATGCCTTGTTCTAATAAAGGAGCGATGGCTAGTGCACTTTTGATTGAACCTTGAATTCCAAAACCTGATTCGGTCAGTCCGATATGAAGAGGATAAGGATATTTTTCATTTGCTTTTAAATAAAGCTTTGTCAAAGTCTTTGGATCACTGCTTTTAAGTGATAGAACTATCTTCTTTAAGCCTTCTTGTTCAAAGACAGAAAGAGTTTTATCTAAAGCTAAAAAGTAATCTTCATCTGGGGTAGAGCCTTTACCTTTGTATTCATTTAATGAACCGGAATTGACTCCGATTCTAATGGGTAAGTCTTTCTCTTTGATAGCATTGATGACATTTCTCAGTGCGCTTTCTGGCATATTACCAGGGTTGATGCGGATTTTATCAACTCCGGCTTCAATAGAAAGCAGAGCGAGCTTAGCACTGTAATGAATATCAGCAATAATCGGTATTGAGACTTTGCTTTTAATTATTTTTAAAGCTCTAGCGTCTTCTTCATCAAGAACAGAAAAACGCATCATATCAAGGCCCATCTTTGAAAGATGATTTGTCAAATTTATTAGATCATCTATTAATGTGGTCTTTCTATCTCCCATTGATTGAATCAAGACAGAACCATCACCGATGAGTTTATTACCGATTGAAAATAGATATTTATTCACGATTTGATTTTAGACTAATCCTCTTGATTTTTATACTATCACATATCAAGTGCTTAGTTAAGAGTGGTGATGAAACATAAAAATTAACAAACTATCCTAGTTGTTAAAGTCTAAAGGATTTGAACATTTTTAAAATTTTCGGTAATTTTACAAATTCATGTTGTTTACTGATAGCTTAAACCTTATAATTTTGAAGGTTTATTTAAACGGAGGTAAATATGGCAGAGAAAAGACTCGACATCATTCTTCGTTGCTCTGAATGCAAGAATGAAAATTACATCACAACTAAGAACAAGAAACTTCATCCCGATCGTTTTTCAGTGAACAAATTCTGCCCTCACTGCAGAAAAGTCACTCGTCACGAAGAGAAGAAGTAATCGGAGGTTAAGAAAAGATGGCTGATATCATCGATGCCGGCGAACTCGGACCGGGCAAAGTCTTCATTTATGACAATAACCTCTTGAACGTCATTGATATCCAACACAACAAGACCGCTATGGCCAAGATGAAGCACAAGATCAAGTGCAAGAATCTCAGAAGCGGTGCTATCTCTGAAATGATGCTTTTCAGCGGTACTAAAGTTGAACTCGCTTATCTCGACAAGAAAGAGATGCAATTTCTCTATGCTGATGATGGTGATAGCGGATTTGCTTACTTCATGGACAACGAGAGCTACGATCAGATTCAGTTGCCTAAAGAAAGAATCGCTTGGGAACTTCAATTCTTAGCTCCTGAATCCAATGTCTTAATCACTTATTATGGGACTGAGATTTTAGGTATCCAACTTCCTCCTAAGGTCACTTTGAAAATCGTTGATACTGACGATAACGCTGTCGCTGGTGATACTGTCAACAAAGCTACCAAAGATGCTGTCTTAGAGACCGGTTTAAAAATCAGAGTTCCTATGTTCGTTAAGAACGGAACTTCTGTCATCGTCAGAACCGACACCGGTGATTACGATTCCCGCGCTTGAGGTGAGAGATGGAAATACCTGTTTGGGGATTTGTCTTATGCATCATCGGCGTCTTGCTGGTTGGTGTTGTAGGCGGTTATTTCCTCGCTAGAAAGCTCTTTAAAACAGAACTTGAGAAGAATCCTCCTATCAGCGAAGCCATGATCAAAGCTATGTACTCTTCGATGGGTGTCACTCCTTCACAAGCTCGTGTTAATCAGACTATGAGAGCTATCAAAGAAGCCTCTAAGAAGAACGTCAATACTTCCACTGGAAAAAGCAGCAAGAAATATAAATGATGATCAACTATGATAGGACATCTTACCATAGTTTTTATTTAAAAAATGGAGGCTGATTCAGCCTCCATTTTCATATGTAATTAAATTAATGCTAATGCAGTAGTTACAAGCGTGAAAACATT